>CANQVA010000009.1 GCA_947627175.1 uncultured Ruminococcus sp.
TACCGATATTTATTCCGTTTTTTGCGTCCTGATTTCGTTTCAACTATGCTTATTTGTGGACTTTTTTGACAGGCTGAAAAGGGGAACAATTTCGTTCCCCTTTGAATTTTATTCGACTGTTATTGAGCCTTCCTGCAAGTGTTCAAAAGCGTATTTTTCAAATGACTCATCACCTTCAATATTTCTGAACATATCCGTTTCCATATAATAGAAACCTATAGGATAAACTGTTCCGGGTTCTGCATCTTTCGGAACGTCAAAATAGAAAGTTGCAATGTCTCCGTCCTGACCGTCATTTCCGTTAAACATTACCGTAAAGAATAATGCACTGAGATGTTTTTTCATAAGTTCTTCAGGGTTTTTATTCTGCCAGCGACATTCAAGGGAAATAAAGCCTGTATTATATTGAGAAGCTACTCCTTTCTTGAATTTTACGGAATCTGTTTCTTCGTCCATAAGAACACAATCAAGTACATCAGGATAAGTAAGATGTATACCGCACATACTCCAATTAAGGTCAGCACCTTTTACAGAAACGGTTACTTCCGCTGTTTCTCCTGCTTTTGCCGTAACATTATTTACGCTTATTACAGGGCCGCTTTCTGCTGTCGGAACGTCCTTGAATTTATTTTTCATAGCCGTTTCACTGTCGGGAAGTTCAACAACTTCATCTGAACTTTCTATACCCTTTATTGATGCTCCCGACGATTCGGGGCTTGTATATGAAGAATCATTCTTATTACTGCATGAAACGGCAGTTATACACAGAAGCAATGCAGCAACTGTCAATTTCAGTTTCATTTTTTTACTGCTCCTTTTTTTCTTTTGCACTGACAACAAGATTATCACCATCGGCAGAAATATCAATACTGCTTATTTCAGAAGCCTTTTCAATTATTATTTCTGCTATTCTGTCCTCAATTTCCTGTCTTATTACACGGCGTATATCTCTTGCACCATATGGTTTTCCATAAGACTTTTCAGCAATAAGCGAAAGTGCTTTTCCGTCATAGCTTATACTTATATTCTTTTCTGAAAGCGGTTCAATCATTTCATCAAGCATAAGGGACGCAATACTTGCGAAATCATTCTTGCTGAGTTGTCTAAATACAACTATTTCGTCTATACGGCTTATAAATTCAGGTCGCAAGAACTCACGCAAACCTTTCATTGCTTTATCACGTGAAATTTCGTTTTCAGTCCTGTTAAAGCCTACTCCGAGTGTTTTATCGGTTGAACCTGCATTTGATGTCATGCAGATAATAGTATTTTCAAAGTTTATTGTTCTGCCGTGAGCATCATCAACTTTTCCTTCGTCAAGAATCTGCATCAGTATATTCATTACATCGGGGTGTGCCTTTTCGATTTCGTCAAAAAGTATTACCGAATAAGGACGGCGACGGACTTTTTCTGTAAGCTGTCCTGCTTCGTCATATCCTACATATCCGGGAGGCGAACCTATCATTCTTGCAACGGAATGTTTCTCCATATATTCTGTCATATCAAGTCTTATAAGCGGTTCGGGAGAATCGAACATTTCTTCTGCAAGTGCCTTTACAAGTTCTGTCTTTCCTACGCCTGTAGGTCCTACAAAAATAAACGATGCAGGACGACGGCGTTTATTAAGACGTACTCTTGTACGCTTTATAGCTCTTGCAAGAGTTTCAACAGCTTCATTCTGTCCGAGTACTCTTTTTTTCAAAGCACCCTCAAGTTTTGCGATTTTAAGAAACTCTGTTTCAGCAATTTTATTTGCAGGAATACCCGTCCAAAGTTCGACAACCTTTGCGATGTCCTCTTCTGTCACCTGAACGCTTTCAGCCTTTTCTTTAAGTGTTTTTTCCTGTTCATGGGCATGAATGAGTTTTCCCTTTACTTCAGCAAGTGCCTGATAGTCGGGTTCACTCTGTTCTGAAATACTCTTTTCCATACCCTCAAGAACTGAAATTTCCTTTTTCAGTTTATCATATTCGGCAATTTCAGGAGAACGTATGCACGCCCTTGCACAACCCTCGTCAAGCAGGTCAATAGCCTTGTCAGGAAGAAAACGGTCTGTTATATATCTTTCTGAAAGTACTGCACAAACTCTGATTAAATAGTCCGAAATATGAACTCTGTGATAATTTTCATAATATTTCTTAATTCCAAGAAGTACATCAACTGTTTCTTCAATTGTCGGTTCATTTACGGTTACAGGCTGGAAACGTCTTTCAAGGGCAGAATCTTTTTCAATATATTTTCTGTATTCGCTGAAAGTAGTCGCACCTATAACTTGCACTTCACCTCTTGAAAGAGCGGGTTTAAGGATATTTGCGGCATTCATTGAACCCTCCGAATCGCCTGCTCCTACAAGATTATGAACTTCATCAATAAAGAGAATAATATTCCCCTCACGCTTTACTTCATCAACAAGACCTTTAACACGGCTTTCAAACTGTCCCCTGAATTGAGTACCGGCAACAAGTGCAGTAAGGTCAAGCAGATATACTTTCTTGTCAGCAAGGTTAAAAGGAACATTTCCGTCATTTATACGCTGAGCAATTCCCTCTGCAATAGCAGTCTTTCCTACGCCCGGTTCACCGATGAGGCATGGATTATTTTTTGTTCTTCTTGAAAGAATCTGTACTACACGTGCAATTTCTTTGTCACGTCCTACAATATTATCAAGTTCACCGTTTGCCGCTTTCTGCGAAAGATTTGTACAATAACTTCCGAGAAATTTAAGTTCTTTTGGTTTCTTTTCACGTTTGTTTCCGCCGAAAAGTCCACGTTTTTCGCTGTTCGGCTTTTTGTCGGAATCATTTTTTGACTCTATCTCCCCCGGTTTATCGCCGTTCTTGTTTTCGGAATCATTTACTCCGAAAATATTTGAAATAAAGTTGGGCATAAGATCTGAACCGCCCATTTCAAAACTGTCACCGTCAAGCATACTCATCATCTGGTCGGAAAGCTGGTCAATTTCCTCATTCGTTATGTTGAATTTTTCCAAATATTCCGATACTTGCGGAATTTTCTGCTCTCTTGCACACGTAAGACAAAGTCCCTCATTCTTCTTTTCATTTCCCTGAACAGATGTAATAAATACAACCGCAGGTCTTTTTTTACATTTACTGCACATTATCATATCAGGCTTTTCCCCCTGTAATTATTTTTACTGTATCTCCGAAAAATATTCTTACGGAAATATAGTAAATCTCTAAGAACTTTCAGGAATTACTTTTCTGAAAATCTTAATTATATAAATATAAAACAATAAATTCAGACTTTTCGGAATTATTCCTCAAATCTTCAAAAAATTGTAAGCATATCTGAAAATATATGTTTTCTCAATAGCTTCGTTACCGAAAAACAGCATTTCATTGTCTCCCATAATAGCACAAAGCTTTACTATAACGGCTGATATAAATACTATAATCGCCCCTGTTATTATTCCGCACGCACCCCCTGCAATATATGAACCTGTAGAATTTTCCGTCTGCATCTGTCCTTCAGTCATTGCTTTTACTGTAAGAAGAGTGATAATAAATATCAAAGCAAACGATATTAAAATAACAACAAGCCGTATAACGTTTTTATATGCGTCCGCAACGTAATCATCGGAAATTATTTTTGCCGTATCCTTTCTTTTGTCACCGTCTTTTATCTGTCTGATAAGGCTGCCGAAATCTGTTTTTCCGTCAATAATCTTGCGTGATGCGGTTTCAACTGCATACTTACTCATATCACCGGAAATAAGTTTCTTCATAACTGATGCATAACACACATTAAGTGCTTTCTGAAAACTTTCCTCATCGTCAACAACTTTTCCGTTTATATTGTTCATATACTTATAAAGCTGTTCATCAAGATTCTTATCTGAGTCAAGAATTTCATCAAGCTTTTTAGTGTTTACAATTACACTGTATCCCATTTCTTCAAGTGCGTTTTTCATATCTGACGATATGTCAACATCAATAAGAGTTTTTTCAAGTTTATTGATATTGCCGTCCCTTACTGTCGTTTTATACAACGTATCTGAAACAGTACCACTTATTGATACTGAAATAAAAACACTGAGTATGCACCCGACAGCAGTTATGAGAGATTTAAAAATGCCCTTTCTTCCCGATAAATAAATACATACCAGAAATATCGCAACGGCTACAACATCATAAAGCCACCATAATTGAGTATTCATAAATATCCTCCTTTCATAAAAATATCAGCTTTCATAGTCAATTCTGTCAATTTTATTATAGCCTTTAAGGAAAATATGCTCACTGCTTCTTACAAAGCCCGTATATGAATCTGATATAGCTGCTTTGGAACGAAGTTTTCCGCTGAAATCATATGCACGTATTTCCTCTTTACACATCACATATGCGAGTTTATCATGTACTGCCACATCAACCGCCCGCTGTCCGAGGTCAATTATAAGAGGTTCTGTAGCTCCTCCACTGAAAAGTACCATAACATATTTACGTCTGTCATCATTGTTTATAATTACAGCAGACATTCCGTCACTGCTTGCTCCTCCTCCGATGTCACCGTCATAGCGGTAATATGAACTTATCTGTCCGTTTTCGTTTACATATCCGCAAGCATCAAATCCAAGCACAAAAGCCCCGTCCGAATAACCGAAAACATCAAGTCCGACTGTATCAATTCCGGGCGATGTCCATTTTTCCGTACTTTCAGTAAATATTATTTTCTGTACAGATGTTGTAAGAGAACCGTTTTCAGCCATTATGTAACTTATAACACAACCGTCACTTTCATTTATAAAGCTGAGGTCGTTGACGTGTTCCATACATTTTCTTTCATAAATAACATTTCCTTTTCTGTCATATACGAATATTTCACAGTCATAATTTTCAGAAGTTGTGACAACTGCCGTATATCCCTCCGAACTTATCCTTGCAAACATTATATTATTATCAAAATGACTTTTATATAAAATTCCTTCTTCATCTTCAACACAGAAATCATTACCGCCTATTTCATAAATCAATGCTTTTCCGCTGGCTGCTCGCAGTACTGCATTAGTATATGCGTGCTGTCGCTTTCTCATTAACGTACCGTCTGAATTATAAAAACAAACATTAACGTCACTCAATACAATAATTTTGTCCTGAGTCTGCCGTAGCTGATAATTATATTCTCCGCTTATCTCTATGGGAAAATTTCCGTCTGCAAGCTGTCCGGAATTGATTATTGTCTTATACTGCTGTCCTATTCCTCTCATTTTTGAAAGCCACATATCCCTTGTACAATACAAGCACACAGCTATTGCCGTAACAAGCAGAAATATAAGAAATTTCACACGCTGTTTTTTCTTTTTTTTACGGTTTTTAATTTCAACTATATCGTCTGCATCATAAATCGGCACTTAATATCCCTCCTTATATAGAAATCTTCTGTTCTCACACATATATTTCTTCTTCACTGTAAAACACTCTGTTAAGATAAAGCCCATGTGCTACAGCGGTTCTTCCTGCTTTAAGGCGGTTTTTTGCGGAAAGAATTTCCGGAATATCGTCAGGCGAAATTTTCTTTTCACTTACGTCTATAAGAGTGCCTGCAATAATCCTAATCATATTATACAAAAAACCGTCGCCTTTTACAAGCATTATCACCGTATCACCATAATTTTCTATTTCAAAGGAATAAATAGTACGTACAGTTGTTGAAACATTTGTACAGTCAGCACAAAAAGATGCAAAGTCATGTGTTCCCACAAAGTACTTTGAAGCCTTTTTTGCTGAATCAATATCAAATTTTCTTCTGTAATGAAACATCAAATCAGGTGCAAAAGGATTTTTTGATTCACTGCAATGCATTTTATAAATATACTCCTTGCCCTTACAGTCAAAACGTGCATGAAAATCAAGGGGAACGTCCTCACAGCTTAAAATTGATATATCATCGGGGAGTTCTCCGTTTACGCCTCTTACAAATCCACGTGTATTTATTTTGCTTTCCGTGTGTACATTAAAACAGAAACTGTTTGCATGAACTCCTGTATCAGTTCTTGAACAGCCTGTTATACAGACATTTTCATTAAGAACTTTTGAAACGTGCTTTTCAAGGACTTCCTGAACGGTCAAGGCATTACTTTGCCTTTGAAAACCGTGATAATTAGTCCCCCTGTATGATATCATCACTTTCAGATTTCTCATTTTCTGCCTCCGTTTCATGTATATTTTCCGAAATATCTGCATTTTCAGTAATTTCATTTTCAGGCAAATCGGGCTGATTTTCTTTCTTTTTCCTGCGTTTTATATCAAAAAATATAACAATTCCGCAAATTATCAGTGCTGTACATGATACAGCAATACCTGTCATAAATCCGTCAGGAGTATATTTAATTTTTATGCTGTGCTGTCCCGCACTTAATTTTACGCCGAGCATAGAACCGAGTACTTGTGTTGTTTCTGTTTTTTCACCGTCAACATAAACATTCCAGCCTTTTTCATACGGAATAGAAAGAAACATAACACCGTCATTCAGGGCGTTTATATTGCCTGTTATTTCTGTATCACTGAATGATGTGATTTCAAGCTGTTCATCTGCAAGTTTTTTATATGCCTCTTCAAAAACGTCTTTTTTCAGTGCATAGACCATTAGTTTATAACTGCCTGACGTACTGTCACTTTTCGCAAATATTTCAACATCTGAAGTACTGCCTTTCTGTCCGTTTCCCATAGGGAATATTATAGGATAATCTTCAATTGACACTTCACTGTCAACAGTAATACCATTACACCTTACATTCAATTTGTCACAGCTTCCGTTTGTTGCATAACCGTAAAGATAACCATTTTCAACGCCTTCATAGCTGTAAATTGAACTTGACGAGATATT
This sequence comes from uncultured Ruminococcus sp., assembly GCA_947627175.1. GTDB lineage: Bacteria > Bacillota > Clostridia > Oscillospirales > Ruminococcaceae > Ruminococcus. The sequence goes on from CANQVA010000009.1 coordinate 6,844, forward strand.
ATTATTTTCACGTGTAAATGTATAATTGCCGTATCCGTTTTTTGTTACGGTCATATTCTTATAGTCAACAAGTGCCACAGGCTGAGCCGTAAAACAGCCTTCAATTCCGGTAGCGGAACTTATTATATCATTCTGATATTCAAAAGGGTTAGGAGTCGGTTTTTCCGACATATTAAGAATATCTTCATTCATCATAAAACCGAGTGAAAGCGGATAATTATTTTTATAGAGATAAACACCGTTTATTTCCTTTTCTGCATTCAGTGCCATTTCCTCACTCTGCAATGCACCTTTTTTTGAAATAATATATTTCAATCCTAAAATTGAATTTACTACCGGTGTTGAAATTCTGTAATAATATCTGTTTCCTGCTTCAGATGCGTATAATCCGATACGTTTCATAAACTTTGTTACTGAAACATTTGCGGAAGAAGAAAATTGTGAAATTCCGTAATAACCATAAAGCGAACTGTCATTTAAAGTATAACTCTTAGTCATTTCGGTTCTGTAAAAAAGACTGTCATCGTTTTCCCGTGCATAGGAAAGAAGTGACTGAACCTGTTCATTTTTGTCGGGATATGAAACATAGTCTGATGTGTCAACCGTCTGCACACCTATGCAGGCGTTTCCGACAAGTTCAAATCCCAATACAAACGCAAGACCTATACTTGTAATATGACTTCTCAAAGACTGATTTTTTATGTTCAGGATTTTCACAAGTGCGAAAATTATCAGAAATAAAGCGGAAATTATTATTGATGCCTGTAAAGCGTTTGTTTTTTCTTTATCAAAAAAATCATCAAATTTTATATGGTCATCGGAATCTGTATATAACATGAAAAACGTTCCCCACACAACAGCCAACACGGGAATAAAAATAATATTGTTTCTGCTTTTTTTACCGAAAATTGAAGAGAAAATCACAAGTAAAACTGTAACTGCAACAGCTATTATAAACATCGTTTTATTTGTACTGCTGAAATCAAAGTCTTTCGGATTTTTACGGTAATTAAGGTAAAAAATAACAGATGGTGCAACGAGTGAAAGAATAAGCTGATATATAGTTATACCTTTTTTCATCATAACATCATATGCACGGAATGATGCAGAAACAAGCACAAAACTAAATATAAATGCGAATCTGTAAGGTATCTGATTTGTGAAGTGAAAACCATGCCATATATAATCAAGTTTGTTCATATTACAGCTTACGGCAATTAAAGCAAGCATCACAAGCACGGATATTTTTTCACGTATTTTAATTCCCAGTGAAAAAACAAACACACCGAAAAGAAATACCGCCAACATTCCACAAGCAAAATTAGGTAATCCCTCAACCTTTGCAGGCTGATTGAAAGAAATAAGATTTGCAAATAAATCTGTCCATTTTTCATAGAAAGTTGTTTCTTTCGGAAAAGTATTATTCGCACTGTAAGTGAGTTGAAGTCCCAGATATGCAGGAATAAGCATAAACGCAGACAATGCTATTGCGAGTATTGAGGAACGAACCATTATATATAATTTAACAAAAAAATCTTTTATTCCTTTAGGTTCAATGATACCGGCAGCCGCAAACATAAATATGCAAAATATACAAGTGAAATACCCTATATAATAACTTGAAATAAGTGACAATGCAAGTGAAAATGTAAACAGTTTCCACTTTTTTTCACGGCATATAGCAACGATACCTGTCATTACAAGCGGAAAAATTGCTATAGTATCAAACCACATTACATTCCAGTAATAACCGAGGACATAACTGCAAAGTGCAAACATTGCCGAAAATATACATATTGAAATATCTTTTCTTTTGTATGTATATCGTAAAAAACAGCTGAAAAATGCACCGCTGAATCCGATTTTTGCTATAAGTATAAAAGTGAAAGCATCTCTTACGTTTTCATCACTGAAAAATATTGAAAGCCAGTTCAGCGGACTTGATGCATAGTAAGATATAAGCGAAAGGAAATTTGTACCCATTCCATTTTGCCATGAATAAAAGAACGAACCGCCGTTCAGTAGTTTTTCCCTCTCAACACGGAAAAAAGGAAAATATTGATGCCATGAATCAATAACAAGCATCTGTCTGTTTCCGAACGGGTGTATTTCATTCAATGCAAAAACATACACCATTACAGCAACAGGAATTGCGAATGACAACAGAAAACAGAAAATGCCTTTTTCATCCATAAATCTGAAAAATCTGTTTCTGCCGAAAGCTGAAATTACTTTTTTAAAATCTCTATCAGTTTCTGTATTCTCTCTTTTTAAATTATCTTCCATTTTTTGCCTTCCTCTAACTATAAATCATATTTACAACTATAACGCACATCAGAAAAAAAACAGTGAATGCAAGTGCTATATAGTCTTTTGACGATGATTTGAGTTGACGTAATCTTGTACGCCCTTTTCCTCCGCTGTAACAACGGCACTCCATAGCCGTTGCAAGTTCGTCCGCACGTCTGAATGCCGAAATAAAAAGCGGTATCAATATAGAAACAAGGTTCTTTACTCTGTTTATAAGACTTCCTGTATCTATTTCAGCTCCCCTTGCTTTCTGTGCGGAAATTATCTTGTCTGTTTCCTCAATCAGTGTAGGAATAAATCTGAGTGCTATTGACATCATCATTGCAAGTTCATGAACGGGGAATTTTAATTTTTTAAGCGGTGAAAGCAGGCTCTCCACTGCATCAGTAAGCGTTACGGGAGAAGTCGTATATGTCAGCAGTGAACTCCCGACAATAAGCATAATTATCCTTATTATCATAAAAATACTTACGTTAATTCCCTCAGAAGTTATTTTCAGAAACTTCCAATGAAAATAAACTGTCCCGCCATTTATAAAAAGTATATTCAGAAAAGCTGTAATAAGCAGAAACGGCATAATCGGCTTTATGCTTTTCACAAACATTTTAATTTTTATCCCCGAAAGCATAACAGCCGTTACAGTGTATACTGCACCTATTCCAAGACATATCGGCGATTCACCGGTAAAAATCATGACAATAAAAATAAGCGTCATGACTATTTTGAACCGTGGGTCAAGATGGTGAATTATGCTGTCACCCGGAAAAAACTGTCCTATTGTAATATCCTTCAGCAAATTACCGTCACTTTCCTTTCTTCAGATATTTAAGTAAAAGTTCCTTTGCATAGTCAACAGTATATACTTCTTTTTCGAAATCAAGACCACGCTTTTTCAGTTCAATAAATACTTTTGTAATCTGCGGAACGTCAAGACCAATCTGTGTTATTTCCTCCGCACGTTCAAAAACGTTGACTGTATCATCATAGCAAAATACTTTTGCCTTATTCATTACAAGAATTTTGTCAGCAAAAGATGCTGTATCTTCCATACTATGGGAAACTATAAGTACAGTGTTTTTATATTTTCCATGATAATTTTTTATACACTCAAAAATTTTGTCACGACCGGCGGGGTCAAGTCCTGCGGACGGTTCGTCAAGAATAAGCACTTCCGGCTTCATTGCCATAACTCCTGCAATCGCAACACGTCTTTTCTGTCCGCCTGAAAGTTCAAACGGCGAACGTTTCAGCAATTCTTCCGGCAGTCCTATATCAGAGGCAGTTTCAAGCACACGTCTTTTTATTTCAGTATCGTCAAGCCCCATGTTTTTACAGCCGAAAGCTATATCTTTATATACAGTTTCTTCAAAAATCTGATACTCGGGATATTGAAAGACAAGTCCCACCTTAAAGCGTACATCACGTATTTTTGTTTTGTCCGCCCATATATCAACGCCATCAAGAAGGACTTTTCCGCTTGTTGCTTTTAAAAGTCCGTTGAAATGCTGTATAAGTGTGGACTTTCCTGAACCTGTATGACCTATTATTCCAACCATTTCGCCTTCATCTATTTCAATGCTTACATGGTCAACAGCCGTTTTCTCAAAGGGTGAACCCTCGCTGTATATATAGGTTAGTTCTTCGGTTTTAAGAATTGCCAATCAATATCGCTCCTTTTTATTTTTTAATAGCTTTTCTTAAATAACTTTAAAATTTCTTTTACACATTCTTTCTCTGATATTATTTCAGACGGAATGTCAACACCTGCTTTTCTTAATTTCCATGAAAGTTCTGTCACCTGTGGAACATCAAGCCCTATTTTCTTTAAAAGTTCAACCTGCGAAAAAACCCTTTCGGGCGTATTGTCAAGAATAATTTTACCATTATTCATTACAACAACTCGTTCACATTGTGCCGCTTCGTCCATATAGTGAGTTATAAAAACTATTGTTATGCCGTATTCACTATTCATGCGGCGTACTGCCGAAAAAACTTCTTTTCGCCCCTGCGGGTCAAGCATTGCTGTTGATTCATCAAGTATTATGCACTTTGGACGCATCGCAATAATTCCCGCAATTGCAACCCTCTGTTTTTGTCCGCCTGAAAGCTGTGACGGAGAGTGCAGACGGTATTCATACATATTGACCGCTTTTAAAGCGTCATCAACCCTTTTTCTCATCTTGTCATAGGAAACACCAAGATTTTCAAGGGCAAATGCAACATCTTCCTCCACTATCGACGAAACTATCTGATTATCAGGATTTTGAAAAACCATTCCTGCACATTGACGTAATTCAAAAAGCCTGTTATCATCTGATGTATCAATGCCATCAACAAAAACTTTCCCGGAGGTCGGTAGAAGGATAGCATTCAGATGTTTTGCAAGTGTAGACTTTCCTGAACCGTTATGCCCCAAAATTGCGACAAATTCCCCCTGTTTTACATCAAGGTCTATTCCTTTAAGAACTTCTTCAGACGGGTTTTCACTGTCTGCACCATAGCGGAAATGTAAGTTTTTTATTTCAATAATATTATTATTCATTTATAATCTTATTAAAAAACTCCTTTATTTAATAATTTTCTTTATTCATCGTCACAACATGATATACGCCCTATAACATCAATTTTTATAATTCTTATAACAGTTTCTCCGTTGTTTACCTCACAACGCATTTTTATCCATTTATCGTCAGTTTCAAGAACAATTCCTCCGCCAAGAAATCTTTCCTGTAAATTATATATTTCAACAAAGTTGCCGACGAGATTTTTTATAATATCAGACATAATTTAAACCTATTTTTGCCATATGGCAGTTGAACCGCACGGCAAAGTCATTCCTGTTGACTGAACGGGCAGACCTATTTCATCAAATGAAACATTTCCGCCGAATTTTTCCGTAAGAACAGTGCCGAGAATATAACCCATAACGGACGGTGAAAGACCTGTTGTATAACTGTTTAAAAGGAAAAAAAGAGGATTATCGGAAAGTACCTCACGGCAAAGTTTCACAAGGTCATACACATTATTTTCAAGTTTCCATATTTCGCCGTTTGAACCACGCCCATAAGACGGAGGATCCATGACAACAGCGTCATACCGTCTGCCACGCCTTATTTCACGAGCAATAAATTTTTCACAGTCGTCAACTATCCAGCGAATCGGCTTGTCAGAAAGTCCCGACACTTCGGCATTATCTCTTGCCCATTGAACCATTCCCTTTGAAGCATCAACATGACATACAGCAGCACCTGCTTCCGCACACGCAAGAGTTGCACCGCCTGTATATGCAAAAAGATTTATGACACTTATTTTACGCCCGGCATTTCTTATTTTATCAGCCATAAAGTCCCAGTTTACAGCCTGTTCGGGAAAAAGTCCCGTATGCTTGAAACCTGTCGGACGTATATTGAAAGTAAAATTTTTATAATTTATATTCCATGAATCGGGCATTTTTCTGCGGAATGTCCATTTTCCTCCGCCCGATGACGAACGGTAATAATGACCGTCTGCACTTTTCCACAATGAATTTGTTCTGTCTGTTTTCCATATTATCTGAGGGTCAGGACGTATAAGACTTATATTCCCCCATGTTTCGAGTTTTTCTCCGTCTGATGCGTCAATTATCCTGTAATCGTTCCAAGTTTCTGCTGTTCTCAATTTTGTACTCCTTTCAAACAGTCCTTGATTTTATCGTTTCTGCAATTTTCATTGCTATTTCATTTACTGCTGTAAGTTCCTGTCCCTCTGCCAAAATGCTTATATACGGTTTGTCAGGATTCTCACGCACGGTAATTTTTCCATTATCTCCGAGAATTTTATCATAATACTCTATAATATCTGTTATTACAGTATCATTTTTCCATACTTCCCTATATTTCGGATTTATTTTTATTTTCAGCATTGTCTGCGGAAAATCTTTTATTTCCCCTGTAAGCCTGCTTAAAGGAAAACCTGTTTTCTTCATGACTGAAAGTAATTTTACTGCTGTAAAAATACCATCACCCGCCGGAATTTCGTCAAGAAATATAATTCTTCCTCTCCTGTCAGCACCGATATTATAACCGCCCTCAATCATTCGCCCGACAACGCTTCTTTCATTGAATCCGGCAGTAATGACTGATATTCCGTTTTCTTCTGCAAATTTAAGAAAGCCTAAACTTACAGAAGATGTGACAACAAAAGTATTATTTTTAAGTATTCCATTTTCTTTCAAAAACTTTGCAAACACAGCTGAAAGCCTGTCCGTTTCGGCAATTTTGCCTTTTTCGTCAACAGCAATACATCTTTCGCAACAACTCCCGAACAAGAAGCCGCAGTCAAGATTATTTACGGAAACGAAATCCGCAAGCCGTTCTGCATTGATTTTTCTGTACTGATTATCAGAAATATTTTCTTCAGGCATGACAAATACTTCCGCTCCTGTTTCTTTTAAAATCCTTTGTGCGGTATAAGTGCCTTTTCCGTCTGAACAGTAAATAGCCGTTTTCATACCGCTGAAATCCTGATTTACAGATTTTTTTATAAAATCAATATATTCATCAACGGCATTTTCACAAATGATAACACCACTTTTTTTATTTCTTATTCTCTTTTCAAGTTTTTCAGGTGTCTTGAAAACAAGATTTTCTATTTCCTCCCATGTTTCATCACTTAGTTTATATCCGCCTTTTGAATAAAGACGTATACCACAGTATTTATTATCCGAAGATGATGTAATCATAATGCCTGCATCTGCTCCGTGAAGTCTTACAAGACACGAAACGGCTGACGGCGGTATAACACCGAGTTTTTCCGCCACAACTCCTGCTGAGCATATGCCTGTACATACTGAATCTGTTATACTTTCGGCTGATGTTCCTCTGTCATGACCTACTATAATGAGGGGAGTCGGATTTTTTTTCAGCGAAAGAACAGCGGCGGCTGTCCTGCCTGTTTTTTTGGCAAGTTCATGGTCAAAACTGCCTACTTCCATTCCCCTTGCACCATTTACCCCAAAAAGTTTTCCCATTTATCAATCTCCTTTAATTACATATACGACTATGATTTTTTCAGGTTCTGCAATTTCATAATTTTCTTTGCATCTTCTTACTTCCGGACAATTATTATATCTGTTATATATGTTTATTCCGTCCGCCGTTCTTATGCAGAAAACAGTGTGTATTGATGACAAAAACCGTTTTCCCGTCCAGTAAGAAACAATAAATATTTCAGCACTGCCAATTTTACCTGAACGCATATAATTTATGCCGTAATGTTCAAGGGCTTTACCGACTTTAAAGACATTACAACCGAAAAATCCGGCTAACATTCTGAATCTTTCCATATATAAAGCTATTTCATATAAAGGTTTTTCCCTCTTCATATAGACAAGTGCGTTATAGACTGATATTACTTCACAGCCGTTAAAACTCATACAACAAATTCCGTAACGCATTTCTGAAACTGCACCGAGTGCCTGTCCGTTAATCATCTGACCTGATTTTATATTCTCTGATTTCTGAACATTATTCAGATAATTATTTTTTCTGATACTCATAAAGCAAGCTGTCCGTTATCGTCCTGAAATTTAAATCCGAGATGTTCGTATGCGAGTTTTGTCGCACATCGTCCCCGTGGAGTTCTTCCGAGAAATCCCAGTTGCATAAGAAAAGGTTCACATACATCTTCTATTGTAACAGCTTCTTCACCTATCGCAGATGCAAGCGTTTCAAGACCAACAGGCCCTCCACCGTATCCACGTATAATCATTTCAAGCATACGTCTGTCAAGACTGTCAAGACCAAGTTCATCAATTTCAAGTTTGCTGAGTGCCACAGAAGCTATTTGCTGATTGATTTCACCATTTCCCATAACGTCGGCAAAGTCACGCACTCTTTTAAGCAGTCTGTTTGCTATACGTGGTGTACCTCTTGCCCTGCCTGCGACTTCTGCTGCACCGTCAAGCGTACAGGGAATGCCAAGAATCATAGCACTTCTGCGGACTATATCTGTAAGTTGTTCCTTTGAATATAGTTCAAGTCTTTGTATAACACCGAAACGGTCACGGAGAGGTGCGGAAAGTTGTCCTGCCCTTGTTGTCGCTCCGATGAGTGTAAATGGTTTCAAATCCATTCTTATTGAACGTGCTGAAGGCCCTTTTCCTATGATTATATCAATTACTCTGTCTTCAAGTGCCGGGTACAGAATTTCTTCAACAGCTCTTGAAAGGCGGTGTATTTCGTCTATAAAAAGAACATCATTATCTGAAAGACTTGTGAGAAGTGAAACAAGGTCACCCGGCTTTTCTATCGCCGGCCCCGTTGTAATACGAAGATTAACACCGAGTTCATGAGCAATTATGGCTGAAAGAGTTGTCTTTCCAAGTCCGGGAGGGCCATAGAGTAAAACATGGTCAAGCGGTTCGCCTCTTAATTTAGCGGCTTTTATATATATAGCAAGGTTTTCCTTTACTTTATCCTGTCCTATATATTCATGAAGTGTCTGCGGTCTTAATGTAACTTCAATGTCATTGTCCTCCGAAGTATTCTCCGGCGAAATCATTCGTGGAGCAAACTCCATATCTCCTGTTTTTATCAAAATAATAACCTCCGCATTATTTTTCAAAATAGCGTTTTTTGCGTATATAAAAAGGTTCTGTTACTGATGCCGCTTTCTTTCCCATTTCCTGTTCATAGTTTATGAAACACAGTTGTTCATTTGACTTTACTATTTTTGAAAGATATTTTGACAACGGCACAAAAAGTTTTCTTGTATTTCCCATCATATCAAGAACCATAAGAATTTGAGGTTTCTCGCACCCCTTAATCATTTCAGTTATAAATGCCCTGTCAACATTGGGCTGTTTTGAAAGAAACTTTGACGCTGCCCTTGTGATATGTGTAACTTCATGTTCGCATGGGCGGTAATCAATGGTATCTTCTTCTTTGTATGATATAGCCTTTATTTTCAGGTTTTTTGCAATCATAAGAATAGTTTTTATTTCCTGTGAAGAAAATTCTTTTCCGTATGAGTTCGGATTAAGAACTGCGTCAGCGGTCTGAATAAGGTCAAAAAGCCTGAGACAATTTATTTTATAATATTCAACATAACGTTTTGCAAACTGCTGAAGTGAACGGTGACTTGTAAAGAATGGTATAAAAATCTCTTTCTGCGGATTCTGAATAGTTATAAGTTCAAGTTTTATTCCGCCTTCTTTTCTGTCTTTTTCCACGGGATTTTTACAGATTACATACACATCACTTTTTATCAGCGTCTGTAAAAATAAGGAACGCTTTGAAGCATCTTCTATAGCTGCTCTAAGCAGTTCATCAAGATTCATATGCAAATCAAATATCTTCCTTTCTATCTGTATTATTACCGTACTAAATTTTACCCGACGAAATAAATCTGAGAGTTTCTTTGATAATCTCCTGTGTACTGAGATTAGGGTCACACTTTCTGATAAGGGGAGCAATTTCTTCCTGTGAATAACCAAGTACCATAAGTGCTTCCATTGCCTCTGATACAGCCGAATTATTTACGGCAGGCGAATTAGCGGAAACAGCCGGATTTACTGCCATTCCGTCAAACGATTCAATTTTATCTTTAAGTTCAAGCACTATTCGCTGTGCGGTCTTTGCACCTATGCCCTTTGTTTTTGTAAAAGCCTTACTGTCACCAGAGGCAACAAGAAATGCAAAGTTTTCGGGGGTAATGTCCGATAATATTGATATTCCTGCTTTTCCGCCCACTCCTGAAACAGATATTAAAAGTTTAAAACAATTAAGTTCCTGAAGAGTTGCAAAACCGAAAAGTTCAATGTTATCTTCTCTTATAACAAGATGTGTATACAGTGTAGCTTCACTTCCTGTTTCTCCGAGTTTTGAAACAGTATTATATGAAGTTTTACAGCCGTATCCTACTCCCGCACATTCAATAACAACAAAATTCATTTCCTTTACTGTAATTTTTCCTTTCAGACTGTATATCATTTCATAAATCTTCCTTCTTAAATAATCTATCTCCAGCGGACTGAATGTCCGTGACATATTGCTACCGCCAGTGCGTCGGCTGCATCGTCGGGTTTCGGTATATTTGCAAGTCCCAACAGATTTTTTGTCATTTCCATCATCTGATTTTTTTCGGCTTTTCCGTAACCCGTAACAGATACTTTTACTTGTAACGGCGTATATTCAAAAACAGGTATATGACGTTTTGCGGCAGAAAGTATTGTAACTCCCCTTGCTTGTGCAACATCAATTGCTGTTTTCTGATTTGTAGTAAAATAGAGTTTTTCAACCGCCATGCAGTCAGGTTTGAATTTATCAAGTATAAATTCAATATCTTCATAAATGGCTTTCAGACGTTCAGTAAATATAGTTCCTGCTTCTGTAGTAACTGCTCCGTATTCAACGGGATGAAAATTTATTCCGTCGTAGTCAAGTATCCCGAAACCGACTATTGCATACCCCGGGTCTATTCCCAATATTCTTATTTTTTCCACATTATTTCCTTTGCTTTTAATTATTTTATAAATTCGTACTTTATAATTATAACATATGAGGGCGGTTGTTTGCAATATATTTATTTCTTTTTTATTGATTTTTACAAAAAAATCTGATATAATGTATGTTGTGTTATACAGTTAATTTATGGAGGTAAATAATAATGGACTTACAGCGACTTCGTGACGAAATAGACGATACCGACAAAGAAATACTTTCACTGTTTATGAAAAGAATGGAACTCTGCAAAGGTGTCGCAGACTATAAAAAGAAAAACAATATGCCCGTTTTTCAGGGCGGACGTGAAAAACAGGTCATTGACAGAATAAAAAGCCTTACAAACGACAAAACTCTTGAAAACGGTACAGCAGCACTTTTCACTACTATAATGGACATAAGCAAACTCCTTCAAAACAGAAAACTACTCTCCGATAATCACAATTATAATTTCAGTGTTCCTGATTTTCAGAATGCACAAAAAATAGGCTGTCAGGGAACTTCCGGTGCAAACTCCGAAACAGCGGCGAAAATGATTTTCGGAAACAAAAAACCTGTTTTCTATAATTCATTTGAGGACGTTTTCAGGGCTGTACAGTCAGGCGAAATAGAATACGGCGTTATCCCTCTGAAAAATTCAACTGCCGGAATGATTGACAGTGCGTATGACCTTATGGCAAAATATAGTGTATATGTTGTGAAGCAGGTATGTGTTGAAATAAATCACTGCCTTGCCGCAAAAAAAGGTACTGCAATTTCAGATATAGAATGTGTATATTCACATCCGCAGGCACTTGCACAGTGTAATGCATTTCTTAAAAACAAAAAACTTTCTGATTCGCCTTACAGCAATACTGCAACAGCGGCGGAAATGGTAAAAAACAGCAGTGAAAATATTGCCGCTATATGTTCGGCAGATTGTGCTGAAAATCTCGGACTTGAAATTCTCGCTGAAAATATTTCGGACTGTTCAGTAAATCGCACTCAATTCATATGTATAGCAAGAGAATTGCAAGTATGCCCTGATGCTGATTCAGTTTCTTTAATGATTCAGATTCCTCACACAGAAGGAAGTCTTTACCGCCTGCTTACAAAATTCTATGTAAACGGCATGAACATTATCAGAATTGAAAACCGCCCTATACGTGACGGAAGTTTTGATGTAATGTTTTACCTTGATTTCAGCGGAAAACTCACTGACCCGAGTGTCAAGGCTCTTATGAACGATTTGTCCGCAAATATGGAATATTTCCGCTGTCTTGGCACTTTCAGAAGTGAATAACAGGAGGGGAAAATATGTCTGATAAATTTCATTCTCTTCTTGAGAAAAACAAATTTGTCTTTCTTGACGGCGGTATGGGTACTATGTTACAGGCTGAGGGCATACAGACAGAACATATTCCCGAACTTCTGAATATAACAAATCCGAAAGCAGTAATGAATATACACCGTATGTATTCACAAGCAGGTGCAAATATTGTCTATGCTAATACTTTCGGTGCAAACAGATTCAAACTTAAAAATTCCGGTTACAGCGTTGAAGAAATAGTAAAAGCAGGAATAAAAAATGCCCGTGAAGCCGTCAGGGAAAAATCCCTTGTTGCCCTTGACATAGGGTCTATAGGACAATTGCTTGAACCGTCGGGAACTCTGAAATTTGAAGATGCATATGAAATATATAAGGAAATTGTTATAGCAGGAAATGAAGCCGATGTTGTAGTTATTGAAACAATGACCGACTTATATGAAGTAAAATCCGCTATTCTTGCAGTAAAAGAAAATTCCGACAAACCTGTTCTTGTAACAATGACATTTGAAGAAAATATGCGTACTTTTACGGGCGTTTCCCCTGAATGCATGACGGCAGTTATTGAGGGGCTTGGTGCTGATGCTCTTGGTGTAAACTGTTCGCTTGGCCCTGATGAACTTTTCCCTGTACTTGACAAAATATGTTCATTGACTTCTCTGCCCATCATAGCAAAACCAAATGCAGGACTGCCCGACCCTGTTACAAATCTTTTCAACGTTGAACCCGGAAAATTTGTTGAAAGTGCCGTAAAACTTGCAGAGGCGGGAGTTAAAATATTCGGGGGGTGCTGTGGTACTACGCCCGAACATATCCGACAGATGATTAAAAGACTTGATAATGTTGATAATATTAAAAGACCCGTAAAACGTGTAAGTCTTGCGTGTTCGGCTGTAAACTGCGTTACAATAAACCAGCCACGTGTTATCGGCGAACGAATCAACCCCACCGGAAAAAAACGTTTCAAGGAGGCACTGCTTAATCATGATATTGACTATATACTCAGTCAGGCAGTTGAACAAGTTCATGCCGGTGCGGAAATACTTGATGTAAATGTAGGACTTCCGGGAATAGACGAAAAAGAAATGATGATAACAGCCGTCAAGGCAATTCAGGGAATATGTGACACTCCTCTACAGCTTGACACAACTATTCCGTCAGTTCTTGAAGCGGGTCTGCGTATATACAATGGAAAACCCATTGTAAATTCTGTAAACGGTGAGGACGAATCACTTGAAAGCATTCTACCCCTTGTAAAAAAATATGGTGCATCTGTTGTCGGATTAACTCTTGACAAAAGTGGTATTCCGAAAACGGCAGACGGACGTTTTGCTATTGCAGAAAAAATATTAAATCGTGCCATTGATTACGGTATACCGAAAGAAGATGTTTTCATTGACTGTCTGACACTTACGGCATCAGCAGAACAAGACGGCGTTATGGAAACTATAAACGCCCTCCACAGGGTAAAAACAGAACTCGGACTTCATACTGTACTTGGTGTATCTAATATTTCTTTTGGTTTGCCAAACAGGGAACTTATAACAAGAACTTTTCTTACTATGGCTCTACACAGCGGACTTGATTTACCTATTATAAACCCGAATATTGATTCAATAATAGGTGCAGTCCGTGCCTATAGGCTACTTTCGGGAATAGACAGAAATTCAGCCGATTTCATAAGCATATATGCACAAGATTCATCTGCTCCGAAAAATATTACGACCGTTAAGGAAAACAACACCCCCGACCTTGTTTATGCAGTTGAAAACGGTCTGAAAAATGACGCTTTAAAAGCAGCCGCCGAACTGATAAAAACAGTTGATGCTATGGAAATTATAAATAGCTATCTAATTCCCGCACTCGATTCCGCAGGAGAAAAATTTGAAAAGGGTAAAATTTTTCTCCCACAGCTTATACTTACAGCAAGTTCAGCACAGGCTTGTTTTGAAATTATAAAGGAAAAACTCTCACAGAATAACTCAAAAAGCGTTTCAAAGGGAAAAGTCGTCCTTGCCACGGTCAAGGGAGATATTCACGATATAGGAAAAAATATTGTCAAAGTCCTGCTTGACAGCTACGGTTTTGACGTTATAGACCTCGGAAAAGACGTTGACCCACGTATTATAGTTGATACGGCTGTAAAACATAAGGTGAAACTTGTCGGACTTTCCGCACTTATGACAACAACTCTCGGTGCTATGGAAGAAACTATTTCACTACTCAACAAGGAGTATCCCGAATGTAAAACAGTAGTAGGCGGTGCTGTTCTTACTGCATCATATGCCGAACAGATTCACGCTGATTTTTACGCAAAGGACGCTAAACAGACAGTTGATGTTGCCTCAATGATTTATCAGAAATAATTTTTTAAAAAAATTCTAAACAGGAAAGGATAGATTTTTTATGATTATACTCGATGACCTCAGAGTTGAAATGACTAACTACCGCAAAGAAATGACAGAACTCGCTGACGTTCTTGACATAAAGACAGCAAAGGAAAGAATTGCTGAACTCAATGCGGAAACAACAAAAGACGGTTTTTGGGACGACCTTGAAAATTCTCAGAAAGTTCTCCGTGAAACAAAAGCACTCGAAAGAAAAATTGAAAGTTTCAACAAACTCAATAACAGTCTTGAAGATTTAATCACCCTGATAGAACTTTCAATTGAAGAAGATGATGACAGTTCAGTTGAAGAAATAAAAGCTGATTCTGAAACTTTCAAGAGAAAACTTGAAGAAGAAAAGTTGTCTACTCTCCTTACGGGAGAATATGACAATTTAAACGCTATTATTACATTTCATGCAGGTACAGGCGGCACAGAGGCTCAAGACTGGGCTGAAATGCTTTACAGAATGTACAACCGCTGGGCTGAACGCCATAATTATAAAGTAACTCTTATGGACTATCTCGACGGCGATGATGCAGGGATAAAATCTGCTTCAATACTTATTGAAGGTGAAAACGCTTACGGCTACATGAAATCAGAATCAGGCGTTCACAGACTCGTCCGCATATCACCTTTTGATGCTTCGGGAAGACGGCACACTTCTTTTGCGGCTATTGAAGTTATGCCTGAAATAGACGATTCAATTGAAGTTGATATTCGCCCGGAAGATATTGAAATGGAAGTATACCGTTCAAGCGGTGCAGGCGGTCAAAAGGTAAACAAAACCAGTTCAGCAGTACGTCTTATACACAAGCCTACGGGAATAGTAGTTTCATGTCAGACACAGAGAAGTCAGTATCAGAACAAAGACTATGCTATGGCAATGTTGCGTTCAAAACTCGTTGAAATTAAAGAAAGAGAACATCTTGAAAAAATTGAAGATATAAAAGGCGTTCAGAGGGAAATTGCATGGGGTTCACAAATACGGTCATATGTATTTATGCCTTACACTCTTGCAAAAGACCACAGAACAGGCTTTGAAAACGGAAATATTCAGGCTGTTATGGACGGCGATATTGACGGATTTATAAATGCTTATCTCAAGTCGCTTTCGCATGGAACTCTTGAAAAATAATATCACAAGGGGGTTTTTCAATGGCAGAACTTTTTATATGGGGGTTAATCTTTGCGATTTTCTGCATGATTCTGAAAAGTTTAAAACCGGAAGAAAAACCCCCTCCCAAAAAAGAATATAAACAGACTTTCAAGGAAAAAACAGTTCTTGAAATCCTCAAAGGAAAATCGGAAGATGACATTATTGCTGAAAATGAGGGACTTACAAAAGATGAACTTAAAGAATGGAAAGAAAAATTTCTGAACGATATTTCAGACTTTGTGGAACAGAGAGAACAAATGTACAACCAAATCGGAGAACTTGACGTTCAGGTAAAATGGTTTAAAAAGACTTGTGAAAAACACATAGGCGAAGACTGGAAAGAAAAAACAGGTTATAAAGGAAATTAAAGCGTGTTCACCACAGGGCGGACACGCTCTTTATTATGCACACCATTCCGCACGAATTTCATATAATGAAACAGCAGAAGAATTTTTTCTGACAGCCGTTTAAAACGGCAGAATGGAGCTTATTATGAAAGATAAATTTAAAATACTCGTTGCCGGAGGCGATATGCGTCAGGTATACTGTGCCGGAAAGCTCTCGTCTGTTTTTGATACATCTGTAAAGGGTTTTTCCGATGATATACTCCCCGAAAAAATGAATCTGAAAATATCAGATAATGAAAACTCACTATATGACTTTGTGGTACTTCCCGTTCCGCCTCTTGACGAAAACGGCATGATTACCGCACCTTTCGCCGATGAAAAAATAAATCCTGCCGACATACGCCGTATGTTGAAACAAGACGCTGTTATATTTGCAGGAAAATCAGACAAAAGACTTAAAAATATTTTCGATGACAAAGAGATAATTGACTATATGGAATGTGAGGAATTAAGCCTTAAAAATGCTGTTCCGACTGCTGAAGGTGCTGTAGAAATAGCTTTAAACGAACTCCCTGTTACTCTGAACGGAATTAAGGTACTGATAGTCGGACTTGGACGAATAGGCACAGCTCTTGCTGAAATCCTCAAAGGATTCGGGGCTGATGTTACGGCTTCCGTAAGAAATGCAAGAGGTACTGCTAAAGCCCGTATTCTCGGCATAAAATCAGTATGTACCAATAAAATGGATACTGATTACAGGCTTGTGTTCAATACTGTTCCCGAACTTATATTCAATAACGAACTTTTGCGAAAATTCGACAATGACACTCTTTTTATAGACCTTGCGTCAAAACCAGGCGGTATAGATTTTGATTCAGCTGCCGAACTCGGAAAAAAAGTAGTATGGGCGTTAGGCATTCCCGGAAAAACCGCACCGGTTACTTCGGGTGAGTTCATAGCCGAAACAGTAATAAATATCCTTATGGAAAGGGGAGTTCTGAATGAATAAAATATTTGAGGGTCTGAAAATAGGATTTGCAATGACAGGTTCATTCTGTACATTTGAAAAATGTTTTGAACAAGCAGAAATATTAAAAAGTATGGGAGCAGAACTTATTCCCATAATG
The DNA here is from genome assembly GCA_947627175.1 of uncultured Ruminococcus sp. Taxonomy (GTDB): domain Bacteria; phylum Bacillota; class Clostridia; order Oscillospirales; family Ruminococcaceae; genus Ruminococcus. Next base: position 23,960 of record CANQVA010000009.1, read on the forward strand.
TCTGAAAACGCCTCGGGAATTTCGACACGTTTCGGTTCGGCAGATGATAATGTAAAAAAATTAAGCGAAATATGCGAAAAAAAAGTTATAAAATCCATAGCCGACGCTGAACCGATAGGCCCTAAAAATATGACGGATATTATGGTAGTTGCCCCGTGTACATCAAATACAGCCTCAAAACTTGCCGGAAGTATTACAGATACAGCCGTTACAATGGCAGTAAAATCCCATTTAAGGAGCGGAAAACCTGTACTACTTGCCATAGCATCAAATGATTCATTGCTTGGTTCAGCTAAAAATATAGGGGAACTTTTTAACCGTAAAAATTATTACTTTGTGCCGATGCTACAGGACGACTGCACAAAAAAACCTGCTTCACTTGTATCAGAATTTTCAATGCTCCCTCAGGCAGTTTCAGCCGCCTTAAAGGGAATACAACTCAGACCTATTATATATCACAGGTCAGACTAATAGAAAAAGGCGGTCTGAATCTGACCGCCATTATATTATAAAATAAATAACGTATATACAAACTGAACAACAAATGCAGATACAAGAAGTACTGAATTTTTCGCTACAGCGATTCCTCTGCGGCTCTGTGCCGGGGTTGCTGACGGTATTTTTTGATTTTTTCTGAAAAGACAAAGCATGAAAAACCCTGCTATTGCCATTGCAAGTATTGTACATTCTGCAAATATAGTGCCGTTCATTCCGAAATTTTCTTCAACATATGAAACAACACTCGGTATTGTATTTGTGAACATATGTACAATAATTGCAGGTATAACGGAATTATGCTTTAATGTTATATGTGCAAGAAAACAGCCGGTAATAAAAGCAAGCACAAACTGCGGAATGTTATGATGTCCCAGCCCGAAGAAAAACGCCGACGCAAAAACCGCAAAACGCTGATTTGCCCTTGAAAATACCCTTAAAAGCATACCCCTGAAAAAAATTTCCTCTGTAATGGGTGCTATAACACATTGATAAATTGTCATAACTGCAAAACCCGTACCTGTTACCGCAACGCCGTCCATGTCCATAACGTCAATTGAATAACCATAATGTGAAAAAATATCTTCTATTCCGACAGAAACAAGAACTGATACAGTCCATAGAAAACTTGCTATAAGGCAATACTGCAATAATTTTGCAAAGCTGAAATCACGTGTCCGCACAAGCTGTGTTTTTGGAATATCCGCCATTTTAAGACCGACAAACGCAAAAATGATATTTGAAATTATAAAGACAAGCATATTCAGTCCTGCAAATATTGAAGAACTATTTATGTAAGAAACTATTACATCTCCGCTGACTCCGCTGTTTTCCGACTTTATGACAATTCTCAATACAGTTATTGCAACAAGCATCAATATATTACTTAAAATAAACTGTCCCAGCACGCACCAACCGCCCACCGAATAAAAACGTTTTATTTTACGCCTTTCCACGGGTGACGGTTCAAGCGGAATAGTGCAGTCCGGAGCATCAAGTTCAGGCATAATGTCGGAATAGTCACCGCTGAAATCCGGGTAATCAGTCGGATTATTGAACGGATTCATTTTGTCAGGCAATTTTTTTTCTCTGTCTGCCTCAATCTGTCTGTTAAGTCTTCTTATTTCACGGTTAAGGGAGAATATTTCTGCCCTGTAATATTCTTCGTTCATCTCGTCCCCTCTTCTCGTTTTTTAACTTGCGTTAAAAATGAAAAACATTATTCTATGCTGTTTTTCATTTCTTCATAAATCTCGTCAAATGTCATGCCGTCGAATTTGCCGTCTTCGTCATAAACTCCGACAATATCTCTATTTGACGGACTTATTATTGCGGTATATATACAGGAATTATTTTCTATAAACATTATATATTCATAATTATTGATATCGTTAAAAAACACCTCCACTCCATCAGCAAAATTGAAATCTTCATCTGCATTTTCGGGAATTGCATTTATATTTTTACTGCTGTCTGAACATATAATTGCTTTATCACTGTAATAAATATCTTCTTCAACTTCTGTAAGAGCAGAATTAGCCGCTTTATACAATTCCGAAGCAGCAGAATTTAATGTCTGTTGGTCTGTGCCTGTTTCCCCGGAAACTTCACTATCTTCCTCACTTTCTTCCGTTTCTTCAATTTCTTCTGTTTCTTCTTCAACGCTTTCCGTTTCTTCAGGTACTTCACTTTCTACCATTTTTTTCATTTCTTCATAAATCTCGTCAAATGTCATGCCCTCGAATTGGCTTTCTCCACGGGGATACATTCTGACAATTTCTTTATTTGATGAGTCTATTACTGCGGTATACGTGCATAAATAATCATCTATGAATATTATATATCCGTATCTGCTGACATCTTCAAAATATGTACCTACTTTACTAATAAAATCGGATTCATAGTCTGCATTTATACTTTTAGTTTTGTCTGAACATATGATAGCTTTACCACCACATGATACGCCCTCTTCGTCCAATTCTATAATAGCAGTATTAGATGCTTTATACAATTCCGCAGCAGCAGTATTTAATGCCTGTACTTCCTTCTTATCTGAAAGTTCGCCAAGATAGATAAGTTTTTTATCTTTATCTATGATTTCAAAATCGTATTCTTCGCCGTCGATTTCAATTGTATCCTTATCAATTACTTCATATCCGAATTTTTCATCTTCTAATTTTACTTTTCCGCTGTCGTTGAAATCTACTGAAAAACCAATTTCACGACCGCTTGCATTACAGAGTTCCCACTCCCCTTCAAGATTAGGCTTTCCGCATGATGTAAGCATTGATAAAGACATTGCACACACCAAACAGATTGATACAAATTTTTTCATTTTTTACTCCTTTGTTTTTAATATTATTTATGATATTTTCCGCCCTCTGCAATCTGAAACGCCCTATAAATTTGTTCCAGTAACATAACTCTTGCAAGTTGGTGCGGAAAAGTCATATCAGACATTGATAACTTGAAATTGCCCATTGATTTTATTTCATCGGCAAGCCCGAAAGAACTCCCTATTATGAAAGTAACCGTGCTGAAACCGTTCACGCCTGCGGAAGATATTTTTTCGGAAAATTTAACGCTGTCAAGCTGTTTTCCCTCAATACACATAGGAATTATCATGCCTTTTGCATACTTCTTTATTTGTATTGCCTCTTTCTGCAAAGCTGAATTTATTTCTTTTTCGGACGGGCTGTCACTTATTCTGCATTCGTCAAGTTCATGAAGTTCAAAAGTGCAGTAGCGTGAAAGTCTTTTTATGTACTCTGCACAAGCACTTCGGAGGTAGTCCTCTTTTAATTTTCCTATTGCTATAAGATTTATTGTAATCAAAAAATAACTGCCCCTCCCTTTGTTTCAACAGGTGCAACACCCATTAAATAATCTTTGTTGCGTTTATATTTTGAAAGACTTTTCTGCACAGTTGAATCGGCAATATATGGTGTATTGTTATCCTGGCTCAGATGACCGAGCAAAAAATAAACCGTCCCACGTTCAATAAGTTTTCCAACCTCTACCGCACAATCATCATTTGAAAGATGACCACTTAACGACAATATACGTTCCTTCAGATGAATAGGATAATTTCCTGTACGCAACATATTTTCGTCATAATTTGACTCTATAAGAACCATTCTACACCCTGTGAGAGCCTTATCAGCTTCGGGAGTTATAAAGCCCGTATCTGTACATATTGCACAATATTTATCATCGGCTGTGTGTATCCTGTAACCGCAAGGCTGTATTGCATCATGTGAAACATCAAATCCGCTTACTTCCATTCCTGCACACTCTATACTGCTTTTTATTTCAATAACAGGCGACTGCGGAGAAATTTTATCTTCATCACAAAGTTTACGGAGCGTTTCACTTTTTCCGTAAACTGTAACACCCGTTTTTTTCGTAAGCATTTTAAGACCGGCAACATGGTCAATATGTTCATGCGTTATAAAAACCGCCTGAACGGCAGAAAGCGGTATTCTGTTTATTTCAAGTGCGGAATAAAGCCGTTTAAAGCTTACTCCGCAATCTATAAGTATTCCGCCCTTTTCAGTCCCTATAAAATGGGCATTTCCCTTGCTTGAACTGAAAAGTGGGTATATTCTCGCCATTATATTTCACCTGTTTTTTAAATTATTGATAAAGACAATTATGCCGTTTTTTCATTATATCACTTTTTATCTATTTTGTAAAGAGATTTTTAGAAATAGGCTTTATCTCCGTTCCCTGCCTTGTTTCCTTGACTTCATAGCCAAGTTCGGCAATTTTATTTCTCAGTTCGTCGGCAAGTGCAAAATTCTTTTCCCTACGGGCGTTTTTTCTCTGTTCAAAAAGTTCCATTACTTCCGCCGGAATTTCCTCACTGTCTTTATCGGCTGACTTTTCGGCATTTGCTATAAGGTCAAGACCGAGAACTTTATCAAATTCCGAAATAAGGGCGAATTTTGTCACAGCGTTTGTTTTTGATTTCAGAACATCATAAACGGCAGTAATTGCAAGTGAAGTGTTAAGGTCACTATCAAGAGCATCTGTAAATACTTTCATAAGACGGTCATATTCAGCTTTGTCAATATCTCCGTTTTTATCAGATGTAACAGGCACGATTTTTTCAATGAGTTTATTATATGAAACTACTGCATTATTGAGATTATCCCAGTCAAAAACGAGTGATTTTCTATAATGCGACAACAGACAAAAATATCTGTAAACAATCGGATTATAGCCTTTTTCTTCAAGAAGTGAGACTGTAAGAAATTCCCCTTTTGATTTACTCATTTTACCGCTGTTTGTATTGAGGTGATGAACGTGAAACCAATATTTACACCATTCATGACCGAGATATGCTTCACTTTGTGCAATTTCATTTGTATGATGCGGAAAAGCGTTGTCAATTCCTCCGCAGTGAATATCAAGATATTCGCCGAGATTTTTCATACTTATACATGAACATTCAATATGCCAACCGGGATAGCCTACACCGAAAGGACTGTCCCATTTAAGTTCTTGTGAATCAAATTTTGACTTAGTGAACCATAAAACAAAATCAGCCTTATTGCGTTTGTTTTCGTCCTCTTCAACGCCCTCACGCACTCCCACAGCTAAATCTTCTTCCTTGAAATCATTGAAAACATAGTACTTATCAAGTTTTGATGTATCAAAATAAATATTTCCGCCAGCCTCATATGCATAGCCTTTTTCAATAAGTACTTCAATTACACGTATAAATTCATTTATATATGAAGTCGCAGGAATTACAACGTCGGGAGTTTTTATATTTAACTTTTTGCAGTCACTGAAAAAAGCATCTGTATAAAATTTTGCTATCTCCATGACTGTCTTGTGTTCACGCTTTGCACCTTTTAACATTTTGTCATCGCCTGTATCGCCATCACTTGTAAGATGTCCCACGTCTGTTATGTTCATTACACGCTTTACGTCAAGACCTGTAAAACGCAGATATTTTTCAAGAATATCTTCCATTATATAAGTACGGAGATTTCCTATATGTGCATAATGATATACAGTAGGCCCGCAAGTATATATACTTACCTTGCCCTCCTCATGCGGAATGAACTCTTCTTTTTTATGTGAAAGTGAATTATATAACTGCATTATATATTGCTCCTTTTTAATTATTTGATTATTTTAATTATAATTTTTGGTATCTCGCAAGCATCTCTTTTTCATACTTAAAGAGATTGAAATTTCTGTCCTTTTCTGCCTCCTGCATCGCAAATTCCGCAAGCCGTCTGTTATCGGTGAGAAGTCCGCCTGCCTGATAAGCAAGTTGTTCGTACCAGTCCCATGAATAGCGTTCATCGGGAAAACCGTGCGGAAATTCTATTTCCGATATAGTTCCCAAAAAATTGCTTTTTACTCCTTTTGCCGTAAAAAACTTATTGTCAAATGATATTATTATTTCAATATCATTATATTCCGCCGTATCGTCAAAAAAACGACCGCTGTGAAAACTGCTCCATTCAAGCAGGGAAGCACGTATTCTCCTTGTTTTGTCTGACACACCATAGCTTATTGTCATTCTTTCGGGAGGCATTGCAAATTCCTCTTTATCCATTTTCAGGTCATATTGTAAGTAGTCAATAATTCCGTCAATCTGTCTTTCCCTGAAACGTATGTATTCAAGCCCGAAATTAAAATATACAGACATCTAAAAACTCCTTTACTTTTATTTACACAATCTGATACAATCTTATTCAGTGCCGATATATAATATCGGCACTATGATTTATTTTTTCATATTTGAAACTTCCTTTTTCAGCTTTTCAAGTTCCGTATTCAGTCGGCACAATTCTTGTGAAACAGGGTCGGGTATGTGAATCTGGTCTATCTCCGTGCAAACGTCTTTATAAACTTTCTGTCCGTTTCTTTTGACTACTCTTGCCGGAACACCTACTGCTGTACAGTTATCGGGAATTTCATTAAGCACTACGGCATTAGCGGCAATTTTTACATTATTGCCGACCCTGAAAGGACCAAGAACTTTCGCACCCGCTCCGACAAGTACATTATGTCCGAGTGTGGGGTGGCGTTTTCCTTTGTCTTTGCCCGTACCTCCGAGAGTAACTCCCTGATAGAGTAAACAGTTGTCACCTATTACGGCAGTTTCACCTATGACTACGCCCATTCCGTGGTCAATAAAAAGCCCCTTTCCGATTTCTGCACCGGGATGAATTTCAATCCCCGTTTTTTTTCTTGCACGCTGTGAAATCATACGTGCAACTGTAAACATTTTCCTTTTATAAAACCAATGTGCCACACGGTAACTTCTTACTGCTGTAAGACTGGGATATGTCATCAGTATTTCAAGGGTACTGCGTGCCGCAGGGTCACGTTCCTTTATAAGCCTGATGTCCCTTTTTATATATTTGAACAAATTTTTTCCCCCTTTAAAAAATTTACCTCCGAAGGCAGAAATAACTACCTCCGGAGGCGTATATAACGCGGTTCCACTCCGATTTATCACTTTTATCCTGTAACGAAGGAAACGCCGTGGAATACTGTTATTTCCTCCACAGAGCTGACAGACGCACTTCACCTTTTCCGCCTGCATCGTCACACCGTCCCGACACTCTCTGAAAGACTGCAAAAAAGTTACTCTGACTGCTATGCTTTTTTAATATTGCTTATATATTATATACCATAGCACTATATTTTGTCAAGACTTATATTTTTTTGGGAGTGAATAAAAGCATTATTTCCGAAACGATTGATTGAATAATAAATGTCAAATCATCTCCGCAGGAGTAATTTGAACTGACCGCAAAAAATTTAAATTATAAACTATTAAAAACAATCTTAATCGCTTTCGATATGATGAATTGATTATATCGAAAAATTCGGTTCACTGTAACCGATATTATCATTCTTATATCTCATCAAAATTGCCTGTATTTCGACTGTACCGCCGTTTTGGGTGTGTTGGATAGCGTATTCAATGAGTTTATCAATATTTCTTTTTGTGAGCAAGTCTTTCCTTTTGCAGACTTCTCTGATTATTTCAACATTATTTTCATCAATGGCGTACTTAATCATTTTTATGAAATTTTTCTTTACATATGCAAAAATATCTTCATCATCGGGCTTTTGTAAAAACATTCGCCATATGATGTCATATTTTATTTCATGGGGCATCTTTAAAGAAAAATCTTTTAAAGCAACAAGACGAATTTGTTCATTTTTATAACTATATATTTTAATTTCAAAATCCGGTGTTATTACTTTTTCAAGGCTTGTACAATCTGCAAATGCACTCCATCCGATTTTTGTTACGCTGTTTGGAATTATGACGTTTGTAAGGCTTGTACAATTTTCAAATGCACTACTTCCGATTTCTTTAACACTGTTAGGAATTGTTATGCTTTTAAGGCTTCTACAATTTTCAAATACATCTCGAGCGATTTCTGTAACACCGTTTGGAATTGTTATACTTTCAAGATTTGTACAACCTGAAAATGCACTACTTCCGATTTCTGTTACGCCATCCGGAATTGTTATACTTTCAAGATTTGTACAACTTGAAAATGCACTACTTCCGATTTTTGTTACGCTATCCGGAATTGTTATACTTTCAAGATTTGTACAACTTGAAAATGCACTACTTCCGATTTTTGTTACGCTATTCGGAATTGTTACGCTTTTAAGGCTTGTGCAACTTGAAAATGCACAACTACCAATTTCTGTTACGCTGTCAGGAATCGTTATACTTGTAAGGCTTTCACAATCTTCAAATGCATAAGTTCCGATTTTTGTCACACCATCAGGAATAACAACTTCTGTTTCGCCGTATTCCTGTATGTATTCTTCCAGTACGCCATTTTCTATTTTAAATGACATAGTATCTTCCTCCTTATCGTTTTAAAAAATATAAACACATTATATCATGTTTTGCGAAAAATGTCAATAAAAAATTACTATTTGTTAAAAACATTATTATAAAAAATCAACAACATAAAGCGTTTCAATTTTTTGGAAAAAATCATCTGTTTTTTCTTCTATTATATTATAATATTCGCAATTTGTCCACTTCTTTTTTTCGTATTACGTATTATTCTTGACAGTATATGTCAATTATGATATAATAAAGAAAATACAATTCATTATATTTTTTTAGAAAGGAAAAAATAATGAAAAATAATATAGACACAGAAAAAATAATGTCCGAAATAAGGCTTGAAATAAAAAAGAAGAATATAAATTCCGATATTCCGAATTTTGAGGATATTCCCTATAAAAAGCCCATCGGCGTTTCATTCTCCGAAAATCCCGACAAAGCCGTTGACTTTCTCCGTTCACGTTCATATATAAAACCTTATCACGAAATATGCGGAAATAGTGTAAATGTTTTTATAAAAAAGTTTATCAGAAAAATAATTAAATTCCATACAGAGCCGATTGTTTCTGAACAGAATGACTTCAACGCCTCTGCCGTAACGGCGATAGACTCATTGAGAAATACGCAGAAAAAGCTCATAAAACGCATTGAACAGCTTGAAAAGGAAAATGCCCTTCTCAGAAAAGAAATTTACGGAGGGGAAAAATGAGGGTTATACAGCTTATTCCTACAATTTCATTCGGTGATGCAGTAAGCAATGACGCTCTCGCACTTAAAAAGATAATTGCCGGAATGGGTTATGAAACAGGAATATATGCCGAAATAATCGGAAAAAATCTTTCAGACAATACCGTTAAGAAAATCGAAAACATTAAAAATTTAAATAAAAATGATGTAATTATTTATCATATGTCAACAGGCACAGAACTTAATTTCAGTCTTGACAAATATAAATGCCGTAAAATTATGATTTATCACAATATAACTCCGCCTGATTTTTTCCGCCCATACAGTCATGAAGCATATGCACTTACTAATTATGGATATGAAGGACTTGATTTTCTGCATGACCGTGTTGAATATTGCCTTGCGGATTCGGAATACAACAAATCAGAACTTCTGAAACACGGCTATAAATGCCCTATTGATGTAAGACCCGTGCTTATACCTTTTGACGATTACAGACAATCACCCGATTCCGAAATTATCAGAAAATACAGCGACGGCAGAATAAATATTATTTTTGTCGGAAGAATAGCACCAAACAAGAAACAGGAAAATATTATAAAATCTTTTTACTTCTATAAAAAAATAAATCCCGAATCAAGACTAATTCTTGTGGGTTCTTATTCAGGTATGGAAAATTATTATGAACGGCTTGTAAATTATGTCAACGTCCTTGGAATAAACGATGTTATATTTACAGGTCATGTGAAATTCAATGAAATACTCGCATATTACCGCATTGCAGACGTTTTTCTATGCATGAGTGAACATGAGGGCTTTTGTGTACCTCTTACGGAAGCAATGTTTTTCAACATTCCCATAATTGCCTTTAATGCAGGTGCTGTTGCCGATACTCTCGGCGGAAGTGGTATTCTCCTTTCCGGTAATGACCCCGTTTTCGTTTCGGAAATGATTGAATATACCGTAAAAAACAGCGATTTCCGAAAACACATAATATCAGGACAGAAAAAAAGACTTGCTGATTTTTCATACAAAAAAACAAGCAGTCTATTCAGTTCACAACTTAAAAAATTTATAGACGGCAGGTAATTATATGAAAAAAATCGGTTTTGTTACTCCGTGGTATGGTGATTATATTTCAGGCGGTGCTGAGGCAATGCTCCGTGACCTTACTGAAAATCTTCACAGAAAAAATATTCCTGTTGAAATTCTTACAACGTGTGTAAAGGATTTTCGGTCAGACTGGAATAAAAATTATTACCGTGAAGAAACTGCATTAAATAAAAACGGTATAGCCGTAAGGCATTTTAAAGTCAGAAAAAGAAACACAAACGCTTTCAATGCAGTAAATATGAAATTCATGAAAAATATTCCGACAACGACAGAAGAAGAAAAAATTTTTCTGCACGAAATGGTGAACAGTACATCACTTTACCGCTATATGAAAGAAAATTCAGACGATTATTCACTTTTCGTATTTATTCCGTATATGTTCGGCACAACTTACTATGGCATGAGACTTTTCCCCGAAAAATCAATACTTATTCCATGTCTGCATGATGAACCGTATGCATATATGAAACATTTCAGAAAATTATTTCCAAAGTCTGCCGGAATGATTTTCAATTCAGAACCTGAAAAACGGCTTGCCGAAAAAATTTATGACTTGCATAATGTAAAAACACTTATTGCAGGTATAGGCATGAATACGGATATAACCGCATCACCGAAAGATTTCCGCACAAAATACAAGATAAAAGAACCGTTTATATTATATGCAGGCAGAAAAGACAAAGGAAAAAATATTGATACTCTGATTAAATATCACAATGAATATATCAGACGGCATAACACAAATTTATATCTTGTTCTTATCGGTGGCGGAAAATCCATACACGGCAGAAATATAGCTGATTTAGGTTATATTTCACAGCAAGACAAATATAATGCAATGAGTGCGTGTGAATTTCTTTGTCAGCCTTCTCTTAATGAGAGTTTTTCCCTTGTTATAATGGAAAACTGGCTATGCAAAAGACCTGTGCTTGTTCATGAAGGGTGTGAAGTCACAAGAAACTTTGTTTCACGGTCAGACGGCGGACTTTATTTCAGAAATTATTCCGAATTTGAAAGCTGTACAGAATATCTTCTGAAAAATAAAAAGATTTCCGCAATTATGGGACTTAACGGCATGGAGTATGTAACATCAAACTTTAAGCATGATAATGTTATCGAAAAATATATAAATTTCTTCAAAGAAATATTAAATGAAAAGTAAGGAGAGAATGCAAGGAATTTTGCAATGTTATATGAATATTAAAGAAGAACTTCTCGAAAAACTCGCAGATTCAGACGGTGAATATATTTCAGGGGCGTTGCTCGCTGAAAAACTCGGCGTAAGCAGGAATGCCGTGTGGAAAGCTGTCAAATCCCTTGAAACGGAGGGTTACTCAATAGAAGCGGTAACTTCACGTGGTTACAGGCTTACAGCAGATAATAACCATCTTTCGGACAAACTGATAAATACTTTCCTGAAAACGGAAAAAATCGGTAGAAAAATTATTGTCTATGATACAACAGAATCAACTAACAACGTCGCTAAGGAACTCGCCTCTTCAGGAGCGGAACACGGTACAGTTATTGTTGCTGATATGCAGACAAACGGAAAGGGACGGTTAGGTAGAAACTTTGTTTCACCAAAGGGCAAAGGGCTTTATATGAGTGTTATAATACGCCCTGATTTCAGCATAGAAACAGCGTCACTTATAACTTCTGCGACAGCTTGTGCGGCTGCGTCAGCGGTTGAAAATCTCTGCGGACATGATGTAAAAATAAAATGGGTTAATGACCTTTATATGAACGGCAGAAAAATATGCGGAATACTTACAGAGGCTTCATGCGGTCTTGAAATGAAATCACTTGATTATGCAGTTATCGGCATCGGCATAAATGTCAGAAGTGCGGAAGGAAGTTTCAGTCGTGAACTGAGAGTTTCAGCTACATCTGTAGAGGACGAAACCGGTCTGAAAATCGACAGAAACAGACTTTGTGCAGAAATAATAAACAACCTTGAATATTATATTTCCGAAATTGAAAGCCGTAATTATATCAGAGAATACAGACGCAGAGAACTTTTGACAGGTAACACTATAACAGCTAATGTAAACGGCAGTACTGTTATAGCGTTTGCGGAGGGGATTGACGACAACGCAAATCTTATTGTAAAACTCCCGGACGGAACTATACATCATCTTAATTCAGGTGAGGCAAATTTATGCCGTGTTATAGAGTAAAAAAAATTTTTACATTCGCAAAAAAAGACGGTTTTCCCGTCTTTTTTTGGTTATAATATAATTATAATAAAATTTATTCATGTGAAAAATAATTCCGTATTGCCGTTAAAGCAGAAAGAATAAACGGAATAACAACAGGCATTATTCTTGATTTGTACATATCACTTATCGGCATTAAAGTAAAATTATCACTCCAGCCGTTATTGTCGGCATATTTTACAAGAAAGAAAAGCATTATCATACATAGAATAAAACCTGAACACGATAATATAATTGAAATAATATTTAATATTTTTTTTCGGAAAAAGCATAGCACCGTTCCCGAAGTCATAAGTATTCCCGATATAATAAATAAAATTCCGATATGCATAATATTCTGACCGTAACTTTCACGGTTATAGACAAGTCCTGCCCCGGTCATTATAACCATAAAAAAAGAATATACAAGAGTAAATAAAATAAGCAGGACTGTTAAAATAATTACAGCACATCTTTCAATTTTTTTTGTTTTTTCTGACATTTTTATTGGTAACTCCTTGTAATTATGCAGGGATTAGCATTAAAATCTGCGATAATTCTCATTTATAAAAAACGCAGATGTGACATATAATAAATCTGTTCTCAATGTGAGAATAAAAGAAAGGAAAAACAGAATGCGACTCAAAAGAAAAATCATGAAAAGCACTGCGGTTTTATTATCTGCGGGTATGCTGAGTTTATTCGGAACTGCCGTATATTATTCGGCTCATCTTCCGTCATCGCTTACAAGCGAAACAGGGGAAAATATAAAAATAGCCGAATATCCCGAAATATCCTGCTGTAATTATCCGATGGGCGTTATTCCGGCTTCAAAAAACGTTTCAGGCACTAATACAGCGACATTGACCCTTTTCGGGGCGATTCCCGTGAAAAACGTTGAAATACACGAAGCAGAAGCCCCTACACTCATTGCAGGGGGAAATCCTTTCGGAATAAAACTTCTCATGGACGGCGTTATGGTAACTGAATTGGGAGAAGTTGAAACAGAGGACGGCAAAAAAATCTGTCCCGCAGAAGATGCAGGAATAAAAGTCGGAGATGTTATAAAATCTGCCGACGGTCAAAACATAACTTCAAATGACGAATTGCAGAAAATTATAAACGAAAGCGACGGCAGAAAAATAAAACTCATTATCAGCCGTGAAGAAAAGGATTTTCCGATATTTCTGAAACCTGAATATTCAAATGATTCAAAAAACTGGCGTGGCGGAATGTGGGTGCGTGACAGTATAGCAGGAATAGGCACAATGACTTTCTTCAATAAGACAACGGGAGAATTTGCGGGGCTGGGTCATCCCGTATGCGATTCGGATACAGGTGAACTTGTTCCTATTTATAGCGGTGAAGCCGTTCCCGTTGAAATAACGGACGCAAAAAAAGGTTCAAAGGGTATCCCCGGAGAACTCCACGGTCAGTTCATGTACGGCGGTAGTCTGGGAATATTGAACAGAAACAATTCATGCGGTGTATATGGTATGCTTTCTGAATCTGCCGTGCAATCACTTGCTGTCAACTGTGAACAGTATAAAATGGGTTACAGACAGGAAGTGAAAACGGGAGAAGCCGAAATTTTAACGACTGTTTCGGGCGATACTCCGCAGAAATACAAAATTGAAATAGAAGAAATAGATTATAACAGTCCTGAAAGTACAAAAAATATGGTTATCCGCATAACTGACAAAGAACTTTTAGACTGTACAGGGGGAATCGTTCAGGGAATGAGCGGAAGCCCCATAATTCAGAATGGTAAACTGATAGGAGCGGTTACTCATGTTTTCGTTTCAGACCCCACTAAAGGATATGCAATTTTTGCTGAAAATATGGCTGAATATTTTAACAAATGAATTGAAAACAAAAGCGGGCGTTACATAAGCGTAACGCCCAAAAATCCGTGACTGAATTTATCTGTTTTCTTCACTGAATCCGCTGTCAACAAGCTCAATGAGAGCGTCGACTGCTGACTTTTCGTCTGCACCGTCTGCGATAACCTTTACATTAGTACCGCCAACGATACCGAGTGAAAGAATGCCGAGTAAGCTCTTAGCATTTACTCTGCGTTCCTCCTTCTCAATCCAGATTGATGACTTGAATTCATTAGCCTTCTGAATAAAGAAGGTAGCCGGTCTTGCGTGAAGTCCGACTTGATTCTTAACCATTACTTCTCTGACAAACATATACAACTCTCCTATTCTCTATATTGTACTCTGTACTGAGTACTCATGCAAATATATTTCAATTGCTGATATTTATTATACATTCAAAAAATCGCATAGTCAACGGATTTTTTTTTTAAAACCGCTATTTTTCATGAAATTCTACATTTAGTTTAAATGCAAGACTTTTTTTTTTCGTTTACTTGTTGATATTTACTACAAAAAGATTTAACATAATTTGTTGAAGTCACACAATTTTCCACATACTAATATGTGAAACATCTCTAAATGTAATTTAACTTTCATAGTATACTCACTGTTTATTATATTTTTTAAACAAATCAGGGCGACGTTCGGCTGTAATTTCAAGACTTTTTTCAAGTTTCCACTTCTCTATATTTTTATGATGACCCGACAAAAGCACTGACGGAACACTTTCCCCTTCCCATACTTCAGGTCTTGTATACTGTGGGTATTCAAGCAGACCGCTGTAAATACTCTCATCTTTGAAACACATTTCATCTGAAAGAACACCGTCACACATTCTTGCAACAGCGTCAACAACTGTCATCGCAGGTATTTCACCGCCCGTAAGAACATAGTCGCCTATGGAAATTTCCTCGTCAACTATCCTGTCAATAACTCTCTGGTCAACACCCTCATAATGACCGCATATTATAAGGATATTTTCCATTTTTGAAAGTTCAATTGCTTTCTGCTGATTAAAAATCTTTCCTTTCGGCGACATATATATTGTATGCGGTTTACTGCCTGTTTCGTTACAGACTGCTTTATAACAATTATAAATCGGTTCACATTGCATGACCATTCCCATTCCCCCGCCGTATGGCGTATCATCAACACGGCGATGTTTATCTTGTGTGTATTCACGTATCTGACGACAGTGAACTTCTATTTTCCCCGCTCTCCTTGCACGCCCGACAATACTCTCACCAAGTACCGCTTCGCACATTTCGGGGAAAAGTGTAGCTATTTCTATTCTCATTCAAAAAGTCCCTCCAAAGCCCTTATAGTCATTAAATTTGCGTCAATATCAGTAGATATAACAACATCAGCAATTGCCGGAATAAGGTACTCCCTGCCGTTTCCCTCAACAACATATACGTCGTTTGCACCTGTCTGCATGACATCAGTTATTTTTCCATAGACAAAGCCTGTATCAGCATCTTTTACTTCAATGCCTATTAAATCTTCAATAAAATAAGTATCTTCATCAAGTTCAAGGTCATCACGGTGCATATACAAAATTTTATTACGGAACTTTTCAGCCTCTTCAGGTGTATTAACGCCCTCAAGTTTGGCAATTACCATATTTTTCGCAACACGTGAACGCTCTATTATAATTTCGCTCTTGTCATTTCCAATAAAAAGTCGTTCAAACTCGCAGAGAATTTCCGGTATGTCAGTATAAGGCATTATTTTTACTTCTCCTTTTATACCATGTGTATTTACAATTTTCCCTGCTTCAAGATATTCCTTTTTCATATTCTCACCTCTGTTTAAAATTCAAATTAAATCTTTAACCGCCGACGGGGTTAGTGTGATTAAGTAATACCATTTTCCGGAAATGTTCTTTCTTATATTCTTTTTGTCGTCAGTTCCTAAATACAAACAAATCTGATTGATGAAATCAAATCTGCTTACCGCATTCTTATTCTTTTTTGAACACCATTTTTCAAAAGCATGATACAAGTCAGCCGTTGTAATTTTGTTCCGATAACCACAACAACGTTCACAACATTCATCTATGAAATATGAAACTATTGAACCGTCCTCAATATCAGGTATCTGTGAAACTGTTATTTGTTCAGTCTCAAATTTTTTAATACGGTTTTCAAGTTCATTCTGTTTCTGAACCAGCATTAAAAGAATATCATTGTAGGAAGTTGTTAATTCTTTTTCCCTGAAATAAACATTGACAAGCTGACGCTGTACACTCCATGCAAGGTCATCAGTAAAAGATTTTACTATCATCAGATAACCGCTCTCCGTAAGCAGTGTAATACCTCTGTTTGGTACTTCAAATCCTAATGTCCGAATTTCGGACATTAGAATATTTGCCGGTTTTACGACAAAAAAGTCCTCTCCCTCAATAAAATATTTCTTATTGTCATTAAAACGTTTTCTTGCTGTCCCCTCCGGTCTGCCGTGTGCTACGTCTATATCCCTGAACGTTACAACACGATGTCCCATATACTCTTTAATATCTAAAGAGACTCCATTAACATTAAATTTTTCCATGTAAATACACTCCTTTTAAAAATATTTGATATAATAATCATTACTCTTTTCCAATTTTCAAATCGACGAATTTCGTCGTTTTGAATATCAGCTATTTTTCGGAAAAAAATTCCATTTTTCAACGTTCAAAGCGACGAATTTTACATTTCCATATTTTTTCTGTTTATTTTTCATTATTAACTACTTTAAAGTATACAGATTTTAGAAAAACAAATTTTTTAATTTTTCCTCTCAATAATATAAGTTAATAATATTCACTTTATAGTTATAAAATTTTCAAGTTCATTCAGTTGCTTATTTTCAGACTTTTTAGTTTTCCGATTCATTCTGTTTTTGAGCCAGTGTTAAAAGAATGTCATCACAAGAATTTGCAGATTCTTTTGATTTGAAATAAGCATCAAGAAACTTCCGCTGTACAGTCCATGCAAAGTCATCTGTAAAAGATTTTACTATCATCAGATAACCGCTCTCCGTAAGTAATGTAATACCTCTGTTTCGTACTTCAAATCCTAATGTCCGAATATTGGACATTAGAATATCTGCCGGTTTTACGACAAAAAAATCCTCTCCCTCAATAAAATGTTTACGATTCGTCCGAAAATTCCTGCTTGCTGTTCCGTCAGGTCTGCCATGTATTTTGTCTATGTCTTTGAATGTCATAACACGCTGTCCCTTATACTCTTTAATATCCAAAGAAACTTCTTTCTTACCAACCGTGCATATTTCGGACGGTTGGTTTTTGCGATTTTAAGGCATAAATCCCATTTTATTTATTACAGCCGTCCGTATTTTGGACGTTTGTTTTTTACGGTTCATTCTGTTTTTGAGCCAGTGTTAAAAGAATATCATCACAAGAATTTGCAGATTCTTTTGATTTGAAATAAGCATCAAGAAACTTCCGCTGTACAGTCCATGCAAAGTCATCTGTAAAAGATTTTATTATCATCAGATAACCGCTCTCCGTAAGTAATGTAATACCTCTGTTTGGTACTTCAAATCCTAATGTCCGAATTTCGGACATTAGAATATTTTCCGGTTTTACGGCAAAAAAGTCCTCTCCCTCAATAAAATGTTTACGATTCGCTCTAAAATTCCTGCTTGCTGTTCCGTCAGGTCTGCCGTGTATTTTGTCTATGTCTTTGAATGTCATAACACGCTGTCCCTTATACTCTTTAATATCCAAAGAAACTCGTTGATATTGACTACTTCCATATAATAAAAACTCCTTATTTAAATATTTTAAAGCATATGAATTTCAGATAAACAATTTTTTTAATTTTTTCTCTCAATAATGCAAGTCCGGAATAGTTATTGTATATATTATAATTCATAACGCATTAGCTGTCAATAATTGTCGGAAATGTTTATATTTTTAATATAAAAAAAGTTTCCCATGTTTTCAGGAAACATGAGAAACTCTATTGTAAAAAGCATCAGTTTTTCATTTCAAAATTTTCACCGAGAATATCCTTGTTATCCTCAAGAATAGGATTTATAAAGTCATTAAGAAATTCTTCAACTTGCTGTGAACTTCTGCCTGTATAGCTTTCAGGTCTGAGAACTGCGTCAAGTTCTTCCTTTGTCACCATGAACAACGGGTCTGCAAGAATAAGTTCACAAAGATTATTGTCTTTTCCGTAAACTTTTACCTGTTCGCCTGCAATCATAGAATAATCCATAATTCTGTTGTGAAGTTCCTGACGGTTTCCGCCTTTCTTAACAGCGTCCATCATAATATTTTCGCTTGCCATAAAAGGCAATTCAGCCATAACACGACGGCGTATAATTTCAGGATAAACAACAAGACCATCAGTAACATTCATCATGATATTGAGAATAGCGTCAACACCTAAAAATGCTTCTGCCACAGAAATTCTTTTATTTGCGGAGTCGTCGAGAGTTCTCTCAAACCATTGTGTGCCCGCTGTAAATGCAGGATTAAGGCTGTCAATCATAACATATCTTGCAAGAGATGTTATTCTCTCACAACGCATAGGATTTCTCTTGTAAGCCATAGCAGAAGAACCGATTTGTTTCTTTTCACGTGGTTCTTCCATTTCCTTGAAACTCTGCAAAATTCTCATATCGTTTGAAAACTTACTGCATGACTGTGCAATTCCGCTAAGTACCGAAAGAACTTGTGAATCCATTTTTCTTGAATAGGTCTGTCCCGAAACAGGAACAACAGATTCAAATCCCATTTCTTCAGCTATCATTTTTTCAAGCTGTTTGATTTTATCAGTATCACCTTCAAAGAGTTCCATAAATGAAGCCTGTGTTCCGGTAGTGCCTTTAGAACCGAGAAGTTTAAGGGATGAAATTCTGTATTCAATATCTTCAAAATCCATAAGAAGTTCATTCAACCAAAGAGTAGCACGCTTTCCGACTGTTGTAAGCTGTGCGGGCTGTAAATGCGTATACGCAAGGCACGGCATATCTTTATATTTATCAGCGAACTTTGCGAGATTGTTCATTACATTTACTAATTTTCTTTTTACCACTTTAAGAGCATCACGCATGATAATAACATCTGTATTATCACCTACATAACAAGAAGTTGCTCCGAGATGAATAATAGGCATAGCGTCGGGGCAAGCCTGACCGTATGTATAAACGTGTGACATAACGTCATGGCGACATTCCTTTTCACGTTTTGCAGCCATATCATAATCAATATCGTTAATATGTTCTTCAAGCTGTTTAACCTGCTCTTCCGTAACGGGCAAACCGAGTTTCATTTCTGCTCTTGCGAGAGCAACCCAAAGTTTTCGCCATGTTGTGAACTTTTTATCTGCTGAGAAAATATATTGCATTTCCTCACTTGCATAGCGTGTACAAAAGGGGGATTCATAGCTGTTTGTTTTACTCATAACTTTTATAACTCCTTTATTGTAATTTATTTTATTATATTGTCAATATCGGGTGACGGAATTATATAAGTCCGTCACCTTCAAGTCTGCCGTGCTTTTCATATCGTGATATGCGGATTGCCTTATTATTGCCGTCAACGAAAACCACCTTCGGCGGATTCTCTTTTAATTCTTCGGGGGTCATATCGGCATATGACATTATTATAATCAAGTCGCCTTTCTGACCGCTCCTTGCCGCTGCTCCGTTTAAGCAAATAACACCGCTGCCACGCTCTCCTGCTATAACATAAGTTTCAATCCGGCTACCGTTGTTGATATTTACTATGTGGACGTGTTCATATTCATAAAGCCCTGCGGAATCCATTAAATCCTCATCTATAGTAATACTTCCTATATAGTCAAGCTCTGCCTGAGTAATGACTGCACGATGAATTTTACTTTTCAATGCCGAAATCTTCATATAAAACGCACAAATAAACTGCTTTCTCTCCTTTCATTTTCATTCAATCATACATTATTACATATCTTCTGTAAAGAAATTATCAATAAGCCTTGTTTTTCCGATATATACAGCCATAGCACACAGGGCAGGTCTGTCAATTTTCTTAATCTGTTGCATTGTTTCCGCATCAACTATTTTTATATAGTCAATCCTTGCAAGCGGTTCACTCTCTATCTTTGCTTTCATTTCAGAAATAATCTCCGCACATTCCCTGACACCGTTTCTTACGGCAGACTTTCCTATCTCAACAGCCTTTGAGAGTACGACAGCGGACTTTCTTTCTTCTTCATTCAGATAAGTATTTCTTGAACTCTTTGCAAGTCCGTCATCTTCTCTTATAATCGGACAGCCAATAATTTCTATATCCATATTCAGGTCATCAACCATATGACGAATTACTGCAAGTTGTTGAGCGTCTTTCTTTCCGAAATATGCTTTATCGGGCTTTACTATATTGAAAAGTTTTGATACTACAGTACAAACTCCCCTGAAATGAATAGGTCGGCTAAGTCCGCAGAGTTCTTCCGTCAGAACTGTCATATCAACAAAAGAAGAAAAATTTTTATGGTACATTTCTTCCGGTTCGGGATTAAAAATCATATCACAGCCATGTGCCTCCGCTAAAACTGCATCATGTTCCAAATCTCTCGGATAGCTTTCTAAATCTTCTGTAGGTGAAAACTGCATCGGATTCACGAAATCCGAAACAACAGTGCGGTCATTATCTCTGTGTGATGCATCTATAAGACTTGCGTGTCCCTCATGCAAATAACCCATTGTAGGAACAAGACCGACTGTAAGACCCTCTTTTCGCCATTGTCTGACCTGTTCACGCACTTCCGAAATAGTCTTTACAATTTTCATTTCTTATTCCTCCTGCAATTTTTCAATAATACTGTCATCTATCGTGAAAGTGTGTTCTTCAGACGGAAAATTACCGTTCTGAACTTCTTCTATATAAGCCTTAAAACCTTTTCTGAAAGTTTCCCCTGCATCTGAAAAGACTTTTGCAAATTTAGGTGTATGACCTGTTGTAAGTCCGAGCATATCCTGAAGTACAAGAACTTGTCCGTCACAGCCTTTTCCCGCACCTATGCCGATAGTAGGAATTAAAAGTTTTCTGCTGATAACAGCCGCAAGTTTAGCCGGTATACATTCAAGCACAACGGCAAAAGCCCCTGCTTCCTGAATTTTCATGGCATCTTCAAGAATCTGTTTTGCCCTGTCATACGTCTTTCCCTGCACTCTGAAACCGCCGAAAGCATTCACCGACTGCGGAGTAAGTCCGAGATGTGCAACTACGGGTATTGAAGAATCGACAATGGCACGAATCTGTTCACAGACTTCTGCACCGCCTTCAAGTTTTACAGCAGATGCTCCGCCCTCTTTTATTAGCCGTCCTGCATTCACAACTGCATCATATACATTTGTCTGATACGACATAAACGGCATATCAGCAACAACAAACGCATTTTCCGCACCTCTTGAAACTGCTTTTGTATGGTGAATCATATCTTCCATAGTTACGGGCAGTGTGGTATCATAGCCGAGCATTGTCATGCCGAGAGAATCCCCCACAAGGATAGAGTTTACTCCGCATTCGTCCTCAATACGTGCTGTTGTGTAATCATAAGCGGTAAGCATCGTTATTTTTTCTCCGGATTGCTTCTGCTTCAGCATAGTAGCAACAGTATTTTTCATTAGCATTTTCTCCTTTTATATATATCAAAATTATCATCAATAAAAATATTCCCCGTTTTTACGGTTTCAATTCTTTTTGATTCAATTCTGCGATTTTATTATATCACAGCCATACAGAATTTTCAAGTACAAAATAATATTGTTTCATTTTATTATGGCAAAAATATTATAGAAATATAAGTAAACAAAAAACTCCCCGATTCATCATCGGGGAGAAATTTTTCAGGGTGGGAGATGGGATTCGAACCCACGGTCTTCGGGACCACAATCCGACGCTTTAACCAGCTAAGCTACACCCACCATATTTAATTAAAAAACAAAACTCTCCGCAGGAGAATTTTTTTTAAATAACGCGCCTTGCTGGATTCGAACCAGCGGCTTACTGCTTAGAAGGCAGTTACTCTATCCAGCTGAGTTAAAGGCGCATAAAAAAATGGAGCGGGTGATGGGAATCGAACCCACGTAACCAGCTTGGAAGGCTGGAATTCTACCATTGAACTACACCCGCATTAGCGTTTCAACAAAAATTATTCTATCACAAACAACATAAAATGTCAATAGCAAAAAAGAAAAAATGTATGTCTGCACAAATATTTTTATTATATTAAATATATAATTGTACATAATTCACTATAATATGTTATTGAATCGGACAGAATGAAATATGATATTCATATTATACAATAATAGAATCTGATTTTTAAGAATTTCATAAGAATTTCTACTTTGCAAATTAAAAAATATATGATATAATAAATTATAATATAAGTGTGTAAAAGTAAAAAGAAAAAAATATATTTCCCTTTCGTCTTTTTTGTGCTTTAAAATCACTTATATATGAAAGTATAAATAAAAGTTATTTTCATGCAAAAAGCAAATAGTATTTTATAGAAAATGGTGATAAAACATGAAGAAAAAATCAAAAAATCCATGTGGCAGACGGGGTGAAAAAATTTTCAGCGATATATGCATTATTCCAAGTCTTGCAGGTGTACTTATTTTCTTTTTGATACCGTTCGGTATAATCGTATATTATTCCCTTATAAATAACCCCGTAACAAAAGAATTTGTACAGCTTGACAACTATAAAGCCCTTATGAAAAATACGGCTTTTATAACAGCTTCAAAAAATACTGCTTTTTTTTCAATAATTGCCGTACCGCTTGCCGTTGTTATTCCGCTGGTACTTGCCATAATACTTGAAAGAAATATAATAGGAAAAAGCGTTTTCAGAACTTTTTTTCTAAGTCCGCTTATGGTTCCGACTGCTTCCGTCGTTCTTGTATGGCAAGTTCTTTTCCATAATCATGGAACAGTGAATCAGGTAATTGAAAAATTCGGTGGTGAATCTGTTGATTGGCTGAGTTCATCACATGGAATGCTTGTAATAATACTTATGTTTCTATGGAAAAATATAGGATATAATATGATTCTTTTCATGTCTGCACTCGGTGGTATTCCGAAAGATATAATGGAAGTTGCAGAACTTGAAGGTGCAAGCAGGGCTTACCAATTTTTTCACATAAAGCTCCGCTATATTTCCCCGACTATAATTTTTGTACTTATACTTTCACTTATCAATTCTTTCAAAATTTTCCGTGAAGTCTATCTGCTTACCGGTGATTACCCGTTTGACAGGCTTTATATGCTTCAACACTTCATGAACAATACATTCAATTCACTTGACTATCAGAAACTTTCTGCTGCGGCTGTATTCTTCTCACTTATAATGATTGTGATAATTGCAGTTCTGCTTATTTCTGAACATATTTTCGGAAAGGACGTGGAAAGCTAATGACACGAAAAGAGAAAACACGTATTTTCAACATAATTCTTACAGTATTTATATGTGTTTCCGCTGTTCTCTTTATAATGCCGACAGTTCTGACAATTGCAAATTCTTTTATGACATCAAGTGAAATATCTGCTAACTATGGTTCAATGCTGAGCAATATGGAGAACGAAAAAAAAGTTTTTATATCAGAAAATGTAAACCTGAAATTTATTCCCGACAAAGCGACAATTACACAATACAAAGAAGTGCTTTTCAAGAATCCCGAATATCTTTTCAAATTCTGGAATTCCGTAATTCTTACAGTTCCGATTACTGTATTTCAACTTGCCGTTGCTGTTCTGACTTCATACGGATTTTCACGATATAATAATAAAGTTAAAAATCTGATATTCTTTATATACATAATTCTTATGCTTATGCCGTATCAGGTAACACTTGTGCCGAATTATCTCGTAGCCGATAAACTGGGATTTCTTGAAGAAGTAAATGATACGGGTATATGGAAAATGATTTCTGAAGCGAAATTTATGAAAGATACAACAATAATTTCACTGAAACAACGTCTTGCCATAATTCTGCCCGGGATATTCTCGCCATTCAGCGTTTTTCTTCTTACGAAAGTAATGCGTCGTATACCTATTTCATACGTTGAGGCGGCAAAACTTGACGGTGCAAACGAATGGCAGATTATGACACAAATATATATTCCCCTCTGCAAAAGTTCCCTTATATCAATTGGAATGCTTGTATTTATAGATTACTGGAATATGGTAGAACAACCGCTTATACTTATGAAAGAATCTGAATTGCACCCGCTTTCTGTATTTCTTTCACAGATTAACGCCGGTGATATAGGTCTTGCGTTTGCAGTAGGAGTTGTATACATGATACCGACAATACTAATGTTTCTTTATGGTGAGGATTATCTCGTTGAGGGAATTACATATGCCGGAGGAATAAAAGGATAAAAACAAAGGAGCAGATTTTTATGAACGAAGAAAAAAAAGAATATAATTCAGGCAGAAGAAGAGAAATAATAAAAACAATACTTATTATCTTTCTTGCAGCTATGCTTGTGCTTACGTTTCTTTCAAATACAATTATGAACAAGTCACTGTCTGAAATCACAACTGAAAGTGCAATGTCAGGAAAACTGACAGAACGTATCAGGGGTAGCGGTCTTATTGAGTCGAATCAGTCATATGAAGTAAAAATAGACGAAAATAAAACTATTGATACAATTATGATTAAAACGGGGCAGGAAGTGAAAAAAGGCGATGTTCTCTTTACAGTCGGCACGGAAGAAAATGAAGAAATTGAAACGGCTGAATCAGAATTGATTAACCTTGAACTTGAATATCAAAAAGCACTTCTCGGTGTTCCCGTAGATTATACAGCCGAAAATCAGGCTATAAATACAGCCCGTGAAGAACTTAATACAGCTATTGAAAGAAGAAACAACGCTATTTCAAATTCAGGTTCTGCTGAACAGGCTTTATATGACTACACAAACAACAAGAGTCAATTGACAAGCAAATCGGCTACTCTTGAAAAAATACAGTCCACTATTACTGCCATTGACACAAATGAATATTCTATGGCAGCAGTTGAATATGTCGGAAATCTCATTTCCCTTTACAACTCATATATAGAGGCGGAAAATGACTATAATTCCGCATATTCTCTCTATTCACAGTTACTTACGGGAACAGGCGGAAACAAGACAGAAAACAGCAGTGAAGAAAATACAGTACCTACAGAAGAAATACAGCAAGACAACAGTATGCCGTATGATATAAACGCCCTGAAAGCCGATGCAGATTCAAAGGAAGAAATCAGAAACAATGCACGGAATGAATATGAATCAGCGAAAAACAGTATAAGAAATGACCTTGTAAATCAGATGTACAGCATTCAGAGTGATATAGACTATCTAAATTCACAAATTGCAAACTATGAGGCAACACAGGGAGCAGGTGCGTCAATGTCAATTGAGGACTATGACGCAGACGTTCAGGCAAAACAACACGCCCTTGAAGAACTTATTGCCCAACTTACAAAATCACAGAATGAAAACGACCTTCTCAGCAAGACAAATACACTTGAAATTGAGGCAAAGAAAAAAGAAGTAGACAACATGAAGAAAAAGATTCAAAAACTTAAAAAGGAAAATTCAATCACTGAAATAAAATCAAAATATGACGGAATAGTAAGTGCAGTAAACGTCAAGCCCGATGAGGAAACAATTCCTGATATGCCTATTGCTGTAATAGATATTGCCGATGAGGGGTACACGGTTGAAATTACAGTTGATGCAGAAAAGGCGAAAAAAATAAAAAAAGGCGTTGAAGCAGAAGTTGTCAACAACTGGGACGGCGATGTCACTGCGATTCTTACGGAAATAAAAAACGATACAAAAGCAGGTTCAAAAGACCGTATACTTGAATTTTCAGTTACAGGCGATGTAAGCACAGGTTCAATGCTTGATTTGTCTATTCCTTGCGGTAGCGGAAACTATGATACTATTGTTCCGAAAAGTGCGGTGCATAAAGATAATAACGGTTATTTTGTTCTTGTTGTAAATTCAAAGAGTTCACCACTCGGAAACAGATATTTTGCCGAAAGGGCAGATGTTGAAGTTCTTGCATCAGATGAAATATCAAGTGCAGTACAAGGGGCAATAAATCAGAATGACTATGTTATAACAACAGCAAGTAAACCTGTAAATCCTAAAGACCAAGTACGCATGAAAGATAAATAAGGCGGTGGTGTCTTTATGAAATTCAAAATAAAACACGCAGTTATAACGGCTGTAAATGCTGTCACATTAACGGCAATATGCGTACTTACAATTATTGGAAACTCTATGGCAAAATCACAGCAATATAATTATGCAGCAAATCGTTGGAAAAATGACAGCAAGGAAAATTTTTCACAAGTAAGCACATTTTTTTCCGATGATTCGGGATTCAACACTGATTCTCTTAATGCCGTCCGCTCCGGTCTGATTAAAGAACTTAATGATGCATCTTTTCCGACAGAGGACGGAAAACTACCTTTTGCAGATGCATACAGCACATCAGTCGGTACAGTTACAGTAAAGAGCGATACAACGGGAAAAAGCGATGCAGACCTGACAGCAGTCGGAGGAGATTTTTTCCTGTTTAGGAATTTTGAACTTGCTGACGGTGCTTTTTTCAGTGAGAATGATTTAATGCAGGACGGTGCGGTTATTGACAGAAATCTTGCGTGGCTTCTTTATGGTTCATATGAAGTAACAGGAATGAATTTATATATAAACGGCATTAAATTCTACATTTCAGGCGTTATAGAAACTCCCTCAACAAAGCCTGAAAAACATTGTGCCGGAAAACTCCCGAAAATATATATATCATATGACGGTGCGTCAGGTCTTTCAATGGTATCGGACGATGCGTCGGATTCGGAAATTGTATCTGAAGATATTCCCGAAATTTCGAAAGGATTCAAAAATATAACCTGCTATGAAACTGTACTGCCAGACCCTGTGGAAAATTTCGCATATAACGCAGTAAAGAAACAATTTTCAGAAAGTTACAAAGATGAATGTTCAATAGTAAATAACAGTGAGCGTTTTTCACCGTCATCAAGGGCAAAGGCATTAAAAAAAATATCGGACTATGCCGTTGTAAAGAAAAGTATAAATTATCCCTATTGGGAAAACGCCTCACGGATTGTTGAATTTAAGTTATCGTTCATATATTTTTTCAGAAGAATTTTATTTGTCATACCTGCTTTAACGCTTTTATGGATTGTGGTTATTATATTGAAATTCCTGAAAAAAATGAAACCTGCCGTTATAAGAGCGATTTCAATATTTATAGACAGGAGGCAGAGAAATTTAAAACAAAGGCTTGTAAAAAAACAAAAGAAAGTGTAATATATAAGATAGAAAAATATAAGATAAAAATAAGAAAGAGGTATATATTATGAAAAACTCATTTATAAAACGTTCAGTAACAGGAGTACTTGCGGTCGCAATGGTATTTTCATCATTCTCATGCAGTGAAAAGAAAGACGGAGGTAATAACAACAACGGCAACAGCAACAATGAAAACAGTACCGCTAAACCCGCAAATGAAGTAATTCAGAACTCTTACAGTTCAATTGATATAGAGACAGAATGCCCGGCAGAATATCTTGACCAGGTACTCCTTATCAAAGACACAGCACAAATTCTATTAACAGGCGGTGACAGTGCAGGTAATACTATGCTTTATCTTACTGATATAGATTTCAGCGGTTTCAATGAAATTTCGCTTGATTTTGAAAAGCCTGAAAATTCACAGTCATATATAAGGACAACAGTTTCGCCTGACGGTTCTATATATGCACTTTTAACAGTTATTGATTACGGTGATTTCAAACTTCCTGATTATGACGACCCGAATTTTGATTATGAAAATTTTGACTATGAAGCTATGGATAAAGCCGCAAAATATTCATATACTCTTTATAAATTAGGTTCTGACGGTAAAATAATTTCTCAGAATGATATTAAAAATATTGAAAAATACAGCGAAGATTCAGAAGATATACGTGTATCCATAAGAGATATAACAGCCGGTTCAGACGGTAATATTATTCTATCTCTCAGCGGAGAACAGGACACATATTGCGTTATGAACGAAAACGGCGAAATTTCAGGTAAAATTGACAACAGCAATATGCAGTGGATAAACTTTTTCGGAATGGATTCAGACGGTAAAGTTGTATGTGCAGGATATGGCGACACGGGAGAAACGTTGAAATATATCGACACGGAAACAAAGAAATTTTCAGACAGTGGTATAAGTGAAGATGATTTAAGTAAATTGTCAGGTATAAGCGGCATCAGTCCGGGTACAGGCGAATATACTTTATTTGTAACTACTTCAACGGGGCTTTACGGTGTTGACAAAGACAAAAAGGTGGTTGAAATAATAAACTGGGTTGATTCTGATATTCAAGGCGATTCTGTACGATTTGTAATAGGTCTTGAAGACGGCGATTTTATTACTTATTTACAAGACTATTCAAGCAATACTTCAGGATTCGCACGCCTCACAAAACGCAGTGCCGAAGAACTTGCTAATCAGACTGTAATTACAATCGGTATGCTTTTCAGTGATTCACAGATTACTTCAAAAATCACTGATTTCAATAAATCACAGACAGATTACAGAATAAAAATTGCAGACTACAACAAATACAACGAATATGACGACAGTCAGCAAAAATTTACCAACTCCGCACAGAAACAGCTTAAAATGGATATTGTTTCAGGAAATGCCCCCGATATGATTATATCATACGATTTCAGCCTTATATCAGAACTTGCACCGAAAGGAACTTTTACCGACCTTTCAACATATCTTGAAAAAGATGAAACCCTGTCAACTGATGATATTATGCCGAATGTCCTGAAAGCAAGCAAAATAGGCGGAAAACTCTACTCTCTTTCACCGACTTTTACTGTAGCTACTTATGCCTGCAAATCAAAATTCTTTGATAAGGAAAACTGGACTCTCGATGACCTGATTGAAACTTATCATAAAAACCCCGATATGCAATTGATGCAATACACCAACTCAAAAGAAAGCGTTTTTGAAACGCTTATAGGATGTTGTGATTCATTGATTGATTATGATAAAGCCGAATGTAATTTTGATTCTGACGAATTTAAAAAGATACTTGAATTTTGTAACGAATTTCCCGATGAAGATGAAGAAATTGACTGGGAAACAGCAACACAAGAAGAAATGGACGCATATTATCAGGAACAGGAAAATATGTGCATGAACGATAAAGCACTCCTTTCAGGTCTTTCATTCTACGATTTTACAGCATATAAACAAGCTGAAATGGGTACATTCAATGATGATATAACACTTGTCGGCATTCCGTCAGAAGACGGAAAAGGTTCAGTAATTTCAATGAATGATTCATTTGCAATTCTTGAAAGTTCTCCGTCAAAAGATGCCTGCTGGGAATTTATAAAAACATTCTTTACCGATGATTATTTTTCACACCTTGAGTATGTAAGCAGTATGCCGTCGCTTGTAACAGCTTTTGACAAAATGGCAGAAGATTCTATGAAAAAGCGTTACTATCTCGATGAAAATGATGAAAAAATAGAATATGACAACACATTCTATGTAAACGGAAGAGAAATTACAATTGACCCTCTTACAGAAGAAGAAAAAGATTCAATGGTTGATTATATAAAAAATACTGACAGAAGATATAATTATATTTCAACAGATGTACGTGATATAATTACAGAAGAAGTAACTAAGTATTTCAAAGGTGAGGCTACTACAAAAGATGTTGTTGAAAAACTTCAAAGCCGTATACGTATTCTTTTAAGCGAACAGTCCTGATTTAATATGCAATCCCGATTATATATATATTAACCTCCTTTTACAAGGAACAGCTTTCTCTTTATTGAGGGGGCTGTTCTGTTCATTTATATTAAAAAAATTGCTATATTTATATCGGCTTGTATGTCAAATTTAGTAAAAAAGGACGAATTTGAATAAAACGCTTGACAAAGTGAAATAATAGTGATAAATTATATTTAGCACTCAAAGAGTTAGAGTGCTAAATAAGTGAAAGGTTGTGTAAACCGTGAACAGCAGAAAGCTGAAAATACTCGCTGCTGTAGTTGATGAATACATCAGAACGGGTGAACCCGTCGGCTCAAAAGCAATATCTAAGCTCGAAAATATCAATGTTTCTGCCGCAACAATAAGAAATGATATGGCGGCACTTGAACAACTCGGCTACCTTGAACAACCTCACACTTCCGCCGGAAGAATCCCGACGTTTTCAGGCTACAGGCTATATATTGACGAACTTATGAACCCGGCTGATTTGTCCGATGAGGAAAAATGCCGTCTTGATGAAATGCTCGGCGGTAAGGATACCCCGGAAGAACTTCTTATACAAAACGCCGCCACGGCTCTTACAGAAATTACTCAGTGTGCGGCAGTAGTAACAAATTCTGTACCAAAATTTTCAGTAATTTCAAAAGTTGAAGTTATCCCCACAGGAAAAAGACTTTATGTAATTCTTCTGATAACTTCAAACGGCAGTATAAAAAATAAGGCGTGCAGACTTGAATTTGACCTGAACAATGAACAGCTTGAATTTTTTACACACTATATAGAGGAAAATTTGAGCGGTGTTTCTGTTGAGGAACTTTCAGAAGAAATGTTTGAAAAAATGGTTGCGGCGGTGAGTGCATATATGGTATCTCTTTCCCCACTCGTCAAGGGACTTTGCGAACTTTCAGAAGATTTGCGTCATCAGGAACTTACAGTCAGCGGAAGTGAAAAACTTCTTTCCTGCGATGAACTCGACAAAATGGAAGTCGTGAAATTCATTGAACATAAAAACGGTCTTTCTGATTTGCTTGAAGAAACATTCAGCGGTATTCAGGTAAAATTCGGTTCTGAAACAAATAACTTTGCTATAGGAAATTCAAGCCTTATAGTTTCAAAATACCACAAAGGAAATAAAGAGGCAGGTTCACTCGGAATAATAGGGCCGATGAGAGTTGACTACAAAAAAATAATTCCCTACATTGAATACCTGACACAGAAAATTTCATATCTGATGTCCGGAGATGATGAAGATATTATAACAACAGACACAACTGCGGAATCAGACACGCAGTAACAGAAAGGAGCATCAGAGAATGGACGAAAATAAAAATATTGAAGAATCCGCTGAAGATGTAAATGAAGAAATTTCAGAGGAAACTTCAAAAGAAGATGAAACTGAAAGCGAATGCAATGATACAGTTTCCGAACAATCTGCCCTTGAGGACGCACTCAAAGAGGCTAACGACAAATATGTAAGACTTTTTGCAGAATATGACAACTACCGCAAAAGAACAACAAAGGAAAAAACAGAAACTTATAACAACGCTTCTGCAAAATGCATTGAAAATCTTCTGCCGGTTATAGACAGTTTTGAACGGTCAATTGAGGTTGAATGTTCAGACGAAAATTTCAAAAACGGTATGACTATGATTTTCAATCAGCTTAAAGACTTTCTTAACAAAATGAATGTGACGGAAGTTGACGCACTCGGTGCAGAATTTGACCCGAATGTTCACAACGCAATCAGTCAGCAAGATGGCACAGATTACGCTTCAAATCATGTCTGTACTGTTTTCCAGAAAGGTTATAAAATAGGCGATAAACTTATAAGACCCGCTATGGTTGCAGTTGCTATATAAAAATTCAAAATAAAGATTTATATTTCTCAGGAGGAATTTATTATGGGAAAAATTATTGGTATTGACTTAGGTACAACAAATTCATGTGTAGCTGTTATGGAAGGCGGTAACGCTGTTGTTATCCCTAACAGTGAGGGTGCAAGAACAACACCGTCAGTTGTTGCTTTCACAAACAACGGTGAGAGACTTGTCGGTCAGGTAGCAAAAAGACAGGCTATAACAAACCACGATAGAACAGTATCTTCTATAAAAAGACATATGGGTTCAGATTACAAAGTTGAGATTGACGGAAAAAAATATACTCCTCAGGAAATTTCCGCTATGGTTCTCCAGAAACTCAAGGCTGATGCAGAGGCTTATCTCGGTGAACCCGTAACAGAGGCTGTTATAACAGTACCGGCTTACTTTACAGACTCACAAAGACAGGCTACTAAGGACGCAGGACAAATTGCAGGTCTTACTGTAAAGCGTATCATCAACGAACCTACAGCAGCCGCTCTTTCCTATGGTATCGACAAAGAAGAAGAACAAACTGTTATGGTTTATGACCTCGGCGGTGGTACATTCGATGTTTCCATTATTGAAATGGGCGAAGATGTTCAGCAGGTTCTCGCTACAGCAGGCAATAACCACCTCGGCGGTGACGATTTCGACCAGAGAATTATTAACTGGATGGTTGATGAATTTAAGAAAGCTGAGGGCGTTGACCTCTCAACGGACAAAATGGCTGCTCAAAGACTTAAAGATGCGGCTGAAAAGTCAAAGATTGAACTTTCTTCAACAACAACTTCAAATATAAATATTCCGTTTATTACTGTAGATGCTACGGGCACTCCGAAACATCT
This sequence comes from uncultured Ruminococcus sp., assembly GCA_947627175.1. Lineage (GTDB taxonomy): Bacteria > Bacillota > Clostridia > Oscillospirales > Ruminococcaceae > Ruminococcus. The sequence goes on from CANQVA010000009.1 coordinate 56,720, forward strand.
TGACCTCACTCTTACTCAGGCTAAATTCAACGAACTTACAGCAGACCTTGTTGAAGCTACAATGGGTCCTGTAAAGCAGGCTCTCAGTGACAGCGGTCTGAATACGTCAGAACTTAGTAAAGTTCTTATGGTTGGTGGTTCTTCAAGAATCCCTGCTGTACAGGAAGCTGTAAAGAAACTTATAGGAAAAGAACCATTCAAGGGCATAAACCCTGACGAATGCGTTGCTCTCGGTGCTGCATATCAGGGCGGTGTACTCGGCGGTGATGTTAAAAACGGTCTTCTTCTTCTTGACGTTACCCCGCTTTCACTCGGTATTGAAACAGCAGGCGGTGTATGTACAAGAATGATTGAAAGAAATACAACAATTCCTACAAAGAAATCACAAGTATTCTCAACGTATGCAGACAATCAGCCCGCAGTTGACATAAACGTACTTCAGGGTGAACGTGAGTTTGCTAAGGACAATAAACAACTCGGCACTTTCCGTCTTGACGGTATCGCTCCAGCCCCCAGAGGAATCCCTCAGATTGAAGTTACTTTCGATATTGACCAGAACGGAATTGTCCATGTTTCCGCAAAGGATTTAGGAACAGGCAAGGAACAGAATATTTCAATTACAGCTTCAACAAATATGTCAAAGGAAGATATTGACAAGGCTGTAAAGGAAGCTGAACAGTATGCCGCAGAAGATAAAAAACGCCGTGAAGAAGTCGATTCAAAGAATGAGGCTGAAAACCTTGTATTCCAGTGTGAAAAGGCTCTTACAGACTTTGGCGACAAAGTTTCCGCAGACGAAAAGTCAAATATTGAAAGCAAGTGTTCTGCTCTCAAATCTGCAATTGCAGCTAATAATGCAAGTGAAATAAAATCACTTAAAGAAGAACTTCAGAAAGCTTTCTATGACCTTTCTGCAAAGGTTTATCAGCAGGCTAACCCGAATGGTGCAGGCGGTGTTGACCCGTCACAATTCACAAAAGAAGCCGGCAATGAACAACAAAAAGGCTCTTCAGGCGACGACGATATTGTTGATGCTGATTTCACAGAAGTTTAATTTTAGATATACACGGGGCGGAAAATTCCTTTCGCCCTTGTGGTGTTTATATGGAATTTATAGATAACTTCAGAACGGAGAAGTAATTATGGCTGAAAAAAGAGATTATTACGAAGTTCTCGGTATACAGAAAGGTGCTACAGAGGACGAAATAAAAAAGGCTTTCAGAAAGAAAGCAAGAGAAAATCACCCCGACTTGCACCCTGACGACCCGTCATATGTTGAAAAGTTTCAGGAAATAAACGAAGCTAATGAAGTTCTTTCCGATCCTGAAAAAAGAAAACGTTACGACCAATTCGGTCATGCAGGAGTTGACCCAAGCTATGGCGGCGGAGGTATGAGCGGATTCAGCGGAGATATGGGCGGTTTCGGTGATTTAGGCGATATATTCGACAATATATTCGGCGGTTTCGGATTTGGCGGAGGAAGTACACGTTCAAACGCCAACGCACCAAGAAAAGGCTCTGATATTCAGGAATCCGTACTTATAAACTTTATGGAAGCGTGCAACGGTGTAAAAAAAGAAGTAAAAATAAACCGTATGAGTGTATGTGACTTGTGTAAAGGTACAGGCTCGGACAGTGCATCAAGTTCAGAGATATGCCCCGATTGTCAGGGACGTGGCACTGTAAAAACTACTCAGCGTACACCTTTCGGTGCTATTTCTTCTACAAAACAGTGTCCGCACTGCGGAGGAAAAGGAAAAATTATAAAAAATCCGTGTCAGAAATGCCACGGTGCCGGAAGATTAAGAGTACAGAAAACAGTTTCCGTTGATATTCCTGCCGGAATAGACGACAGACAAACAATACGCCTCAGCGGTCAGGGCGACTGCGGTATAAATGGTGGAAATTCCGGTGACTTGTTTATAAATGTTTCTGTAAAATCTCACCCCATTTTCAAACGTGAAGGATATGATATACATTGTGATATTCCCGTTACCTATATGGAGGCTGTTTTGGGTGCTGAAATAACTGTTCCCACTATTGACGGAGATGTAAAATATACTATCAGTGAGGGAACTCAGACAGGTACAGTTTTCCGTCTGAAAAATAAGGGCGTAAAAAAACTTCACCGTACAGAACGTGGAAACCAATATGTCAAGATTTATGTTGAAGTACCGAAAAATCTCACTAAAAAACAAAAAGACTTACTCAAAGAATTTGAAGCCTCATTGTCTGATAAGAACTACACAAAACGCCAAAGTTTCTTTGAAAAACTCAAGAAAAAATTTGACTTATAAAATAAAAAGGACGGTCTGTAAAAAACCGTCCATTTTTTTGCCTGTCAGAAATCAATCTTTTTCATTTCAATTTTATCGCCGTAAAAATCGTTTATTGTAAGAACATCGCCATTTATTTCATATGGTGATTCAATATCTCCGTCTTCCATGCCGATTGATTCAAGCCCTGTTATTTTAATAGTGCCATTATCTGCGGAGTATTGCAACATATCTTTATAACCTGAATAAAGCTTTTCACCACTTACAATAATTAAAACTTCTGTTGATGCATCAACGGATGTTTTAAGACTATCATAAATTACACCGCTTTGCATTGTGTAAATACCGTCAAATCCGTCTGCACTTCCGCTGTCTTTTACCATTGTAAAAGCATCTTGTTCATTTACGGTTACAGCAAGTGTTGTTCCGTCATAACTAATGCAGTCGGATTCAAATATTTCACCGTCTAAAAATATTTTACCGTCAGACGTAAAGTGTGTTACATCAGTCATATCAATAAACATATCGGTGTTGCCGTCCTCTTTAAAATTAAAGCCTGTAGTCAAATCGTCATCTTCTGCAATCCACATACCGACAACACTCGCATCAGAAACAGTTTCACCGGCTGAATTTTCATATGATGTTTCAGACTCTGTTTCTTCTTCTGTTTCGGGTTCAGTTTCTTCTTCCGTTTCGGGTTCAGTTTCTTCTTCTGTTTCGGGTTGAGTTTCTTCTTCTGTTTCGGATTCAGTTTCTTCTTCCGTTTCGGATTCAGTTTCTTCTGTGGTTTCTTCTTCAGATGATTCAGAAACAGATATATCTTTTTCTGATTCGCTTTCTTCTTTTTCTTCACTTCCGCATGACGCAAATGCACCCGTCATAACTGCACATACGGTCAGAAAAGCAACTAACTTTTTCAATTTAATATTCTCCTTTTTATATTATTCAATACTACTATTATAACACAAAATAATACTGTTGTCAAATAATTATTTAAATATTGTAAAAAAACCCGTCGGATAATTTCCAACGGGATTTTTACTATTCAATAATAACAGAAACTTTAAGATTTTGCTTTGCAGCTCCTGCACGCATAATTGCACGGAGTGCCTTTGCAATTCTTCCCTGCTTGCCGATTACACGACCCATATCATCAGGGGCAACTGTCAGATGAAAAACAATTACGCCCTCTGCATCGGGTTCATCTTCTGTAATTTTTATAGCAGATTTATCTTCCACAAGTCCTGCTGCGATTGCATAAAGTAAATCTTTCATTAAATAACCTCCAAAGACTTCCGGAACAGAGGGAAAAGACAAAAAGTCCGCCCTGCTCCGCAAAAAGTCATCAATCAGAGTACGCCCTCATTTTTGAGGATAACCTTTACTGTATCTGTAGGCTGAGCACCCTTCTTTATCCAGTCCTTAGCCTTTTCAGCGTCGACCTTTACAACAGATGGATTTTTTGTCGGGTCATAGTAGCCTATTTCCTCAACGAATCTGCCATCTCTTGGGTATCTTGAATCAGCAACAACAATACGGTAGAAAGGAGCTTTCTTAGCACCCATTCTTCTGAGTCTGATTTTAACTGCCATTTATATTCACCTCCATAATTTATTTATGATATATTCAAGCGGAAATTTCCGCAGGAAATCAGATTTTATTATATCGGCGGTAAATTTCCTCCGCCTTTTCCTGTAAGTTTATCAAAATTCATGCCGGCAAGTTTTTTTCTTGCTTTGCGGAGAGCCATTTTATTATTTCCGCCCGTGAATTTCTTCATCATCTGTTGCATCTGGTCAAACTGTTTCAACAGTCTGTTTACTTCTTCAACTTTAGTTCCCGAACCGGCGGCAATTCTTCTCTTTCGTGACGGATTTATTATTGACGGTTTTGCACGTTCAGCCTTTGTCATGGAATATATAATAGCCTCAATTCTGTCAAATTGTCTTTCGTCGATATCTTCCTCATTGATTTTACCGCTTAATCCCGGGAGCATTCCCAATATAGACTTCATTGAACCGAGTTTTTTAATTTGTTTCATCTGGTCAAGCAAATCGTCCATATCAAAAGTATTTTCCTTGAATTTCTTTGTAAGTTTTTCGGCATCTTTCTGTGACATTACGTTTTCAGCCTTTTCAATAAGCGTCAGAACGTCACCCATGCCGAGAATCCTTGAAGCCATTCTTTCGGGGTGGAATTGTTCAAAGTCATCAAGTTTTTCGCCCATACCAACGAATTTAATTGGTTTACCTGTAACAGCAAGTACTGAAAGTGCCGCACCGCCTCTTGTATCAGAATCAAGTTTTGACATGAGAACACTTGTTATTCCTATAGCATCGTCAAAAGTTTTAGCAACGTTTACAGCGTCCTGTCCTGTCATAGCATCAACTACAAGCATAATTTCATCAGGCTGAGTAATTTCCTTTATATTGACAAGTTCCTGCATAAGAGCCTCATCAATATGCAAACGTCCTGCCGTATCTATAATAAGAATGTCATGACCATAGTCTTTAGCATAGGCAAGTGCCTGTTTAGCGATTATAACGGGGTCAATCTGTCCCATTTCAAAAACTTTTACGTCAGCTTTCTGTCCGACAACCTGAAGCTGATTTATAGCGGCAGGTCGGTATATATCGCAGGCGGCGAGCAACGGTCTGTGTCCTTCTTTTTTAAGGAGTTTTGCAAGTTTTGCGGAATGTGTTGTTTTACCTGACCCTTGCAAACCGCACATCATTATAACTGTAGGCGGTTTTGAGGCGAAATTTATGCGTGCGTTACTGTTGCCCATAAGTGAACAGAGTTCTTCATTTACAATTTTAATAACCTGCTGTGCAGGAGTAAGGCTTGCAAGAACATCTTCACCAACAGCACGTTCTGTAACACTTGCCACAAAGTCCTTTACTACCTTATAACTTACATCAGCCTCAAGGAGTGCAAGGCGGACTTCACGCATAGCCTCCTTTACATCGCTTTCTGTAAGCTTTCCTCTTGATTTCAGCTTTTTAAAGACGTTATTCAATTTTTCGGAAAGACCTTCAAATGCCATGCGATTTCCTCCAATTTACAATAAATTAAGACCTTTATTTATTTCTTCTGCAATAATTTTTTTGAGATTTTCATTTTCTATAAGCAGTGCAGTTTCATTTATTTTTCTGAAACATTCACGCATTTTTTCAAGACGTTCTGCAAAACCGAGTTTTTCCTCATATTTAAGCAGCATATGTTCAGTACGCTTTATAATGTCATGGACTGCCTGACGGGTAACTCCGAGAGAACTACCTATTTCCGCAAGTGACAAATCCTCACAATAATAAAGTTCCATTATGCTTTTCTGACGTTCTGTAAGCAAATCACCGTAACAGTCAAGCAACATCACAAATTCAAGTTTTTTAGCCATAAATGAAAACTCCTGTCGGGTGTAATCTAAAATCACTTTACACATTATACATCATTATTTTATGTTTGTCAAGGGGTAAACCAAAATTTTTTTATTTATTTGTATGTGTTAAAATGATATGAACCCAAAAAAATAGAAATTCCAACCGAGATATGGTATAATAAGTTTACCATA
>CANQVA010000010.1 GCA_947627175.1 uncultured Ruminococcus sp.
CGTTACTCCCTCATTCCACCTGTCGGAATATCAGTTCTCCGAAATAATTCGGGCATAATCTTTTCAATTATGAACGTATCGTACATTCGTGTGCCTCGTCCACGAATAATCTGTCAATACCAAGCTGTTCAAAAGTCAGCGTGTCATCCTGATTTGTTTTTTGAAGTTTGTCAAGCTGTTTCTGCAAAGATTTTCTGGTACGTTCCATTGCTTTGATTTGGAATCTTGAGCCTTCTTTGCGTTTCAATTCCACGCAGAATATCGTCAATCTGCGACTGAATTGTCATAATCTGGCGTACCTTTGAAACCGGAATCATGCCAAGCTGTGAATGTCCGATAATTACGGCATCGTAATTGCCCGTTGCAATTTTCGCAAACAATTCCTGCCTGTTTGCTCTTTGGAAATCTTTTTTTGTTGCGACAAGAATATTCGCACCGGGATAAAGTTTCTGGAAGTCGTCACCAATCTGTTCCGTCAAATGATTCGGCACAGCAAAGAGCGATTTTGTGCAAAGTCCAAGACGTTTTGATTCCATTGCTGTCGCAATCATTTCAAACGTCTTCCCAGCCCCCACACTGTGTGCAAACAGCGTATTACCGCCAAAAAGTGCGTGTGCAATGGCGTTTTTCTGATGGTCATGAAGCTGAATATCAGCGTTCATCATCGGAAAAGAAAGAGCCGAGCCGTCATATTCGCATGGACGAATAGAGTTGAACAATTCGTTGTAGCGATTCACGATAGTCTCACGCCTTGTGGAATCTTTGAAAATCCAATCCTTGAATGCTTTTTTAATATTTTCAGCCTTTTTCTGCACAACACGAGTGGCATCATCGTCGATTACTCGCTTTTCTTTTGTATCACCCAAACCGTCAGGGACTTCAATCGTCTTGTAGACCTTTGGTTCTTGCAAATTCAGCAAGTGTTCAAAAATATCATAGGCATTCATTTTGTACGAGCCGTATTTTTGTGTTGCAAGCACCGACTTGTCCGCTGATTTGTTGCTCACATGAAAAGAATTGGCAATTTCAGAATATTCCACGCCGATGATTGCAGACCTGTTCTGTCTTGCAGATGAACGGTCATTACGCTGATATTTGGGTGTCTGCAAAAGTTCATAAATGAACTGCTCATAATATTTCGGGTCAATCCAAGTCGCACCGATTCTTACGTCAATATCCCCGGCTTTCAGCGGTTCGGGCATTGCCTTTTTCAGTGCGGAAACATTGATATTGAAATCCGCATCATATTCGGCAATTTCCTCCGCTTCACGCAGTTTTGCACGAATATCACCAGACAAATATTCACTTGCCGTCTGATAAGTATTTTCAGTGTGAGGAATTTTGAAAATCTCGCCCACAAGGTCATTTTTCAACTCGTCCTCCGTCATACCTGTCAATTTCGACATATATTCAAAATCAACCCTTGCTTTTTCCGCAACGGAAAGCGTAAGAGCCTCAAGTGCCGTGTCAACGTGTTCAACGGCTTTCGGCGGTACGATTGTGCGTCTTGTAAAAATGTCCGACTTTTCAACAAGTTTCGTTTTGTCATACTTCTTTTCAAGCCCTGCCACAAGATTGTAAGACACGTCCTCGCTGAAATATCTTTTGTTTGTCTGTGAGTGAATAAGTCCGTATTTTGCATAAAAATCATCATATGCCTTGTTCAGTTTCGCCTGCAAATTCTCAACAACGCTGTCAGGTCTACCACGCTCCATTGCTTCAATCAGCTCACGGGTGATGTCACGAAGTTCAATAAACGCCTTGAAACGCTTGTGCTGTGTGTTGTTTTTGTCAAAACGAAACTCACAGGCAGCGTTATTTTTCTTGAAAAACACCTTATCATCAGACATGAAAAGGCTGTAATTACGCAGTTCAGTGGGAATCTTCACCTTCATACCGCTATTAGTTTTGGCATAAACATCACGCCCTTTTTCATGACTGATTTTTGCGGATAATTTTCCAACAGCATCGTGCAACGCCGATTTCAGGTCAAAGCCGTCAGGAGCGACAACCATTGTTTCACCGCCACGGGGATTGGTATTTCTTATGACCTCACCGAGAATCATATCTGGGTGCTGTTCAAAATATTTGTTAATAGGTAGTCCGTTAGCCGTTTCGCCGATATGCACCCATTCAGGCAATTCGGCAGGAGATTCGGAGCGTTTTTGCAAGAAAATAATGTCAGTGGTGACTTCCGTGCCTGCATTATCTTTGAATGCACCGTTTTTACCGCCCGGAAGTCTAATTGCACCGATAAAGTCAGCCTTATCAGCCAACATCTTACGGACACTTTCATCACGCTTGTCGAGCGTACCTGCCGAGGTCACAAACGCCATAATACCGCCATTTTTCAGCTTGTCGAGTGCCTCCAGAAAGAAATAATCATGAAGTTTTGACGCACCGTGAACTGTATCCTTAAAGCCCAATTCACCAAACGGAACATTGCCGACAGCCACGTCAAAACTGCCGTTCTGGAAAGAATTTTTTTCAAAACCCTGAATTTCAATATCTGCATCGGGATAAAGTATTTGTGCGATTCTGCCCGAAATACTGTCGATTTCTACACCATAAAGCTGAGAATTATCCTGCATTTCATCGGGCATTCTACCGAAAAAGTTTCCGACACCGCAAGACGGTTCTAAAACATTACCGCCCTCAAAACCGAAATTTCCGAGTGCTTCATAAATGCCATCTATAATTGCCGGGCTGGTGAAAAAAGCATCATTGACCGTTGAACGTGCCTGTGCATACTCCTGCGGAGTCAACAATTCAGAAAGTTCCTTGTATTCAGCCGACCACTTGTCAGCACTCTTGTCAAAAGCCTGCGGAAGTGCACCCCAACCAACATAGCGTGAAAGAATTTTTTTCTCTCCCATTGTTGAATTACGATTTTCTTTTTCAAGTGTTTTAAGTATTTTAATTGCATCAACATTTGCCCTGAATTTTGCCTTTGCACCGCCCTCGCCGAGTGCATCGTCCGTAATCGTGAAATTTTCGCCCTTTTCGGGTGTATCTTTTTCGGTAAATCTCTCAATTACTCCCAAATCGGCAAGAGCAAACGCAAGTGCAGCGGTTTCACGGTCACTTGAAATGAAATCCTGCCGCTGATTGACTAATTTTCCCATAAAATCCGGGTTTTCATTGATAAACTTATCCCCAAGTCTTACTGCTTCAGCATAACCGTCAACATTGTCACGGCTCTGATATATTCTGTCATAATGTATATTTAATTTTTCAATTATCTGCGAAACAAGTGTATTTTCTGCACCGTCCTGTGCAGTGTCGGGTGTGGAAATTTCTTCAGAGAACGGCTTGTTTACTAAAAGTTCTTCCGAATGTGTGACAATATCTTTTTCCAGAATGTCAACTTCATGACTGTAGCCAATACTTTTCAGAAAATCAATCACACCGCCGTCACCGTCACCAATGTCCTGACGTTCAGTAAATGATGTACCATCAGGCATATTTACAGTGAATTGAGTTTTGTCATAGCCCAAAAAATTGTAGTAACTTTCTTCGTCTTGTTCTTCCCAAGACTTTGCACTTCCATATTTTTCAATTCCTTGTTGCCAGCCTTCAACTTTCGCTTTGTCGGCTTCCATCATGATTTTGTCAAATTCAGCTACGCTATAGGTTTTGCCATCTTCAAACACATCACTTTCGCTCCACTCACAAGTGATTGTCGGACGTGATGAAGTGAGCGTTTCCATGCTTTTTTCTGCATTTTTATGTGCCTGCCAATATTCAGGGTGAAATGCTGAAATCTCATCATTGATGACAGTATTCAGCCATTCACCAATTTCTTCATAGGATTTTTGATATTTTTCAGAAACATATTGCTGAATATCAACAATACCCTTGTCAAACAATTCATGAAGTGGGACTTGTGCATCAGCATCTTCTTCAAAGCAATGATAACCGTTTTCAACAAATCCGATTTCCAAGGCTTCAGGGGACAGCATATGTTCTGCCAGTTCTTCACGAATCATCACACCGCCATGTCCAGCGGTTGACACTTCAAACACACCTTTTGCAATTTCCAGACATTCTTGTGCTTTTCCCCACGGTGTATCCACAGGTTCGGAGATAAATGTTTCGGGGAACGCATCAATAAGCTGTTTATCCTCGTCTGACACCTTTGTAAAACGTTCGTTTACTCTCGATACAGCCTCACGCATTGCTTGTAGCATATGGTCTGCATCTTCATGATATGTCAAATCTCTGCCATATTTCAGGAAAGTGATGTTATGCTCCTGCATAAATTCATTACTCAAAAGACAAGAACCGGCTGCAATCACATACTGCTCTGACTTTTCAGTGATCAACGGAAGTGTGTCGAGATTTAATTGACTTTCCTGATCGGTAAAGCAGTAAAAAGCTGTTTTTCCATCGTGATAAATTTTTCTCAGTTCATCATCAGCACCGATTAGATTTTCATGCTCCTCAGCAACGGTTTTTTCCAGATATTTTGCATATTCCGGAATCAGAGTTTCCGCAAACTGTGCCAAGTGGGTATTGTGAACACCGTGGAGCATACCGCCGCTAATCATTCTGTCAAACGTATTTTGTTTTTCAGTATCGTTTGCAAACATTTCATCGGGCTTGAGTGCCAAAAATGGGGAAATTATGTCACTCGCCCATTTTTTATCGGACGGGTAAAATCTGCCGTCCAGAGGGTGTGCGGCAATGTTCAAAGCGGTAAGCCATGCGGTGCGTTCAAAACCAAATTCTTCTGTCAAAGCCTTAACGCTGTCTGTCGGATTAAGTCCGTTTCCGATAACTTTCTCAGCCATTTCAGCAAATCGCCTGTTTTCGCCAACAATTTCCCTGTAAAGGGTTCTGTTTTCGGCAATTTCCCAATCGCCTTTGTAAACAGGGACAAATTTATCTTGTTTTTTTACGTCAGTTTTTTTCGTTTCTGGTACAGCATTTTCAAGTTCAGTTTTGCCGATAAATTCGTATCTGTCGGCGTTGAAGAGTTCAGAATAGGGGATATTTTCAGTGATTTCAAACTTACCACTCGGACGTTTAACCGTGCAATCTTCTGTATAGAACGGCATCGCACCTGTCAGCGAAACGACTTCTGAAACAACGCCTGTCAGCTTGTTTCGGAATTTATCACCTACAGAAACACTATTTTTTCTGTCGGGCAAATTTTCGCCTTTTTCCTCGACAAGTGTCTGTCTTTTGGATTTTTCCTCGGCGGTCAAATAGGTGTCCGAATCCAGACGAGCCTTGACCATTGTCGCAACATTATTCCACGAATGACGGAATTTTTCGCCGTTCTCAAATAAAAAAGTCAGTCCCTTGCCGTCATGATTAACAAACGAAATCCTGCCGTCACCGCTGTGACCGCCTGTGCCGTACTCTTTTTTCAGGAAATCAACAAGCTGTTGGGTAGTCGGACTATTTTTTTCAAAAAAATCCTGTACACGCAATTTTCCGTCAACAAATCCTGTTCCACGGTCAATTTCATTCGCAAGTGCTTCATAAACCTGCACACCGTCCACCACCGGACCGCTTGCAAATTCAGATTTCGGCTTTTCAGGCTTTTTTGCTTGAACCGGCTCAGAATCGCCAAAAAGTGAAAGCTGTTCGCCCTCAATAGCCGGAGTTTCCCAAAACGGCAAATCTGAATCTTCATTCCGCTGAATTTCTTCAATAACAGACGAATCCGTGAACAGCGGTCTGTCAATATCTTCCGTTTCCTGTTCCGGAATGTTTGTCAAATCGAGTTCCTGAGCGAGATTTTCCAATTCTTCTCTGTGATTTTCATAGGTCTGAATCGAAATCGTCCCATCAGAATTGCTGACCGTCACAATCGCACCGATTGAAAGTGCAGCGTCCCTGATTTCCTCGATACTCTCCGCATTGCCTTTGTATTCAAGCGTAATTTCCGGAATATCGTCATAAGTCGGAATGTCCTCAACATCGTCAACATCGCTCATCAAATCAACAGTTTGTTCGGGATTGTCAAAAGCGGCACCGTCAAGAGAATAGACAATATTTCTGTCCGCTAAAATAGTTTCGATGTACGCAGTCTGTTCACCGTCAGTATCAAAAGATTTGCTGTCATCGCTCCATTTTACGTCATATCCGTTCATACTAAGATGTTCATGAAGTTCGGCAATATCTTCTTCACTTGCTTCAATGTAGATTGTTGTTCTATCAGCCGTATGCCTGTCAATAACATCATCGGGAACAGACACAAGGTCAGAAAAGTCCAGTCCTGTCAGACCGTTCTCAATCATATTCTCAATGCTGTTATACTGCTCTGTTTTGAACACTTCACCGTCAAATTCATAGGTGATTTTGAAGTCCACAAGGTCAGCCGTCACCTGAATTAGCAGCTCATCGTCCGTCAGCGTGGTAAATGCCAGACCGACATTGTGCAAATCATCAAAATCAGCCCCCTCATGGTATTCCGTTTCGCAAAACTCGTTAATAAGGAACTTTGCCCTGTCAAGCGGAGTTTCAAGGGTACGCTGAAAGTCCATAATCTCAACAGGCTTGTCGGGATTATGCTCAAGCATCGCATTTTCAAGCATTTCAGGAATATGCGTATCTTCCTGATACGGCTCAATTTCCATTTTATCACCACGGTTATAAATGCCGCAGACAGGCTCACCGCCGTAAAACAGTTCGCCGACTTTTTCATTGTCAGTAATAGAAAGTTTCCATGTTCCGTCCGCTGTTTCGGCAAATTCGCAGTCCGTTCCGAAAAACTTATCAACAACATCCTGCAAAGTTGTAAATTCACGGTCAGTATCACCAATTACAACCACCGTATAGCCTGCATTTTTCAGTTTTTCGAGATACTCGTCTTTGACATAATCGGGAAATCCGACCACATCTTCATTTTTCCTATGCATTAAATGCAAACCAAGAATATCGGCAGCTTTTTCGGCATCATCGTCGTAAAATTCGTAAAAATCGCCCATTTTATGCAATGCCAATGTGCCTTTATTTTCAGGAATATCAATACTGTCTTTGGGTGCAATCTTTTCCTGCACAATTTCTTTTTCACGGAAAAATTCGGGCATTTCCGTAAATCCTGCTTTGTCGCAAAAATACGCCGTTTCTGTACCGTTATCCGAAATCACAACAACATCGCTCACAGAGAGCGAATGCCCTGTAAAATCCTTCGGACGGTTTGAATTGAACTGTGTGTAAAGATTTTCAAGCGTGGAAATCCCCTTAAAATCGGCAATTTTCCCCTCATAGACAAGTGCATAATCTTCGTGATTGAGTTGTACGCCGTCTTTTTCAAGTTGTTCTTTACTCTCAAAACGGATTCCGTGATATTTTTCACCGTCCGGCAACTGGTAAATTTTATAGTTTTTTGGCTGTTCAGGTTCCGGACGTTCGCCCTCCTCGAAAAACACGAACGGCATATATTTTTCAATTTTTTCCTCCATTGACAGCTTTTCACGGTTGATGTTGGAAAGTGTTGAAATGTCCGCATTATTGAGCAATTTCTGATATTTCTGCTCAGGTGAAAGCATATTCCAGTTGTTCAGAAATTTTTCACGAGCCGATTTTGCCTGTTCGTTGATTTGCTCCATATCTTCCGCAGAAATCGAATTGTCATAAATTTTGACAACACCTTCCTCCGAAATATGGGCAACAACAGGGTAATCGTTTGTCTGTGCGTCAGTTCTTGAAATGTCATAAGCCGTAATTCCGTTCCCGAAAAGCCCGAAATGAATTGGACTTTCTTTCTGTTCGGACTTGTCAAGCGAAACGTTCGGTCTTGGTATTTCTACAGTTTCAAATTTTGTATTCTCGTCAGTCCTGTCACCGTCCGAAAAACCGCCTTTTCCGTCATTTACGGTGTAATATTTAGCGGTATAGTCATCAAAGTTTACCGCTATCGACTGCCCAAAACGGTCGCTCTGCTGTATTTCCGCATATTCCTCTATTGAAATCGGTTCGCCAAGTTCCATAAGTTTCCGGAAAGATTTTTCTTCACCTGCAATTTTCAAAACATCGTCCAGTTTCTCCTCGCTGACTTTGAAATGCCACACGTCATCGAGGTGCTGCACACTGTAAAGAAATTCTCTGTCTTCATTGCTTTCTTTTTCGGAGTTTAATTCAGGCTGTTCATGTGGCGTATATGCCTGTTTTTCGGCATTTTCACGTTCGGCAACTGCCTGTCTGTGTGCTGTCAGAAATTCCGCAACATCGGATTCTTGCAAAGCATTGTGCAGAAGTTCATCATATGCCTGTATTTCGCCAATTGTGAACGTTTCGTCAATGCTGTCAATCTGCGTTCTCGTCACGTCTCCGACAAACATTTCCGAAATCGCCGATTTCTGTTCATCTGTAAATTCGTGCAAAGAAAAGAAGTCGGAAAGTTCGATACTTCGGTCAAAACTGGACTTTGCCTCAAGCATTTCATTCAGTTTTGAATGCTCACCGTAACGCTCCGCAACAGACTGGTCAAGATACGCATTCACGAGCGAAAGCATTTCCCCGAACTGTGCATCATCGTAACGCTTGTCAAAAAAATCCGTCAGATTTATCTGCAAATTATCCGATGCCAGACGATGAATAACAGGTGAAAGTGCGGTAATTTTCTCTATTTCAAGCCCTGTGTCCTGAATGCTGTGGAGCAGATTTTTTTCACGGCAGGCGTTTTCAAGTGCGTGGTGAAACATCTGTGCATTTTCCTTGTCCACTGCAAACGCAATTTTTCCGTCGTGGGCAACGGCGTGATAACTCACGCTTGTGTCCAGAAACGGCTTGATTTCGGCAAATTCTTCGGGTGTATATTTTGACATATAATAATGCGTATCACGGTTTGCATGGTACTCACGATTGCCGATTTCCTGCGATTTACCGTGGTTTGCGAACTGTTTCCGCATATTGATGACTTCATTCTGCACCTCACGGACTTTCTGCAAATCATTTCGGCTCACCGTCAGCGTACCCTTGCCGGACGGATAAATTCTTCCCGAAAATTTAATGTCCCTTTTCGCCATAATATCAGCCATTTTCAGAATCAGATCACGATCACCGGAAACATACTCTTTCTGCGGAATATAGCGATATTCGGCGTTTCCGATGATGTTCTTTTCCGGCGGAGAATACGGCTTGCCCGATTTCGTGACCTCAACATTGCCGAAAATACTTCTCAGCCAGTCCACGTCCTTGTCGTTTACAGCCAAGCGAACAGTGTCGCCGATTTCGTAGGCATAGTAATTTATGCCCGATTTTTCGAGGTTTTCCTGCATTTTTCGGAAGTCCTCAACCGGAATAGAAATCAGCGATTTGTCCCTGTTGTCCGTCGCATTATTCCAGAATTTGTTGCCGTATAACTGCATACTTTTTTCCTCCTTTTTATCAATTATTTTCGGAATCCCACGGAGCATATCGTTCCAGTCTTTGTAGGTGTCAGACGTGGAAATCCGTTTCATTTCGGGATATTCCGTCCTCAATCTTTCGGCAAATTCATTGCCTGCTTTGTCATTGTCGGAACACAAAAATACATTTTCCGGTGAAATTTTATACCTGTTCATTGTCTCAGTCACAATGTTCGGTTTCACGCCCATCATCGAAACAAGACGGCAGTTTTGCAATTCATTTTCGTGCATCTGCAAATAGGAAAGCATATCAATCGCACTCTCGAAAAAGTACAGTTTTTCGCCATTTCCACGGCAAATTTCAAAGCCGTGACCGCTTGACGAACCCGTTGCAACGCCCTTGAATTTATGCTCCGTTGATGTGCCGACTTTTTCCGCACCGATGATTTTCCCGTTTTCGTCAAAATATTTGAAAAGCACATTGCCCGTTTTTTCTTCCTGCGAAATCGAACCGCTTTTCACAAGTGCCGAAATCATGGCATAATTCAGCCCTCTTGTCTTGCAAAGATACGCAAAAACACGCTTTGCGTTATCGGCTTTGGCAAGGGAAATTTCCCCTGCCGTCTGCTGAATTTGCTCTCGGTGATAGGTGTACCCCGGAGCAAATGTGCGGTCAATTTTTTCTCCTGTGAGAGCCTCGACCGCCTCCGCAAAGGCCATTCCCATGTACTCACGCAGAAATTGAATGTTGTCACCGCCCTTGCCCTCGCTGAAACGATACCACGCACCACGCTCGCCGGGTGAGTTGTCCTTGATGTGCAGGCTGTCGTGTTCTTTCCAGACATACTCACGCCCGACTTTTTTCAAATCAAATCCGTTCGCCACTAAAAATTGTGGAAGATTGACGAAATTCGCCCTTTCTTTCTGCTCGTCCGTAATTTTCATCATTCAAGCCCCTGATTTTTCTTTTTTGGCGTTTGCTCCTGTTGCTGGAGATTTTTCTGCCCACGCCCACTGATTCGTTGTGCATCACGCTGCATATTGCTTCTGGAAAAAAACGCACGTCTGCCGTTTTTTTCCGTAACTCTTTTTGGCTGAACTTTCCCATTTTCAGGACGGACAAATTCCTGCGAACGTTTGCTTTTTACCGCACTTTCAATTTGCCTGTAAGCCTGCAAATTGTCCCTTGAAACCGTGACCGAAACAGTGTCATTCCGGCGAACTACCGCAGAATAGGGAATGTTTTGCTGTTGGAGTTCGGCAACAATTTTTCGTGCCGTGTCTTTTGGTTCAACGCAAGTAAAACGCTTTTCTTTCGGGAGAGAACTGTAATATTCAGGGTTGATTTTCTGCAATTTTTCTGAATTTTCTCGTGAATTTGTCCTTGCAGTTTTCCCGATTGCGGAACGCATAACGTCGTTGAGAGCCGGAACATCGTTTTTTGAAACAGTGAGACTGACCTTATCTTCTCCACGAGTTACAGCCGAAAACGGCACATTTTTAGCCGCGAGTTCGGACATCACCTGAACCGCCTGAATTTCCGTCATTGTCTCAAAATGGCGTTCATCACGGGGAATTTCCCTGTAATAATCGGGATTTATTTTGTAGCCGTCGTCGGTGATTACGGCATTTCCGCTGTCGAGCATATCCGACAGCCAATTGTCAATTGCAACATCGTCAGCCATATCCAGAATTTCAAGCTGTTTCTGCATTTTTGCGAGTTCCTCAGTTGCAGAATCACGGATTTCCTTTGAAACAAGCGGATTTTCAGCGATATTTTCCAAAGATTTGATACTCTCACGGAGTTCCGTCCTCGTCTTGTCAATTTCCTCTTTTGAACCGTTGTTTATTAGACCGTCAATCATGTTGTAGTCATCTTCAATTTGCTCTTCAACATTGCGGAGCTGCCCGGCAATTTCAGCCGTTTTTTCTTCGCTCAGACTTTCAACTTCCTGTGCAGATTCCACCGCCTGTACCGATATTTCGGGCATGGAAATATCGCCGTTTTCGACAGCTTCACCAATTCTGTCACTCGTGATTTTTATGGACGCATCAAGCTGAACGTCAGACTGATTTTTGTAATGATTTTCAGGACGTTTGAGTTTCTCGATTTTGTTCTCAAGATTGGCAATTTTGTCCCTTGTTTCGTCAATTTTCTTCTGTAGCTTGAATTTGTCCACCATGCTTGTGGCAGGATTGCTGTAAGTCTGCATAAGCTGATTTTTTTGCGAAATCATGGCGTTTTTTCTGTCGTTCAGGCAGTCCACAGTTGCCGTATTCAGCCTTGAAATCGCATCGGAAAAGGCTTCACGCCGTTGCCTGTTCAAGCCGATGGAAAAACTTTTTATCGTATCATTCAGGGCGATTACACGGTTCAATTTATGGGAAATCTGCTCATTTTTGGCAGAGAATTTTTCAAGTTTGCTGTGACAATTCTGAAGTTTCTGCTGACGGTTCGGAATCCTATTTTCCCGAATATTCGCAATTCTTTTCTCATTCTGCTGAATTAAATTTTTCGCAAATGGTAAATTTCCAAGCGTTGATTTCAGCATACGGTTCGTATCTTCGAGTTTTTCTGCTTTCATGCTGAGTTTTTCAATCTTTGTAGTATGCTTTGCAATTTTGTCATGTTGAGTGGCAATTTTTTCATTCAGATTTTCCAGTCGGTTACGATGATGATTTGCTTTTGCGTTCAGAAAGGGGAGCAATTTTCCCGATTTTTGGACATTATTCTCCTGTTTTTTGCGGAGTTCCTCCTCCGCACTGACCGCCGGATTTTCGGCAGTACGCTTATTTTCGTTGTCCTGTACGGGCATAGGCTACCTCACTTTCTCTTTTTGATGATGACGATTATTGTCGATATTACGGCAAAAACGGCACTTCCGATAATGAATTTTTTCATAAACGTTTTCTCCTTTCGATTTCTTCAATCTGTCTTTTAGCAATTTTCGCACGTTTCCTGTACTCTGCATACAGGTCAATTTTTGGCTGAACATCGACATTTTTCAGTGGAAATTTTTTCATTTCGTGTTCCTGAATATCCTGCAAAGCCCGACCGTTCACCGTTATAATTTTGTCAAGTTCACGCTGAATTGTTGCCGTATCGCAGAGCCAGAAGTCCACAAAAGTCTTGCACAATGCGATTTGAATTTCCTGCGGACGAGCCTGCAAAGTGCCGACCGTTGTGTGCAGAATTTCCGCAATTTCAGGCAGAAGGTTCAGGTAATTATCGGGGAATTTCTGCATTTTTAACTCACGAAACAAAATTTCATAATCTCCCGAATTTGATTTTTTGACAATATTTTCTACTTCTTGTCTATAACTTTTATCAAAAACCAGAACCATTGCAGAACCGCTGTATTTCGCAAAAAACGGAATATTGCTCTTTTCCAATGCAGTCAAAATTTCCTTTGCTTTCGCTGTCTCAAACTGCTGAAATTCCCTGTTTTTGATAGCCGAAACTTCCACACCGCTAACGTTTGGAAATTCCGTCACAAAATCATCTCCCTGATGCTGTCAATCAGTTCGGCATTGGTGCTGTCGGAATCGTATTCCATCGCATAAATTCCACAGATTTTCTCTTGAATTTCTGTCGGGAGCGATTTCAATTCGTGCATAGAAATCCCCGTCAAATCAGCAATTTTTCTGAGTTCCGCAACCGCAAGAGCCTTGTTGGTGAGTTCATAAAAACGCTCTGTCTGCGAACTGTCCATCATAAATTCGTAGACAATTGTTTTCTGCGTTTCGTAGTCCAGACTTTTCAGCGTGGTGAGGGGAATCCCTGTCGATTTTGCGACTTCCGCAAGTTCGTTGAGGATTGAACCCCTCTGCCAGAGTTCATCGAGGGCATCAAAAACCGCTTTTCTATCCTCGTCATTCTTAACGGAAATCGTTTCCAGAATCGCCGTCATGCTGCTTTGGATTTTCTCGTCCATTGACGAAATGCTGTCCACAGAAACGCCGATAATACGGGAAATTTCCGCAATCTGTTCTTTATTCATTTCAATTGCTCCTTTCTGTTTTCCACTGGTAGTACATCTTCCCATTGTACGGATTTTCCACGATTTCAGGGCGTACAATGCTTTTTTTGCCTTTGAATTTGTAACTTGTGGACTTGCCGTTCAAAAGCCCTTTTATCTGCTCGTCCGAAAGCTGAATGCCGTAAACTTTTGCGACGTTCATTCCGCACTTTCCCTTACAATAAAAGCCGAATTTTCCCTTAACCACGTCCGCACCGCATTTCGGGCATTTTCCGACTGGTTCGTGCGAACAGTCTGTGAGGGAAACCGATTTGTCCACAGAACCGTATTTTTGGCACATTTCACCAATAAAACTGCAAATTTCCGTCATAAAATCGTCAGCGGAATACTCACCGTGTTCAATTTTTTGCAATTTTGTTTCCCATTCAGCCGTCAGTTTTGCGGATTTGACTTCATCGGGAACGACTTTCACGAGTTCTCTGCCTTTTTCCGTTGCCCTGAGTTCTTTGGAAAAACGCTCCACATAGCCGTTTTTCACGAGACTTTCAATCACCGAGGCTCTTGTTGCAGGCGTGCCAAGCCCTTTTTTCACCATATTTTCGTCATCTGGCGAATAGTCCGCATTCCCTGCACGTTCCATTGCGGAAAGAAGTGTATCCTCAGTGTAAGGCTTCGGAGGACTTGTGAAGTGTTCACCCTTGCTTGCTTTTGCCGTGAAAATCTGTCCTTCCGAAACTTTTGGCAAAAATTTTTCCTCTTTCTCGCTCTTGTCGGACTGCTTTGCATAAGTTTTCCAACCCATTTCAAGCACAGTCCGTCCTGTTGCTGTAAATGACGTATTATTGCAATTTGCCGTGATTTTCAGCACCTCGTATTTATGTGCCGGAGCAGTCGCACAAATCAGTCTTGTCGCAATCAGCGTGAGAATATTTTTTTCTCCATTCGGCAAAGAAAAAGGATTTGCCCTTTCTATGTTGGCAGTCGGAATTATCGCATGATGTCCCGAAACTTTGTCGTTATTGATGACTTTTTTTACGTCAGGAACGTGTGAAATTCCAAAATCGAAACAAGTATCGCAAAATTTCACCACGTCAAGAGCCGTTGATTTCATATCTTCCGTGAGAAATTGCGAATCCGTTCGGGGGTACGTCACCAATTTTGTCTCGTAAAGCGACTGCACATAATCGAGCGTTTGCTGTGCTGTATAGCCAAAAAACTTGTTTGCATCTCTCTGCAAAGATGTCAAATCATAGAGTTTCGGTGGGCTTTCCGTTTTCACTTCCCGTTTCACAGAAACAATGGTTACTTCCGCACCGTTGCAAGCCAAAATCAGCGAATCAGCGTTGTTTTCATCGTCAATTCGTTCCGATGAAAGTGTTAAACCGTCACATTCAAGGTTGACTGTGAAATACTTCTGTTTCACAAAATTTTTAACATCATCGTCACGCCGGACAATCATTGCAAGCGTTGGTGTCTGGACACGCCCTATATTGATTTTACCGCCATATCTCACGGAAAACAGCCTTGAACCGTTCATTCCGACAAGCCAGTCTGCTCTTGCTCTGGCGTATCCTGCCGAGAAAAGATTGTCATATGCCGATATGGGTTTCATATTTGTGAGAGCCTTGTGAATAGCCTTTTCTTCCAGAGAAGATACCCACAGACGTTTTACGGGCTTACTGCACCTCGCCATATTATACACATATCTAAAAATACACTCGCCCTCACGGTCTGCATCAGTCGCACAGACAATTTCCGTCACATCTTCACGATTCATCAATTTTTTGAGAATATTGTACTGCTCTTTTGTGCCGTCAGTCACCTTAAACAGCCATTTTTCGGGAATCATAGGCAGTTGGGAAAAACTCCATTTCTGTTCCCAGCCGTTTTCGTATTCGTCAGGATATTTCAGCCCGACCAGATGACCGATACACCACGAAACAAGGTAGCCGTTGCCCTCCGTATATCCGTCTTTTTTCGTATCAGCCCCGACAACAGCACTGATTGCCCTCGATACACTGGGCTTTTCGCCCACAATCAGAATCATAAACATCATTCCTTTCAAAAAATTTCAATTTTCTATTGATTTTTTGCTCCAAATGTGGTACAATAGAAGTAAACCACAGGAAACAAGGGGTGATTCCATTGGCACAGTTGAAAACTCAGCTTACGCCTGAAGAAGAACGTCAGCAAAATCTCAGAATGCTTGCGAATTATCGTCCGCTTGATGATGATTTTATGCGTGAACTTTTCCGCAATAACCTTGAATTGGCACAATATGTTCTCCGCATCATCATCGACAAACCCGACTTGAAACTGATCAAAGAAGAGACGCAGTATGATTTACAGCATCTTTTCGGAGAACGCTCTATCTGTCTGGATGTGTTCGGTGTGGACAGTGAAGGCAAACAATATGACCTTGAAATTCAGCGAAGTGATGAAGGTGCTGACCCACACAGGGCAAGATACCATTCCGGAGCAATGGACGTGGATAACTTGAAAATCGGAAAGAGTTTCAAGTCACTTCCGGATACATATGTCATTTTCTTTACAGAAAATGATGTATTCCATGCAGAAAAAGCAATTTATCCGATAGAACGCATGAATCTTGCAACAGGTGAACCGTTCAGCGATGGCGAACATATCATTTACATCAATGGTGCATATGATAACAAGGAAGATACATCTGATCTTGCCAAGCTGATACATGATTTCAGGTGCAGTAAGGCAGAAGATATGCTTTTACTGCCTTTAGCTGAAAGAACACGTTATTTTAAGGAAACACCGGAAGGAGTGGAATATATGTGTAAGGCTATGGAAGAAAGAATCAACGATGAAAAGGTTAGAATAGCCTACAATCTTTTATTGTTGGGTACTGTTTCAAAGGAAGATATTGCTAAGGTAACTAATCTTTCTATTGAAACAATCAATGAAATTGAAAAAAACATGAAATCTGTTTCTGCATAAAAATCAACCACCAAAGCACATTCCTTATTTTGGAGTGTGCTTTTCGTTTTTCCTCTCCGTTTTGAGAAGTTTCACATAATTATCGAATTTCACCTTGACAGGATAACGATAATTGCCCGCTTTTTCGCCGATATATCCGGCTTTCTGAAATTCAAAAATAATTTCCATAGCCTTGTCAAAATCGACATTCAGAATGTCTCTTATGCACTTGTTGGAAATGAAGCCCTTTGTCACCCCGAACAGGAGCAACGATCTCGTTTCGTTCTTTGAAATCAGCGTAATGGAATCCAGAGGAAGAAATTCGGAATCATTTTCGCATTCTTCTTCGGAAAGAGAAATGTCCTCCAGATCTTCCATTGTGTACTTTTCCGCAGGTGCAATACAGCCGTCATCAGGCTCGTCCATATTGCCGTAAAACCTGATTTCGTCCTCATCATCAAACTCAATGTCGCTGTCATCACGGTAACGCTCATTGATTTCACCGTTTGCCTCGCCGATTTTGTAGGCAAGGTACGCTGTACCGCCCACAATGCCGAGTCCCATAATCCCCTTGATGATTTTAGAAATTTTCATAAAAAATCCTCTCTTTCTTTGATTTGTCCGAATCCGGACGATTATTCTTTTTCTTCCGTTCCGACAGATACGCAGGAATTGCAAGAATCCCCATAATTAGCAGAATTTCCGGAAGATGTTTTAGTAGAGCAAGATAGTCTATCATGCTGTTTCTTCTCCTTTTCCAGTGCTTTCATCTCTTTGACAAAAGCACGGTATTTCGCCGTATACTCGTAAGATTTGCCGAAAATATTCAGTGCTGCCTTGTATAAATTCGGTTCATTTTTTTCAATGATTGCAAGTTCCTCGTTGATGTGCTTACTGAACGGACAGCCTACGCACCCTGTACGCCTCAGCCCGTACTCCGTATAACAGCGTGAATGCTGAACGCCAAATATTTCCTCATAATCACGCTTGTCCTTGTCCGTGTACCAAAAAATCGGGCGATATGTATTACAGCCTTTGGACTTGCACTCAGAAAAACAAGTTTTGTATGCTGCCGAGCGAATACCGCCCTCAGCCTTGCGGATACCCGTAATATCAAGGTCTGCATCAAGTTTCTTGACAATACGCTTTGCAGGCTTTTTCTTTGCATACTCACAACACTTGTTGGAAATGGGGAAATCAGGCGGATTCTGCATGATAAACTCTTTCAGGTACTTGTTACGGGAAATCGAAAACTGACTTATTTTCTGAACTCCGTCTTTGTCGGAATATCGTTCTCCACACCACCATTGCAGAGACGTTTTACAATTTGGATATTTCTTCAAAAGGACTTCTAACGGCTCGTCCTCCCACTGAAAATTGTGTTTCTGTAAACGCATCATTTGCTCCGAAACATACTTTGACAGGAACGGAACACCATACTCACGCACACAAGTCGGTATCGGCTTATCAGGTTTGATACGCAGAATTTCAATGCCGTATTTTTGCTCCAGTTCGGTCAAATGCTCTTTTGTAGCGGAATATTCAAGTCCCGTATCTATCCAGATATATTTGACTTTTTCATCTTCATCAACCTTGTGAATCAAGTCAAGGACAATGTCGCTGTCAGCACCTCCGCTGATACTGCAAATCGGAGCATAAGATCGCATTAAGATACGCTGTGCTTTGCAAAGGCTTGTATAAATGGTGAAATTATTATTTTCATCGCACTTTTTCAGCAGTTCGTCAAATCCCATGAAGCCCTCCCAAAATGTGTGCGACCACATCAACCGTCCAGCCGTTGCCGATACATTTGTAACGCTGTGTGTTGGAAATTCCTGCCGTGTAATTGTCGGGCAAAGTCTGCAATCTTTCGGCTTCAATTGGCGTTAATTTGCGGATAATGTAGTCACCGTCGGGCAAATCAATTTTGTAAAGCCCAGTTTTTGCACCCTGACCGCCGCCGTTTGCGGAAAGCGTGACAGACTTCCCACGGACGGAATAAATCCGCTGCCCCTGACCACCTTTGCCGTACTGTCCAATGCGAACAGGAGAACATACAAGTGAATCTTTCTGCACCGTTGTCAGGCAATTTGACTTGCCGTCATCACGGATTTCAATATGCTGTTCTGTCGTGATTTCACCGATATATCGCCCTCTCTGTGCTGCTCCGACAGGAACGGCAACCATTGTACGCTGTTTTCTTTCAAGCGTGTTTCGGAAAATTGCACCGTTGTAGGAAGAAGTCATGCAGTAGGACTTGTCCTGCCACGAAATGCCATTTTCAAGCACATCGGCAAGCATAATTCCCTTATCTTTGGGCTGTGTGACATTCGGAATATTCGTCCAGTAACAGCGTTTACGATTCTGAGCAGATACCAAAGCAGAGTTTATCATTATCGGTTGAACACCTAAATGCTTGCTGATTTCGTTTTTGATATTCTGATGAATAGAGTAGTTATTTTCATACAGAAAATACTTACATTCCGATTCTCTCAACGCTCTCACATACTCCATAAACAGCTTGAATCCCATTCCGTCAGAAGTAGTTTCCCGTCCCTTTTTGGCAATTGACCAATATGTACATGGACTTCCGCCAAGCAGTAAATCATATCCCTTAAATTTGTTAAAATCGCCGTCAAATACGTCACCGTGGTGAAAAATTCCGGGAAAATTATTTTTTGAAACCGTGACGGCGTATTTGTCGATTTCAAAAGCATCATAGCACTCCACGGGTATGCCTGCCTTTTGCAAGGCAAGCATACCGCAGGAAATGCCGTCAAATAGGCTTAAAACTCTCATCAGACAAATTCTCTCTTTCTCATTGTCTTTGATTTTTAACTTTGAACCCGGCGGGATCAAAGTTCACCCTCATAATAGTCAAGCAGTTCATTGTAACTTTTTTCAAGTTCGTCGTATTCCTCGCAAAGCTGGTCAATTTCCTGCTGAATGGCATCTTTTTCACGTTCAAAATCTTCCTCAGCAGTCAGACTGCCGATACATTTTCCGACTTCAAATCCGTGCAAATACCACTTCTTTTTCAGGCTTTCGGCAATTTTCACAGAAATATCTGCAATGCCGAAAACTCCTGCCGCTACCGCAATGTAAACGCCTATTTTTCGCATTTTTTCAGCCTCTCTTTCTTATTCTTCATCGTTCTGATTGTCGTAAAAATTCATCTCGTCATCTTCCACGATTTCATTTTCTTCCTCATAATTTTCAGCAGAAACAGCTTTCTTGCCACCGGATTTTTTCTTTGTCAGGACAAATCCCAACACGCCAATGCCTGCCAGAGCGACTGCCCCAAGACCGAGATAAATGCCGTTCATATTCACACCATTCTGTTTCGGCTGTTCACTTTCTTCGGACGTATTTTCGCTGTTTTCCGTTGTTTCTGCAACATCAGCCGTGGCAGTATCATTGTCAGACTGCACTCTGCCGTTGACTTCTTCTGCCGCCTGTAATGCCTGTTCAGGAGTGATATTTTCATTGTTTTCATCACTTTCGTCACCCGCATAAAGCAATGCGTACAAATCGTAATCGTCAACTTTGTTTAAGAAAAATACGTTGTCCTCGCCATCTTCGGCGGTATAGTTAATCAGCACATAGAAAACGTGTCCGTCCTTTGTAGTGACCGCAATAAACTGCATTTCTCCCGTGTTGTAAATAATTTTTTCCGATTTAATAAGCGTGGCGTTGCCGTCCGTGTCGTAATATGGGTCATTTTCATAGTCGGGTTTGCTGTCGTTTTCAGGAGAAATGGTAATCGCTCCTGTTCCGTTTTCGGCGAACTGTCCCATAATTTCCATGAATTTTTCCATGTCCGTTTTTTCAGAATTTGTTTCTTCAGGTGCGGAAACAGCCTCTGTTCTGGTAGTTTCATTTTCCGGATTTTCGGTTTCATCCGCATTGTTTTCTTCCTCTGTTTCACTGACAATTTCCGTTGTTTCAATGTCGGCAGAAGTCGCTGTTTCCGCTGTTTCCTCCGCAAACGCAGTCACACCAATCCCCGAAAATGCGAGAATCATTGCGGACAGCACCGCACTAAAAAATTTCACTTTCATTATCGTCCTCCTCAGAATTTTTCGTTGTCTTGCCCTCATTTTCACCGAGAGCGTCAATGTCCTCATCGCTGAAACCACGGTTTTTCAAACGCTGAATCTGATCGTGTTCTCTCGCAAGAACTGTTTCAAGTTCCTCGCCGTTACAATTCATTTTTTCACAAAGCGACAAATAGCGAAGCCTTGAAATTTCGGCAAGAATCCGTTTTCGTTCCTCCGTATCACGCTTGATACTTTTTTCAAGAATTTCCGATTTTCTGCACAATTTCTCAATTTTCGCATCATAAAGAGCCATTCAGCACCTCCTCAATAAAGTACAAGCCGAGGGTCAATGTAGTCCCAACCAACGCCGTCCGTGTCCACGTTGATGTGGAAATTCACATTTTCAGAAGTTGTTTTTGCGAACTCATCGCCAAGTTTAATTTTGTCGCCTTTTTCATAATCACTTATCAATTCGCAATTTGTAATTTCCACTTCCGTGTCACGTTTCGTACCGCCCGTGCCGTCGTACCAATACTGCACATCATCTTTTCGCAAAATGATTTTTTTACTATCTGTATCGACTTCTTTTATTTCGCAGTCAAACGGTGCAAACAGTGGTTCACCATTGTTACAATACACTTTGATGCCCTGATAAAGTCCGTCACTTTCGCTGTTCCAATCCGTCATTTCATAGCCAAATTCACGTTTCAAATTATAGTTTCGGATTGAACTTTCAGACAGCATATTCCGCAAAGTCTGGTGATTTCCGCACATTGTTGCCGTGTCATTTCCGGCAAGCAGATTGTAATACTCAACACGTTCATTAGCGTTTTCTGTGTCACTTAATTTTTCGGTAATCACCTCGTCAAACGTCTTTTTTTGTTTCACATTGTAATACAAACGGCAGTCCGTCACCCAATCATATTTTTTCAAAAAACTGCACCAACTTTCGCTTGGAATCACATATGGGATAGGCGTTACAAGAACATCATTCTCGTAAATTCCGTAACTGCACGTTTCACCGTCCTGATACCAACCCTCATAACAATTGCCATTCGGATCATAATCGTCGTAATACTGGTTTTTCAGATACCAGCCCGTTGCGGAATAATCGTCATTGTAATTGAGAATTTCGCCGTTACTAAGGTCAAAATATATCGTATTGCCGTCGTTGAAACCGTCAAACGGAAGTGCATCGGGGTGTGAAATATCCACATATCCGTATGAACCTGTCGTACCGCTGCCATTTATCGAATAATAGCCGTAACTTTCAAACTGATGTCGATATTCCCAACCTGATGTATTGTCATACCAATAAACAAATTCATATTCCGCATCGAAAATTTCATCGAGCAATTCCTCCGTATTACCGCCAAAATCCCAATACTTTATATCGCCGTTTTTTGCCGAAAAATCGTAATAATACGCACATAGGAAACTCCACAATTTATAACAGTCAAAGTCGTAAACCGGTTCCCAATCGTAAACTGCGGAACGCCCGAAATACCAATTATCAGGCTTGTCTTTTAGATTGCTTTTATCCGCACCGAAATCGGCAAGACCGTCTTTCCAGTCGGAGGAATCGCCAACTTTGCGTATTTTTTCGTTGAAATCGTAGGCAAGTTTCGTATAATA
The DNA here is from genome assembly GCA_947627175.1 of uncultured Ruminococcus sp. Classification (GTDB taxonomy): domain Bacteria; phylum Bacillota; class Clostridia; order Oscillospirales; family Ruminococcaceae; genus Ruminococcus. Next base: position 21,907 of record CANQVA010000010.1, read on the forward strand.
TTTTTCAGCCTCCGACAAATCATAATCCTGCGATGCGTAAGTTCCAAGCGTAAAACCACCACCCGAAATTACCGAGCTGAAAATCATAATAATGAACGCAAACACGAGAAAAATCAGGATTATCGGCACGACTGCCGATGCAAAAAATGCCTTCGCTTCCTTTTCAAAAACATTTTTCACGAAATTAAACGCTGATTTCAAATTTTCTGAAAGCGATTTTTTGACTTTCACTTTCGGCTTTTTATTGAATTTTTCACGCTTTTTATTCAGCCTGTTTTCCTCAATTTTCAGGCGATTTTTAGACTTTGATTCACTGTCATTCAGGCGGTCACGCTTTTTTTCGGCACGCTGTAAACGCTGTGTTTTTGCGACTTTCTGTGCAACAGGTTCGGCAATTCTGCGTTTTGCGGAATCAATAGCGTGAACAAAATCGTTCTCCTGATCTTCGTTGACCGCTTTCTGCCAAGCGGATGCTTTCATTCGTCCGGCAGTGTATTTTACAGGCTTGAAAATCAGCAGTCCTGATTTTGAATTTTTCGCTATTTTACGCTGATTTCTGATATTCTTTTTTCTGAATTTACTGTCTTTTTTTAATTGTTTTCGCTTGAATTTCAGTTCATTTTTGGTTATGCGAAAATTCTGTTTTTCAGCCTTTATTGTACGTCTGTCGGAAACATTGCGGACTTTTCGTCTGAATTTACGCTTTTCTTTTTTCAGTTCAGAATTTATTTTTTTGATTTCGGGCTTGAAATTTTTGTCTCTGAATACAGCGTATTCTGCCCTTTTCAGCCGAAATTTCGCCTTTTCAAGTTTGTGCCGTTTTTTGGATTTGAGGTGATTTTGAGTGCCACGAACCGCATCAACAGCAGTTCTCCCCATGAAAATCATGCCACGGTGGTAATCATCAACAGCCTCACGAGTGTACTTTTGAACAGCCTTGTTTTTAATTTCACGTTGGGCAATTTCTGCCGATTTTAAGCCGATTGTTTCACCTGCAAGAGCCGTGTCAACTGCCGTCTGCCCCACATCATGGACAATGAAATTCGCAGTTCTCACCGAATTTTTCAGCAGTTTTCCTTTTGCGGTTTTCGGCTGAAAAGAATTGACAAATCTCGTAAATGACGGTTTATCGCCATAAATCCGATATTTTGAATTTACAGCCTTGTGCAGTAATCCACAATTATTTCCGTGAAAATTTTTTTCTCTGCGGACAATGTTTGCCCTCGTCCTGAATCTGCCATTTGTTTTTTGTTGTCGGACAAATTCAATCTGAAACTGCTTTGAACGTCTGCTTGCTTTTTCAAATTTCGCCTGTGCTTTACGGAGGTGATTCTCTTTTCTTTGTAAGCCCATAATTCCTCCATTCTACGCAGTTTATGCCTCTTTCGGCTTGGTGTTCATCAATTCAAACATCTTTGTATCTGTCGGGAATTTGTCTGTAAACGGCAACAAAATTTTGTCGTAGCGGATAAGCCCTTCGCCTGCAACCGAATTTGTCACAAACTTCATCTGTTCTTTGGAAATGTGCAGTTTTTCGGCAAGAATGTCCCTATCTCCGGCAGCCTGATTCAGCATATAAATGAAGTCGCTGTTGTCAAAAATGTTTTCCACTTCTGAAGAAGAAAGCAAGTCCTTGACATTCTGTGTGATACCTGTCGGAACACCGCCCCATTTTCGGAAGCGTTTCCAGATTTCAGCGGAATATTTCGCCGTCTGTTCTTCTTTTAACAAAAGGTGAAACTCGTCGATGTAGTAACGGGTTATTTTCTTTTTCTCACGGTTTGCAGACACACGATTCCAAACCGTATCCTGCACGATCAGCATTCCTACTTTTTTCAATTGATTGCCCAATTCTTTAATATCGAAACAAATAATACGATTTGTCATATCAATATTTGTACGATGATTAAAGAGATTTTGCGAACCGCTTGTAAACATTTCCAAAGAATTGGAAACACGCAGAGCGACTTCTCCCTCTTTCTGCAATTCAGTCTGTAAATCGCTTAACATCGGCATTTTCTCCGCTGTCGCCTTGCTTTCAACAAAACGCTTGTAAATTCGCTGAACGCATTTGTCAATCACGGAACGCTCCTCAGAAGAAAGCCCATAACGACCGCCGACAATAATTTCACAAAGCGAAATCAGAAAGTCAGATTTTGTGGCAATCACGTCAAGCGGATTTTCAAACAGGTAATCATCAACTGTAATGTCCATCGGGTTGATGTGCTGTTCGGAATTGCTTGCAATTCTGATTAACTGCCCCTGCAAAGCCTGCACAAGCGGAAAATATTCGCCTTCCGGGTCACAGATTATAATGTCATCGGGAGTTGTCAGAAAACAGTCTAAAATTTCACGTTTTACACTGAAACTTTTACCGCTTCCGGGAGTTCCCAGAATTAAGCCGTTCGGATTTTTCAGGCGTGAACGGTTTGCACGAATCATATTTCCGGATAACGTATTTACGCCGTAATACGTCGCTTGACCGTCCTGAAATAATTCCTTTGTGGTGAACGGAACGAATATCGCAATTCCCGAAGTGTGCATTTCCCTCGAAACGGGAATTTCGTTGTAACACAGCGGTAAAGTGGACACAAGTGTCTGCTCTTGCCTGTAGTCGTAGGGGAACATTGTGCAGTTGTTTTTCTGGCAGATTCGCTTTAACATTTCCGACTGCAATTTCAGTTCTTTTTTCGATTTTGCGTAACTTCTGATACTTATGGAAATGTGAAAAAGCCGTTCATTTTTGCTGTTCAAATCAGCAAGCAATTTTTCAATATCTTCAATGTACATCTTGATTGCGGGGGGCAAAATGTCCGGATCATAGCCGGATTGCGATGCTTTTTTCTGTTCGTCGACTTTCATCTGGTTAACATTTGTCAGTTTATGCTTAACAAATTTAAGTGCATCTATCTGATCCAACGGCTCAACATGAATATTCACGCAAAACAAATTTTGTATTTCAAGGAAGTCTTTGAGTATCTCATCGGGCAACTCTCCGGCAAGGATGTTTAGTCCCCAGACCGCACCGTAAGCATCGCCAATTTCAAAATCAGATTTATTGAATTTCAGCGAGGGCGGACAGATAAAATCTTTGGTGTCCATTCCTGCTTTCAGCATTGCGTTCCAGTCAAAAATAAATGGAGAATTTCGGTACGGATTCAGTGCGTAATACAACGCCTCTAAACGCTGTTTTCCGTCAAGCATTTCCGCATTGACACCAAACGCCTTAAATCCTTTAATTACATCATTTTTTATTGACATCAGCTTTGCCCTTGCCGATTTGTAGGACGTGCTTTCAATGCCGAAAGTCAGGAATTTTCTTGCACTCTGCCCGTTTGCACCGCTGAGAAGTTTGTCCGTCAGCATTTTGCTGTACTCCGAACGAATGTCGTTAAAATCGTCGTTCTGTTCGGGAATCTGGACTGTCTTTATCAGTTTATCTTTTGAACGATTTTGATTTTCAAAAGTAAGCTGGAATTTTATTGTGTTATCGAAAAGATTGATCACATCACAGTATTTAGAGAAAATATTGTTTTGCTCATCAAATTCTGCAATGGAATAATTCGCATCGAAAAACTGCACCGTCAGGGAAAAGAAATTTTCGCTGACCTGACAAATGCCATCCTTGTGCATACACAAAAACGGAATCGTGTTCTGCACGGTATTTTTATTTCCGTTTTCATTTTTGATTTCTGCCATTCTTGCGGATAAAATTTTTTTCTCCTCTTTTGTAAGCTGTGAGGCAGGCTTGCCCATGATAACTGCCGATTTACTGCGGTGATCACTTGTTTTGGCATTTTTCTTTCTAAAGCCCATAACAACCTCCGTCTATTTTATTTTTTCGGCATCAGCCAATTTTTTCTTGATTTTCATATACTCGATATGCCGTTCAATTGACATAAAAATATTTGTGGATTTGTAGAATCTTTTTCTCGGCACGGTAAAATATTCACGCATAAATTTCACCTGTTTTTCGAGAAATACACCGTTTTTTCGGTACAGTCCGCAGAGTATTGCAGGTGCAGCGACCGCACCCATTGCGAAAATTGCTCCCGACATTCCGAGTGCATTTCTCGTCAGAAAGAAAACAGGTGCACCGAGAACAAGACCAATTCCGAAACACAAAACCTGACGTTTGGTCAGTCCCATGATGAACTTTTCCTTGATGTCGTTCAGATCTTTCGGAATAGAAACGTAATGTGCCATAAAACCTCCGTTCTCAGCGGGCGTTAAACACCGATTTGCTGATTGCTCCGGTACGCAGAATCGTGAATATCAGTGCAGCCGTGTAACCCAAGAGCATTGCCATTTGCATAATCACACTTCCAGTTCCGGCATTCAGCGTGGTAATCATATTGGCAAACAAAGTCTTGAAAATGCCGAGTGCCACAATGATAAAAAATCCCTGAAATGATAACGCTAAAAGCTGTTTTATCCAGTTTTTGCCGATACCCGACCATTCTCCACTGTCCATCATGGTTGCCATAGGCACGGGAGCAATTGACAAATACATAAAAATTTCGATAATTCGGCTTGCAAACGTGATCACGATTGCCACAATCAGAATCATTACACCCAAGTGAACAATCAGCGAAATGAACCAGACGGTCATCAATTCGCCAAGAGAATACTCACCGAGAGCCGATTTATTCAGGGCAAGAGCCGTGTCAAGAAATTCACCTGTACCGAATAATGTCGCAAGCCCGTTCGCACAAACCGACGTGCCAAAGCCAAATAACGCCGATGCAATGTAATAAGTATTTGATACAAGAATTACTCCGCATAGGGCTTTGATAATCCATTTAATTATTATCGAATCATCAAAATCCTTGAAATTGTTGCCCCTCAGCACGGTTTGTATCAGGTCATTCAGGAGAATAATTGTCAGAATAAAGCCTGCAATCGGCACAACGACGTTATTGCAGAGCGTTTCGATAGTCGTCCAGATTGACGTACCGCTTGCCACTCCGCCCGTAAAATGCACGGGGTGCGAAGTCAGGTACGTTGACACAAGACCGTCACTACCCGTTGTCTGCGAAAAAGTATCCGTCAAAAGTGACGAAATATTATCGAATTGCGATTTTACACCGTCCTTGAACAAATTACTGCACCAGTCCTCAAGCGAATCTATCGCATCACTGATTACTCCCATTTTCATCACCCCTTTCCAATGGTCTGTCATATTTTTCAAGCTGCCGAAGTTCAAGTTTTGTGGGGAGTAGGTCACGGCAAAAATACGCTGAACCGAAAGAATTTCCCTTAATTGTAATCTCCATATTTTCGGGAGTATGGTAATCAATCCTGCTGTCAAAAACAAGCATTTGAATATCATTATTGAAAATCTTAAATCTTGCTTTGCCCTGAATACTGTTCACAGGCAAAAGCAGAGCAAACGGTTTTCCGAATGAAAACGCCCTTTTCAGAACATCATCTTTCTTAGAAAATGGGGGATTACTCACGAGAATATCCCATTTTTCGGGTTCATACCTGAAAAAATCCTGTGCATTACTTAAACTGCTCCTGATTACAGGATAGTGATTTTCCCTGAAATATCGGTAAAAAGCACTCCATTCCTCATCAAACGGACACCAGATGATTTTATCTTTTGGCAGAAATTCCATCAGCGGTTCAACCGCATAAAATGGAGTGTAAACTTCATCTCCTGCACTTGACCTGTCGGCAGTCAAATATCCTTTATTTATCGCCATAATTTCAAGTAAACTGCTTTCCCACAAACCACCCGCCACAAGCAGTTATTTCACGCAATCAGACCGCACCGGTCATCATGTTCTGGAGTACGGGAATAAGTACAATTGCAAGCAGAATCAGTCCAAGTCCGGACATCAACTGTTTCATGCCTTGACTTTTACGACAGTAGGCATAAAGAAGTTTTAAGAAATTTAAAGTTAAGACAGGTACAGCAGGCTATTTCACTTTGATTTTTAAATCAAATCTTATAAATGTTGAATTTATAAACGATATATTCTTTACAAAACAATAAATTTCAAATTATTCTGGCTGATTTGAAAAATAATCTTGATAAAATTATGAAATTATGATATACTGTGTATAGTAGTTATTGTGGGATGGTGCATATTCGCATTGTAGCTACTATACAGTAAATCTATTTGAAGTGTATGAGGTGCAAACACCAGACACTTCAAGAATGAGGAAAGGAAGGTTATGCATTATAAAATTTAAGAAGACATTTGTGTCTGCCTTGGCGGCAACTCTGTGTATTACTTCAATTCCATTATCAGCAATTAATGTGGCTGCTGATGATGCAAAAGTTTACACATATGACGATTATACCGTAGAATACAGTATTACCAATTCATGGGGTAATACAGATGCAGTAAATGTTAAAATCACCAATACAGGCAATAATCCAATCGAAAACTGGATGCTGTACTTTGAACCAAATGGTGATATTACGAACATTTGGAATGCACAGGAAGCAACCAGTTCGGGTGGCTATACCTATTATAAGAATGCAGGATATAATTCTCGCATTTCTACCGGCTCATATGTTACATTTAGCTATTTTGTTGATGACTGTGTAGGAGTTCCCGAAGATTTTCTGATGTGTCAGAAAAGAGCAGAGAAAAGTAGTGGTTATTCTGTCATTGTTTCAGAAGATCAATCATGGGGTAATGGATTTAATGGCACTATTACATTGACCAATGATTCTGATGTTGCTATTGAAGATTGGGAACTTACCTTTGATACAAACTTCACGATTACAGAGATAACCAGCAGTTGGTCGGGTACTATGACAACTCTTGAGCCATACAGTTATATGCTGAAAGGTTCATATACCAATGTAATCGCTCCTCATACAAGTGTTCAGCTTGGTTTCTCCGGTGTTAAGAATGGCACACCTGAAATTATTTCTTCAACACTTACAGAAGTGGTAGTGGATGAAGATTTATTATTTGAACTAACCGTTCTCCGAGATGATTGCGTTGATTGGAGTGAATTGCCAGACAGCGATGATGACGGGTTACCTGATGAATATGAATCTGACTACGGTTGTATCATCAATAATCCTGACTCAGATGGTGACGGATTACCTGACGGATATGAAATTCTGAAGGTAGGTTCAGATCCAGCTGATGCACATTCACTTGATACTACCCTTACAGATGGACAGTTTGATAATGATTCCGATAGCCTTACAAATTATCAGGAATATCAATTGGGGACAGATCCGTTAGTAGCTAATTCTGATTACGATGGATTAACGGATGGACAGTATTCTGAGGAGGATTAAAGAATGCAAAAACGTGCTATTTCAATTTTTATTTCATTATCCATTCTCTTCTCACTTTTTGGGGGGATTTCAGTGTCTGCTGCAGCATATACGTCTGATGATTATTTCGTTCTTACCTTAACTGATAATTCTAATTATATGATTGAAAAGTATACTGGAACAGACTCTATTGTAAGTATACCAGCATCTGTAAATGGAATAAAAGTTACAGGAATTGGGGCGATGGCATTTTCTCATAATGAAGCAATAACAGATGTATCTATCCCGAATTCAATTGAGTATATTGGTGATTGTGCATTTTCAAATTGCAAAAAATTAACCAGTATTTCTTTTTCTGATAACATAACTACAATTGAAAACAACGCTTTCAATGGATGTGTATCTTTGACGGAAATTACGTTGCCTAATTCGCTAAGAAGACTTTGCAGTTCTGCTTTCCGTAATTGTACTAATCTTGAAAAAATTTCATTTAATTCCGAATTTCAAAGTGTTGGTTATGATGCGTTTACTAAAACAAAGTGGTATGATGATCAAGAGGAAGGATATATTATCTTTTCAAATGTATTGTATGGTTATAAAGGAAATATGTCGAACGGTGAAATATTAGAAATCTCCGACAATATAACCTGTATCGCCGAATGTGCTTTGAGTAATCAAGTCAATCTTTCAAATGTAATTTTCCATGACGATATTCACAATATTGGTTGGGGGGCATTTGAAAATACCGGAATTGAGGAATTAGAGATACCACCTATTTCTGCTATAAAAGAGCATACATTTTACAATTGTAGCAAATTGAGAAGCGTTACCATACCAGACACAGTTAAAGATATTGATTTTGGTGCTTTTGAAGGCTGTACTTCTCTGAGTGAAGTACGTTTTACAGGAAATCAAATCAACAGGATAGGTATGATGGCATTTAATAATTGTGCTTCTTTAAAACAAGTAACATTGCCCAAATCAATCACATCAATAGGTCAATGGGCTTTTGGATATTATGACAGTGAACATGATGGATGTGAAATCATTTCTTATCCGATAGAAAATTTTACCATTTGCGGATATTCTGATACTTCAGCTGAAACTTATGCAAAAGAAAACCACTTTATGTTTATTGAATTAACTGATGATAATGCTTTAGGCGATGTCAACGATGACGGTTCTTTTGGTGTTAATGACGTTGTGATGCTTAATAAATGGCTTTTGGCAGTACCTGATACACATCTCAATAACTGGAAAGCAGCAGATTACAATAGTGATAATAGGCTTGATGTATTTGATTTATGTTTGATGAAAAGAGCTTTGATTGAAAGTAATCATACAAATACTGAATGAACGCTAATCCAAAAACCATAGCCTATTGGCACACCTGTTTTCCGTTCCACACAAGTCCATTTCAGCATTGTGGTGCATACCACAACAGACAAAAACCGGTTTGAAAGCGTAATTATTGAAACGGAGAGATATCATGAAGAAAAACGGATATACAGTCATAAGAAACCCATTGGACGACTATGATTTCAGCTTTTTTCGATGCCACGCAGCAGAGATTGGTGCATATGGAATCGGATTTATTATCTTCCTATTAGTTTGTGCGTTATTCGTTTGCTCTACAGAGAATGATAGCGGTTGGAATGTTCTCCGTGAAAACATTTATATTCCGATAATTTGTTCGGTTCCATTGTTTTTACTCGGTATAAGTATGACATTCAGAATCAGGCGAGTGAAAAGAATCATTGCAAACGGAAAAAAGGTAGACGGTGAAATAGTTTCTTATCGCAGAACACACATTAACTATGCCATAGGCAGTCGTGCTCCCAAAAAACCTAATTACACCATTCTGAAGGTAAGATTTCATGATAACGGTAATCAGGAATGTGCCGTAGGTGTTGGGCATAAGCTGCCTGAAAAAGTTCTTGCTTCTCCTTGCTGTACAGTGTATATCTTAAATGATAATGTATTTGTAACTGATTTCCACCTGAGAAAAAAAGGAGATCCTCAAATATCTTTTGAACTGAAAGAATGATCTTTCAATAATTCATGCCCCCCTTGAAAGACAGCGCATACCACAACAGGCAGATACCCTATTAGAACAAATAACCGCAAGCTCTTGTAAATCTCTGTAATACGTCAAATCAGGCTTGTGCAATGGCGTGGTTGCCTTTTGAAGATAGAATTGCGAATGCAAGTGAAACGCTTGTGTTAAAATACAGTCCTGATTGGAGTGGTGTAAGAGAAACAATTCATCCGATATTTATTCCTGAATGTTATGGGAAACAATTTGAACTTATTTGCCATGAAGAATATCCTATAAATGTACATTTTACACGAAAAAGCTGGAACGGCAGAATGAAAGCCTGCCGAGGGATAGGAGCTTCTCTGTCGGGAGATGAAATAAACGCTTGGGAACAAGAACATTTGAAACTTTTATCCGAAATTGCTCCTGAAGAATTTGATGTTTTGCATTATGCTGCTATTGCAGAGCTGAAAAAGATATAAATATCCTATGCCTCATTTCTGCATTTTCCTGTTCCGATTTGCCGGATATTTTTGAATTATTCTGCTGCTCGGAATGGTTCTGCCGAACACATAAAAGCTCTGACAAGTGTATGATTTCGGGTCTTATTTCCGTCAACAATGTATTCAAGCGATTCACGCACCGAACGCCTGACCGAATGCAATTTAGTAACTGCCATATTTCCTCCAATTTTGCTTTCATTTCGGCAATATCTTCATCATAAATTTTCCCACTTTTGTTGGCTCTGAGGGCGATTTGATTTACATTCGCTGAAAGCCTTCTGATTGCTCCAACAATACTGTCCATATCGCTCTGGGCTATCATCAGAAAACGACTTGCTTTCGCACACTCTCGGACATAGCTGGACTTCTTCATTCTGAGCAGTTCAGTCTGTCTGCAAATTTGCTTCCATTCGATGTCATTAAAGCGAATATTCAGCGTGTGATTTTTTCGCTGATTTCTGCCGTTCAGATACGCTTTTTCGTCCTCTGTCAAATCAAAATTGACCGTTTCAAGCACGTTGTCAAGTTCTTCTTTCAGGTTGTCACGGCTGTAATTCAAGGCAAGTTCTTCTCTGTCCTTGTGACCGTAATCACGCTTGTAATTTTTCTCTGCTTTTGTCATAAAATCTCCTTTCATTTTGACCGCTTCGGCGGTCTTTTTCTTTCGGGGGTCTTAGGGGGAATTTTCCCCTGACAAGCAGGTGTATTTTGTCCACTTCTCCGAAAAGTGGCACAAAAAACCGTGCTTGCAATATGAGTTTGTCCATTTTTTGAGGTTTCTTGCCTGTATCTGCATTTCAGCGGATTTTTTTGCTTTTGTGGTTCTTGAAAATGTCCCTCTAATATATAACCGAGATTTTTGAGGTTTTGACATCAATTTTCTGAAAAGTTTACAATTTGTTCATGGTAATTTTCCCTTTCGCATAGTTTCAACATTGAATTATTGTTGATGATGACGTTGACTCTATAAGGAAAAAATTTTTCAGAAAAAATATTGCTTTTTCGGGGAAGATATGGTATAATTGAAATGATAAGCAGACAGTTGGTTTAATATTGAGACTTGAAATATGTCCCATAAAGCGGAGGTTTAATTATGAAAAAGAGCATTACAAATGCTATGAAAGAATACTATTCAAAAATTAAAGATTACTCTTTTTTCGCTCCAGATTATTTTGATGCTATTTCCCAAGAGATACTGTACGGATATAAAACAGGCAACTATTTAATTAAAAAGAATTCCACTGAAAATTTTGATATTATATCCGAAAAATTTAATATCGAAGTCTCAGAAGAAATAAAAGAGTATTATTCCTACTGCCATCCGTTTATTGCAGGTCAGCATAAAATAAGTCCATATAAAACAGAAGCTATAATTTTATATTCCGCTATTAATCCAAACATTATTGATAATCTGGTTAAAGATATAGAATTTTGGATAAAATATAATCTGATTGATATAGATAAGTATTTTCCTATTGGAACTATAACTTACATCGGTTCATACGTTGTCATGGAGAGAAAAACAGGACACATTTATGTGGAATATGGTTTTGCTGATGATCCGGCAGATGATAAAGAGGGTGAATTGTATCCGATTCCTCTTGCTAAGAGTTTATCTTCTTTAATCTGCGAATTAGAACCATACTGGCACTAAATAGTCTGATTTTCGTATCTGTAAAATAATATACTCCTATCCAATGCAGAGCCACACTAGTTCTGCATTTTTTATGTCCGATTCAAAATTCCCCATAACAATTTCACGATAAGAAAAGTTATATGGCGCACTCAATTTCGTGCGCAATGCGAATAGACAAATCACTGAAACTGCGCTTTGAAATAAAAGGCTAATATTTCTCGCTGGGGTACACAGACGATTTGCCACATTCTTGAAAAGCCTGAATATTGCGGTCACACGGTCAATTTCCGCACGCATATGAAGTCTTACAAGGTTCATAAAATCGTGTATAATCCGCAGGACGAATGGCAGATTTTTGAGAATACACAAGAGCCAATCATCAGCCAACAGGAATTTGATTTAGTGCAGGAACTCCGCAAAAACAAGCGTAGATTGCAGAGATTCGACACGGTGAATCCATTTGCGGGAATGGTTTATTGTGCCGATTGTGGCGAAAAGATGTACCTGAGCAGACGGAAAAATGAACGCCCAGAACAGGAACATATGCGTTGCTCGACTTACGCAAAGGAACAGGACAAATGCACGGTTCACTATATCAGGACTTGTGTGCTGAATGAAATTGTTCTTGGTGAAATCAATAAACTGTTGGAAAATGTGAGGGCGAATGAGGAAGAATTTATCCGTACGGCGATGAAAAATTCCACGGCAAAACAGTCCGCTGAATTGAAAAAAGCAAGGAAAACACGCACGCAGTCCGAAAAAAGAATTGCCGAACTCGACCGTCTGTTCACAAGACTTTATGAGGACAATGTTTCGGGGAAAATTTCCGATGAGCGTTTTGAAATGATGTCGGCAAATTATGAGGACGAACAGAAACGTCTGAAAATCGCCGTTTCTGAACTGACGGCTTTTATTGATTCCGCTGAACAGAAATCCGCTGACGTGACAGCATTTCTCGCAATTGTGAGGAAATACGAACATATCACGGCAATTACTCCCGAAATTATGCACGAATTGATTGAGAAAATCATCGTACACGAGGCGGACAAGTCGAGTGGTAAGCGTACACAACAAATCGACATCTATTTCCGCTTTGATGTTGCGGTTTCAAGCGTGACAACGGAAACAAGGAAATTTGGCAGAAAGACTGCATAATCGCTATGTTATGCGGTCTGATTCAGGAGATGAAAAACTTCTTTATTGCTATGGGCGTTTCGCACCCGGATTGTCATTGCCGTAACCTTCGAGCAGATTGACCACGCCCCACACACCGACACCTGCACCGATCAGGCAAATAACAGATTTCAGGACGGTACATGCAGTTGTAATGAATGAAGAAGTATCACTGCACCTGTTGCTGCGGCATCGCCTTCTGCAAATGCCTGTGTCATGGACATTGGGAGCATACATGCAAATGTTGTTGCCGAAAGGATCATCTTCTTTGCAGTCCTGCTGCCCTTTGTAAGCCACTTGTGCTTTGGTTCGATTGCGGAATTCACCGCAGAAATGTTCATGTTTTCCATAGGTAAAAGTCTCCTTTAATTAAAATAAATTTGTCCGCAGTTTCGCCCGATTTTCTCTGTATTTCGGGTTCTTCACCGTCTGAGTTAAAAGCCGACATATATCTCTTTTTTGTCGGTTTCCTCAGATTTAACTTCCTGTGTGGCAGTCGTCATATCAATTTCATATTCCGTGAACGAATTTTCCCTTGAAATTTTCAGATGTCTGCTTTTTAATTCACTGACATATTTTTCAATGTCAAATTCCATTTCGGGGTTATCGTCCAAGAGCATTGAATATTGCTTATGACGAGTAATGTCGTATTTATCGCTGAAAAAGGGACGGACACCCCTTAATTGCAAAATACATTTACCGCCGTCCATGACCGCTAATTCGTCCTGACTTTTCAACTCCTTTCCGAGTTTCTGGTAGTTCATTCCGTAACTTTCGGATTGTCCACGATTCGTTGAAGTATTGAAACTGTCAATCGTTTCCTTGCCTAAACTTTCGGAAATTTCTTTCAGCATGGACTTCTCCTTACCGCCCAGAAACAGCATCGTATCACAGTTGCCCTCAATCGTATCTGCATTATCTTTGTAGATAGCCTTTAGCTGGCTTTTCGCTTGCAAGATGATACTTGCCGAAATCTCACGGCTTCGGATTGTCGCTATCAGTTTCTCAAACTGCGGTATTTCGCCAATATTCGCAAATTCGTCTAACAAACAGCGTACATGATAATTCAGTTTTCCACCTTTTAAATTGTCCGCTTTGGTACACAAAAGATTGAAAAGTTGGGAATACATGATTGCGACAAGGAAGTTAAATGTCGCATCAGTATCGGAAATGATGATGAAAAGTGCTGACAGTTCATCACCAAGTTTATCAAGATGAAGTTCGTCATAAGACGTAATTTCGAGAACCTCATCAATTGCAAATGGTGCGAGACGTGTTGAACAGGAAATTAAAATTGACTTTGCCGTTTTTCCTGCCGCAAGTTTGTACGCCTTATACTGCTTGATTGCAAACGCCCCTAAACGTCGTTGTTCCGCATCAGGTTTGTCCGCAAATAAATCCCTATAATCTTCCATGACATCAGGGTCATTGTGATTTGTGCCGTTCAGCCAACACTCCACGACTTCAAATTGAATGTCAATGCAATTCTTGAATTCTTCATCGTCCTCACGGCATTCCGAGTTGTTGATCATTTCAATCAGCGTTTCAAAATTCCACTGTTCCTTTGGGTACATCGCAAAAATCAGTGCAATATACGCTGTATACAGCAATTTTTCCGCTTTCACCCAGAAATCATCTCCGGACGGCTGTTGGGAAGAAGAAGTATTTTTAATCAGCACTTCAACGAATTTGAGAATGTCTTTTTCACGGTTTTTCTGTGAAATATAGGCAAACGGGTTGTAGTGCATTGATTTCGCAAAATCAATTGTGTTAAAAACTTTAATTTTGTACGGCTCGTAAACAGGAATATACTTTCCTTTTTCGTCTTTCAGAAATTTTCCGTCAGTCGTTTTTCGGTACACAATTTTCCCGTCAATACGTTTCGGTCTGCCCCTTTGGAGCATTTTTCCGCACTCCACAAGCACCGTGCCTTTCGGATCAGTCACAACGTAACTGCTGTGCATCTGCATCAGATTCGGCTTGACAAAAAATCGTGTTTTGCCTGAACCTGAACCACCGATAACAAGAATATTTTTGTTTCTTGCGTATTTTGGTGCGGAAGGTTTGCCCATTGTCAGAAACTCCGTTTTCGTGAGAATGACGTTGTTTTCGGGGCAGGAATTGTCCATATATGGCTCAATATCCTTTTCGCCGCCCCAGACGGCAGAACCGTATTCTTCGCCTTGACGGAATTTTTTCTTGTTTTGCGACTTGATATAGAGGACAAGCCTCATCACACCCGCCAGACCCAAGCCGACAAAAATGTCCAACGGGTGTAAACTGGGAAAGACTTTTGCGAACGCCACACCGAGATTGTCCAAAAAAGGGAGAATTTTCTCCTGAAATCCGTCACCATCAGCCGTTCGGTACGCATAGCCGATTAAATCACCTGCATAGCCAAAAATCAGGTAGGGGAGCAATTTCAGAACGCCCTTTTTTAACTTTTTGGTGCTGACCTGCAAAGTTGCAGTTCCTTTCCCGAAAATTCGGCATAAAAGCAAGCCGTTGAAATAATATCACTCCTTGCAAATGGCAAGAAATAGCAAAATCTCATCTTCTGTTCTCCCTTGTTTTCTCTCTGTTTTTGCTTGCGTGGTCTGTTTGCGACTTTCTGTGCCTGTTGCTGCATTTGTTCACGAGTAAATTCGCCACGCTTTTTGCCCTGTCCTTTACCGATATATTCAGAAAATGCCCTTTTGAAATCCTCTGTTTTCGCAGCGGAAAAGAAAACATGATACGTCGGCGAATTGTTTCTATCTTTTTTCAGGGCGAAATCCACATCATATTTTCGTGCGGTTTTCAGAAAATCCCCGATATTTCGGTCGGAAACTTCAATATTGTCAAGTTTGGAAACGGACTTTTCCTGCAATTGCTTATAGGTCATGCGATCTTTCTTTTCGGATTTGCCCGACAAAAATTCCTGCAAAGCCGATTTGAGAATGTCCACAGTCATTTTTTCTGCTTTCACCGAAATATCAATGGTTTTCCGTGTTCCGTTTTCAAAATCAGACGGCATTATGCACCACCGCCCTCGTCTGGTGTCATCTTAAACGTAGAAAATGATTCATTGCTGAGCCATTCAACAAAGTCCGATTTTGCTTTCATTGCGGAATGTCTGTCCGCATAACTGCCAAGCAGAATTGCATCAATTTTCCTGTCCATACTCGTCACGCCAAGAAGATTGTAACCGAGAAGATTCTCGTCATCGTCAAGTTTCTCGTCAACATAAATTGCAAGTAATTTGTCGAAATCCTCGAACATCACATTGAGAATACGCCTGTCTATTTCACGGCATTCAGGTATACTATCACCTCACAATCATCAGCACCACCCCTTTCAAATTTTATAAAAAATTACGGAAAATATTGACATTTTCAGGAAAATCTGGTATAATTCTGGCGTAATAATCGAATTCAGGAGAAGTTAGGATATGTGGATTAGATGTAAATGTGGAAATATTATACATGATAACACCGACAATTTGTCTTACAAAGGTCATATAATATCAGATAAAGAATATTTTAAGCTGCTTGATTTATTAGATAAAATGATTGAATCACCTGCTAAAAATCGTGAAAATTTAATAATGACTTATAGAGCTAATTTATCAGGATATATTAAAATCAAATTGATTTTTCAATGTTCAAAATGTGGAAGAGTTTTAATTGAAGATGAAAATAACAGGTATTGTAGCTTTATACCTGACGAACATGAAAAAATTGATTTATTGGATTTCAATGGTAATGATACAATAGATTACAAATATAAATGTAAAAAATAAATTTTGATTTATTTTAATCGTAAATTACTAATCACAGAGCACGCTTTCAAATTATTTTGAGAGAGTGCTTTTTAAGTTTTTCATTTCTTTTCAGTTCGACAAGAGCAGACTCAACATCAGTTTTGCCGTTCACACAAATTCCAGTAATTCGGCAAAGAAAGCACTTTGAGCAGAAAACCAAGAAATTTATTCTTGATGTTCTTGTTTCTTAAAAGTTTGTTGCTGATCATGGTGAAATTGCTGTCTTTCTTCACACGGTTCAGCGTGGCATTGTCCACCGTGAACGTCTCAATCACATAGTTGTACTGTGGGAGAGAGGTGTCAAGTACCGAATATTCGTAGAAATCATAAACATAGTGGATTCTGCCGTCAGGAGATTCGTTCGGCATCTGCATAGTCTTTTTAAGATAGCCCCATTCCTCCAATTCGGCAAGGGCAGATTCGACGGCAGTTTCGCCGTCCGCACAAATAGCAATAATTCCTGCCTTCGTGAAATTCCAGTTCGGCGGTAAATCCATCACCCTTCCAAGCAGACCGATTGCCTGACAGCTTATTTTAGTTGACCGCACAAAGCAATTGCTCAAAACGGCATAACCGCCAGATTTATGTACCCGACAGACCGTATCGGAGACAGTCTTTTTTATAAATTTTTTATCCATTTTACTCACCTCATCAGTATATGAATTCCATGTTTGCTATTCTCAGTTTGTTTACCCCGTAGACACAGCCGTAAGGTTTTTCAATTTCAAAAAGAAAACCTCTTTTTGTCAATTCATTTACAGCAGTTTTGATTTCTTCGTCTGAAAAATCAGACAGAACATCTATTTTAACAATTTCATCAATTGTGGAATAATCGCATTCTTTTTCATTCATCATCGTATGCAGAACAGTCATCTGTTCCTCTGAAAATCTCAGGTTCGGCACACCAATCGCACTTGGGTTCGGCATAGAAAGACCTCCTTGTTGGCTCAGAAAAATATTTTTAAATTTCTTTTGTAATAACTAATCAATATTTAATTCAGGACATAAAAATAGCGAACAGTGTTCCTTGATATGAAACACCGTCCGTTGGGGTATTCAATTTGTCAACAGACTTATGCCGATTTGGGCTTATTTTGGTTGTCTACCAGTTTTCTACCAACTTTTTCTCCCGTTGGCATCTACCGATTGTCTACCAAATTTCTACAAGATTTCTTAAAATTTGTGATTTTTGAGAACAACGGAAACTCGCTGATTTCCTCATTTCTACCAACTTAAACGGCGATTCTACGCCAATTTGGCAATGTTTAATGATACTTGGTGATAAATGGCGATAAAGTGGTTTAGGTTTATCATATTCTGTTGAAATTTGCAATATACAAAGATGAAATGTTATCATTCTGTAACAAATATATTATACTTGATTTTCAGTAAGAAATATATTATAATAATATCATATTATTCGCAAAGGGAGGTATATTATGAGAAAAATACTGATTTCTGCATTGTGCATTATTGCTGTGCTTTATTCATGCGGAAAAAAAGATTCTTCTGTTACACTCCCCGACGGTTCACTTGATAAATGTACACTGCGTTTTTCATGGTGGGGAGGAGATGACCGCCATGAAGCAACACTTAAAGCTATAGAACTATGGAACAGTATACACCCCGATATTGAAATAAAACCCGAATACGGCGGTTGGGACGGCTGGTCAGAAAAAATAAATACTCAGATAAGTTCAGGAACAGAAGCCGATATTATGCAGATAAACTATGACTGGCTTGTTACTCTTTCTCCCGATGGTACAGGTTTCTATGACCTCAATAAACTTGATGATTTTCTTGACCTTTCAGGTTTCAGAGATGATGTGCTTTCATTCGGCAATGTAAACGGACATCTGAACGCCGTCGCCGTTTCAGTCAGTGGCAGGGGACTTTTTTATAATTCCAAAGTTTTTGAAAGGCTCGGTGTTGAATATCCGTCAACATGGGACGAACTTGTCGGACTTGGGAAAACTTTCGGTGAACATGGGCTGTATCCTCTTGATTTGGATATACAGTCGGGCGGAACTGCGTGGTATCTTGCTGTTGTTTACGTTCAGCAGAAAACGGGAAATAATTTTATAGATATGAACGGAAATTTAGGTTTTTCAGTGGAAAACCTTCAGACTGCACTTGATTTCTATAAACTGCTTGAAGATAATCATGTTATAAGAAACGTCCGCACACGTACCGATTCAGACGGAAACGCCGCACTTTATCAATCCCCCGAATTTATAAACGGAAATATAGCAGGTGTTCTTGAATGGGGCAGTGCAGTCGGAAAATATGAATCAGTACTTGAAGAAGGCGTTCTTGAAGCAGGGGATTTTCTTAAAGATGACAGTGGAAATTCAGGCGGTTGGTTTGTCAAGCCGTCGCTGTTATATGCAATATCTGCAAATACTAAATATCCCGACGAATCAGCCGAATTTATTGACTTTCTTCTTAATAATGAAGAATGTGCCGATATTCTGGGAACGTCAAGGGGTATTCCTGCATCAAGTTATGCGGAGAAACGGCTTGAATCAACAGGCAAAATTGCGGGACTTGTTCAGGAAAACTATGAAATGCTTGAAAGTATGGATACTGTTACTATAAGTCCATATATGGAACTTGCACGCATGAAAGAATTTTATAATGATGCAATAGAAAAAGTGTCATATAAGCTTGCTGATACTCATGAAGTAGCACAGGAACTATATAATAATATAAATGATTATCTGGAGAGTTTAAAATGAAAAAAAATTACCATAATTCCGTTGGTGTCGGAAAATATACGGGACTTGTTTTAATAAGTCCGTTTATAGCAGGATTTTTTATATTTATTCTGTACCCGTTTGTGTGTTCGTTTGTTACAGGTATGACAAATTACGACAATATACATCAGCCGGAATTTGTCGGATTTGAAAATTACATAAATATGTTTTCAGACAGCGATTTTATAAATGCCGTGGGCGTTACGCTGAAATATACATTGCTTTTCGTTCCACTTAAAATTATTGTTTCACTTTTTACTGCACTTCTTTTAAGTCTTGAAATAAAAGGCATAGGCATATTCAGGACAGTTTTTTATATACCATCTGTTTTAGGGGCAAATCTTGCTGTTGTCATAATGTGGCAGTATCTTTTTACACGTAATGGACTTGTAAATCAGTTTCTTGAAATTATAGGAATTTCCCCTGTAAGCTGGTACGGAAATCCCGACTGTTCGATATTTATAATTATACTTTTAAGACTATGGGAATTTGGTTCAGCTATGGTTATATTTCTTACAGCACTTAGAGATATTCCAAAAGAATATTACGATGCCGCAAAAGTTGACGGTTGCGGAAAAGTAAAATCTTTTTTTCTGATAACATTGCCTCTGCTTAAAAACGTTATTTTTATGAATATCGTTTTACAGACAATATCCGCATTACAGGAATTTAATGCCCCTTATATGATTACACACGGCGAACCCCTGAACAATACATATACTGTTGGTATGCTTATTTATGACGAAATGTTCAAATATTATAATGCAGGCTATGCAAACGCTGTTTCATGGGTTTTGTTTATGCTTACGGCTATAGTGGTTTTCATTATGTTCAGGATTACAGGCAGACTGAAGGAGGAAATGCAATGAAAAAATTCTTTGTTTATCTTGTTCTGACTGTCATTGCACTGATAATGCTTTATCCGCTTTTGTGGCTTGTCGGTGCTTCGTTCAAGTCAAATCGTGAAATATACAGTTCTATATGGTTCATGCCCGAAAAATTTGACTTTGAAGTTTATGCGAAAGCGTGGAAAACAAATACAGGTTATACTATGGGACATTATTTTCTGAATACGTTTGCGGTGATTGTTCCGAAAACTGTTTTTGCCGTTGTATCTTCCGTACTGACGGCATACGGGTTTGCAAGGTTTGACTTTCCGCTGAAAAAATTTTTCTTTTCAATGCTTATGGGGGGAATGTTCATGCCGTCGATTGTAACAATAATGCCTATGTATATTATGTGGGGAAAACTGGGTTTTCTTGACAGTTATGTACCTCTTACTCTGCCGTCGCTTTTTGCGTGTGAGGGAATGTTTGTGTTCATGCTTATTCAGTTTTTCAGGAGATTACCTAAAGAACTTGACGAGGCTGCACGCATTGACGGGTGCGGAACTTTCAGAACATTATTTTATGTTCTTATTCCATGCATAAAGCCGGCAGTGATTTCAGTTGCAGTTTTTAATTTTCTATGGACTATGAACGACTTTTTAAATCCGCTTATTTTTATTAACTCAACTGAAAAATATACTCTTTCACTTGCATTAAGAACGTCTGTTGACAGTACGGGGCAAGGGTATGAAGAATGTAAAGTAATAGCTATGTCTGTAATAGGACTGATACCGTCAATAGCTGTTTTTGCTGCTGCACAGAAAAAATTTATAAGTGGTATTACTGTAGGAGGAATTTCGTAATGGAAATAAATATTCTTGCCGACAAAATTGTTGAATCGTATATAAAAAATCTTGTTTTGCCGTCTGAACCTGCATTCCCTATGTGGAATATGGAAAACTTCATTTTCCGTAAAAAACCGAAATGGAATTATATAGACAGTTGTATTATTAAATCTGTTCTTATGCTTTATGAAATTACGGGAAATACAAGGCTTTTTGACTATGCTGTAAATTTTACCGATTTCTATATAGAAGACGGAAATATTCCCACTATGAATATATATGATTTCAATCTTGACAACGTAAACGGCGGAAAAAATCTTCTGTATATTTTTAAGAAAACAGGATTTGAACGTTATCATTACGCCATTGAAAAAATACACTCACAGCTTGAACGTCAGCCAAGACTTGAAAACGGCAATTTCTGGCACAAGGCTGTTTATCCTTATCAGATATGGCTTGACGGTATTTATATGGCTATGCCGTTTATGGCAGAATATTCAGAACTTTATGATGATACATCAGTTTATAATGATATATACATACAACTTGAAAATGTCCGCAAAATTATGCGTGACGGAAAAACAGGTCTTTATTTTCACGGTTATGATGAAACACGTTCGCAGTGTTGGGCAAATTCTGAAACGGGTCTTTCGTCTGAATTCTGGCTCAGGTCTATAGGTTGGTTTTGTGCAGGACTTGCGGATTTATGCGGAATAGTGCCTGAAAATGAAAAACTGCATTCTCTTTGTGCTGATATGCTGGACGATGTTATTCATTCGCTTTCTGTCTTTGTAAATTCAGACGGCACACTTTGTCAACTTCCTGCCAAACCCCACGTTTCGGGAAACTACACTGAAACAAGCGGTACACTTCTTTTTGCCTATTCAGCAGTAAAAGCCGTTAATCTCGGTATTTCGGAAAACAGTATTTTGAATGCAGGAATTAAAGCCTTCAATTCCGTTACGGAGAAATATATAATTTCGGAGGATATTCCGGTATTAAAAAATATATGTCTTATGGCAGGACTTGGCGGAAATAATCTCCGTGACAGTTCTGAAAAATATTATCTGAATGAAAAAATTGTCAAAAACGATGCAAAAGGAATTGCTCCCTACCTTATGGCATACGCTGAAATAAAAAAAAGGCAGTCTTTATGACTGCCAATTTTTTATTTATTTATTTATTTATTTATTTATTTGAACTAAATCTTTTATTACTTCTCCTGCAATTATAAGCCCGGCAACAGACGGTACAAACGCATTTGATGCCGGAACACGTTTTCCCGATTCGGAAAATCTTTCAGGCGGAATAACAGGCTTTTCTTTTGAGTATACTACTTTCAGTTTCTTTACACCACGTTTTTTTAGTTCGTGACGCATTGTCCTTGCAAGAGGACATACAGAAGTATTATATATATCAGCTACTTCAAAAGCAGTCGGGTCAAGTTTGTTTCCTGCACCCATAGAACTTATAACCGGAACACTTGCTTCTTGTGAACGCACGATTATTTCAATTTTCCCTGTTACCGTATCAATAGCATCAACGATATAATTATATTTGTAAAAATCAATCAATCCTGATGTTTCAGGCATAAAGAAAATATTGTGAGCCGTTATTTTGCATTCAGGATTTATTTCAAGCAGACGTTTCATGGCAGATTCCGTTTTGAGTTGTCCGACTGTACTCATAGTGGCAAAAATCTGTCTGTTGATATTGCTGATACATACATTATCATTGTCAATAAGGTCTATTGCACCCACGCCCGAACGTACAAGAGCTTCCGCAGTATGACCGCCGACACCGCCTATTCCGAAAACTGCAATACGTGAATTTTTCAGTATTTCCATAGCATCAGAACCGAAAAGGAGTTCTGTTCTTTCAAACTGTTCCGCCATCATACATTAAATCTGAAAAGAACTATGTCACCGTCCTGCATAACATATTCTTTTCCCTCAAGACGTACAAGACCTTTTTCTTTTGCCGTTGTCATATTTCCACATGACATAAGGTCGTCAAAAGATATAACTTCCGCACGTATAAAACCCTTTTCAAAGTCTGTGTGAATTTTTCCGGCAGCTTGCGGAGCTTTAGTGCCTTTTGTGATAGTCCATGCACGGACTTCCTGTTTTCCTGCTGTCAGGTATGAAATAAGACCAAGAAGTGAATAACCCTCTTTTATAATTCTGTTAAGTCCCGAAACTTCAAGTCCGAGTTCAGCTAAAAATTCTTTTTTCTCTTCGTCGGTCATGTCAGAAATTTCTGCTTCCGTCTGTGCACATATCGGCAGTACAGCGGAATGTTCAGATTCAGCAAGAGTGCATACACTTTTATAGTTTTCATTCGTTTCGATATTGTTTATAAAATCGTCCTCACTGAGATTTGCCGCATATATAACAGGCTTTGCGGAAAGCAGAGGAGTTGATTTTATAATTTCTCTCTCATCGTCTGTAAAGTCAAAAGCCCTTGCAGATTTGCCGTTTTCAAGATGTTCTTTCAGACGTTCAAGAAAATCTATTTCAGCAAGATATTTTTTATCACCCTTTACAGCTTTTTTTGCACGGTCAATGCGTCTGTCAATCATTTCAATATCGGAAAAAATAAGTTCAAGGTTTATAGTTTCGATGTCACGGAGAGGGTTTATATTTCCGTCAACGTGAATAATATTAGGGTCGTCAAAGCACCTTACAACGTGTACTATTGCATCAACTTCACGTATGTCCGCAAGAAATTTATTTCCCAGTCCTTCGCCCTTTGATGCACCTTTTACAAGTCCTGCAATATCCACAAATTCAAGTGTTGCGGGTGTAAATTTATCGGGTTCATACATTTCGGCGAGTTTGTCAAGACGTTCGTCAGGAACGGAAACAATACCTACGTTTTTGTCAATAGTGCAGAACGGATAATTTGCAGACTCTGCACCTGCATTTGTGAGTGCGTTAAAGAGTGTACTTTTGCCCACGTTGGGCAGACCAACCATACCAAGTTTCATATTAAATAAAAATTCCTTTCATAATTGATTTAATTTTTATGAGTAATCCGCTTGTTGTTTACAAGTGAATTTACAAACGAATTTATAATCTGAAGTTCACAATCTCCTGTGCCTATATCTTTAGGACTGCCTGCGAGTATTTTCATTGCTATTTCTGAATCAGAAATAATTACATTTCCCGAACCTTCTACATTGCCTATTCCTGTTACTTCGTCGCCCTCTGAGTCTATAATTATTCCTGCATTTTTTATATTTGTGTTTATATTGCCCTGTACAGCACCTATACATGAATGATTTGCGGAACGCATTTTCATTGAAATTTTTCCGCCGTTTATTTCAATACTTCCGTCGCCTTCCTCAAGAACGCCTATTCCGACAGCGTGAGCACCTGTGCATGATACTGCTATATCAGCAGACGATG
This sequence comes from uncultured Ruminococcus sp., assembly GCA_947627175.1. GTDB lineage: Bacteria > Bacillota > Clostridia > Oscillospirales > Ruminococcaceae > Ruminococcus. Next base: position 46,149 of record CANQVA010000010.1, read on the forward strand.
TGACAGATGCTATCCCCCTGAAACTGCCTATTCCTGCTATTTTTATACCGTTGCAGGAAATATTGATGTCACATTTTTCCGATATATTGATATTTGAATCACCGTTGAAACTGCCTATTGCAAGACCGTTATGTGAATACATACATATTCTTATTTTTCCCGATACAATATTTATTTCAGAATCGTCGTCATTATATCCTCCGCCGATGCAGAGAGTTTCAGTGCCGTTTGAAATAATTTCAAGAGTTCCCGACATATCTATTTTTATATCGCCATAGCCGTGGTCATAGTCATTTCCTATTCCTATTCCCTCAGAAGCCTGACAGTCAATTATAAGATTTCCTTTTCCGGTAAGCTCAAACTGCGAACCCATTGGAACATAAATTCCCGAATAGCCGAGTTTATTTGTTTTGACTACATTTACACATAGTCTTGCATATTCTCCCACTGACAGAGTGGGCTTTCCATTTCCGCTTATAATATTGACATTTTTAAGAGTAAGGTCGCAACTGTGGTTGTCCATAACAGATATATTCATTTTGATTTGTTTTTCAGGGTCGCCGACAATAGTCAGTTTACTTTGGTATATATGTATATCTGTATATTTTTCAAGGGCAAGTTTCAGCAGGTCAATTTCTGTATCATTCTGTGCATTGTATATTTTTTTTGCACCCTCCGGACGTGATTCAAGATTTGTTTTTATTATAATATCTTTTACTTCTGCGGAAATACTGTTGAGAAACAGCGGTTTCGGTTTTGAAACATAGTACCCTTGCACCATGTCAACACCGAGCCTTATGACTGTTTTAAGTTCCTGAACAGTTTCAACACATTCAGCTATTGACTTCAATTTATTATCATGACAAAATTCTATAATCTGTGTGACAAGCTGTTGTTTTTTGAGGTCGTTATGTATATCACTTATGAGAGAACGGTCTATTTTTATATAATCGGGGGAATAACGCAAAAGATTTGAACTGTTTGAATATCCTGTTCCGTAGTCATCAATTGCAAGTTGTGCGTGTGAGAAACTACAGCGTTTTTTCAGAATCTCAACTCCCTTAGCAGTAGATGCACTTGCATCAACAATTTCAATTACTGTTTTTTCAAACAATTCCCCATAAGTAAGGTAAATTTCGTTGAAGTCATCATCTGTAAGAATATCAGACGGTATACAATTTATAAAAAGTTTTCTGTCTTTAAAAACGTGTTGATTTTCGCTTATAAGTTTAAGAGTATTGAAGAAAGTCAGTTTTTCAACTGCATACAGATTATTTTGTTCTTCAGCTATCCGCAGAATATTTTTAGGTGACATTCTTATGTCTCCCGTAGTTCGCATAAGAGCCTCATATGCAAATATATTGCCTGTATGCGTTTCAACGATTGGCTGTAGATAATATGTAACAAGGTTATCTCTTATTATATTATTGAAAATCTGTGCATTTCTGTATGAATTTTTTTCACGTATATAATTTTCTTCTGAAAACCAGTTTATCACATGACGCTTGTATGTGCGTGCCTCATACAGTGCAAATTCAGAATAATTTACAAGCATATTAAATTCAGATGCCTGCTCAGGATACGATGCACAACCTATTGAAAGACTTAAAGTGCTTTTGTCTGAAATATCAATTATTTCCCCGAAATCATCCGTAAGCACACAATTCTGCACTGCTTCGTCCATGCTGTTCAACAGGTTATAGACGTCCATTTTGTCGCAGTCACATAAAAGAGCACATATTTCATAACTTGATTTTGAACCTATTATTACATTATCTCCTGAAAAACTTTTCAATACTTCGGCAACAGAAGTTATACAGTTGTTTGTATTGTCAACAGTAAGGAAAGAACCGAGTTTTTCAATACCGTTTATATATATGGAGGCAAGACAGCAATTTGTCGTTTCAGGAAGAATGCATTTTACTTTCTGCGAAAATGATGCATATGAGGGAAGTCTTGTTACAGGGTCATATTCCGTGAATCCGCTGTTTTTCTGTTCAGAAATCTGACGTGTAAAGTCCTGAACGAATCCGAGCCACTCATCACTGTTTTCATAGATATTCATTTTTATAAATCTTGTTCTGTTATTTTCGGTAAATCTGTAAATGTGTTTCTGATTTTCAACAGGATTTTTTGAAATTTTTTCAAGGAGATTAAAAAATTCAAATTCGTTAAGTTTTTCACTTTTGCATGAAAGCATATTGCAGGCTTCGGGGTCAAGATAAGCCGTTCTGAGTTTTGCTATATATGTAAAAGCTCCTATATTTCCCATAAACTGCTGAAAAATCCGCCAGTCATGACTTAATGACGGAGGATTCTTTTTAAGGTTAAAAATGCTCATAAAACTCTCCGTTTCCGTATACTTTCACAGTATGGGATTTTATGGTGAAAATATGCGGTTCTGCATTTGCGGTATGCAGATTACCAAATTTTATCTGAACGATATATTTGTTTTAATTATACATCATAGTTAAGAAAATGTCAATGAAAATATGTGACATTCTCCCCTTTCTGAAAATTTGTTTTTTACCAATTACAAAAAATATTTTCATTGCCCAATTTTTTTATTACCCTGCATAAAAAGCCGTAAATACGCATGATAACGTATTTACGACTTTTAAAGTGTTCACACAAATTATTTTGATTTTATTCTTCAATCTGATTACACCGCACCGTCACACGGGCATTTCCGGCATAATTGCAGGTAAACAGGCTTAAATCATAATTTGATGAAATCATTTCTTCAATTGCAGTCGGTTGGAGCGTTTCAACAAGTTCAACGTGATAATTAGACTCATTCCCCACAGCATCAACAAAAATCACATCATCGCCGTTTTGTAAATCTTTTATATTTCTGAAATGTGTGCTGTAATTGTGGGCACAGATTATCAGATTATTTTTATACACTGAACCCTCATACCGACAAGGTGAAATTTTCATCTGTGTATAGTCCCAGTTTTCCGCAACTGGCAATTCAATCCCAAGTGCAGGAATTGTCAATGTGCCGATATATGCCACACCGTCTATTAAAATTGTCGGCATAGGCGTGTCGGGCGAAATTGTTTTCTCTTCGAGAATTTCGCCTGTAATTCCCGTAGGAAGTGACGACTTTTCCGTGGATTCTATTTGTTGTTCACGTTCATAATTAAATTTTTCCAGAATATACGATGCGGATTCAGTTGCATTGGCATCTTCATTCAAATTATGAGCCGTCAAACCGGCTGCTGCCATCATCAAAGCCATTCCCGACAGCATGAATAATATTTTTTTATTCTTTTTCATTGTCGCCTCCGGCAACAAATCCAATTAAGAATAAAAGCAAACCAAAAATAAACAATATCGGTACAGGATACCATAATTGCCCAGTTTGTGGGAGGGTTGGCTGTTTTCCGTTTGTACTGCCTGATTTTGGAGTAGCACCGCCGTTGCTTTTTCCGGAATTTCCCAAGTTTCCTGAATTTCCTGAATTTCCTGAGTTTCCCGAATTTCCCGTATTACCGCCTTTTTTCGATGAAGTAGTTGTTCCGCTTGTGTCAGTATTTGCAGTATCTGTTCCGTTTGTATCGGTAGTATCTGTACCGGTATTTGTAGTATTTGTATCGGTACTTGTTGCATTTGTAGTTACTGTACCTGTTCCGCTTGTAACTGTTGTTGAAGTACTATTTGCGGAAATATTGGTTGTTGTGGTTGTGCTTACTCCGGGAATGTCAGTGGTTGTTGATGTCTGAAATGTGCCGGGAGATTTGTTAATGACTGTAAATGTCTCTCCGTCAGGTATCAAGGAAACTGTATACCCATCGGGAACTACAGATTCCACAACATTCCAGTCAAAACGTGGATTAAGATTATCCCATGTATATTCCCAATTGTTTTCAGCGGAAAGAATTTTTTCATCATACGGCATTTCATTTCTGTAAAGCTGAATTGTTACGGATTCGGGACGGTATTCATTATTATTATCGTCCCATACTTTTTTAACAGTTCGTGATACACGCTCATTTGCTTCAAAAGCACTCGCAACAATTGCATATTTAACGCCCGCTGTGACTGTAGGATCTGTAATTTCAGAAAAGCTAATCAATGTCGGCTTTGGTGTGTACATCAAATCACCGATAAACACAGAGTTTCCCGTCACAAGATAAGTGCCTTTTGTAAGCCCCGTAAAAGTGCATATGCCCAGTCCGTCAGATACTGCAACGGAAACTGGCTGTGCAACACCTGTCACGGCATATGCGGCAAGAGTAGAGGCAAGTCGGCTTGCATTTGTGCTGTCGGAAAGGTCGCCGACTTCCACACTTAAATCAGAAAATCCGCCTGCCAGTTCGCCATTTTCATTCATGGCGTAATATATTTTGAATGTAGAGCCTGAAATAGGCTGTGAATCGGCAGAAAACTTTATTCTCATCGAGTAATTTTCACTTTCCGCATAAACGGCAACATTGAAACAAAGCAGACTTATCACCGAAATAATTATTGTAAAATATTTACATAAACGCTTGATTTCCAAAATATATCACCTCTTTTTTCGTGTATGACGTAAAGAAATTACAACAGCAAGCAAAACTGTCGGAATTTCACATATAATCAAAATCATTTCCGTACCGATTGGTTTTGCTCCTGATTGTATCATAAGTTCTTTTTCCGCTTCTTCTTCTTTGAGAAGTTCGCCGTGAATCAGAAGCCTATGCGAATTGATGCCGTAAGGCGTGCAGGTAACCAATGTACAATAATTTTTTCCCTCAACAAGGCGTAAAGACTGCACATCTGTCGGTTCGACAGTTTCAATTCCGTTGACTTTGTAAACGTACGATTCGTTCAGAACGTAGAAAATAAACGTGTCGCCGATATTTACTTTATCTAAATTTGTAAACAATAACGCCGACGGCAAGCCACGATGTCCCGAAACTACCGCATGAACCGTTTCCCCGTCAATCGGGAATGACGACCCCTCAATATGCCCCGCACCGTCCTGCAAAACCGCATCACTTGTGCCGTGATACAGCGGTAACATAATATCCGCCACAGGTACGCTGATATAGCCGATTATGCCGTCGCCCGTAATATCAAGTACTGAATAGTATTCTTCCAATAAGTCCGGCGGTAGGTTCATCAGCAAATATTGACTTACTGTCAACTCTTTGTTGAATTGTTCAGCTTTTTCAATATATTCTGTGTAATCTTCTTCCGGAATGTTTTCCGCTGCGGCAATGTAATTGAAAATCGCCCGCCTTTGCCGTTGAGAATTTATGTAATTGCTGACTGACGGATACAGCAGCAGGGACAGACCCATAACCAGCATCAAAAACGCAAAAAATGACAAAATCCGCTGTTTCATATGAATTTCTCCTTGCTGCTGTGGTGAGGGTTGCCCCTCATCACAGCAAATGGTTAAAAGTTAAAATTTAGTTTACTGCCTTTTTTCTTGACATTTTGAACAGGAGGAATGAAATTGCAAGTCCGCCTGCACCGAGTATGTAGAACAAATATGTACCAACGCCACCTGTTGACGGGAGGTCAATATACTTGAAGTTTGCAACAATCATATTTGCACTGCCGTCGCTGTCAGCCTCATCATTAAATTGATTTGCTGTAATATCTACAGGGTTGTCAAAGCTGAATGATTTTCCCTCACCTATTTGTTTATCAGATACAGCATTTGAAAGTTTACCTGTATATTCTTTATTATCTTCATCTTTAGCTGCTGTAAGTGTAACTGTAAATGGATTGATTTTTGCATATTTATCTGATGGCTTAGGTGTTGCAGTTTCTACCATTGTATAGGTTATGCCATCATCAAGACCAGAAATAAGAAGTTTACCGCCGTCAACAGTTTCCATTTCATAACCTGTGTGTGATGTATCTTTAAGGAATGTGTCAATAGCCGTTTGTAATGCCGCATCTGTAGCTGGCGTTCCGTCTAAATCAGTCCATTCATCAATTGAATAATAAGTACCTTCAAATGACCTTGGCTCTTCTGTTGGTTCTTCTGTAGTGCCTTTTTCAAATTTTGTTAATTTTGCAATTTGATATTTTGTAGCATCAGTAGGATTCGGACGAACAATAACAAATTTTGCACCTTTCAATGCTGCATCTCCAGTTGTTAAACCTGTTCTGAGATATTCAGCAGCATCAACTTTCACGATATCAAGACCGAATGTGTAAACTGTTGCGTGTTCTTTTGTTGTATCGTCAGTATCGCCGTAAGCCTGCGGGTTGTCGGAATAAGTAAGAACAGCTGTATTTTCGTTTCCGTCAGTAGGGCTTACTATTGCATCTTTATTGACAACAGCGGTGTAGTCGATGTAGATTTCTGATTGTGCGCCGAGAGTATAATTTTTGCCATCAGTACCAGTAATTACAATTTCTTTCAGGCAAGGGAATGTAACTGTTAATACATTGTTTTCATAACTTTCTGTGTAAACTTCTGTTACGCTATCATGTTCTGTAATGTGTACAGAAGGTGTTTTATAAGATTTTTTACTAATTTCATATTCACCAGTAAGTGTAGAAACCAGTTCACCCTTATCATTATACACGTTTTTTACTTTTACAGTTACATATGTTTTTGGTTCAGTTCCAAGTGGTTTCAGCGTCAGACCCTTGCTAAGCGTATCAGTGAATTTATACTGATAACCGCCAAGGTATAAATCATAGTTGTCCGGAAGTGTACCTGTCAGGCGGAATTTTACTTCATCGCCAACGCCTGCGGCTTCGGTCTTGTATTCTTTATTATCATCTCTTACAATTTCTTTGTCAAGTGTCGGAACGTCCTCTTTCAGCACCTGATTGACATTGTTCGCCACAAAAAGCATACGAGCGGAATAGGATTTGTCTGTTTCGCCCTTAAAACCCGACAAATCTCTTACCATGTAATAACCGGCAGGGACTTTGATTTCATATTTTTTATTATCATCATCATTGATTTTACCCTCGTAAAATCTATTAACATATCCCTCATTGAGATAGCCGCTTTCACCCTGTCCATAACCGCCGAGAATATCGGTAAATGCCTGAAGCCATTCGTGGTTGTCAATATGAGCAGGTTGTGCAAGAACGTCAGATACGGCTACAGCCAGTTTGTCATATTTTACGTTGCCTAAGTTGGAAATAGCAGTAACTTTTTCACCATCAAGCGTAAATGTTACATCACCACCATCAGTATAATCTGAACTGAGTTTAGTACCTGATTCAGTTGTAATAAATTTATTGAAATCCTCACCAAAAACATCGAAAGCATAGCTATAACTACCTTTTGGTGCATTGTAAAGAGCATAGACGAATTTTAATATATTCGTTCTTCCGTCATCATCGGTTGTGGGGTCTAAATCAGTATCCTCAGCAGAACAAAAAGCATTACCCCATTTAATGTCAGTAATCGGGATTTTTTCGTTACCAAGCTCACTCATATCCAATGTTGACCCCTTTACTGTACCAGAAAAAATCTGGTATGCACCATATTTAGAATCAGTAGCAAATGTGGTTTCTTCGTCTGAGTGTGTTAATGTGATAGTATATGCGGGGTCAGAAAGTGTGGTAATTGCAGTTCCGCCACCGTGGTTATGTCCCGAATCCAATGCCAACGCCGTCATACTCGAAGTAACAAGCAGTGCCGCAGATGCCGCTATCCCAAAAACTCTTTTAAAGAGTTTTTTCATAAAAACCATTCCTTTCTTAAATTAAATTTATTACTCCATAATTGCCGGAGTAGGCAAAATTCTCATCAGCAGTTTTCCCTTGACCTGCCGTGAATCAACACAGCCAACAACATTACTCCGTGAATCAATTGATGTACTCCGATTGTCACCCATGACAAAATAGCTGTTTTCAGGCACTGTCACGGGATATTCAGCAGTACTGTTTCCGGCGTTTTTGTTGTTCAGATACGGCTCATCAAGTTTTTCACCGTTCACACTGACAACGCCGTTTTCATCAACTGAAATCTTGTCACCGCCAAGACCCACAACACGTTTACAAAGGAAATTGCCGTCTTTTGAAAATATGCAAATATCACCTCTTTCTAATGATGATGTTTTTCGTGCGATTACAATATCGCCGTCAAAAAGTGCAGGGCTCATCGAATCGCCATAAATTCGCATCACTGAAAATACATAGGTCAGCAACAACAAGACAACTGCCGCCATAAAAATTGCACCGACCACCGCCGCAAAAAGCATTCTCAACAGTCTTTTTTTCTGAATCTCTCAATCGCTCCTTTCATCGTCATCACCCCTCCATTTCATGACGTTTTCTGCATTTTTTGCAGAAAAGTATTGTAAGATACAATCCGGCTGCCACGACAAGCATTATGTCGCAATACAGCGTGATGTCAATACCACCGTTTCCACCTGTGGAGGGAAGCTCAATCACAGGGAAGTCATTTGTGAAATGTACATAAGAATTTAACTCAACTGTGCCGGAACTTGTGACACTTTTTCCATTATCAGTAGGAATGCCACTATCGGTTATAACAGTATCATCACTATTAACAGCCTTAACTGTCGTTCCATTAGTATCGCCATCTTCTATGAGCATCTTATATCTGTACAAATCCTTGAAACCATTTGTTTCAATCTGGTCATCTCGAATTTCTGAAACTTCATACTCCCACTCGCCAGATAATTGGTTAATTGTCAGGCTCTCGCCGTCCGCCAAAGAAATTAAAATTTTATTTCCATCATCGTCAACGGGTATGTATTCATTAGAATCAGCAGCTTTTTTGAATTTAATCTTAGTCGGATAACTGTCATTTGTACCGGTAACTGTTTCTCCATTTTTAGACCATCTTACATTTATTTCTGTTGTTTCTTCTCCAGTTGATGAGTTCTTATCAATAAGTTTTAAATCAAATTTCCACTTATTATCAAGCACTACCTTTTCACTGGAATTTGTGACTTCTTTGCTGATTGTCAGATACTTCTCACCCGACGACAACAACAGAATGCCGAGACGGTCTTTTGTATATTCATTTCCCTTGTCGGTTGAACCTTTCTTATTATCAGTACCCGTGCCGAAATAGAACTTTAATGTTTGATTGTCAGATGGTGTTACTTTTTCATTTTTGGCTATATTCTGTTTAGAATAATCTGACTTTTCAGTACTTCCATCATGATAGATAAGATATTCATAATCGTCCTGCGAATCGTCACGTATAGCCCATTTGCTGACATTGTAAACATCACTCGGGAATCTGTTATATACAAAGCTGTTCTTGTTATTGTCAGCAGTGAAATCAGTGAATTTAACTTCTGTGCTTTCTGCTCCACTTGATGTATTTATCACAATATCACCATTATAGCTGATAGTATAAGTTCCTATTGGTAAAGATGTACCATATTTACTATTTGTCCAATCTTCTGCTTTGCCAATACTTGGAGATGTCACACCATTTGCCGGCACTTGCACACTATCCAATGTCGCCCATATCGTATAATGTTCATCTTCTTTAATATCAGTAGGTATGTCACCTGCAACTTGAAATGTTAGTTTATACACTTCATTCGTAGCTTTTGACAATTCATTAGTATCATCATAATTTCGGGTAGCTTGAAATGTAAATGTTTTATCTTTAGCTACTGTTTCACTGTCTTTCAAATCACTGCCCTTGACAATCATCTCCAACGCAAGACCTGCATTTACGACATCTTTCGTGTAGGTTGTGCTTGCAATGAGGGAGTTATCTTTAACAATGGCATCGCCGTAATTCTGCTTTTCGTCTACTTGTTTAGTACCTGCTGTGGGTTTGTAATCGGAATCCCACTCATAAACAGGATTCTTGTCTTTATCAGTTTCATTTACAAGGGCTTTCAGATATTCGTCACGTGTGCCGAATGTCCATTTTTTATCAGATGTATCTTCGATTTTTTTAAATTCTTCATCTTCTATTTTGAAGAAATCATCATCGGTGATAAACTTCCCACCAAGTGTAAAGTCATCCTTGAAAAGTTCTTCAAGTGTTTTTGAATCTTCAGGCAATGGTGTAAATTTCAATTCCAGACTGTACTCAATTCGGGTTGCCTCATTTGCAATGAAATCTTTCATAAAGTCGTCTGCTTCACTATAAACTTCTGTAATATTATTGGGGTCTACTCTTTTCCATGTATAAGTAATAAATCCGACAATATCCTTTTGATTCCAGTCAGAAGTACCGACGTTATTTTGTTTTACGTCTTTAAATTCTCCATCAGCATTATATGGATTCGGAAGATAGATATACGGAATTGTAAATGATTTTATTTTTTCAGTACTTTCTATTCCCAGCCATTCATTTAACAACGTCATTATCGGATCTTTGCCTGAAGTACTATCCAGCCTGTAAGCGTATCTCTGCAAATATTCAAGATAATACGACCCTGACATATAATCATTTTCGATTTTATTGAGCATCTCTGACGGAGAAACAAGCTCACCAAGATAAATAACTTCACTCAGCGGTTTTGTCTGAATGGGCAATAACCTTACATTTACGCAAACACGTGGGAAACCTTTTGACGGGCTTATGTCCGCTCCTGATGTTGCTTTGTCATCGGCTCTGTCCGTTCCGGATAAATCCGTTAATGTTGTATCTGAATTAAGACTGTTTTCGCTGAACACAAGGTTCATTCCGGCTTCGTTGCCGTTTGTGAGAATGGCATTTCCGCCGATAAAATCGTCTTTCGCCTTAACTGTTATTGTACAATGCCACATACCGTCCTGTTCTTTGCTGCTTTCGGCCAGGTATTGCTGGGCACTTCCCGAGCCTGTGGTGAATGGCGTATTTCCGCCGCCTATGCTGTCAACTTTCCAGCGGAGATAATACATATCTTTTGTGGAATCATAGTAAACTGTTGCTGTTGTATCCCCTGTTGTTTCATTGACTGTGCCACCGCCATAGCTGGTGTCTTTCGGGGTGTATTCAAATCCTATTTCATCAGTAACAGTTTTAGGTTCTTTTAAACTCTCACCAGTAATTTTACCGCCTGCCCCGAGTTTCAGAATATTTCCGTCTCTGTCTACAAGGTCAAAACGGGGGTCAATGTAGTCCTGTACCGTGTAATTCGTCAGGGAAGAACTCATGTTGTCAAGAATCTGCTGAAATTTATATTTGAGTGAACTTTTTTCATCATTAACACTTGGGTCGGAGATAAAAACATATTTATCAAAATTCTTATCTTCTTTACTTTCTATTGAAGTTTCTTTATCTCCCGCCAGTGTTGCAAGGAAATTTGCGGCTCTATTATATTCATCTTCATTTGCAGTAGGTGAAATCGAACCCGTAGCCAACATTACACAATAAATTGTGTAGCCTGCATCTTTCAATTTTTTTGCCCACGCCCCTGCTAATTGAGAATCGTCACTTAAATTTAACTGCGTTTCAGTTTTTTCATCATCCGTACATGGTGCAAAATTTCCAATACTGTTTTCATATAATTTATTGCTCGCATCTTTTTCATGAGTATATTTATAGTTTGAATTAGTATCAGCAAGATTGTCACGTCCGTCTGTAAATATAATTAAATATTTTGGTCTGCCATTATCTCTTACTTTTTCATCATTTCTCAAATTTTCATAAAATGACCTTAACCCTGTCCATGTATATGTACCACCGGTCATTACATAGTTATATTGACCGTCACCGCTGTTTCCTGCCGAGTTTGAATTCTCTTCCGGATAACGTGGACTTATCAAGCCTTTAGGAAGTGTTTCTTCAGTTGGTTGTACCCAATTCAGCATTTTCAATTTTTCAAGTTCTTCTTCTTTTTTATCTACCAAAGCCTCAAGGCTGAATCTTACAGCAGAAACATTACTGAAACTTGATTTTTTATGCAATTCTGTAAAGAAGGTGTTAAGAGCAGTATTCAGTGTTTGATATTTCAATTCAGATTTATTACCACCTTTACCGTCATCATTGGTATACACAACAGAACAGAATGTGCGTTGATCTCCTTCTTTTGAATCATTTCCGCTCCAGGCAAAACAGCGAAGATGTCCCACATCATCTACATAAAAGCGGATACTGCGTTCAGTTGTTGGTGGTTTATATTTGTTTACTTCATTTGTATCTCCATTTGTAATGGAATCTTTCTCTTCTGAACCTTCAGCATATGCACTCGGTATTGTTGCCGTATCATTATGTTGTGCAAATTTATCGCCTTTGCTACCACCATCTTTAGCAGTTGCAGGCAACTCTTTTAGAATACCAATATATTGCTTACCACTTGCAAGGCAACCGTCAATATCTTCCCAATTCGAGTGAGAATTGACATAATACCAGCCACGGCGATCCTCATGATTCGGATTATCCGCAAGGCGTGTTCTACTATAATCAGTCTCATCTTTACTGCTTGTTTTAGCGATCTGTGCAATTTCCGTTTCGTCTAAGGTCACAGCGTGGGCGGCACCAGCTTTACATTTTTCGCTTTCATTTTCGCTAATTCCGGAAACACTGCTATCACCGAAATAGTAGTTTACTTGTTTTTCAGTCAAAGCATTATCAAAAATGTAGAAATCGTCAATATAAATCTCTGCTCCACTGTACGAACTGTCAAACAAGCCACCGAGAAGCAAGGAAAGGTCTGTTGTGTCTATTGCTTCTGGTAATTCTGTATTAGTTTGTGGATTTGAACCAGTTTCTTTATATGCTATTCCGTCTAAATATTGTTCAATTTTTTTTCCATTAAAAACAAGTGTAACTTGTTGATAATCTTTTCCATTACTAAACACACTATTCACATTAACATATTTATTTTCACCACTATTATTCTTTTGCATTCTTAACCTACTTGCATTGCCATCTGCTCCCCTGAATATCCTGTAATAATCATTATTTGTATTCATACTTCCCATATACAGAATATTTGATTCTGGTGTAGGTTTTTCATCTGTTCCTGCTTTTTTTACCTTGAATGAAAGCGTAAACGAAGAATCTGTTGGTTTTTTATCAAGCAGAATCGCACCATATTTTGCGGTCTGTGTGAGATTCAGAGCATTGTCGGCATATTGTACTTCAGCCTCTACACCTGTTTGTGCCTCAAAACTTAAATTTGTATCTCCAATATTACCTTGTTTTTTATATTCTGCGGTTAAGTTAGTACCATTCAAATCTAAAGCACTATCCAAAGCAAAGTTATCATTAAATTCTGTGCCATCTGGAGCAAATCCGCTTATTTTTAAAGTTTTAATTTTATTGCCTTTTAAGTTATCCGGAGATATAGTATAAGATACGCCACCATTCTCACCTGTAAGAGTTCCTTTGTCGAGTATTTCATCGCCACCCAGCACCAAATATAACTTTTCAGATTTTAATGTGTCAATATCATTTGTGTAGTATGTGAATGTGTTTGTGCTATTTTCGTCGCTTAATTCAATTATATATCTATTATCAGTTGCATCTACTGAAATTTTTAATGAACAAGCTATATCTTCTCCATATTTTCCATCTAAAAATTTGTTATCGCCAGTTTCTTTATCTTTTGAATCCTTCATAACACTTCCATCTTTATATGCCGGAAGTTTATCATTACTATCATACACATAAATATGATTAGAAGCACCTGTTCCAGTGTGTGCCCTACCTCTCATCAAGGCAATATAATTAGTACTACTGCCGTCTCCGAGATACAATATAGGCGATTGCGGAACAAGCTGTTCATGCCCGGTTCCACCCAACTGATCACATTTCAAAGTAAATGAAATTGTTATACTTTTTTCAACATTAAGTTTGCCACTTAAATCAATAACAATATTACCATTTTTATCTGTTTCAGACAAATCAAGATAACCATCACTAAAAACAGCTTGCGGAGTAGTTGTTGCTTTTACTTCGGAGTCAAAAATTCTTGATGTCGGCTGTGCAATATAACTTCCTTTCGCATCTGCTACGGCATTCGGTGCTTCATTATTCAGATTACCATTAAACGGATAATAGCCAATTAAGCTATCATCAATCAGCGGACTACCGCCGTCCCAGTAACCAAGCGGTACAAATTCCGAAACAGAGGGGCGGTCTTCATAGACATAATATTTATATTTATCGTAGCCGAGTTTAGTGTTATCGGTTTTTGTATTGTCTAATATTAGGTCAACAACGTCCTGTGGCAGGTAGCCGCCATTATCATTTTGAATATCAATTAAATTATTTTTTCCATATTTACTATTCAAATATTCCTGTTCATCAGCAGACAACTCTGTATCAACTTCTAAAGGAAACAGAGTATTTGTTGTCCACGCCATAGAACCCGAAGCATCAAGAACAAGTCCCACATCTACAGGCTTTTCGCCGATATACCATGATTCGAGGTCGAGGTCAAAAGTCCTGCCGTCGTCGTATGCTTTAGAAACGGTTTTATCGGTGTGCAAGCCGTAATTTGTGTTATAGATTTTATCTGCACCGGAAACTATAGTATCTTTTTCAGCTTCAAATAAACTTGTATCATCACTTCCTTTTTTCTGCGTAGACCCTGCCGAATCTGCCCGAATTGTCTGCCTGAAATTTCCAATCAATGTATCGGAGTCGATAGCAGACACAGACAATATCACTGCCGACACGCCGGCAAAAATTCTCCTGACAAACTGATTCATCATCTGCACGCTCCTTTTAATCAAAGTAAACTTTGTTGCAATCTGCATCTGAATTACGTCCGATGTTCCGGATTTCAGATTTTTATTTCAGAAATAGCAACATCACTATGTATAGTATAGCACGCTTTACATTAAATGTCAATACATATAAAAAAAAAAAAAAGAGCTCAAATTATTACCACATTTACTACAATCTATCAGACTTGTTGACAAACATT
>CANQVA010000011.1 GCA_947627175.1 uncultured Ruminococcus sp.
ATTTCCAATATTATGCTCGATTCTTTGCTCGATTTTCAGTCTTTATTACAGATCGTTTACAAAAATTGATTTCCGTGGGATACCTGTTTCTCCTATTGTTTTAGTGATTATGGTACTGACATCGTCTGTTATAAATATAATTTTTGCACCTGTGGAAACAAAAAATAATCCGCTTGACAAAACAGAAAAAGCAGTTTATCGGAAACGAACTATGTTTGTTTTGTTTATTGAAATAATTACTTTTTTAATCTCATTATTTATATTCAATAATTGGATTGCAGAAACAGTTGCTTTAGGTATGTTTACAGAGAGTTTATTGGTTATTATAGGCGTAATACGAAGACATAACAATTGAAAATCTGACAGAAAATATATGTTCAGAATAATAAAAACTGATTTCTGAACATATAAGGAAACCTCTAAAAATTTCTAATATTGATAAAAATAAGCACTATTTTTTCTATTTTTACATTGAAACAAAATTAAAAATTAGAGTTTTTAGAGGTCGCCGTAAATAAAAAAAAATAATACCAAGGGGGAAAAACATGAAAATCAGTAAAAAAATTAACCGAATTATTGCAAGTTCACTCAGCTTAGCTATGATTTCATCAATGACATCGGTTTTTCCTGCATTTGCAGAAACAATTGAAAATACATACTTTGTGTATGATAACTACTCTGTTTCATATAATGTTACAGATTCATGGGGCAGTACAGAAAAAGTATCCATTACACTAACAAATACTGGCGAAAATCCGATTGAAAACTGGATGCTGTACTTTGAGCCCAATGGTAAAGTAACAAATATGTGGGATGTTACGACTGCTTCTACTGCAAATAATGTTACATATTTTAAAAATGCAGGATATAATTCAACGATTGCACCTAATGATTCTGTAACTTTTAATTATTTCGTTGACAACTGTGAATCTATTCCTGATTCATACACATTATGTCAAAAACGTGTTGAAAAATCGGAAGGCTATGATGTTGATGTAGTTGTCGACAGTTCATGGGGCGACGGTTTTAATGGTACAATTATTATTACCAACAGCACCGATAAGCCTATTGAAGACTGGGAGCTTGTTTTTGATACGAATTTCACAATTACAGAAATCACAAGCAGTTGGTCAGGCACAATGACTGCACTCGAACCATATAGTTATATGCTGAAAGGTTCATACACAAGTGTAATTGAACCGAATTCAAGTGTGAGATTAGGTTTTTCAGGAGTCAAGAACGGCGAACCTGTAATTACTGATACTGTACTCACGGAAGTTGTTGCTGATGAAGCGTTGATTAACTTTAAATCTGCATATTCTGATGGTGTAGAACTCTATGCTTTCGGCAATTATAATAATGAAGACAATGCTGTTGATATAGAGTGGTATACAAATTATAAAAACGGCGATTATGAAATATGGACATCTGATGATAATGCTGCATATACTTCTGTAGCTGTTGTATCAGATTCAATAAAATATCAGTATCTAATTACTGAGGACTTTGAAAAAAGATATTTCAAAATATCCGTTGATACTGGCTATGAATGTATTGAGTCTATTCCCTTTGTTATAACAAGAACAGAAACCGGTTACTCTGTTGATTTTCTTGACAGCGATGAGGACGGACTTCCTGATATTTTTGAACTTCAGCTTGGTACAAATGTCAATGAACCTGATTCCGATGGTGACAGTTTGACTGATTATCAGGAGGTTTACATCACAGGAACAGACCCTATAGTGTATGATTCTGTAACATCAGGTGTATCTGATGCAGATGCCGATTCTGATGGTGATGGATTATCCAATGCTCAAGAAATAGAGCTTGGCACTAACCCACAGTTGTCCGATACCGATGATGACGGACTTTCAGACTATGATGAAATCTATGTTTATGAAACTGACCCACTGAATCCTGATTCCGATAGTGACGGTTTGCAGGACGGTGATGAGCCACACATCGGTCTTGACCCGACAAATCCTGAAACGTTCGGAACTCCTGATGCCGAATATAAGGTTGCACAGACAGTTCAGGCTGACAGTAAAACTTTGTCTTATATTAACACTACAGAAAATCCATATAGCCTCTCAATAAATCTCAATGCTGTAGGGTATGCTGAAAATGCATTGTCTGCTGAAATCAGTAGTTATACAAATGTACTTTCAAGCAATACGGCAATTGTTGGCAACATTGTATCACTTGACTATCTTTATGATGAAATTGAAGATGTTACACTTAATTTTGAAATGAGTTCTGACTATCTTGACAGCATGGGTGAAACGACAGTAGAGGGACTGGAACTTGAGGGTATTAACAGACTTTATGCTTTTCATTATGATGAAGTAAACAATATACTTTATCCAGTGGAAACCGAAATCTCAGGCAATACAGTAGTTGTTCATGCGTCTGAACTGGGTGATTACTGTCTGATTGATTTGAATACATGGCTGGAAATGCTGGATATTTCTTCAGCAGAAGATGAAGAATTTACAGAACCCAATGTTTACAGCATAGAAAGTTATGCAGAGACAGAAGAAAACATTGATACAGAAAAAGTTTTTCAGGATGATGTTGTGATTGTTGATGAAACTGTTCCATCAAATTATGAAGAAATAATCGAAGAGCAGATTAATGATGTAATCGATAATATCAAAGCAGAAGAAAGTATTGCTGAAGAAACTGAATTAATGTCTACTTTTTCCACATATGCTGATACAAATAATTCAAGAAAAAAGATTGATTTGGTTTATGTCATTGATACCAGTGGTTCAATGAGCAGTGCTATAAGTGCCGCAAAATCTTCCATGACTACACTTGTTAATAATTTATACCATAATGGGATATATGCAAATGTTGCTGTAGTAACATATAGCGATTATATATGTGATAAAGAAAATGGTGCAATTATACATTATGCAAATGGTTCTAACTGGGCAAGAAATGCGACAGAGGCTCAGGCACTTATTAATACTGTTTCATTATATGGCTGTGGACATGAAACACCGCTTGATGGTCTTGAAAAGGCTCATAGAGACCTTGAATTTCATGAAAATGCCACAAAATTTATGGTACTCATAACAGACGAACCTTATGAGTATTCCAATAACAGATATGGCATTGCAACTATGCAGGATTTGGCAAATAGCTTAAAAGATGATACTATCTATACATCAGTTGTTTGCTATGACAGTGATAAATCAGGTTATGCTCCTCTTTACAATACTACAAAAGGAATACAGATTAATCTTTCTTCTAATTGGCCTGTATATCTTGAAGAATACATCAGAACATATATCAAAGAGCTCACATCTTTTAAAGTTTTCTCACCGTATAACCTTACTAATATCACTTTAGATTCAGCTCCTGAATATGGTTCTGATACTGATACTGATGAAGACGGACTTATGGATTATGAGGAGATAGACTGGTGTTTCATTGATAAAGAAAGTGATGAGCTTATACTTCCTACATTAAATGAATATCTCGTTAAAACATATAAAAAGAATATGTTCAATATGCTTCCCATCGGTCAAAGATATCGTGATAAAGTCAATTCCATTCTAATTCTCCCTATCCTGACCGACCCATCCAATCCTGATACTGATGGCGATAATCTTTTAGATAGTTATGATCCAAAAGCACTTTCAAGTTATAATAATGGCTCTAATATAGATTTAGATTCTAAAGGCACATTAATTACAGAAATGCAAAAATGTTTAGAATATCTTGGTTTTTTAAATATTGATGAAGTTAAATGTGGAGAATTAGATCGTAAAACAGTAGCTGCTTTTCAATTATTTCAATTAAATTATGGATTTGTTATTTCTGATTATAATCCTTACCCATGTTTTGAGATAGACGATATATCATATTTAACACTTATTAATGTTTCACTAAATTATGGGTATTTACATGAAGGTGAATCATTAAATTATAATGATTTATTGAATACATTAAATTTAAGTGATTTACAAAATAAAAAAAGATATTTTAATACGATTCCTTCACAGCCACTGAGCATTTCTGATGATTTATTGAATTATGATGTAAAGTGGTGTAAAAAAGATGGAAAATTTGATAAAGTTTATTATTATGATTATACAAGCATAATTAATAACTTATTGAAGTCAAATGAAGAACTATGTATAAATCATAATAAAACTAAATTAAAGGATTATTTATGGTTTTATAATAAAGTAAATCATAATGCTCCTTGGGATATTAAAAGAGAAAATAGATGGAATGAACAAATGAAAATAAATCAGCATAATATGTTTTTTAAATTTACATTCAATGAGCAAATTATGACAGCTGAAGATCTTGGAAATATGACATATGGCTATTGGGGAACATGTTGTAATTTTGATTGGCCAACATTGTTAATAGGTGGGGATTTTGCAGCTGGAGGAGAGGACTCGCCAGAAGATAAAGCAATGATACTTAATGGTGTTTTTGTGTATGCTGATACTCATGAAGGGTATGTTATTGATCCGAATTATTGGTATTTTTATAAATGAAAATTGATAATAAAGATTCTTTCAAGCTGATAATTTCAATAGTTATTGGTTTTATCTTAGGGATAGTAAATATTTTTTTAGGTACCTATGTGTTTGTTTCATCTCAATCTTTAAATATTATTTATATTTATTCACTAATCCTTGTTATTGTAAATGGTATAATTTTAATAGATAAGAAAATTACATTGGTAGTTATAAAAATTTCATCTTTTTTGCTTAGCTCGTTTATTTCAGAAATTTTTGTAATAAATAAATATTATGTTAAAATATGTGAATTTGTATATAACGATAATGATTTGAATGCCGGAGATGGATTAGGTGCTTTTATTTTAGTGTTCCTATTAGTTGAAATTACTATATTTTCCATTATTGTAACTTTTTTAATATCATTATTAATATTATTGAAAAGTAAGATTCAAACAAAAAAACAGACTTAATATATCTTATAGTCTGTAAAAAAATAAAGAGTACAGGTGGATGTCGGATTTCTGATAGTTTCAAGAAGTATCTCCTAATAACGAATATACTCATATTTCATGATATAAATTTCATTTCAGCAGATTTTCGATAGATTGTCAGTTTTGATTTGATTATCTATATTTATCAGAATATCTAATACAAGATATTAAATTACTGGGAGAAAAAACAAAAATTCTAAAAAATTATTTTAATCTATAAAAAATTTAATTAAAACAGTGAGAAAATAAACGATGAATAAATATAAAATAATTATAATAGTTGAAACTATCACCATATTATTATTAATTCCAGTTTGTTATATTCATTTAAATGAATATAAGTGTATGTCAAGATTTTCGATGGTTTAGAGAAACATCACCTGATAATAAATATACTATAATTGCCGATTGTGAGTGTAATAATTCAAAAAGAGCTAAAATAAATTTTACAATATATAACAATCACAAAACTTATTGTTTTGATTTATTTGTTGAAACGAATGGTAAAAAACCCAATGAAGATAATTATGAATTAGAATGGCATGATGATTATCTGAAATTAATGATTATTAATTATTCTACTAATAATAAAAAAGAAACTTTTAGACTTTATTGGGAAGATTTAAGTTTCAGTTCTTCTGTTGTTGATTAATTTTCATTTTAAAATTATGTGAAAGTAACAATAATCAATTATAAAAGCAGAGAAACTATCTTTAGGAATTTAAAATTCAATCTTCAATGCTCGCAAATACTATAAATAGTTAATTTTTTATGTTCTTGAACGCTCTTTTATAAGGGCGTTCTTTTTTTACCCTATTTATATTTCATAATATCTCACCTCACAATCATCAGCACCACCACCTCTCAATAACCAAAATCTCTCGCAACAGCATAGTCAGCCCATCTGCTTGCACAGCCCTCGTTGAAATAATGCGTCAGGGTTTCATTATAAAGCGAATTGATGAAATATCTCCTGAAATCCCTAACCCCATCAACTTCGGACATATTTATAATAACCCTTTGCACTATATCTAAATTTGCTTTCAGCATTTGTGAACGAATCACACTTCTCGGGAATGACTGTCCTCTTATTGTGCCGTAAGGCTGAGATGAACAGATTTCATCAACAATAAAGCTTACAATTTCATCTGCCTCTTTGTAACCATCTCTGTCGTCAACACAGAGCCAGTCACCAAGTTCATAATAATCAATATTGTCCATCACGACTTCTGCATACAATTTTCTTTCTTCTGTGTTATACTCCTCTTTCTTCTTTTCAACGTTTTCAACAGTCGAATTGTTGAAAAATTTTTTCTGCGGTGCAGGAGAGATGATAGAGGATTTATCAGTAAATACTTGATTATTTTTTATTTTCTTCTTTGTATTATATTGTCCCTGATTTTCAGTCGGCAGAGATTCAGCAGGTTGAGAATCAAGGTACAGGTTTTCTACCTCCTGTTTTTCAGCCGTTGAATCAGAAGTTTTTGAACGCCTGTTCTCACGGACAGTGATTGCCTTGCGACGTGTTTCAGCTTCACGTTCCTTTGCCTCGTCAGTGCTAAGAGGCTTTTCAAAAAATTCGTAAACATATTCAAAACTGTTGTGAATGCTCTCATTCGGCAAGAGTTTCGTGCGAACGAGGTAGCCCATCTTCATCAGCTTGCCGACCGCATTGCGGACAGCCGTTTTGCCCTCTTTGCAGATTGAAACAAGTCCTGACATGGTAAAATTCCAGTAATTCGGCAAAGAAAGCACTTTGAGCAGAAAACCAAGAAATTTATTCTTGATGTTTTTGTTTCTTAAAAGTTTGTTGCTGATCATAGTGAAATTGCTGTCTTTCTTCACACGGTTCAGTGTAGCATTGTCCACCGTGAACGTCTCAAGCACATAGTTGTACTTTGGGAGAGAGGTGTCCAGTGCCGAATATTCGTAAAAATCATACACATAGTGGATTCTGCCGTTCGGAGATTCGTTCGGCATCTGCATAGTCTTTCTGAGATAGCCCCATTCCTCCAGTTCAGCAAGGGCAGATTCGACAGCAGTTTCGCCGTCTGCACAAATAGCAATAATCCCTGCTTTTGTGAAATTCCAGTTCGGCGGTAAATCCATCACCCTGCCAAGCAGACCGATAGCCTGACAGCTTATTTTAGTTGACCTCACAAAGCAGTTGCTCAAAACGGCATAACCGCCAGATTTATGTACACGGCAGACCGTATCAGGAACAGTCTTTTTGATAAACTTTTTATCCATTTTACCCACCTCATCAGTATATGAATTCCATATTTGCTATTCGTAACTTGTTTATCCCATAAACGCAACCATAAGGTTTTTCAATTTCAAAGAGAAAACCTCTTTTCGTTAATTCATTCACGGCAGTTCTGATTTCCTTGTCTGAAAAATCAGACAGAACGTTCATTTGGATAATTTCATCAATCATAGAATAATCACATTCTTTTTCATTCATCATTGTGTGCAGAATAGTCATCTGTTCCTCTGAAAATCTCAGATTCGGCACACCAATCGCACTTGGGTTCGGCATAGAAAGACCTCCTTGTTGGCTTAGGAAAATATTTTTTATTTCTTTTGCGTGGACAAATCAGTATTTAATTCAGGGCATAAAAATAGCGGACAGTGTTCCTTGATATGAAACACCGTCCGCTATGTGATATTCAATTTGTCAACAGACTTCTGCCGATTTGGGCTTATTTTGGTTATCTACCAGTTTTCTACCAACTTTTTCTCCCGTTGGTGTCTACCGATTGTCTACCAAATTTCTACCAGATTTCTTAAAATTTGTGATTTTTGAGAACAACGGAAACTCGCTGATTTCCTCATTTCTACCAACTTAAACGGCGATTTTACGCCAATTTGGCAACGTTTAATGATACTTGGCAATAAATGGCGATAAAGTGGCTTAGTTTTACCATATTTTTACAATAAATTCAATATATACTGCATAAATTCTGTGGTATAATTAAGATATGAACCGAAAAATTTCTTTCGTCAATTCCGCACATATATGACTATTATACTGAAATTTATCGAATTTACGTCATTTTCTGAAAACAGCATGACAAAATTCTGACGGCAGATAAATTAAGCAGTAAGTGCAAGACGATTTACATAATTCTGTTTCATCTGCATTGATGAGTGTACATAGCGATTCAAAGTTATTGATGCGTCGGCGTGTCCGAGAAGTTCGCTCAGGGTTTTTGCATCAAAGCCGTTTTCAATACATACAGTTGCATAAGTGTGACGGAGCAGATGAAAAGGAATATTTCGTACCTGACAGGTTTTAAGAACTGCCTTGAAACGATACTGCATTGTGCGTGGTTCAACGGGTTTGACAGTACTGGAAATCAAAAACAATCTGTCATCTTTTTTATTTTGCGATAATAATTTCAGAAGAAATGCAGGAATTGGTACAGTACGAATTGAAGTCTTACTCTTCGGAGAACCGATGACGACTTCCGAACTGCCACGCCTGTTGATTCTCTGGACAGTCCTTCTGACGGAAAGCGTTTCAGCTGAAAAATCAATATCGCCCCAAGTCAGACCGCATAATTCACCCACACGAAGTCCTGTAAATAAACAAAGCAGAATAGCCAGATTTGTACTGGTCAGATTGTGCAGAAGATACTGTTCAAGTCGCTTGCGTTCTGAAAAATTCAGTACGTTCAATTGCTTCCGTTCTACTTTTGGCATAGTAAAATTAGTGGATTTTACGCCGTATTCCTGCACTGCATACTGTTCAATGCTGTGATACACACGCATAATATCACGAACTGTTTTTGCCGATAATCCGCCGTGTCCGTCCAGTCGACCGAATTGAAGTTTGCTGTGGACAAAATTGTTTAATTTTTGAGTGGTCAAGCCTGAAAAATATTCTCCACCGAGCACTGGAAGAATATGTTTGCTGACAATATTTGAATAATTTGCATAACTTGACTCCTTAACACGCAGTTTTGCAGAACAAAGCCACTGTTCCGCTGCCTCACGAACAGTGAGTTTTATCGCAGAAACAGGCTGATTATGCTTGATAGAGTACACTTTAACCATTTTTTCTTTGACTTCCGAAAGCGTTCTGGCATACACAGATTTATATTTCAACGTGCCGTTTTCCCTGTATCCAACAGGCACACGACCTTCATAGCGACCGTCCTTGCGTTTATAAATATTACTTCCTTTTCGAGCCATAAATAACTCCTCCTGACGATTTTTCAGACGGCAGAACCGTCCGATTTATATATCCAAATTTGATTTTTATCTATAATTTTACATAAAATTTCAGAAAACCCCTTTACTTTTTTCAAAAATCTGATATAATAATATCAAAAGCAATCCGTTTTCGTCAAAAAAATCGTGACGTAAATGTGCGGAATTGACGAAAAAGGCAGATTCCATTCACGAATCTGCCTTGTATTTTATACCTGCTGCTGACTGTTTTCTTCTTTGATACCAAGTTCTTCTTTTTTCTTGCGAATCATTCTCCTGAGCCTGCTGTCCACCATAGACCGCATATTTTTCTGACTTCGGTTATAGTCATCTTCGATGCAGTGGCTAAGATTTATGAACAAGTTAAAAACAGTATCTGCAAGCACTTCATTTTCAAATCTTTCTTGATTGTACAGAATATTTTTAGCATACCCATTGCCTTGTTCTGCTGATAAATTCAGATAATGCACAGCTTTTTCCCTGCACTTTTCCAAGTCGTCAGCACCGAAAAAATAAAGTCTGCCCAGTTGATAGCTCGACCACATATTTTTCTCTGCGGATTTCTCAAAGTTCGAAATTGCTTTCTCAATATCATATTTTTCTTTTTGCAGATATAAATTACCAAGTGCATATTGAGCAGATTCATTATCTTCGGCGGACAACAGATATTTTTCTGCCTTATCCAAATCCTGATTGACAATTTCACCCTTGAGATAAAGATTTCCCAGCTTGTAACAGGAAAAGGCATCTCCGCTGTCCGCACATTCGGTCAGCAGGGAAATGCCTTTGTCAATATCCTGTTCAAAATTTTTACCGCTGATATATTCCAACGCCAACAGTCGTTTTGCATACTGATTTCCCAATTCAGACGATTTCTCGAAATATTCAGCAGCTTTCTGATTATCGACAGAAGTTCCAAATCCTTTGAAGTACATCATACCAATCTGATACTGCAAGTATGGTTTTATTTTTTTAGCTAATAACTCAATCTGCAAAAATCCTTTCAGTGCATTTTCATAGTATTTCTGAGATTTCTCGGCATTGGATTCTCCCAGAACATCGGACTTATACAGCTTTCCCAGTTCAAACATTGCAAGCACATTTCCTGCATTTACTTCTGACAATAAAAGCTGTTCTGCTGTTTTAAAATCTGACATTCCAGAACTTTTTTCTTTGATAATTTTACAGACATTTTTATAGTCATCGCTCCACTTCAAGCAGTACTTTTCAGTCAAGTTTTCCTCAATAATCTGAGGAATATCCACATCGGGTACAGGTGCTTCAATTTCAATATCAGCCACCGGAAGTCCTGTTTTCAGCACGGTCTGAATTATCATATTATTCACAGATTTAAACTCCTTATTCTGCACCAGCGGAAGCATATCTTTCTCTTTCTGCGTGTATGTTTTGTACTTCGCACGCTCCAGTTCGCACCATTTCTCATACATCGCTGTAATCTGCGGATGTTCCGCAAGTTTGGAAAATATTCCGTCCACAGTTTCCTTGATTTCTTTTGGAAGATAACCATAGACTTTTTTGCCTCCGACAGACTTCAACTGAGTTTGCAGAGTCATAACCAATTTTTCAAGATTTTTATTCGTAAAACTTCCGTTTTGAATCTGCTTTGCGATTTCGGACATCTGATTCTCCGATAACACTTTCAGCTCGTCACGCCTGAGAGTCTGCTCCTGATAGATACTCTGCAATTCATCATGGAATATATCGTTGGCGAAAACAGAACGGATTTTATTGATGCCGTCTTTCTTAAGATAACCCTGTTTCGGATTCGTGGAATAAACAATCAGATGAATATGCGGATGATGAGTAGTGTCGTGAAAAGCAGCGTACCATTTCATATTGCACAGCGGAATTTTCTGAGCTTCTGCAATATCCGAAATATGCCGCATCACAAGCTCACGCCAGCGGTCGGAATTATCGTACCCAAGCCTTACTGCGTCCTCTCGGCGAAGTGAAATAACGTGACTCCAGACGTTTCCGGGGTGATGTGCAACTTCCTCAGCAACCTGATTCAGCACAATAGGTTCGTCGCTTTCACTGAACAATCCATGCGTGCCTCTCTGCTCTGCACCGGGACGTTTGGCTATATATCCCACAAAATTCTGACGGTTGCCGATTACGTCCGCATTACGCTCAATAATTGTACTGATGAGTTCGCTTGCGTTCTGTGCCGTCGGCTGCGAAATATAGTCCTCATATTCCAGATACCGCTTGGATTCGGGAAAATCCATAAGCAGTTGGTTTAACAGATTTTTCTGATTTTCAGCAACCGGAGCATTCATGTCATATTTTTTCTGCACACAGATTTCAACAGTTTCACGGGTTGCAATATATTTTGTATAATTTTTACGCTTTACAGTATTTTTTGCACTGCCGCTTTTTAAATATCGGCTTGTGACGATTATCTGTGACATTCACTCACTCCTTTTTATCCAAAATAAAAACAGCTCAGAGAGTTTTCTCCGGGCTGTCTTTGTAATTCAGATTTCCTTATATTCAGGCATAGAGTCAATCAAGTCAAGTGTTTTCAGACTCACATTGATAACCGAAATAAGAAGATTGAAAATATATTTATTATCACCGTAAGTGTTGGGGTCATCGGTAAGACCGCTGTCCTTATCGGTCTTTATGCGGTAAGACTCCATAATCCACTCAACAGCAGACCTGCCGTTAACCACGTATTTATAGGCTTTTTCAGGAATATTACCGATTGTAATGTGGTCATTGAAAATAATCGTACTCTTATCGTTTTCCTTGCCAATCTTCCTGAAACGCATCTTGTTTACGGAGTAGTCCTCCTTGTTGACAGTGATTTCAAGACCGAGAGCCGAAGCGTCGGCAGGAGTTTCATAATTAAGATGCAGTTCAGCAAGTTTTTTGCCTATATCCACGTATTTCGGGAATTTTTCAAGTGTCGGTATTCTTACCATTTCTTTTGTGAGGTTATCTTCATAGGCGGATATATAGTCCTTGCTGTGCAGAACGGCATAAATGTAATAGAAAATATCTTCCTTTGTTATTCTGTTGCCGTAAATTGTCTTGAATCTGTGGAGTGCTACGTCCGATATGGCATAGCGTTTCCTGTAAATTTCTGTATTTTCCTGAACGTCTCCAAAAAAAGTCATTTGTGCATTTTTGTGCTTTTCTTCCTTGTCATACATAAACATCGGAAAGCATATAGAGTGTTCCATAAAGTTAAGGTCTTGAATAGTATCTGTAATCAGTACAGAAAAATTCTTTTTGATAGGTGAACCAGATACGCAAATAACAGAATTTTCATGTTTATCATCAGGCAATATGCTATCCCATTTAGACGGTCTTTCAATTATATCCTTATTGTAAACAAGGAATTTTTTGCAAAATGGTCTATATGAAGTAAGACGAACACAACCTGTAGGCTCAATAGCAAAATTACGACAAAACGCCGTGGTTAAACCGGCAGACCAACTAATTTTAGTTGCGTCATTGCTACGCACATTCATTAAAAAAGTTTCTTTAACCTTTTGGGTAGCATTAATAACAACTCCCATTTCCTCATTCTCACGAAACTCTCTGTGGCATCGTTCTCTTTCAGTATTATAAAAATTAATCATCTGTTCAGAGTTATAACAAGCCATTTCTTCAGAAAAATTATAAACCCACACATCACGATTAGTAGAAAGTCCGGAAGCATAATTATCAATGTAAATACTTTCTGTTTCCTGCTTTTTCTTATCTCCTAAAGCAATAAAGTTCATAAATGACTGATTACGCTGATTTATCCAATCATTGTTTTCATTGGGAGTGATATAACTCCATTTGATATTACCAATATCACCAAATTTTTGGACTATATCAAGTTTCTGTTCTCTTGAAAGATAATCGCCTATATCGTGATAACGAATAAAACGGTCTTTTTTCACACCTTTACGCTTTACAAGTATGGTTATAGCAACAGGTGTACGTGAACCTGAACCAAATATTTTTCCACCCTCTTTGCGTGATAATTCACCGAGCGTTCTTTGGTCTCCTCTGAGATTGAATACATAAATATGATTAAATTCTTCTACTAAACATTCTCTGAAACCATCAAGAGCAACGCTGTCAAGATAAGAACCATTACTTACAAAACCTATAATGCCATCATCACCCAATCTGTCCGTTGCCCAGCGAAAAGCCCTGATATAGCTGTCATATGCATTCCTTGTTAGTGTAGATTTTGAACGGAAAACATATGAACTTGCAATTGACTGGTCAAGATGTTTGTATGCGGAGTTCTGATTGTTGTCATTGCCTGATTTTTGTCCGACAGAATAAGGCGGATTTCCGATAATAACGGTAATGGGGGATTGCAACTGCTTTTCGGCTCTCGCTGAATTTTCCTCAAACATATTTATAAGCTGTTCGCCCTCTGTTTCCTTTGCCTTCTGCTTTTCGGTCATTGCAAAAGTATCCGTCAGGACAATGCCCTCAAATTGCGTATATTCCTCCGCACCAATCAAATCGTGGAAAGTTTCCTCAATGTTGATTGTTGCGATATAGTACGCCAACAGCACTATTTCATTAGCGTGGATTTCATTTGTGTACTTATAAAGCAGATTGTCAATGTCAATCAGTCCGCTGCGAAGCAACCGCACAATAAATGTACCTGTTCCCGTGAACGGGTCAAGAACATGAACACCCTTGTCGTTAAGCGAACTGTTGAACTTATCCCTCAGAACAAAATCAACACTCCTTATGATAAAGTCCACAACCTCAACGGGCGTATAGACAATACCAAGTTTTGCGACTTGTTTCGGCAGTGCATTCTTGAAAAACTGTTCATAAAGTTCAATGATGATTTTCTGCTTACCTTCAGCGTTATCAATGCCCTTGGCACGTTCCTGTACACTCAGATAGAATTTATCAAGCGTTTCCTGTTCTTTGTCGAGAGCCTTTTCGTCAAGTATGGTCAGCATATCCTGCATAATTCTTGATACAGGATTATTCTTTACAAACTCATAGTCCTCAAACAATGCGTCGAAAACAGGCTTTGTAATCATATGCTGTGCAAGCATTTCAACAGCGTCGGAAGTCTTTATGGACGAATTGAGATTTTGCTGTAATTCATTCAGAAACTCCTTGAATTTCGGGGCAATTTCAGGTTTCTCTATCAGGAGTCTGATTTCCTCAATATGTCTGTTTGCTATATCGGCTATATCTTTAGCCCAAGTTTCCCAGTATCTGCGAGAACCACACTTTTTGACAATTTTCGCATAAATGCTGTTTTTCCACTTTTCAAGGTCATCAAAGTCAAATTGCAATTGATGATAGCTTTCCGAATTTCCATCACCCTCGCCCTCACCTGAACCTGTAACGCCGATAATCTGGATATTATCAGGCTTTTTCCTGTTGAGGTCAATCTTATTGATTGTATTGTTAAATCTGTCATCATGTGCTCTGAGTGCTTGTAATACGTCCCATACAATTTTGTATCTTTTATTATCATTGAGAGCCTTTTCCGGTTCTACACCCGCAGGAATGCCTATGGGAAGAATAATATAGCCATACTGTTTGCCCTCAGCCCTACGCATAACTCTGCCGACAGACTGAATTATATCAACAATAGAGTTACGGGGATTGAGAAACATAACGGCATCAAGTGCAGGAACATCTATACCTTCAGACAGACACCGGGCATTAGAAAGCACACGGCAAGTGTTGTCAGAAGTATTCTCTTTCAGCCAATCAATGCGTCCTTTTCTAACAAGTGCATTATCTGTACCATCAACATGACTAAGCTGAACAGTAACTATGCTGTCATCGTGATCATTCAGCATAAGTTCATTCTGAATTTCCTCAAACATAGCCACAAATTGTTTCGAAGCTTTGATACTGCTGTTAAATGCCACAGCTCTCCTCATAGGTGCAGGGTCATTTGCAAAGTAATCTTCTTCACCCTCAAAAACAGTTTTCTTGGAAAGACCGTTCAGACAACCTATAATTTTGACACTGTCATCAAGCTTCAGTTCACTGCTTCTATCGGTAAGAAGATTTTGCAGCCTTCTGTTAACATACCCTTCATCAACAGCAAGTACAATAACCTTATAATCGGCAAGCAATCCCAATGCCACAGCCTTGGAAAATCCCAGGTTGTAAAATTCTTTGCCATAGACATTCTCGTCGTCCATAGAACACAGCAATGCACTGTTCTCGCTTGCTTTCTTTTTGCTTTCATCACCGTAAATTCGAGGAGTAGCGGTCATATAAAGCCGTTTCTCAGCCTTAATGAAATCATTGAAATGCACCTTGACGAAGTTGCTTTCGTCCTCTCCGGCAAGAGTTACACCTGTTGTTCTGTGTGCCTCATCGCAAATCACGATTTTGAAAGTAATACCCATTTTATTCTGAAAATCCGACACGACTTCAATAGACTGATATGTAGAAAAAAATAAATTCAGTGTGTTCTCCGAATCAGAATTCTTATAACGGTTTATCAATTTATTTACATTGGTAGTTGCAGGAATTACTAAGTCTGTAATGCTGTTGATGTTGTCTGATGTCCTGCTTGCTTTTGAATCTGAACATATCGCATAAATCCTGTAATCATATTTTGTCTGAGCCGACCATTCCACCAAAGTCTGATTAAGCAGAGAAATTGAAGGAACCAAAAACAGAACATTTCCCACACCATTTGTTACCGCTTCTGCAATTTTAAGAGCAGTAAAAGTTTTTCCCGTACCGCAAGCCATAATAATTTTACCACGATCTGACTCTTTAAAGCCATTCATTACAGCGTCAATCGCTTCGGTCTGATGCGGACGTTCTTTCTTCTTTGTACATACTTTCATATCCTCGATTCTATCGAGGGAAAAATCGTCCCAATCTATACCGGAATCCTTGAGATCCTGTAAGCGTATACGAGTAATCGGAGGCAACTGTCCGATAATAGTTTCTTCAGCGTTGGATGACCATTTGTCCGTGGTAGACACAATAATTCTCTCGGTATACCTATGCTCTTTTCCATCAATATAGAAAGCCTTTCCCGAAGCAGAAATAAAAGTATCCACATCGTCTTTAGATACAGAATTATTTTCATCGTAAAATTTACACTGTACAGCACAGTATTCGTCCCTATCCCTCAATTTAGCCACAAGATCAATTCCTATATCATGTGTATCTGAATACGGAAATTCTTTCCATAACCACACTTGTTCATAAATTTCAGAGTAAAGAGGACTTGTTATAAAATATTTCTGCATAAGCATCTCAAACTTAGAACCCTGATCGCTTTTGCTTTGCGATGCACTTCGTAAATCAAGCATCAGTTGTTCAAAGCTATCATTTATATACATTTTTAACACCTCTTGTCATTCAATCAAATTAAAATATATAAATACATTATACCACAAACAGACTTGTTCGTCAATCAGTATGAGGAGCAGTTTTCTTATTTTACACATAAACTGCTCCATGCTAATTTGTATGATGAACTGACAATCAAATAAAAACTACTCCGACCGCTGATAACGCACAGCCTTTTCAAAATTGATGATACCATTTATACGTTTAACTTCGTCGGTACACATCATGCGGAGTTTGAACAAAGTTTCGTCGTCGATTTCATTCAACGCCGCAAGCATATGAGTGACCGCACCAAGTTCCACCGCTATCTTGAACATCGCACGGGACAGTCGTTGTTCACTGCCTTTGACGATTCCTTCCGCCATCGTGGCAAGCTGAGGTGCAATAAATTCCGTCGCCGTATGCTCCTTGTTGAGCAGGTAACCACAGTAAAAACGCACCGCCTTTTCGATAAACTCTGTTTTGGACTTACAGTTGTCCGCTTCGTACAGCATATCAACTTTTTCCATTGTATCAGGAAAAATATACAACGGAAATTTTACCTTGACATCATCGGAAACCGCCTGTTTTTCGGCAGTTTCTCTTTCTTTTTCACTTCTTGACTTCATAAATTTCTGAAACCTCCCTCTCTGACTCCATTAATTTATTTTTCTGAAACTCCTGCAAAATCGGCGGGCTTTGCCCGTCCGATGTGAACGTTTTGGCGGCTGTGACGCCAAAACTTTAACCAGCAAACCAAAAAAATTACCGATTCCCTCAGAACCGGGCAGAATCAGTACTTTCAGACCCGTCCGAAAACGGCTCAGATTCCGCCCGATACTCTCAAGGGGTATACTTTCCCGACCTTGCTCGCTAAAACGCCACACGTGGCATCGTGGTGCGAACGACGGGGTTATACGTCTGAATCAAAAACGGCAGTTTCAGACTTTGTACGGCGGTTTTCTTTTCTGTCGGATTTCTGCGAAGACATCAGGTCAATGTAGTCCCTGACATTCTGCGGAACGTGTTTCATATAAAGCTGTTCCGTGAATTTTTCAAGCTCCGCAGCAAGAGTCGTATTCTTCTGCACAAGGTACATTTCCAGTGCCGACAGCTTTTCACCGCTGACCGCAATGCTGACGTTTTTCTTCATAAACTCATCCCCATTTCACAATTTTCATCTTCATCAAGTTCCTGTTCCGGCTGAACAGTCAGCACGGAATAAAGCTCCTGACCTCTGCCCGAAACCGCTCCGTAAGAAGTAATTATGCCGTTTTTCTGTGCCAGTATTCTTTCACCGAAATCGCATAAATCCGTATTTTCAAGTATTGCGGAATCAAAATCCGCAGGCAGATTTTTCAACAGATACGTCTTTCCGAACTCACCTGAATCCGCAATATTCCTGTCAAACTGATATTCCGAAAGTCTGCCGATACAGTCAAGTGTATCTGAAATTTCACAAATATTTTCCACTTCCATAACCGCTTTCAGCTTCACAAAATCATCGTGAGACAGCTCCGAAATCGACTTTGCAAGTTCATTCAGCTCACCAATATTTTTTGTCTGAAACTGATTCTTTGACAGATTCGGAAGTGAAGATTCACTTTTCACACAGGTCATTTTTTCAAAATTAACCTCCTGATTTTCCTCATCAAAAGGCAGTAAAATCCACTGTGCAGAGCCATAATCCGGAACACCATCCTGCTTTAACGGTGCAATCAGCAGACGGAAAAAACAGTTTTCAGGTCTGCCAAATTCAATATTTATTTCGGGCTTTTCATACCCCGAAGTCAGACAATAACAGCCGTCAATAAACTGTCCGCCCTCACGCTCGCACATAAGTTTTCCGACTTTTTCACGGTCAAGAAGTTCCAAAATTTCATCGGAACAGCTTTCAAGTTCTGAAATAAGTTCGTTTTCAATGACCGTTTCGCCCAGTTCATAGCAGTTTCCGCACGGGTAGACCATCACAGAATCCAGTCCGTAAGTCATCAGAAGCATATCCTCAAAACTGCTCTCAGGATTCTCAATAAGCAGACTTTTGAACGCCGCTATCTCCGTAAATTCGAGATTTTCCAGACGTTCAGCGAACAGATTCAGTCTGTAAATATCCGCTGAAAAATCCTTTTCATAAAGCTCCGACGGCAGATTCATATTTTTAAACTCATAAATCCGGAACGTAACTTCGCTGTTTCCGGCAGGATATTTCAGCCTGTCAAGAGCGTCCTGCATCTCAAACGCCGTCATCGGAAACTCCGCTGACAATGCATATCCGTTGTTTATCAAATTTACCCTCATAAAAAATCACTCCTCATCTTCACTTTTTTCTTCTGTATTTTCTTCCGTCGGATTCTGAACTTCGTTGATTTTATCAGCAACTTCCTGCGGATATTCCACGCCCTCAAAGGTACACCAGCTAATCCAGTTTTCATCTGAAACAGGCGATTTTACGACCTTTCCCACATCGTAAGATGCAAAAATCACCTCGCCGTTGCCGACATAAATTCCGAAATTATTTCCGTCAAAAATCCCGATTCCTGCGATATCGGGCATCGTATCAAGTCCGCCGATTTCGTTATAAATCAGCGTGTCAATGTCCGTATCAAAGGCTTTTTCGAACGGCATATACCTCAGATAACCCATAACCAGACCGACGTTATCAGCACAGCGATATCGCTGATTTTTGTCCATTTCGCCGAAACAGTTTTCCTGAAATCCCCAGCATGAAACATAAGCATTCCTTGCCCATGCCGCCAAATCAGCACAGTTTTTCGTACCTGAATCCGTGAACATATATTCGTTTATGGTAGCGTTCATCACCATAACATAGCTCCGCATAAAGTCATCGTAGCTGATTTCAAGTCCGTAAAAATTATTGATATCCGAAATCAGAATCTCATCATTTTCGTTTCTGAAAATCTCCGCATAGCCCGAAAAATCAACAATCTGACCGCTTTCAAAGTACGAAAAAAATATCAGCTGTGCCTTGATAATCTGCTCACGAAGTCCGATTACGGACATTGAATTGGCGATTGCCTGACCGTCAGACTCCATCTGTGTGAGCTTTTCCCGCTGCTGACTGTCCAGATTTTCAAAGAACTCACTCTCATCAAAATTTACCGATATATCAAGACTTTCAATCTCTCCCATACTCGAAAGAACAGCTATCGGTGCAAACAACAGAAAAAGTAATCCCACAGCTATGCTGCCGATTATAAGCAGAAATTTATTCCGCTTTTCCTTGTCAAGTGCAGTATCAACCACAAGTTTTTTCAGCAACGCCTTTGCGGCAGCCGCTATCGCTTCCGCCATTTTATCACCTTTCTTTCATAAAAAAGAGTCACATTTTACTGCGACTCTAATGTTTCATATTAAATTATTACATTGTCATATTTTGACCTTCTTCATATTCGTAAGCATCATTTTCCGCCTGTTGTTTTTCCTTTTCAATTTGTTCCTGAAGCCTGAAATCTATACCGTCAATGCATTCATCGTATACAAACTGTTTTATTTCTTCCATATTGTTTGACTGATAATAATCTACCAACAGTTTTTTGAAGTGAATTTGGCTGTCGATCGGTATTGAAATAATACCGCAGCCGTTAATAATCATTTCGTGATTCGCTGCAAGCATAGCAGTACGTTTGTTACCATCAAGAAACATCTGGCTTCTCATGCAATAAAGCATTAATGAAATTGCACGCTCTGTTGCATTTTCTATTTTTGATATTTCAGTGAGGTTCTCCTTAATAACCGATTCGATAGGCATATCGGGCTTCCATTTTGTTCCGCCTATTCTTACGGGAACATTACGGATATAGCCTGCCCTGAGGATCAGATTATCGCCGCCTACTAATCTGTTTATCTGGCATATATATGCAAAATCAGTAGGACAATCTACTGTATCACACAGGAACTGCCATGCGTGTTTAAGATTATTAACAGCAATAATATCTGTTATTTTAACATTAGGAGCCATCATTCCATTAACAATTTCTTCCGTTTCTGGAAAAGTAACTCCAAGTCCTTCAAGTTTTGCACTTTCCCAAATATAATCAACGATATTGCGTTTTGCAACAAAGATATTTTCTTCAACTGTCAGTCTGAATTTATTTTCCATATACATTCCTCACATATCTTTTTTTCCATTATACCATTTTCTTGATCTAAAATCAAGTGTTTTTTATGGTTATCGTCCGCCCGCCTTTCCAAACAGTTTCTCCTTGTAAGACGGAGCGATAACCTGTAGTAAATAGCGTTCATTTCCGCATCGGTACAGGCAGATTCCACGTTCAGGGTACTGAATCAGGCAGTATTCCGAATGCTCAACCTGCAACGTGTCCATGAAATCCACAGGCGAAATATTGCCGGGATTGAACAGAAAATGGTGGCTCGGAATTGAAAACAAAGGCTTTGTAAACTCCTTTATTTCGGGCAAAAGGAAGTCCTCGATGTTCTGACTTGCCAAAATAAACGACGATTCTTTTTTGCGTACACGCTTCATGCCGTTACGGATATACTCGATTGCGGTCATATTTGTTAAAAATAAATACAGTTCATCTATGGCTGCAACCGTGTTTCCACGTCCCAGAAGCTGATTTGACATATACGATAAAATGTTGAAAAGCAGCGTATCCTTGAGCCTTTTATTGGTATCCATCAGACCTTTCACACCGAAACAGATAAACTCGCCGTCACGGATATTCGTATGACCGTTAAAATATTTACTCTCTGCACCTCTGCACATCGAGTGCAGTCCGAGGCAGATATTCTGCAAGATTTCCTCAGTATACAGGTGTTTTTTCGCACTGTCAAACGCCATGAACTCCTTTTCTACGAGGCTGTACAAGTCCTCGACGGTCGGATAATCGGCAGGTTTCAGCGTACTGAAATCCGTGAAATCATCGATTCCGAAACGTGCGTACAGCTTCATCAGCATGATTTCAATGGTGTCAATTTCGCCGTCCGTGAAGTCTTTGTAAGCCCTGAAAAAGTCCTTCAGATAGCTGATATGCTGACTTAAACGGGTCACTTTCCTGAACGTTTCGGGACTGTCATCCGTGGATTTTTCTCCGTCAGACCACTCTTTTGGTTCAAGCGGATTTATCATAAATTCGCCCGACATCATGTCGATGTAGGTGCCACCGAGATTTTCGCACAGCTCCTCGTACTCGTGTTCAGGGTCTAAAACCAGCACACTTTTGCCCGCCTCACGCTGATTGCAAAGCAGCAGTTTCATCAGATATGACTTGCCCTGACCGCTGTTTCCGAGAATCAGAATATTGCTGTTTGTCTTGTCCTCGGTACGCTTGTCGAAGTCCACAAGCACGTTACTGCCATACTTATCACGACCGATATAGAAGCCGTTTTCGTCGGTTTTTCCGCTGTAATTCAGCGGATACAGGTTCGCCGCACTTGATGCAGGAAGCACTCTTTCAAACTGATTTCCGAACATATTATTTCCCGTCGGAAGCATGGACAAAAATCCCTCTTTTTGGCGTAAAATCAGCCTGTCCACGCTTATTTTTGAACGTGTCAGCTCCATAGTTACGTCCGCCTGAAGTTCACGGAGCTTATCTTCGGAAATCGCCTTTAATTCGATAAAAACAGCCGTGTGAAGCAGATTTTCCTTGTTGCGACGAAGTTCCGACAGCAGTTCCACAACATCATTGATGTTGTCCTGCGCCCTGATGCTCTCGTTCACGTCGTTTGTCGTGGTCATCATATGGTTCTTCCGCATTGCCTGCTGTACGATTTTCCGCTGTTCCTGAGCGGTCACAAGACGGTTGTAAATCCGCAGTGTTACACCGTTTCTGTCCGCTAAATGAGCAAGAATTGCAGTTTCCTCAGTGGTCGGAGGATACTCCGTGACCGCCCATACCGACTTGTAAAAATTTCCGCAGACGTAGTGGTCGGTGTAAAATCTGATTATTCCCGGCACGATACGGTCAAAAAATCCCTTGATTTCGCCGATTTCAAGCTGTTCCGCGGACAGTTTTTTTCTCTTTTGTTTATTCATTTTCATCTGATTCAACCTCCGAAATAAACTCGTTTTCGCCCTCAATATCGGGGATTTCGTCGCCTGAAATACTCGTTCCGAAGTACAGAGCGAGCATACGCTTGATGTCGGATTTTGTCATTCTTTTAACAATAAACCCGTACTCTGCGATAAATTTTTCAATTCTGTTTACGGACTTGAATATCTGCTCGTCGTTCTCCCTACGGAATCTCACACAAAATACAAACTGCCTTGCCGACGACATTTCTGTCTGTATTTCGTCCAGAAAATCAAAATCCGCCTGCAATAATCTGCGGACGGACTTGTTATTTTCTTTGTTAAGTCTTTTACGAATATGCGATTTGTTGGCGTCAAAACACTCGGCACTGTCCAGAGCGGTCAGCTCAAGGTCGGGAATCATACTCAGCAGCATTGTGAGATGATGAATTTTCGCCTCGATATTCGCCGCCGAAAGCACTGATATATTTGTCGGCTCAACATGGAAAAATACAAACTCCGACTTATCCGTTTTTACGCCATATTTCGTGAAATTCTCAAATCCGATAAGTTTCTGAACGCTGTTTTTTCTACTTTTCATAGCTTTCCTCCCACAAAAAAATCTGCTGTGAGGTCGCAAAAAACTTCACAGCGTTGGCGATATAGTCCATTATCGAACTGTCATCAGCCCTCAGACTTAGAAATGCGTAGCATACCGTGACCGCCAGCGGAATCACAGTCCACAGTTTCGCAAGCAGTGCCACCGACAGAATTATTCCGCCGCAAATTATCAGAAAGTCCCTCACGTTCCAGAACCACAATTTGACCGTAGCACGCAGATTTTCGGGATAAATATATGTTTTCAATTCCGGTCACCTCACTTTTTTGTCATCATTTTCACAGCCTTTGCACCCATAGAAACGGTGTGGCTGACGGACATCATATTGACTTTTGTGCTTGTATCAAGCCCGAACATCTGTGCTATTCTTGGAACTTCGTTCGCCGAAAGGCATATTCCGACCGCCAGCAAGGCGTGCTGAGTATAGGTCAAAAGTCCGAGATACAGGATTGTAGTCTGCAAAAAAGCCGTCAGACAAGTGGCAATAACTTGCTTGCACCAGCCGAAAAATCCGTCCGTATAGCCCCTCGGAACTCCGAAAAGGTACAGACTTCCCACCGCTATCTGACACAGCAAAATTCCGCCACGCTTGATGTTCGCAAACACGACTTTTATCGTACAATAGCCAAAAAGTACGATAAAAAACAGGCTGAACAGCGATATATCTTCCGCCAGCGCAACTATCACGCTCAGGGCGGAACCTGCGACCGTATCGGTCGTTGAACCAATGAAATTTCCCAGTAAATCGCGGGTAAACGTCCCCTGAAGCGATGTGCAGAAGCTGTACAGCCTCTGCGGAACTACCGTGACCAGATTCACCGCAATAAAGCCCTTCAGCACGTTCAGACAGGTCGTTTTTACGTTGTTTTGCCCCGATTCACAGGCGATTGCCGTATCGAACACCGCCACAATAAATCCGCAGACAAAAAGCATCCACGCCAGATGGTGAAACAGCGTGATGAACGTCTGCACCCACGAAAGTGCAAAAATATCGCTTGTCGTTGCGTTGATAAACTCAAATAAGTCCGAAATACCGCCGTAAATCAGGTTGAACACCCACTCGAACATGACATCCCATATCTTGTCCGTGACAGCATCGACCGCCGACCCCACCGTGTTGTCCCACATTGACGAAATTCCGTCGCCTATCCATTCCATAGCGTCGCCAATCCAGTCAAACATGGTGCATCACCTCCTCCTTAAATTTTAATTTTGTACAGCGAAGAACTCCGTCCGCCGTGAACACGCCTGCGAGCTGTTCTCGTCAGAAGTCCGGCACGTTCAAGGTCGGAAATTGCCCGAAATACCGTCCTTTTGCTGATATGCAAGTCCTCCGCAACAGTCCTGACCGACGGAAAACACTCGCCTTTTTTATCCGCACGCCCACACAGATAGCAGTACACGCTGACGGCTCTGTGAGGCAGATTTTCGTCGTAAATTCGTTCGGGAACAATCAATTTTTACATCCCTCCTGTTTTCAGCAACCGCCTTGATTTCGGCGATTCTTCGTCAAATTCAGGTTCAAGTATAGGATTTTTCTGCGGATATTTCAGCTCAACTTCACGGATAAGCTCGTCACGCTCCATATAACTCACCGCCCTTGCACCCCTGTCCTCGATTTGAAAAGGCTCGCCGAATTTTATGCCCCATTTGAAGTACAATTTCAGCTTGCTTATCATCGGGTGAGTACCTGTTTTCATAACAATAAACTGACCTTTCGGCATACTTTTCAGCTCGTCAACGGTCATCAGCGGTCTGCCAATCATCTGAAGCGACTGCGATTTTTCCTTGCCGAGCGACACCGAACCCGACTGCACAGTCTGCTCGCCGAGAGCTTTGGACAGCACCTCCGCAGACTGCGAATTAGGCGCAAAACCGCCGAATATCGTCAACTGCGTGTTGTCCGTGATGATTTCCATGCCCTGTTTTCCGTAGTTCTGTTCAAGCTGTGCGAACGACTGAATTATTGCCACAATACTGAGTTTTCGGCTACGTCCTGCGGAAAACATCGCTTCCGCACCATCAATTTTCGGGAAAGTGCCGAATTCATCCGCATAGAACATGACCCTGTTTTTCAGCGTACCGCCATTCTCATCGGCGATGACCAGAATTTCACGGTATAACTGCTGAATCAGCAGGCTGACCATAAAATATTTGCTGTTATCTTCTTCGGGTAAAATAATGAAAATCGCCGATTTTTCGGCACAAAACCGTTCAGCGTCTATAGCCGTGCCGAAACACAGAATCTGCTCCATTTCGGAGTCCAGAAAGCTGTTCAGCCGTGACAAAGCCGTTGACATTACCGACATCATCGCATGATCAGCCGAGTTCAGAGCCGCTCCTGCGAGCCACTTTGCCTTATGCTCCGATGGCAGTTTTTCCATAAGAGTCGTGAAATACATCTTCTGCCCCTTACCGTCGGGCTTGGAAATCAGGTCCTGAATCAGCTTGAAAACCGACACAATATGGCGTTCATTTTTGTCGCCGAATTCCGCTAAAAGCAGAATCACAGAAGCAAGAAGCCCTTCTGCTGCGTCGTAAAAGAACGCATTTTGTCCGTAATTTCCGTCACCGCCGCCGATATTTATAATCGTTTTTGCCGTGATTTTAGCGTATTTCTCAGCCTTTGCCTTTGCGGACAAATTACTTTTATCGGACAAATAAATGTCCATGTATTTGTTGACAAGATGTAGAATATTGTTTTCGTCGCTCCTTGTAGGGTTACGCAAATCAAGCACAGAAACATTGTAACCATAGCAGTTTTTGGCTATATTTCCGTAATTTCGGGCAACGTCTCCCTTTGTATCCGTACTTAAAAACGACATTCCCGATGCACAGGAAAACTCGATATTCGGATACAGAAAAAAGGCGGTTTTTCCCACTCCAGCTGCACCAATCATCAGCGTGTGAACATCGCCTGTATCCACCAGTGCGACCGTTTTCCGCCGTCCTCTGCACCCCACCACAGTACCCTGAACCGTCGGCAAATCCTCGCCCTTACGCCATTTTTCAGGCTCAAACGGCACAGAAACAAAAGTATTTTTTATCTCCGGTTTCGTTGCCCAGCGAGCTGTACCGTGCTGCCCGTCGCCCACAGTTTTCGCCTTTATTCCGTTAATATTTTTGTTGTCGAGCAGGTTTACAATCACAAGAAAAATAATAAAAAATACAATCAGTATAACTATAATTGCTGTCTGTTTTTCATTCAATAGACATCCCTCCAAACATTCTTCTTTCCGCTATATACCGTCAATTTCAGTTGATATATTAATATCCGATGACTTCATGACGCACCCCCGCTGACATCTCAGAAGTCTCGGACTCCGTTTCATCATTTTTTTGGCACAGCTTCTGTTCAATGCAGATTTTCACGGCACAGTCCGCCAGAATAAACAGATTTTTTGCCGTCTGAACCGACTGCTCACGGGTACGTGCAGGCTGCCGCAAATCCCGATATACAGCCGAATACGCAGACTTCAGGTTATCAATTTTCGCCGATATTCTGCCCTTATCGCTGTACGCACGGTACTCGTTCACAAGCTTGGATTTCAGCTTTTCAAACATCGCTTCTTCATCTTTTGAACCGATAAAAAATACCGAGCCTGCAAGTGCATACTCGGCAAGATATTTATACTGTCCATTTCTGAAAGCGGCGGAAATCTGCGATATCAGGCGTTCCGGACGGCATCCGAGGTACTGAAGACCACCTGCGGTTTCATGGTATTTTTCCAACCGTCTGTGAGGAACAGCAAGCAAAAATTCAGCACCTTTAAGCTGTTTCAAGTCCTCATTGAAGTCTTTGTTATGTGGCAGAATCCGCTTGATATCGGCATATACGTTGTCGGACAATATATCTTTCAGTCTGTCAGCAGCGTCAATTCCGCCCTCATCGTTGTCGGTGCAAATCAGGATTTCAGACAAATTTGGGTGACATTTCAAAGCCATCAGAATGGCACTTTCATACACGCCGTTCATGGCGATATAGCTGTGTTTCTGCCAGTTTTCGGGATTCAGAGTAAGGTAGCTCAGCATATCTATCGGAGCTTCAAAAATAAACAGTTTTCCCGATTCACCAAAGTGGGCAAAGCTGTATTTTGTGTCCGAACCCTCGACAGTCTGACGAAAAGATTTCCCGAAAGTCGCTGTAGAACGCTTGTGAGCCTGACGTGGCACTCCATTTTCATCAACTCCCACGAACACCGCATTGTGATGCTCCTTGTCCTCATAAAGAGTGCGATTTTTCGCAAAATATCCGATAATTTCGGGATTTATGAACCGCTGTTTAATCAGATAAGCGTACACCCTGTGCATATTTTCGTTGGCTTCGGGAAGTTTAAAATTTTTCGATTTTTCCGTCTGTACAGCCATTTTCGGAGGACTTCGCTGCAGTAGCTCAACCGAGTATCCCAGCAGTTCCTGAACAGCAGTCGGAAAGTCCATATTGTAAAAATACTGCATAAATTTTATCGCACCACCGCCAACCTGATTTTTGTGGTCAAACCACCTTGAATCCGACATTGTAATACTGTCATGCTTGCCTGAGCTGTCATAATAAATCAGCTTGTATTCACGTCCTGCACGTTCAAGTTTTTCGCCTCGCATTCTCAGGAAATCTGCCAGTTCTACGCTATTTGCGGTCATTTTCTGTTCTTCTGTAAATGGAATATATGGCACTTTTTTCACCTCCGTTCAACGAAAAATCCTCCTTTCGGACGGACTTTCGTCAGATGCTTACCACGCTCCAGATGTACAGCGGAGCGGTCAGCGTGAAAATAAGACAGCCGAACAGAATCGCCGGTGCGGTCCATTCAAGCTGACCATGCTTTTTATACTCCAAGTACATTGTACCTATCTTGACAAACAGCAAAATTACCAATATTACGTCGATTACGGGAAACACAACGTTGTCCACAACGCTCTTAATCTGACTTTTTGCGGACGTCCATGTGCTTGTGACAGCTCCGGCAACGTCGCCCTCCGCAAAGGCGGTCATAGTCATTATGTTGGCGACTGCCAACGCTCCGAAAAGCGTTGTAATAGCCTTTTTTCCGAGATTTTTCATATACCATCCTCCATTCTTACGAGCTTTCCCGTCAGCACCGTTCTCGCATTTTCAAACTCATATGAACACGTCGAGAGAAGCACCAGACGGTCTTGCTCACTGATTTTCGTCGGCTCGTAAATCTGCGATATATCGTAAATATGGCGGATTCGGTTGGCAGTATTTTCGAATCCGCTGTAAATTTCGTCATCGCAGTCCGTCACCGCCGCTGAAAAAAAGTCAATCCTGTAAACTTCGTCCGCAGTAACCAGCCAACCGTACTTATGTGCCTGAAAATAGCCATAATCCTTGAAATTGCACACTCCCGCAAACATACTGCCGTTGTTCATATGATGACCATACAGCACGTTAAGATTATTCATAAAACGGCTTTCACAGCGGAAATCAAGGAAAACTGACCCCGACGACAACCAACTTCCATCGTAGGTATGATGAAGATAGAAATCATTGTCGCCACCCTGCATAACCGGATAATTTACCGAAGTATCGGGGATATACAGCCATCCGACCGTATTGGGATACGCTGTCTGCATCTCACGGACAGTTTCCCTGAGTTCGTTCTGAACATTTTCGGACGGCTCTTCCGAAACAGGAGTTTCCGGCGTAATGTCGGGAAAATCTGTGACATATTCAGGCTTGACATACTCCGTTTCAGCCTGAATATCTTCCCTTGTAACTTCCGGAACAGCGTCATCAAGTTCGG
This sequence comes from uncultured Ruminococcus sp., assembly GCA_947627175.1. Classification (GTDB taxonomy): domain Bacteria; phylum Bacillota; class Clostridia; order Oscillospirales; family Ruminococcaceae; genus Ruminococcus. Next base: position 28,893 of record CANQVA010000011.1, read on the forward strand.
CAAGTATAATCGGTGCAGGCATATACGGAATCAGTTCTTTTTCCTTGATTTTCTGCGAAATATCGTCCTTTGTGAGCATCACAGCTCCTCCGGCGAGGAGGGCGGCTGCAAGAACAGCCAGCCCGATTCGGATTATTTTTTTCTTTGTCATATGCGGTTTCCTTTCTCAGTTTTTGTGATTTTTTCTGCCGATTCCAAGTGAAATAAGAAGAATCATACCGCCTGCAAGCATAAGATATGCCAGCGGATTTCTGCCTGCGTCGCCCGTCGGAACACTCGGTGTTTCGGGAATTTTCGGGGTTTCAGGAGTTTTTTCGGGAACCTTTTCCGCCTTGTCAATCATCACAATCATCGGATTTCCGTCCGCCGAAATTGCCGTAGAATCGACGTTTTCAACCGTTATTGTACCGTCAGTATAAACAGTGAATCTGATGTCAGTCGCAATCACATAACCGTCCGGAGCAGCAACTTCCTTCAGCACATACTCACCGGTGGAAAGTCCCGATATTACGTGATTTTTGCCGTCAGAAATCCATTTTTCAACGATTTCTCCGTCACTGTTGACAAGTTCCATTTCAGCACCCTCAAGCTCGTTTCCGTAAACGTCACGCTTGCTGATTTCGACGGTCACAGGCTTGTTTTTTGCCGTAATTTCGACGATTTCGCCGTTTTCTGAAATTGTAACAGGATATTTTTTATCGCTCAGAATATATCCATTGGGAGCCTCGATTTCACGGATAATATACTCGCCGTAAACCACTTCCGCAAACTCAAATTTTCCCTGTTTATCGGACTTTGCGGTCACTATTGCATTCTCCGCCGTAAATTCTGTACAATCAGTATTAAACAGCCCGAAAAGTGCGTTTTCAAGCGGTTCTTCGGATTCGCTCACCTTGATACCCTTAACCGTTCCACGCTTGAGGAGATTTGTAAACTGTCCGCTATTCATGTATACTGTAGTCATTTCCTGACCCATATACTCAAAATTTACAAGGTACTTTTCGCCGTTAAGAACATAATGTTCATCGGTAGCGATTTCCTGAACGTAATAGCGTGAAAACGGCAGTTTTTCGGCAAATACGGCTTTCATATCCTCACCGAGTGAAACCTCTGCAATCAGTCCATTTTCAGGAACTGATGTTCCGTCGGCAGCGACAATTTCTTCAGCGGCGTACAGTCCGAAACGTACATTTTTATAGCTGTTTTCTGCCGATATTCCGTACATTTCATCGCTTTCCATAAACTTTTCAAGGCTGATTTCAATGCCCTGATAATCGTTCACAAATGACGTATTCATTGTGTCTCTCACAGTGACCTCCTGTCCTGCATAAGTCAGCTCAATTGCCTGTATTTCGGGGGTTCTGACGTATCCGAAAGGTGCGGAAACCTCTGTAATTTCGTATTTTCCAAGATAGAGCAAATCAGTTTCCGCATAGCCGTTTTCGTCGGTAACAAGCTCCGCCACAACGTCGCCTGCGTTGGCTCTGACAGTGCCGTCCGCTGTAATGATGTCCTCGGCTGCAATCACCTGAAATTCGGCGTTTTCAAGCCCTTTTTCCTCAAAAATCGGAGTATATTTTTCGTCATTTTCGCTTACGGAACTGAAAATTTCACCCGTTTTCTGCACGGAAATTCTGCCTTTTTGAGCAACGTCGGATTTCTCAACTCTGACGATATTCACAGCATTTTCTTCCTCAGAATTTGCTGAAGTCACGCTGAATGAAACGGGAGTTTTGTCCAGAATATAGCCAAAAGGAGCCTGAACTTCAACAAGCGTATAATCGCCGTAAGGAAGCGTTTCGGGAGTTATCAGGAAGCCTTCAAAGTTGGTGTAGAACGTGTCAACGCCCATATTCACGAGGTTATTTTCAGCGTCATAAATCTGGAATCCGGCACCCTCGTAAGCAATAATTTTTCCCGATTCTGCGTCGATTTTCGTGATGTGGATATACGATTTGAACGGAGCGTCGTTGAGGATATATTCGTAAGTTTTTTCGTGTTCAGAAATGAAAACATCGAAATCGGGAACAAATTCCGCATCGTTGACTGTCTTTGTCTGACGGACAGTATACACGCCGTAGGGCATAAATTTTGACTCCGCAAAACCATTTTCGTCGGTAATAAGATAGTCTTTTTCGGAATCCTTGGCATTTTCATAACTGCCTGCGGACTTGAGGAAAATCTCAAATTCAGCACCTGTTTCAAGATTTTCAACGACATTTTCGTCATCGTCAGAGTGCTTTATTATCGAAATACAGCCTTTTTTCACGTCCTCTGTGACATCAAGCGAAACAGGATTCATCTCGATTACATAATTCTCAGGCTCTGTACCGAGAGTATAAATTTCGTCATTAAGAAGATAACCTTCGGACGGTGAAAGCTCCTGAAGCGTGTAATTTCCGCACACAAACTCATCAGTTATGAAGCGACCGTTTTCGTCAGTCGTGTAAGTTGCAACACGCTCGCCGTTATTATACAGTCCGTAAACCGCACCTGCAAGCGTCGCATTTCCCTGTGAACCGCCGTTTTCGGAGTCTTTCTTGACAACCTCGGCAGTGAATTTTTTCAGCCTGTTCTCAAAAATAATTTCAACAGTTTCGTCCGCTGCAAGCGTTGTTGACTGTTCTGCCGGAACAACGTATCTGACAGGCACATCGTTCTCGCTGATGGTGTACACAATAGGCTCGTTGCTGCCGTCAAACACAGGAATATCGGCAAGAATAGCCGTTCCGCCCGCATCTGTAATGAGTGTGTAAGTCTGACCGCCACCCGAAATTGTGAAAGTTCTGTCGCCGTTCTGACCGTCCTCGGACTGCTTGTTTATGCGGATACTACCCTTTTTCAGCACGTTTTCAAAGTCCACAGCAACCGTCAAATCGGCATTTCCGCCCGTCAGAATCACGTCCTGAGCCTTCGGAGTTTCGTATCTCGTATCGGGATTTATTTCCGAAATATTGTACGAAATCGCACTTTTACTTCCGAAATCATAAACGTGAAGACCGTCAATTTCGGCAATTCCATCGGCATTGGTAAACGCATTTTTGCTGTATTCCACGCCGTTTTCCGTCCACGAAACCACAAACTCACGGTCTGAAACCACGCCGTCCTCTGCGGTCTTGTTGATTTTAATTATACCGCTTGTAATATTTTCGCCGACGTTGACGTTGGAATCAGCTTTCAGAGCCACAACGTCCGTTGACAAATCATAACCCGTCGGAGCGGAAATTTCCCTGACGTAATACTGCTTGTCGGGCAGCGTAATCGAGCCTGTTCCGTCGTCGCCGATTTTGATTTCACCGACTTTCTGAGTGCAGTCGGAATCAGTATACACTCCGTATATTGCCTGAGTGCCGTCAATCGGACTTGTACCGCTGATTTTCACCGAATTATCGCTGTTTAAGACCTTTGTAATCGTAAATTCCGCCTCTGTTTTGGTGATTCTGAACGCCGACATATTCATTGCGGTCGCTTTTTTACCGTCAGTATTATTATTGATTACAACGCCCTGCGAGCCGTTGGACTCGATTCGCCAGTGAGTACCGCCGTCACCGTTTCCGTCACCGACGGTTGATGAGTTGATATATAACTCGTTTACGCCGATATTTCGCAGATAATCGACAACTTCGTCCCTGTTTTCAAATTCGCCCATATATATCCACGAGTGGTCCTCGCCGCTGAGATTATCGGCGATAACCACCGAGCCGGGCGTGATTGTCGAGCCGTCGGGACACTCCCAATATGGCTTATCTTCGGTCTTTACGCCGTTTTTCTCAACGTCGATTTTTGAAGTCACACCGCCGTATGAAATCGTACAGTTATCGTTCACGGACAGCCAGTGCATCGTGTCCACGGGAACGGGATTATTCCACGAAAAACCGTCGGTTTCATAGCCAAGCTGCGTCATCGTGTAGTAAATCAGACCGGAACAGTCAAGCCCCTGCTGCCTGATGTACTCCTCGGTCAGCGGACTGTAGCCGCCCTGATAGTAAACGCCCGTATATCCCTTAAAACCGAAGCCGTAGGGCGCTCCGAGCAGCGTCGCCGCCGTTGCGATGACCTCATCGGCAGACGGAAAAACCTCATTTTCTGCAACAGAGACGTTCTCTGCTTTTGCCGATATACCGCTGTTTACGGTTGTTCCGAGCATTGAAAAGGCACAGAGTCCAGACATAAACCCTGCGCCGATTTTCTTCATAATTTTATTTTTTAACATAACTTTCTCCTTCTGAAATTATTTTACATTGACATTCCAAGTTCTTCGTCCAAGTCCTCGTCGTCAAAAATGCCGATTTCACGCAGAATACCGCACAAATCTTCCGGCAAAAAACACATCTGAAATTCAAATTTTTCCGAGTACTTTTCAATCTGCTCGTCGGTCAGCGAAACACTGATTTCCTCGCCGTACTCGTCAAACGCATTACCGACCACGAAAAACGTTCCATGCACCAATACATCGCCTACAAAACGGTTCGGACGTGAGCCGTTCAGAAGGAATTCCTCGTTACAGAACGCAATAGCGTCATTTTTCGGCTCAAAACGTATCGGCTCAATCAGACCTCCAACAACCTCCTGCATTTCGTGGAAATCGTCCGAAATTTCCCTTGTATACGGCTTTTTTTCGGGTTCAACCACAAGAATTTTCATGCCTTTCACCTCCTTGAATCCACGATATATCGCAATTAATCCGCAAATTCCTCCCCGCAGTAATCGTTCAGCGGACAGTCTCCGCAGTCCTCGTGCTGATTACAGCAGTTCATGATTTCTTCGTCGGAAATTCCGCAGTCTTTCGGCATTTTTGGCTTTTCCGACGGCATCACAGCGACCTCAAATCTGCCCGACTGTACCTCAATGGCAAGCTCAACCTCCGCACCGTCCTCAAGGAAAACTCCCGGAACTTCGATGCAGCCGTCGTCGTTGACAAAGCCCCTTGTGTAAACTGTATTTTTCTTCATATTATACCTCCTGTATATTATCATCTAAAAACGAAAGCTGTCTGTTCATCTGCGAACGCTCCGAAGTGTCGTAATTCGATATGAAAAGTTCGGCATACTGACAGCCGCCCTCGTACCGCTGTGCAAGATTGTTCAGCCTGCTGATTTCCTCGATGTAGATATTTGGTTTATCCCATATTTCCCGAATTTCAGGGCAATCGTTATAGGATACCAGAAATTTTCCCGAACAGTTCAGCAGTGAATCACGCAGTCTGATGTGGTCTTTTTCAGTAAATCCAACGTCCTTGTAATAATTTTCAGTCGCAAAATACGGCGGATCGCAATAAAAAAAGCTCACCGGACGGTCATACTGCCTGATGAGCTTTTCAAAATCTTTATTCTCAATTATTACTCTCTGTAAACGTCTTGCAGCCATATCAATCTGCGGAAAATCGCTCCACATCGAGTGCGGCTGACTCGCAAAGCTGTCAAGTCCGCTTGCGTAGCTGTACCGTATCAGCTGATAGAACTTTGCGGCACGGTCAATATCCCGAAATTTCGGGAAAAGACGGCGTTTGTGCAGACTTGAAATCCAGTCGAAATCCTCACGGGAATTAAGCACATACTGCAGTTTTTTCTTCAGTTTTCCGGGCTTATCACGCACGCAGCGGTACAGGTTTGTGAGATTGCTATTGAAATCGTTGAACACCTCGAAATCTCCGGGCGGTTTGTGGAACAACACCCATCCCGCACCGCCGAAAACCTCGATATATCGCTCATAATAGGGCGGCAGACGTGCAAGAACTGCGTCCCTTAAGGACTTCTTGCCGCCTACCCAAGACATAAAACTGTTCATTTTTCTCCTTTCCGCCGGCAACAAAAAAGTGTTTCATTTAACAAATGCGTCATCACGACATCTCCATTCCAAAATCCTCGGATTCATCATACATTTCCGCTTCCGAACAAGGCTCGACGTACTCCATAATGATTCCGAGAGCCTCATCGTAACTACCCGACGAAGTCACTCTCTCTATCATTTCCTTGGATTCTTCCGCCATATCGCTGTGTTTCAGCGTTCTTGAAGCTATCCCCATAATGTTGAAAATGTTGCCGTCAGCACCGATTATCGGGCATTTCGGACGTTTGTTTTCCTGCATTTCAAGTCACCTCCATTCCCATAATTTCGGACTGTTCTTCATCGTTTGTAAAAAAATCCTCCATAAGCGTTACTTCACCTGTGAAATTCGGAGCATTTCCACTATTCAGCGATATACAGCCATTTTCGCCGAGGTCTATCGGCTCTTTTACGATTACCGAGCCTGCGTGATTCACGGTAACGTTTTTTTCAATCGTACAAAAATTGCCGTCATCGCCATGTCTGATATGATAGCAGTGCAGACCTTTCGGAATGTCGGAGTCGGTCATTCTGTCGTTTGTGAACAGTGCAGTTTTTCCCTCTATTTCGATGATTTCAAATTCCTCATCGGGAAAACTCACATAATCCGTGCCGCTTGCATTCAGATACAGGTACCATTCCGCAGGGTCGCTGTCCATCACACGAGCGGCGAATTCAATCCGCTCCCTGCTGCTTTCAGGGAAGTATTCCTCTGTCCTTTCGCCGCCAAAATAGACGTATTTTCCGCAGTTCATGCCGATATCCTCGTCCGCCCACTCATGCTCAAATTTTATGTCGGGATAAATTTCTGACAGCCTTTGCAGTATCGGATGTGGAGCTGACCATGCTGTAAGAAATGCCAGTTTTCCGTCCTTAAATCCTGTATCCGAGGTATATCCGTAAGAATTCCACTTCGTACCCCACATCGCAACTGCCCAGTCACACTGATTATTTTCGTAGCAGACTACATTTTTTGTCCTTTTGGCAGTAAATCCATAATTTTCTTTGGACATAGGAATTATTTTATTGAAATCGACCGAACCTATGCCATATTCATTGTTCTGAATCTCTTTCAACATCGTCTGTATACGGCTCTCATCGCCCGAAAAACCGACGATATTCGTAATATGATTTGGCATCAGCTCATCTCCATTCCCAAATTTTCATCTTCGTATTGTTCCGAAACAAAGCCTCCGAGATTATTCTCAACATAGTCGGTCAACCACGTGCTGCCAAAAGTTTCCCTTGTTTCAAGTCGCCACATCGCAAGCTTACCAACATCAGGCTGAACATCATCAAAAGGGAAAAGCAGACAGGTCAGCCCCTCATTTTTAAAGGTGTACGCTTTTTCAAATCGTTTTCCATTCTGTAATATTCCGCTTTCTGTCAGCATATCATTTATGCCATCCAGCCACTCCTGTAAATCTCCGCCACAGCCCTGAATTACAAGCCCCTCACTGCCGTCCATTCGGCGAAGCTGTTCCGTGTTAATCGAAGTTATACTCATTGTTTCATCTCCATTTCTGCAATAAAAATTTACTCATTGTAATATTTTCTCAGCAGCCCGATAATAAATCGCTGACCTTTTCCCGTTACAAACGTCTGCTGATAGGTTTTTGAAAAGGAATCTGTTTCAAAAACGGACTCTTTCACCGCAAAATAGCCACGGTCGATGAATTTCTGATACGGCAGATTATCCGACATCAGAATCCCGTTTTTTCGCAGCCAACTGAACAATCTGTTTCTGCCAATTGGGATATTTTCCTCGACAGCAAGTTTTGCCATTGCGTTCATATCGATGAGATTTTCAGTTCCCGCAACCTGATTTGCGAACTCAACAAGCGGCTGGTCGTGGCGGATACGCTCGTTGAGCTGATTTATCGCCATCATTTGCAGACGGAAAAGACCTTTATATGGTTCTTCCAAAAATGGAAGATAGTTTTCGATGAACATATCTTCGTCGGCGACGTAACCGCCGGTATGATTAATCTGAGGAAGTATTTTATCAAAAACCCACGACTCAAATTCCGCAGCTTTCGGCAGCTTGCTGTGTGCAACAAGTCTGTAGACATCTCCTTCCGAAATAAAGGAAAGTGCCTGAACACCGCCATTTGTAAGGATATCGTGTTTCACGATACCCTTACAATGCCTGATAAGAGCGTCTGACACATTTCTGTATCCAAGAGCCTTTGCAATGTCAGAGCCACAAAATACAACCCTTCCATTTTTCTCTTTCAAAGTCCTGACCGAGCCAAACTCCTTGTTTTCAAAAATTTTGATTTTATTTTCCATAGCAATCCATCTCCTCATCGAATTTTATTAAATTTTTTGCGATAGCCTCCACAACTGCCACCGTGATTGAATTTCCTGCCTGCTTGTAAAGCTGGGCATCGGACATTCCCGTTGCCGCAACTTTCTCAAACTGAGCCTTTTCATAACCCTGCAGTCTCCAGCACTCCACAGGCATCAGACGACGGATTCGTCCTTTGTGAACAATTCCGTGTCTGTCCGTGACGGTTATCGTAAACATCGGTTCATCGGGATTTTTTACTCGTCTGCCGTTCTGTCGGGTGGTTTCTTTGAATGGATTCAGAATGGCTCTCGGAATCTCTGAATCCGCCGTATATTCGCAAAAAACAGCAGAATGTTCGCCCTTGTGATGTGACATTCCGCTGTTCTGACGTGCCGTAATGCACCTCGCAGTTTCGGTGATTTTGGGATTTTCGTTGTAGTCAATCAGGTAAAGCCCTGTTTTTCCGCCACGTCCTCCTGAACCGCTGCACTGTGTAACCGCCGTACCGCTCGTGGAATACACCCTCGAACCCTGTGAACCGCCTATCAGCTGTTCAGGTTTTCTTTTTCCGCCATTTTCCGCATCGCTTCGTCTGAAAGAAAGTATTTCGGCGGGACATCGGTCTCCAAGATATCCGACAAGGAACAGCCTTTTTCTTGACTGCGGTATTCCGAAATCGGCAGAGTTAAGCACACGCCAGCACATACTGTACCCCAGTTCTGAAATCTTTTCAAGGATGATTTTCCAGCACTCCCCCTGCGATATACCCAGCAGATTGGGTACATTCTCAGCAATAAAGTACTTGGGTCGCTTGACTTCAAGGATTCTGATATAGTCGAAAAACAGGTTTCCTCGGTCATCCTCAAAAGCACGTCTGTGCCCCGCAACACTGAACGACTGGCAGCACGGTCCACCAACGAGCATATCAAAATCCGGCATACTTCCGCAATCGATTTTTGTGATGTCCTCATAAAACACCTCTCCTCTCGTATCGTACAAGACCCGGTAAGCCTTCTGGGCAAATTTGTCGATTTCGCACCACCCGACGCATTCAAAGCCTCCCACTTTTTCAAAAGCAGAGCGGAACGCACCGATTCCTGCGAACGCTTCAAAATATCTTATCATTTATCACTATTCCCTTCTTTTTTTGACAATAAAAAACGGCTAAGTCTTTTCAGAACTTAACCGTTTACATTGTTATATCCATTTCGGGTTCTTCCAATTCTACCGAAATACCAGGCTGAAACGGAATATCAAGGTCGTTGATTTTAACCGACTTGATATCGCTTCTCTCATTCAGTATTTCCGCTGCCGATTTAACAAGCATTTTCTTCAATTCGTCAAAGTCACAGCCGAGATCCTCCAGAACGTCGTCAAGTAAAAACTTTGAATACCCCGAATGCGAAAATTCCGCTATCCTGTCCGAAATTTCATTCAGCAGTTTATGGAGCTTCTTTTCGCCGTCTGTAAACAATATTTCGGGATTTCGGTTCATTTCCACAAGTTCCTTTGCCATTGGGATATACTGGGAATACCGTGCGTAAGCTGTTCCTTCGGACTCAATAAGCAGACCGTCACCCTGTTCCGCATCATAAACAAGCAGACAGTGATATTTGTCATCGTTGTCGCAGTACATCATATCGACGTTTTCGGCTATCAGCTTGTTGTCACGAAGCGGATAGCTCTTCAGATTTTCAAACTCACGGTGAGAAATGGCCACAGCTTTTTCCACCACGCAGGATTTTGTTCGGAACTCCGATTCCTTACGAATCAGATTTGTGTTGATTATCAGTTTTTCTTTCATCAGCTTTGCCTCCTTTTTTGGAAAATAAAAAAAGACCATCCTGTTCATCATCACTTAAAATTCGTGATAACTGACAAAACGGTCTTTCAAAATCTGTTATTATTCTATCTTATAAAAGCAGTATTTTTTTGATTTTTCCCTCTGAACTTCTCCTGTTTTAACCATATTATTTCTTTGCGAGGGTTCAAATCCTGTACCCTCGTAAAAACGGGCAAAAAACAGCCATGGTTTTACACTAAAAATTTTCGGCTTCTGAGTAGCAAAAAAGCCCGATTATTCGGGCTTTTTTCGGTGTACAGCTATTTAGTATCACCAATATGGTTGCGGCGGCTGGATTTGAACCAACGACCTTCGGGTTATGAGCCCGACGAGCTACCTAGCTGCTCCACACCGCGATATTTCTTTTAATCGCATCATTTTCATGCGACTATATTAGTATATCATGTTTTTCAAAAAAAGTCAACACTACAGGAAAAATTTTTTTGTTTTAATTAAAAATACGTTATTATAAACAAAAAAATTATTTCAGATAAAGAAATATTATAAAATCAGTTAGATATTTTTTTTTAAAAAACTCTTTTTATATTATATGCATTTTATCGCAGTTTATTCAAGTGAATTTTTTATATTCAACGGCTTTTATACAATTTTTTATATAATTTTCTATATTTTTATATAATATCAATAATTTCGCATTGATAAAATAATTTATTTATTTACTGTAATACGCTATATTTCAAATTTTAAAGAAAAAGGCTTGCAGTTTTTTGTGAAATGTGATAAAATATTATATATAATTTATCATACTATCTAATATAAAAAGGAGAGTTTTATGGCTAAAATTAAGGCTGCTGTTATTTTCGGAGGCGTTTCACGTGAACGTGAATTATCTCTTGCCTCTGCCGCTGAAGTTGTAGAGAATATCCCAAAAGAAAAATATGAAGTCGTTTGTATCGGCATAACACGCAAGGGACACTGGCTGTATTATCCGGGTGATGCTGCTGATATTGCTACAGGCGAATGGGAATTTAATCCCGACTGTACACCTGCCTTTATATCTCCCGACCCTCTGCACAGGGGAATTGTCATGCTTGAAAATGGTGAAGCATCTATCAGAAAAATTGATATTGTTTTTCCCGTGCTTAGTGGTAAATCAGGTGCGGACGGTACTATTCAGGGACTTCTTGACCTTTCAGGCATTCCATACGTAGGCTGTGGACTTCTTGCCGCTGCGTCATGTATGGACAAATCACACACACATATGGTTATGGACGATTTCGGAATAAAAACTGCTGAATGGCGTTTGATAACACAGAGAGAACTTAATGAAATAGACAAACGCTGTAAAGAAATATCTGCTGAACTTGGTTTTCCTCTTATTGTAAAGCCTGCAAACAGTGGTAGTGACATAGGGATAAACGTTGCAGATAATTTTGAATCACTCGTTTCTGCTGTCAAGATTGCATTTTTAAATGACAATAAAGTTGTTGTTGAAAAATTCATTAAAGGACGAAAACTTGAAGCTGCCGTTTTCGGGTATAATACACCGTTTTCTTCATATATCGGCGAAATACAGGAAAATGCAAATAAATATGATAAGAATGATTTCAGTGCGACTTCAGGAGATGACCTTGTTGTGCCTGCTGACCTGCCTAACGATACTCAAAATAAAATACGTGAAACTGCTGTTCATGCATTCAAAGCACTCAACTGCAAAGGAATGGCAAGAATAGATTTCTTTCTTACAGATGACGGACAACTCCTTCTGAACAAAATCGGTGTTGCTCCGGGTCTGAAAAAAAACAGTGTTTATCCGAAACTTATGGAACATCTCGGCATCGGATATTCATATCTTTTAGACAAATTGCTTGAACAGGCTATGGAAAACGCAGAACGCAGTTATTGAAAAAGAGGTGTAAACTTGAAAAAAAATGAATTGATTTCAATTACAAGTATTCAATGGGACGAAAAAGACAGAAGTGAAACTGAACTCCTTACAAGAGCCGAAATAAGTTTAGATGGAAACATTGATACCATTGTTTATGAAGATACCGAAGCAACAGGCTTTGAAGGTTCTGTAACGACTATTGAAGTAAAAGGAAATGACGAGGCTTCTGTAATGAGAACAGGCAGTGCCAGTTCGTTTATGTCGCTTGAAGTAGGAAACAGACGTTACTGCCAATATGGCACACCGTTCGGAAGTATGCAGATAGGAATTTATACTCATGCTATTGAAAATACACTGAATGAAAACGGTAGACTTTATTTAAAGTATACTCTTGATGTGAACGCCTCCCACCTGTCAGACAACGAGATTATTATAAAAATTCAGGATACAAATAATTAGAAAGGATAATATTTATGGATTTTATAAATAAAGCATCAGAACAGCTCCGCATTCTTATTAAAAAGGCTTTGGAAACTGTTACAGCAGACGGTGATGTTCCTGCCGTTTCCGTTCCCGATTTCAACATTGAAATTCCGGCAGATAAATCACATGGTGACTTTGCGTCAAATATTGCAATGGTCTGTGCAAAGGCTTTCAGAATGCCACCACGCAAAATCGCCGAACTTATATGTGACAAAATCAGTCTTGATGGTTCTCTCTTTGAACGTTGTGAAGTTGCCGGAGCAGGTTTTATGAATTTCTTTTTGTCAAGGAAATGGTTTTCCGATGTTGTTAAAAACGTTCTTGACGAAAAAGACGATTACGGAAAAACAGATTCAGGAAAGGGAAAGAGAATACTTGTTGAATTTGTTTCAGCAAATCCTACAGGCCCTATGCATATAGGAAACGCAAGAGGCGGAGCAATAGGCGATTGTCTTACAAGTGTTTTACAGTGGGCAGGCTATCATGCAGAACGTGAATTTTACGTGAACGATGCAGGAAATCAGATTGAAAAGTTCGGTAAATCTTTATCACTCAGATATATGCAATTATGCTCAGAAAAAGGACAGCAGGCTGTTTATAATTGTCATAGCAATACAGAAAAACTCTGTGCTGATATTTATTCAAGAAGTGGAGAAGGTCAGGACTTTGAAATGCCTGAAGATGTCTACCTCGGTACTGATATAATTGAACACGCCGCAAATTATTACAAAAAGCATCTTTTTGAACTTGAAAACGTTTCCGAAACAGAACGAAGAAAAGCCCTCGTAGATTATGCTTTGCCGTTAAATATAGCCGGTCTTGAACGTGACCTGAAAAAATACCGCATTGTATATGACAACTGGTTCAGGGAAAGCAAACTGCATGAATCGGGAGAAACTATGAAAATTGTGGATAAACTCCGTGAAACCGGTCATACTTATGAAAAGGAAGGTGCTTTATGGTTTAAAGCAACTGATTTCGGAGTTGACAAAGATTTTGTGCTTGTACGTGCAAACGGAATACCAACATATGTAGTTCCCGATATTGCATACCACTATGACAAACTTGTTACAAGAAATTTTGACAAAGCTGTAAATATTCTCGGTGCAGACCACCATGGCTATGTCCCCCGCCTTAAATCGGCACTTACTGCCCTTGGCATTGATGCAGATAAACTTGACGTTGTACTTATGCAAATGGTACGCCTTGTTCGTAATGGTGAAGTTGTAAAGCTATCGAAAAGAAGCGGAAAAGCTATCACGCTTGTTACACTTCTTGACGAAATACCGATTGATGCGGCAAGATTTTATTTCAATCTCCGTGAGGCAAATTCACAATTTGAATTTGACCTTGACCTTGCTGTTGAAAAATCCTCACAGAATCCCGTTTATTATGTTCAGTATGCACACGCAAGAATATGCAGTCTTATAGCAAATCTTGAATCAGAGGGAATTGAAATTCCCGAAAGTGCGGAGCTTGATATTCTTGACAATCCCCGTGAAATTGAACTTATTCGCCATATTGCATCATTGCCGAAAGAAATAAACCTTTCCGCAAAGTCATATGACCCTGCGAAAATCACAAAATATGCAATTGACCTTGCAACACTTTTTCACCGTTTTTATGATGCTTGCAGTGTGAAAAATGCCGAAACACCTGAACTTATGAACGCAAGAATACTGCTTTGTCTTGCTGTAAGACAAGTCCTCAGAAACGTCCTTTCAATACTCAATATTGAAAGACCTGAAAAAATGTAATTTCATAAAAAATTACATTTTGTTCCAATTAAATTACGTTTCGGTTACAAAAATAACCCGTTGTTTGTAGTTTTTATCACAATACTAACACAAAAATTTGTAACATACGTGAAATTGTGGAAAAAAATTAACACTTTGTTAACAAATAGGATTATAAAATATGTTACAATTTGTAATATATCAGAAAGCTGTTTTCTTTCTGAAAAAATCCTTGAAATCAAATATACCTATTATTAAAGAGAAAGGATTAAAGTTATGTCCAACAGATTATTTCAGGGTCTGGTTCATCAAATGCGTGATACTATCGACTCTACAATCGGCGTTGTTGATGAAACAGCCACAATTATTGCTTGCAGTGACCTTACAAGAGTAGGTACTACAAATGAATTTGTTTCGCTTGATTTAAGCGATTCACACGATATTTTCATAAGGGACGGTTTTACATATAAGCCGTTCGGCTCAAGGGTTAAACCCGATTATGCTGTATTCGTTGAGGGCGTTGACGATGCCGCCGCAAAGTATGCAAGCATTCTTGCTATAACTCTTTCAAACATCAAACAGTACTATGACGAAAAGTATGACAGAAACAACTTTATAAAAAATGTTATCCTTGACAACGTTCTCCCCGGAGATATTGTCATCAAAGCAAGGGAACTGAACTTTAACGCTGAAATCAGCCGTGCAGTTTTCCTCATCAGAATAATATCTGCAAATGATATTTCTGCATATGATGTTATTCAGAACCTTTTCCCTGACAAAAATAAGGATTTTGTTTTCAATATCACTGAAAGCGATATTGTTCTCGTCAAGGAACTTAAAAGCACCGTTGATTCAAAAGACCTCGAAAAACTCGCCCGTTCAATTGCTGATACTCTCAGCAGTGAATTTTATACAAGAGTAAATGTAGGTATAGGTACTTCCGTTGTCGGCGTCAAAGACCTTGCACGTTCTTTCAAAGAGGCACAAATGGCTCTTGAAGTAGGAAAAGTTTTTGATACGGACAAAGTTATTGTAAGTTATGATAATCTCGGCATTGCAAGACTTATTTATCATTTGCCTACTGTTCTTTGTGAAACTTTCCTCCATGAAGTTTTCAAAGTCGGAAGTATTGAGTCACTTGACCACGAAACACTCTTTACAATTCAGAAATTCTTTGAAAATAATCTTAACGTATCAGAAACTTCAAGAAAACTCTTTGTACACAGAAATACACTTGTTTACAGACTTGAAAAAATTAAAAAACTCACGGGACTTGACTTGCGTGAATTTGACCATGCGATAATTTTCAAAATTGCCCTCATGGTTAAAAAATATCTCTCCTCAAACCCTGTAAAATTCTGATAATAAAAAAAAGCGGACAGCAAAATGTCCGCTTCTGAAAAATTAAGGTAGGTGTAACTTTTTTGGTAGAACTTAAAAACGTATCTGTAACTTATTCAAGCGGTGTCGATGCTCTTAACAATGTCAGCCTGAAAATAAATGACGGTGACTTTGCTTTTGTTGTAGGTTCTTCAGGTGCGGGAAAAAGTACCATGATTAAACTGCTCCTGAAAGAAATTGACGCTACAAGCGGTACTGTTATTGTAAACGGCTATAATCTTAATAAGCTGAAAAAAAGTAAAATTCCGGAATTTAGGCGTACACTGGGATTTGTATTTCAGGATTTCCGCCTTATACCGTCAATGACCGTTTACGAAAATATTGCTTTTGTACTGCGTGTTATTGACGCACCCCCTAAATTTATAAGAAAACGTGTACCATACGTTATAGGGCTTGTCGGACTTCAGGATAAAGTTGAATCATATCCTGATGAACTTTCAGGCGGTGAGATGCAGCGTGTAGCAATTGCAAGGGCATTAGTAAATGACCCCCGGCTTATCATCGCAGATGAACCTACCGGCAATATAGACCCTGAACTTTCTTATGAAATAGTTGAACTGCTTAAAGGCATAAATGACCAAGGTACAACTATTCTTATGGTAACTCATGAACATGACCTTGTTCGCCATTTCGGCGGACGTATTATAAATATCACAGACGGAGAAATCGTCTTTGATGAAGTAGTTGCCGGAATTACCGATGAACTCAGCGAATTTGAACCTACTATTTTACCCGTTCCCGAAAATTTCAGGACAGATGACGGTATGGACGCAGAAGAACTTCTTGGCGAATCAGAATTTCCGGACATTGATTTTAGTGATGACGAAGATGAAGAGTATGACGAAAATAATAATAACATTGATAATAATAACAATGATGACAACGACGGAAAAGAAATTGTTGACGACTTGACGGAAACAGTTTCCGAAAGCATGACAGGCGAAAACCTGACCGCTGATAATATTATAGCCTCAATTACAGAAAATCAGCCGTCTGAAGAAAATACCGAAAGTATCAGCACTAAGGCAGATGCAGACGAAATTATTGCGGCTATTATGGAGGAAAACTCTCAGGGAGGCGTTCAATGAAATTAAGCGGTTTTAAATATCTTGCCGACCAAGGCGTTGAAAATATCTGGAAAAATAAAATGATGGCTTTTGCAACTTTCTGTGTTTTGCTTATATCACTTCTTCTTGTCGGAATAGCAGGACTTTTCTATATAAATATAAATTCAATGATTTTAGGTCTCAGCGACCAGAATGAAATTGCAGTTTACCTTAATATAGGTACTCCTGAAGAAAGAGTTTCACAGATAGAAACAGAACTTTCAGAACTTGACAATGTAAACAAAGTTGAGTATATCTCAAAACAGCAGGCACTTGAACGTATGCAAAATCAGATAAGCAGCAGAGGACGTGCAATTTTCAATTATATTGAAGGTTACGACTTCATGCCCGACGGTTTCAGTGTGACAGTAAAAGACAATGACCTTATAGCAGATACAACAGAAGCAATTGCAATGATGACAGATATTCAGGAAGTACAATCTTCAACAAAAGTTGCCGAGTTTCTCAGAGAATTAAGAAAAATAGCTACACTTATAGCAGGTGCAGTTATTATTGCACTTGCGATAGTATCAATGATTATGATTTCAAACACGACAAAAGCAAGCGTTTATGCACGCCGTGAAGAAATACAAATCATGAAATATGTAGGTGCAACAAATATATTTATACGTATGCCGTTCTTCGTTGAAGGAATGGTTACGGGCTTTTTTTCGGGAACAGGTGCATTTTTCATAACATGGGCAATATATCGTTCAGTTTACAGAATATTGACTTCACAACCTGCCCTTATGAGTGCGTTTAATATAGGAAGTATTATTCCGTTTGCACAAATCAGAATATATGTACTTATTTCATATATTGTTATTGGTTCGCTTGTCGGTGCGGTAGGCAGTGTAATAAGCACAAGGCGGCATATTGATGTTTAATTGAATTGAAAGGAGTACGGCACACAGCCGGATATTATGAAAAAATCATATTTATTAAAACTTTCCTGCTTTTTGGTTTGTTCGGCTGTTTCTTTCGGAATTACAGTGTCATTCCCCTTTCAGAAGGACAACAAAAGTATTTCAGCCAAAACAATTCCTGAAATTCAGGAGGAGAGAAAAGAAAATGAAACAAAAATAGCCGAATATGAAAAGCAAATTTCAGAACTCGGCGAAAATATGACAGATGAACAGGCTTTTCAGGAAACACTCTCCGAACAAATTGCACTGATTCAACAAAATATATCTTTACTTAATCAGGAACTTAATAAACTAAGCAATGATATAAAAAATGCAGATGAAAATATTAAGTTTCTTAATTATAGCATCACAGAACGACAGAAACAGATTGACGAAAGCATAAAACTTTTTGAAAAACGTCTTTGTGCAATGTATATGACAGGAAGTAATGAAAATCTTGTTTCCGTACTTTTCGGGTCGTCAAGTTTCTATGATATGATGACAAGAATAAAAGTTGTAAACAATATGGCGGAACATGATGAACAGCTTATAAATGATATACTTGATGATATTGACAATCTTGAAAAAGACAGAAAAGACCTTGAAACGGAAAAACAAAGTCTTGAAGCTAAACTTTCCGAACAGGAAACAAAAAAAGCTGAAAAGACTGCTGAAATTCAGTCCCTGAATGAAAAGATGAGCCAGTCACAGGCAGTTATTGAACAGATAAATGCACAACAGGAAAAAATCCGCATTTCAAAAGAAAATGCAGAATCACTTATTGGTGAACTTGACAAACAGGAACTTGAAATTCAGGAGGAAATACGACGCAAGGCTGAAGAGGCTCAGAAAAAATATGAAGAAGAACAACGACGAAAACAGGAAGAACTCAGACGCAAGCAGGCAGAAGAATTACTGAAACAACAACAGGAACAACTTGAAAAGGAAGAACAGGACAGAATTTATCAGGAGTGGCTTGAACAGCAAGTACCCCCGCAAAATGAGTCTATTCCGATAACTCCGCCATCTGAACAGCCGTATATATGGCCGGTACCCGACTTTTACTATGTAATAAGCGGTTACGGCGAACGTGACGGCGAAAATCACAAGGGCATTGATATAAGCGATGCCGGCATTGACGGGGCACAAGTTTGTGCAGTAAGGGACGGTATAGTTATATCAGTAAATAATTCCTGCGAACACAATTACGGAAAATCAGAGGGAGGCTGCGGATGTGGCGGAAATTACGGAAACTACGTAATTATTTCACACGACGGCACATATTCTACTCTGTATGCACATATGGCACATACGTCTGTTTCAGCAGGCGATTATGTAAAACAAGGGCAAGTTATAGGAACAGTCGGTTCTACAGGCTGGTCAACAGGTGCACACCTTCATTTTGAATTGCGTGTGAACGGATATAACGAAAACCCGCTTGATTATGTCAGTCCGTAAAATCAGTTTTTTATGAAAGGAGTCAGCAGTCTTTGACTGCCGCTAAAAATGAAAAAGTTAATCATAGTTAAAAAAATTCTTACCTTTATGACCTGCTCCGCTATGGCAGCAGGAATTGTCACAGGTTATCCCTCAATAACAGATAATCATACAGATGTTTCAGCTAAAACAATCGCTGAAATTCAGGAGGAAAGAAAAGCAAATGAGGCTAAAATTGCCGAATATCAAACACAGATAAATGCACTTGAGGGCGACGAAAACAATCAAAAGGCATATCAGGAAACCCTCTCAGAACAAATTTATCTTATTCAGCAAAATATCTATCTGCTTAATAATGAACTTGATAAACTCAATGAAGATATAACAAAAACACAGGATAATATAAATCATCTCGATTCAGACATAGGTATACAACAGGAACTTATAGACAGCAATATAGAACTATTTAAACAGCGTTTATGCACAATGTATGTTTCAGGAAATGAAAATCTTGCATCGGTCGTTCTCGGTTCAGCAAGTTTTTATGACATAATGTCAAGAGTTGAAATGGTAAACAGAATAGCTTCTTATGATGAGGAACTTATAAATAAACTTCTTGATGAGATTGATGAACTTGAAAAGTCTAAAAAAGACCTTGAAACAGAAAAACATTCTCTTGAAATCAAACTTCAGGAACAGGAAACAAAAGTAAATGAAAAGGCTGAAGAAATTGAACAGCTTAACTCAAAAATGGTACAGACACAGGAAATAATTGACAGCATTCAATTACAAAAGCAATCCCTTAACCAGTCAAAAGAAGAAACACAGAAATATCTCGATTCACTTGACGCTGAAGAAGCAATGATTCAGGCTGAAATTCAGAAACACGCCGAAGAAGCACAAAGACGTTATGAAGAAGAACAAAGACGAATTGCAGCTGAACAAGAAGCAGCACGTTTAGAGGCTGAAAGACAGGAAGCCGAAAGACAAGCAGCTATTGAAGAGGCATCAAGACAAGCTGCATCAGTAGAAGCTGCATCAAGAGAAGAAGCATCAAGACAGGAGGCATCAAGGGAAGAAGCATCGAGAGAGGCTGAAAGACAAGAGGCATCAAGACAGGCTGCATCAATAGAAGCTGCATCAAGAGAAGAAGCATCAAGAGAGGCTGAAAGACAAGAAGCGTCAAGAGAGGCTGAAAGACAAGAAGCATCAAGAGAAGCCGAAAGACAAGAAGCATCAAGAGAGGCTGAAAGACAGGAAGCATCAAGAGAAGCTGAAAGACAGGAAGCATCAAGAGAAGCTGAAAGACAAGAGGCATCAAGAGAGGCTGAAAGACAAGAAGCATCAAGACAGGCTGAAATTGCAGTACAACAGACAGTTGCTGTTGCAACAACTGTAACTACTTCTGTTACTGTACCTGCAACTACAACTACTATCGCTACTACATATACAAATTCATCTGATTCAGTTCAGACAACTACAACTACTTCTGCTGTTTCTACAACAACTACTACTGTTACACAGACAAGTGCAACGACAACAACAGCAACTACTACTACAACTACCACTAAAATTCCCGAACCGTCATCATCAGGCTTTATATGGCCTACACCGGGATTCTATTATATATCAAGTCCTTTTGCTCCACGCTGGGGAACAACCCACAAGGGAATTGATATAGGCGATGCAGGTATAATGGGCGGTTCTATATGTGCTTCAAAAGCAGGTACTGTTACATTTGTAAGTAATTCATGTACCCACAATTACGGAAAATCTTCAAGTTGCGGTTGTGGCGGTGGTTACGGAAACTACGTAATTATTCAGCATGACGGCACATATTCAACTCTCTATGGTCATATGACATCTGTTTCCGTTTCAGTCGGTGACTACGTTCAACAGGGCGATGTAATCGGAACAGTAGGTTCTACAGGCTTTTCTACAGGGGCACACCTTCATTTTGAAGTACGTGTAAATGGTGTTGCTAATGACCCGCTTAAATTTGTAAATCCATAAAAAAACAATGGGCAGTATAAAAACTGCCCGTTTCTTTATACAGAAAGCGATGGTAAATAATGAACAAAAAAATCAGTCTTGGTTTAGCTATAAGTCTGATTGTGATAATTTCGTCAATCACATCTATATTTACATCTTTTTTAACGTTTCGTAAATTCAGTGACGCTATAAATTCTGAAAGATATAATGAATTACAGTCAATGGACTCATACGTAAAAGAAAATTTCTATGGTGACATTGACGAAAACAACATAAACGACGGTATTCTGAAAGGATACATTTCGGGACTTAATGACAGATATTCAAGATACCTCACTGCTGAAGAATATATTGAAGAAAAAAGTGATAATGCAGGTGAAATGACAGGCATTGGTATTACTGTTGAAGAAGATGAAAGCGGATATATAAAAATTTTAAGTGTTATGCCAAATTCTCCGGCAAGCGAAACAGATATAAAACCCGATGACCTTATAGTTGCCGTTGAGGGTACGGACGTTCTTGAAACAGGATTCGATGAAGCAATGGAAAATATGTCGGGAACTGACGGCACAGACATAACAATTACCGTCCGCCGAAATGATAAAGACAAGGAATATACGCTTACAAGGCGTGAAATTGAAGTAGTTACTGTAACGGGCGAAATGCTTGATAATTATATAGGATATATAAAAATCACAGGTTTCAAGCAGAACACCTCAGAACAATTTATTGATATTCTTGAAAATCTTAAAAAGAACGGTGCAAAGGGATTTATATTTGATGTTCGTGAAAATGGCGGAGGTTTGCTTACATCTCTTGAAGAGTGCCTTGACCCCCTGCTGCCCGAGGGAATTATAGCAACGGCAGAATATAGCGATGGTCATACGGAAAATATAGTAAAATCTGATAAATCTGAAATAAATTTACCTATGGTCGTATTGGTAAACGGTCATACAGCAAGTGCGGCTGAACTTTTTTCAGCATCACTTAAAGATTTCGGAAAAGCTGAACTTGTAGGCAGTCAGACTTACGGCAAAGGCGTTATGCAGACAACTACAGAACTTTCAAACGGCGGTGCTGTCATACTCACAATTGCTGAATATAAAACTTCTGTTTCCGAATGTTATGATGGTGTGGGAATTACTCCTGATTACGTAATTGAAAACGAAAACGACGACACGGATGAACAATATGACAAGGCTGTTGAAATAATAAACAAAAAAATACAAAAGGTGCAGTAAATGCACCCTTTGTTTTTTTATGAAATATGCATACACCATATAGTCATTATAGCAAAATCCGCAAACATATGTATAATCCATGAGTTATAAATATTACTGTGTTTTTCGTCTGCGTAATTAAATATCAATCCTCCGGCAGTCAAACCGACTAAAGACAGAAATAACAACGGCAGCGGAAATGATACACCAATCATAGACACATGGTAAACTGCAAACATTATTGAACTGAATATGTAAGATATTTTTCTTTTTGTATACTTTGAAAGTTCGATAAATGAAATAAGGCGGAATAAAAATTCTTCTAAAAAAGAATTTCCGAAAGAAATATACATTGCAACACCGATAAAATTTTTACTTTCTACTTTTTGGTCATCAGAGAGAGAACTGACTAAAGATGAGTAGTCAAAAATATTTTTCGTAATAAAATAAATGCCTATTATCAGAAAATACACCAACAACCCGAGCAAAATTAGATTTCTTATAATTTTTATGTTCAATTTAAAAGAACTATCAAAAATTTTTATATCTGCTTTTTTCATGGACAACAAGGGAAAAAACAGAAAAACAACAATTTTTAACGCCGATTTTACAATATATATAGGTTCAATGACAGTTTCGACGAACGACATAAAAATACAGCTTGCAATCACAAGAATTATTATGCCGTATTTTTTCTTTTTTTCAGACATAAATATCACCTTTTTATGCTTTGCATACACTTGCACAAAAAATTTCTTCAGCTCCGTTTCTTTTCAGAACAAGGGCAATTTCATGAAAAGTACTCCCTGTTGTACATATATCATCAACAAGCAGGATTCTTTTTCCCCTTACTGTTTCAGGATTTATAACATCAAATGCATCTTTAAGATTTGACTTTCTTTCGTCTACTTCAAGATTTTTCTGTTCTTTTGTTTCACGGATTTTTCTTACAGCACAACAAACAGGAATATTAAGTTCTATGCTCAATATTTTAGCTATAAGTTCAGATTGATTATATCCACGTTTACGCATTGACTTCAACGAAAGCGGAACGGGTACAATAATATCTGTTGATATATTTTCATTGCGGAGAACTTCCGCAAGATATGAACCGAATGCATAATCGGAATTACCGCATATTCCACTTTTAAGCTGAAAAATAGCAGGTTTTATATTATCGTCATAATCAAAGCAGGCAAAAAATTTTTTTACTTCGCTTATCTCAAAATTTCTGTTGTACATTTTTAACTTATCCGTGCATTCGATACAGAAACGGTCATTCGCATTTATAAGTTCCTGACAAACCGGGCAACGATTAGGAAAAAACAGATGCAAAATTTTCCGCTTAAAATAATAGTCCATCAGAAATACATATAAAGCTGGCATTTTATCATGCCGTTATATAGTTTACGTCGCTTGTTGGCATTTCTACCGAAAAATTTTTCAAATTCCTCATGAGGTGAAATTATATAATCTGACTGTCCTGTACCTTTGCCGAAAACTCTCCCCATCTGTTTATAAATATTTTCCGCTTCACGTAGTTCAAGCATTCTCTCACCATAGGGCGGATTGCATATTACAATTGAATCATCGGGTTGACGGAATTTTGAAATATCAGCCTGTTCAATTTTCAGGCGTGATTTTATCCCGGCTTTATGAGCATTGTCAAGAGTAAGAGCAACCGCAGAATCGTCAATATCAAAACCTATTCCGTGAAATTCTGCTGAACGGTCAACATTGTCAACAGCACGTTTTCTTTCCTCCTGCCATACCTTATTATTTATACTGTTCCATTTTTCCGCTGAAAAACGTCTGTTTATACCCGGTGCAATTTTAAGTGCCTTTAATCCTGCCTCAATAAGCAACGTACCACTTCCGCAAAAAGGGTCACATACTATTGAATCGGGTCTTACACGTGCAAGGTCAATAATTCCTGCGGCAAGTGTTTCTTTTATCGGGGCAGTGTTAGAATTTTTTCTGTATCCCCTCTTATGAAGTCCGACACCGCTTGTATCAAGATATATTGAAACAATATCTTTTAAGATGCTGAATTTAATCTGTACCGTTGCACCCGTTTCATCAAACCAGCTTATGCCGTATTTTGATTTGAGACGTTCAACAACAGCCTTTTTTATTATTGACTGACAGTCGGGAACGCTGTGAAGTGCTGAATTAAGCGAATAACCCTTTACGGGGAAAGCGTCCTGAGAGTTAATATAACGTTCAAATTCAATAGATTTCACACCTTGAAAAAGTTCTTCAAAAGTTGTTGCCTTAAACTCCATAAGTTCAATAAGAACACGTTCAGCAGTTGAAAGACAGATATTCGCACGGGCAAGAATATTTTCGTCACCTGTAAAACTTATTTTACCATCGCTTACTTTAATATCAGTACCGCCAATTTTATTTATCTCATATTTGAGAACACTTTCCAATCCGAAATGACAAGGACAGCAAAGCCTTATTGAATCGTTCATATTTTTTACTCCTCATAAATTATACCGGCTAACCTTAATTAACCGGTATAATATTTTTATATTAGTAACCTGTGTATTCTCCGTCTGTACCGTAATCCCATGTTCCGCCTGTACCTGAGTCCCATGTTCCGCCTGTGCCTGAATCCCATGTTCCGCCCGTGCCTGAATCCCATGTTCCACCTGTACCTGAATCCCATGTTCCACCTGTACCTGAATCCCATGTTCCACCTGTGCCGGAATCCCACGTTCCGCCTGTGCCTGAATCCCATGTTCCGCCTGTGCCTGAATCCCATGTATTATTACTGTAACTGTTATTGTTATAACTATTATTGTAATTATTATTATAACTGTTATTGTTGTAACTGTTGTTATTGTAACTGTTGTTGTTACTGCTGCTTGATGACGAACTACTACTTGTATAACCGTTTGAAAGTCCTCCACCGTGTGAACCCGTGCAGACAGGTTTATTTGTTGACTTCCAATAGCCCGTAACTCCCTTCGGACAATACTGCCCTGCAATATCTCCGCTATATGGACACATAGGAGCTTCAACGACTGTTTCAACAGGGTCAAAGTCTGCGGGAGTATCCTCAAACATTGTATTTGCGTATTCACCTATAATATTCTGCCATACTTGAGCAGACTTGAAATTTGAAGGAAGTGAAAGTGACGGATTGTTATATTTATAACCTACTGTAATACCTGCAAGAAAATCCCTTGTAAGTCCGACAAATGCCTCATCATACCAGTTATCAGTTGTACCTGTTTTTCCGACAACTACCTTATTACTAAGTCTTGCGGCTGTACCTGTACCATTTTCAACAACGTTTTTGAGCAGTCTGTTCATAACCCATGCTGTTTCATCGCTGACTGCCTGACGTGGATTTCCGTTATTTTCATAAATGACTTCCTGATTGCTGTCTTCAATTCTTGTAACAATATGTGCTTCATTGTAAACGCCTTTATTTCCATAAGGCAAATAAGCATTTACGAGATTTTCAAGAGTTACACCATAAGTTAAAGCACCGAGTGCAAGAGGTGCAATGTCTTTATCTTGTTCATCGAGTTTAAGACCGAGATTTTCAGTACAAAATTCATATACAGCTTCCGGGGTGAGTGTCTGACAAAGCTGTGCCGGAACAGTATTGAATGACTGCTGTAAGAAATAATAAACACTGTGTGTAGCGTAAGATAGCGTATTACCGTAGTTTGTAGGCCACGGCTTTCCGTTTGCATCTTTCATAATAGGTTCATCACGGAAAGGTGTACCCCAATGAATAACGTCATTTTCAAGGGCAAGTCCATATGTTGAAATAGGTTTCATTGTAGAACCTACCTGTCGGCGTTCCTGAACAGCATAGCTTGTTGAAAGAGATGTTGTCTTTTCGCCCCAGTCACCTGCAAGAGCCTTTACAGAACCGTCATAATTAAGTGCAACAAAAGCAACGTGTGGCAGATATTCTTCACTTTCGCCGTCGCCGTCAATATCAGCCCATCTTCTTACACTGTCGACATTGACAAGATTTCCGAGGTCAAGGAATTTTTCTTCAACATATTTCTGCATCGTGTCATCAACAGTTGAATAAATCTTGTAACCACCTTTGTTTATACGTCTTATAGCTTCAGCCTGGTCAATGTTATTTTCTTCCATAAGAAAATCTGCAACTTCATAATACATTGCATCGACAACCCATGAATAAGCCGTTTGTTCCTGTTCAAGTTCTTCTGCTCTGTCTTCAGGGTGCAGACGGAGATATTCATCTGAATCAGTATAAACAAGTTTCGTGTTAAGATATTTTTCGTATTCGTCAAATGTAATAGCACCGTTTTTATAAAGCTGATATAGAACATATTGCTGACGTTCTTTGTTGTTTGCTTTGCCGTCAACTATAAGTTTGTTGTTATCGTCATAAGTTTCAACGAATGGCCCGTAGTATTCCGGTGATTTCGGTATAGCCGCAAGAACAGCCGCTTCCGGAACTGTAAGTTCTTCAACGTTTTTTCCGAAATAACGGATAGATGCAAGCTGTATTCCGTTTATAGGCCCTCCGAAACCGATATAATTAAGATATTCTTCAAGAATTTCATCTTTCGTATAAGTCTTTTCAAGTTGCATAGCACGGAAAATTTCACGTATTTTACGTTGCGGGGATTGTTCACTGTCACCCGTGATATTTTTTATAAGCTGCTGAGTAATAGTCGAACCACCTTGTTCTGTGTCATAGAAATGCAGGAACATATTAAGAAATGCCGAAAGGGTACGTTTATAGTCAACGCCATCATGAACATAGAAACGTTCATCTTCCGTATAGACAAAAGCATTTCTGACGTGTTGGGGAACTCTGTCAATAGATACCGGAATACGCTGAACATCAGTTTTTACACGGTTAAGTATGACAATTTCCTCTTCTCCGTCATCATTTTCCTGAATACCATAAAAATAGGTATCACTTCCCGATTCAAGCTCCTGAAGTGTAATACTTGTTGATTCATCCATAAAATCAAGTACGTATACAGTCAGTGCAGTTGCAACAATTGTTCCGGTAATAATCATTACAAGGAAAAGTGAAAGCAGAGTTGTTGCAATTACGGCTATCAGTTTTTTCAGTATCCTGACAGGCAGACTCTGTTTTTTCTTACGGCGGTTATTTTTCTGTCCGCCCTGCTGAGCAGTATTATTTTTATTATTCATTTTTTCAGATTCACCGTACAGTGACGGTAACAGCTCCTTTCCAGTGTTTATATATACATTATATATTATACCACATTTTTTCTCAGTTGTTAAGTATTTTCTGAAAAAAAACATCAATTTGTATAATTTAGCAAAAACCGCCAATAATATTCACAGTAAATTAGCAAGGGAGTTATATTTTATGAAAAAAATTATCAGCAAGAAAATATTTTTTACAATATTCACGGCGGTTACGATTTCGGGATTTATAGTCATATGTACGCTTGCACAGACTGTTCACCATGAAAAAATACAGACAAAATTCACCGCAAATGAAGTTTTACAGCCCGAATGTATAGTCCGTGAATATGATGGAAAAATAGGCGTATTTCGTGGGAACGGTGATAAGCCCTATAAAATCATTGATTATGATATATCACTGCTTTCCGACTATGACCGCAAAGAACTTGCAGACGGAATTATAATGGAGTCAGATGAAGAATTGCGGAAATTTATAGAAGATATATCAACATGAATTATTTTCTATGTTTCTTCTTCTTTCGGACTGAATAGCCGAAATCGCCAAGTTTACGACCGAGGGCGAAATATTCGCCGTGTGCATATGCAGCAAGTCCGCATTGCTGTAAATTAAGTTTGCCCTTACTGTCAATATATTTTTCGTCAACGTCAATACCGACTATTTCCGCAAGAAACATTGTATGACTGCCGAGGGGTTTTGTTTCCGTAACCTTACATTCAAGCGATACGGGACATTCTTCAATAAGCGGTACATTTATCTTTTGTGACGGCACAGTATGAAAACCGCAAGTTTCCAGTTTATTTATATTACGACCGCTTTTTACTCCGCAGAAATCAGTCTGTTTTATCATAGCAGAAGTTGTAAAATTTATAACAAACTCCCCCGACTTCATGATAATATCGTGAGAAAACCTTTCCGGTCTTACGGAAATATACGTCATAGGGGGTTTTGTACAGCATATGCCCGTCCAGCCGATTGTTAAAACATTCGGCTTTTCCATTGTACCGCAAGTAACAAGCACAGCAGGCACAGGGGCAAGCAATGCACTACCTTTCCAGAATTGTTTAGCCATTGTTTCACCTTTCAACGTTTTTTTCTGATTATATATTATACCACCGGAAAAGACTTTTTTCAAGATTTTTCATCAATTTTTCATTATTGAAAAAAATTACAGACTGTCTGTCTTTTTTTCGACATAATACGACATTACAGGTATAGTATAATATTGTAAAGGAGGAATTAAAAAAATGAAGATAGATATAAAATCATCAGACGGTCATGCCGTTGCCGTTTTGAGCGGTGAAATTGACCACCATAACGCAAAAGAAATACGCTCACAGCTTGACAAATATATAATAACCGTCCAGCCCTCCGAACTTACAATGGATTTCAGCAATATAACATTCATGGACAGTTCGGGAATAGGTCTGATAATGGGCAGAAGTAAACTGATGCGTGAATGCGGGGGAAGTCTTGAAGTGCGTGACCCTCAGCCATATATAAGGCGTGTTCTGAAACTTGCGGGAATGGAAAGAATAGTAAAAATAACCTGAATATCGGAGGAAAAAATCATATGGAAATATTAAACGAAATAAAATTTGTCATGCCGTCGCTTTCCGTAAACGAAAGTACAGCAAGAGCGGTTGTTTCATCTTTTTTAACACAGGCAGACCCTACTGTTGAAGAACTTTCCGACATACGCACAGCAGTTTCGGAGGCTGTCACAAATGCGATTGTTCACGGATACCGACATAAAAAGGGAAATATAGAACTTACTGTCCGTCTTATGCCGAAAAGAGAAGTATACATAAAAATAAGGGACAAAGGTTGCGGAATACCTGATATAAAAAAAGCTATGGAACCTCTTTTCACAACTGCACCGGAAGAAGAACGCTCCGGGCTGGGCTTTTCGGTAATGGAATCATTTATGGATAAACTTACAGTAAAAAGCCATGTGGAACAAGGAACAACAGTTATTATGCGTAAGAGGCTTGCCGTTCATGGAAACTGATGTAAAAAAACCCGTTGCCGAAGAAAATCTCGGTCTTGTACATCTTTGTGCGAATAAATTCAGGGGGCGTGGAATTGATTATGAAGAATTATATTCCGCCGGCTGTATCGGACTTTTAAAAGCAGTAAAAGCATTTGACACGGAAAGGGGCGTTAAATTCTCAACATATGCCGTTCCTGTAATTCTCGGCGAAATAAAACGGCTTTTCCGTGATGGCGGTACTATAAAAGTAAGTCGCAGTCTTAAAGAACTTTCAATGCGTTTGCAGAAAATATGTGAAGATTTCCGTCACCGTGAATGCAGAGAACCGACTATAAGCGAACTTTCGGCAATTTCAGGCGAACCGGAAGAAAATGTTTCTGAGGCTTTATGCGTAAGTCAACCGTTGTTATCTCTCACCGCATCGGACGACGACGAGGGACAAATTGACATACCGTCAGAATCTCCTGATGAGGCAATTGTTGACCTGCTTGCTCTCCGTCAGATTATGTCAAGACTTGAAAAAAATGACCGCATATTACTTGAATTGCGGTATTTCAGGAATTTCACACAGTCAAAAACAGCAAAGGCTTTGAATATGACACAAGTTCAGGTTTCAAGACGTGAAAAAAAACTCCTTACACAAATGCGTAAGGAACTCCTCGAGTAAATATATGTTTAAAATATTAAATATTCTATTACGGAATTTGACACAAGAAAGCCTTCAGGTGTCAATGAAATAAATTTACCGTCATAATTTATATATCCCGCCTTAACAAGTCCGGGAATTTTTTTTGTTATTTCATATTTATTTTCGGGGATACTGTCAAGACAAAGACCCTCTTTCAATCTCAGTCGGAGCATTGCATATTCTTCAAAATCACATGGTTTTTCATCTGTTATTTCGATTTTCTGCACATCTTCCGAAATAAATTCATCAAGATTTCTGCCGACTGAAAAACGCTTTCCGTTATTGCAGGAATGTGCAGCTGCTCCTATGCCGATATAATCATAACATTTCCAGTAACGGCAATTATGACGGCTTTCAAATCCTTTTTTCGCAAAGTTTGACACTTCATACTGTTCAAACCCCAATTTTTCAAGTGTTCTGACCGTTTCAAGATAAAGCTCTGCAACGGTATCATCATCGGGCATACTGTTTTTTATTCTGTCACAGTCAAAAGGTGTACCATGTTCCGTTTTAAGAATATAAGCTGAAATATGACTGACGGGCATTTCTGCAATTTTTTTAATTGAATATTGTATATTTTCTTTAGTCTGTCCCGGCAAAGCTATCATAATATCACATGAAATATTTTCAAAACCTGCCTTGTACGCATCATAAACAGCTTTTTCAGCACGTTCGGCTGTATGGATTCTGCCGAGAAAAACAAGTTCACTGTCAATCATTGACTGTATACCTATTGAAATTCTGTTCACTCCTGAACTGCGTAATTTTACGAGTTTATCAAAATCAAATGTATTAGGATTTGCCTCAAGAGTTATTTCAGGATTTTCGGAAAGATAAAAATTATTACTTATTTCTTTCAGTATATTTTTTATCTGTTCGGGAAAAAGCAAGGAAGGTGTTCCCCCTCCGAAATAAACAGTATCAGTAATTCTTTTTTTATCGGAATATTTACGCAGATTACGTATTACAGCATCAACATACTTTTCAGAAATGCCCTTTTCATATGGCACGGAATAAAAATCACAGTACGGGCATTTTTTTACACAGAAGGGAACGTGAATATAAATTCCAAGAGTATTCATTATCAGTAGTTAAGCCTGATAGACTCTTCCATTCTGAAACAGAAAGCATTTACAAGCCGTGGGACTAAAAACATTGATATAATAATTCCGGCAACTACAAATATTTCATAGTTCACATCACCGACTGCAAAATTTTCAGGGTGTAAATAAGTATATACTACCCCGACAATACCTATCAGACTGTATAAAGCATTGAAAACAGTAGCACCTTTTCCGTTGACACAGCGTACACCGCAATTTTTACACGGTCTGCCCTTTGAGTTCATTTGACCTGCTATGGCTTTTGTGAACGGATTAAAAGTTTTTTCCCCACAGTGAGGACAAGTATATATACTCATAATTTTTTTATCCTTTCTTTTTCCGTAAGAGGTGTAAGTTTTTCCGCATGCTATAAAAAGCATTAAAAATCTGAAAACATATTCAAATTTTTATTAAAAAAGCTTTTCTTTATTATTCAACAGGCTTATGCCATGCTTACTACAATTGGATGTAGCACACACCCTCTATCCCATTTGATTGGGAATGCTTTC
>CANQVA010000012.1 GCA_947627175.1 uncultured Ruminococcus sp.
GGTCGAGGCGACAGGACTCGAACCTGCGGCATCTTGGTCCCAAACCAAGCACTCTACCAAACTGAGCTACGCCTCGGACAACGCTTATCCCTGTCAGACAGCTTTTATATTATATCATAATATTTTTCAAATGTCAAGGCTTTTTTTGAAAATCGTGAAAATATACAAATTCATTATATATAACTTGTAATTTTTTGATAAATGAAAAGGCTGCCACATAAATGCAGCAGCATACGATTCATTATTCTTCTTCTGTGTCTTCTTCTACTTTGTCTTTTTCAGCAATTTCAATTGCTTCTTCTGTAGTATCTTCTGTTGTTTCTTCTTCGGGTTCAGCTGTTGCCTCTTCTTCTGCGTCGTCAATCTCCATTTCTATGTCTTCATCATCTTCATCATAGAAATCGTCGTCATCGTCGTCGAAATCGTCGTAATCATTATCAGTGTTATCCTTCAAAAGACGTGATACAACAGCACCGACAGCAGCTACTGCACCAACAGCAATCATTCCTGCTAAAAACTTATTCATTTTTAATTCCTCTTTTCTTCGCAAGATATTATTTTTACCGAACCGCTTGCGAACGGCTGACGATAAGGTGTATACTTATTATAACATATTATTTTCAGAATTTCAATACTTTACATATTATTTGTTAAAAACATCAAAATTGACATGGCAGTTATTGGTGCAGTTTCACAACGAAGTATTCTTTTTCCGAGCCATACCTGCACAGCACCGGCTTCACAAGCTGAATTTACTTCTTCTGAATCAAATCCGCCCTCACTCCCTATAACAAGTCCCATATTATTTACATTGTCAAAATTCACTTCTTTAAATGAGCATCCGCCTTTTTCTTCATAAAGAATAACAGTGCGGTCAAGTTCTTTCATCATTGCAAGCGACTTTTTATAGCTGACCATTGGCGTTACTTGCGGAATAATTCCTCTTCCTGACTGCATTGCTGCCTGTTCAGCTATTTTTTGCAGACGGGGGAGTTTTTTTGAAAAGTCTTTTTCATCGGGACGTGAAATACATCTTCTTGTAAGTATCGGAACAATTCTTGATACACCAAGTTCAACGCTTTTTTGAATGATATATTCAAGTTTGTCCATTTTCGGGACAGCCTGAAAAAGTGTTACATTTATATCAGGTTCAGCAGCACATATATTTTTTGATATAAGATTAAGATATACTGTATCAGATGTAATATTTTCAATAACGCAGTTATAGTCTGTACCATTACAGCAGACTGTTATTTCCTCGCCCTTTTTCATACGAAGAGAACGGCTTATATGATTTGCGTCACTGCCTGTTATGGTAATATTTGTTTCGTCAATTTTGTTTGTAAAAAATCTTGGCATAATTTCACCGCCGTTATAAAAAGTATCTCCCTCATTGTATCATAAAAATATATATTTTTCAAGCATATATAAAATTCTTGTTATATTGCACAAGATATTACACGGATTTTTGGCATTTATACCAAAAAAATATAATGTTCTATATTTGTACATAATTTTGTAACAAATTATCTGAAAATTATGTTATAATATGTATTAGTTTACTTTGTAAAAAATCATGTGAAAAAAATTTATTTTGAGAGGAGAATTTAATATGTCCAAAAAAGGAAAATTTACAAGCAAAATCGCAGCACTTGCGGCATCTGCTGTTATGGCTGTAAGTGCAATTCCTACCGTAGAAATCAGTGCAGAAACTTCTGACAATAATTACTATGAGGCGTTGGCAATGTCACTCTATTTCTTTGATTCAAACGCCTGCGGAACAGGAATAACTGACGGCCCTCTTACATGGCGTGGAGATTGTCATACATACGATGCAGAAGCTTCTGTCGGTTCTCTTGACGGTTCGCTTAAATCAATTGTAGACCCTGACGGCGACGGAAAAGTTGATGTTTCGGGCGGCTGGCACGATGCCGGCGACCATATCAAATTTAATCTTACAATTGGATTTGGTCTTTCAAGTCTCGGTATGTCGGAATACTTCAATGAGGGTATATATGCAAAAGCAGGTGCAAGGGAACATCTTGAATATGAAATGAGATGGGGTGCTGATTACCTCATGAAAACAACTTTCCTTGACGATTCAGGAAACGTTGCAGCAATTGCCGGAACTGTTGCAGACGGAAACGTTGACCATGGTATCTGGACATCTCCTGAAGTGCAGACTTATGAACGTCCTGTTTATTGGCTTACTGCCTCAAAAAATAACTCTGCTGTATGCGGAGAAATGGCTTGCGGACTTCTCGGTACAGCTTATGTACTTAAAGACAGTGACCCCGATTATTCTGCTAAGTGCATAAAGTATGCAAAGGCACTTATTGATTTCGGCACAAAGAACAAGGGCAATAACTGCGACGGTATGAGTTTTTACAGCACAGATTCAATGTGTGAGGACGAAATGGCTCTTGCTTCTGCATGGCTTTATATTCTCGGTGAAGGTGCTGAACCTACTCTTACACCTAATGCAGGACAGTACAACGGAATTTATGACTACTATCTCTATAGCTGGGATAAAGTATGGCAGGGATACGCCGCTATGATGTACAAAGCTACAGGCAATAATGTATTCGCAGAAGAACTTAAATTTGAACTTAACAATCAGGGCGGACTTAGTGAGGGAAAATATAACGCCGACGGCTGGGGTGCTTCAAGATATAACTGTGCAAAACAAATGGACGCTTATATTCTTGCAAATGGTGATGCTGATTCAAGTTATGCTAAAGCCGCAAAATATCAGATTGATACCATTCTTGGCAACAACAGTACGGGTTACAGTTTCCTTATAGGATACGGCGATAGTTGGCCTACACATATTCATCACCGTGCAGCAAATCCCGGCGGTGACGGTATAACTTCCGCACAAAATCCGGAGGCTAAATATACTAACTATGGTATGCTCGTTGGCGGTCTTGACGGAAGCGGTTATGAAGACCATGCAGACAGATACCAGTATACAGAAGGTGCATTGGATTATAACGGTTGTTTTGCTATTGCTTGTTCATTTGCCGCTAATATGTATGGCGGAGATGTCTCTACATTTGAAAGTATAAAGTCAAGTGCATCTGAAATAAATGCAGACTTTAAATTCGGAAATGGTTCAGTAACTACTCCCGATACAACAACAACTACTACAGAAACAACTCCTACGGAAACAACAACAACAACTACTACTACTACAGAAACAACTCCTGAACAAACTACAACTTCTTCAGATACAGTTACAACTACAACAACTACTGATATTGGCGGTGCAGAAGTGAATTACGGCGATTCTAACTTAGACGGAAGTGTAAATATTTCTGATGCTGTACTTATAATGCAATCAATCGCAAATCCCGATGAATTTGAAATTTCAGAACAGGGCAGATTGAACAGTGATGTTGTAGACAATGGCGGCGGTGTTACAAATATAGATGCTCTTGCTATTCAGCTTGTTGAAATAAAAACTATAACAGCAGGAGATTTCCCGCTTACATCCGGACAAATAGACGAATTGATTAAGTAATTCACACGATAAATAAAGGCATACATTTTTTTGTATGTCTTTATTTTTTTGCTAAAATTATTTATATATACTTTCAATTTTTGAGTAACTTCTTTAATTTGTGAATAAAATATTAACTGTAATTAAAATGTAATATTTATGTAACCGGATAGTAACAAAAAATGTGATAAAACAGTGTATAATGTGGTTAGCATATTGTGTACAAAATATTAAGAAAGAGGTTACTATTTATGAAAAAAAACAATATGAAAAAAATCAAGTCGGCAGTAGTCAGCAGTGTAATAGCTGTTTCGGCTATGGCTGCACCGCTTTCAACAGCGGTACTCCCCAACATGACCGCTTCGGCGGCTAATGACAACTACGCTAAACTTCTCCAGTATTCGCTTTACTTCTACGATGCAAATATGTGCGGTAAAAATGTAGGAGAAGAATCTGCTCTTACATGGCGTGATGATTGCCACACATCAGACGCAGTTGACGGAGGTTTCCACGATGCCGGCGACCATGTTAAATTCGGTTTACCTGCCGGATATTCTGCTTCAACTCTTGGTTGGAGTTACTATGAATTTAAGGATTCTTTCGACTCAACAGGTCAGTCCGCTCACCTTAAAACAATTACAGACCATTTCGCTGAATTTTTCAGAAACAGTACAACACTAAGCGGTGATACTGTAACTAACTTTGTTTATCAGGTAGGCGACGGCGATGCAGACCATGCAGAATGGTGTCCTCCTGAAGTACAGGGTTCTTCAAGCAGAAAGACTTTCAGTACAACAAGCGGTGCAAGTGATATTGCTGCATCTTATGCCGCTGCACTTGCTGTAAACTATGTAAACTTCGGCAATACAGATGACCTTAAATATGCAAAGGCACTTTTTGATTTTTCTACAAAGTACAATCAGAAAGCAACAGACGGTACAGGCGGTTTTTACGATTCATGGGACTACTACGACGACCAGGCATGGGCAGCAGGTTGGCTCTATCGTGCTACAAATGACAACAAGTATAAGGAATTTCTTAATACCTATATGAACTCAAGTAATCAGGGAAGTTCAGGAATGGACGGCTGTCAGTGGGGTATTTACTCAACTATGAGCTGGAATAACGTTTCAATGGGTGCAGGTATTCTTCAGGCTGAAATAACAGGCGATTCCGCCGACTGGAAGAAAGTAACTGAATACCTTAACGGTCACGGTGCAAATTCAAATAATTATTATTTTGAAAATCAGTGGGGCAGTGCAAGATATAACGCAGCTCAACAGATGACAGCACTTGTTGCTACAAAATACGGTGCAGCAAGTTACAACGAATGGTCAAAAGGTCAGATGGATTATATCATGGGCAACAAAGGTGTAGGCAGTGCTTCACCAAAATGTTTCGTTGTAGGATTGACAGACAATTCACCTAAGAATCCACACCACAGAGCCGCATCAGGATATTCAAGTTATGACGAAATGGGCGATAGTACACAGTCAAGTCCGAACGGTCATACACTTGTTGGTGCTTTGGTAGGAGGTCCTATAGATGAAAACGGTACATACAATGATACTTTAAAGGACTATATAGCAAATGAAGTTGCTCTTGACTACAATGCAGGTCTTGTTGGTGCAGCTGCCGGTCTTTATTCCGTTTACAAGTCAGGAACTCCCGATACTTCAATTGAGGGAGTAGGAAGTGTTTCGTCAGGAACTGTTGACACACCTCAAACAAGTCAAACAACTCAAAATACCCCCGATAACACAACAACTACTACAACTACTACAAAAATACCGACTCAATCATCGTCAGGTTTTTATTCGATTTCACCTAATAAACAAGTTGTTTATGACAAGAATGCAGATGATAAAATGATTGGCTTTGAATGGTCACAGTTCAATATACCTGCTACAGAAAAAGTAAAGAAAGTTGAAATAACAATTTCTTCAAATAGTGGCAATGTAGGTAAATGGCAAGGTGCTTTCGGTTCTTCAACAAGCGTTGCCCCCGACTACTGGACACAGGGTGACGACATGGAAGTAAATATTTCAGGAAATTCAGGTACTATAACATGGGAAGTTCCTGCATCTACAGCTGATATTATACAGT
Organism: uncultured Ruminococcus sp.; assembly: GCA_947627175.1. Classification (GTDB taxonomy): domain Bacteria; phylum Bacillota; class Clostridia; order Oscillospirales; family Ruminococcaceae; genus Ruminococcus. The sequence continues at coordinate 5,609 of CANQVA010000012.1, forward strand.
ACAACTACGGCGGAGAACTTAAATTCGGTACATGGTGGGTTGACTGCGGAAACTTTACAGTTGATTCAATAAAAGTCTATACAGACGCTTATTCAGGTTCTTCAGCAGTAACACCTACAACAACTACTTCTACAACAAGACAGCCTTCAGGCAATACAACTACAACAACTACTACTAATCAGAATCAGTCGTCATCATCTTCTTCGGGATATAAAATCAGTCCTAATAAGCAAGTTGTTTATGATAAAAATTCAGATGATAAAATGATTGGTTTTGAATGGTCACAGTTCAATATACCTGCTACAGAAAAAGTAAAGAAAGTTGAAATAACAATTTCTTCAAATAACGGAAATATTGGTAAATGGCAAGGTGCTTTCGGTTCTTCAACAAGTGTTGCTCCCGACTACTGGGCACAGGGTGACGACATGGAACAGACTATTTCAGGAAACAGAGGTACTATAACATGGGAAGTTCCTTCATCTATTTCTGATATTATCCAGTATCAGTACGGCGGAGAACTTAAATTCGGTACATGGTGGGTTGACTGCGGTGACTTTACTATTGAGTCGATAAACGTTATAACAAATGGTTCTTCACAGCAACAGGCAACTACAACAACTACAAAACCAAATACATCAAGCGGTAATGTAAATTACGGTGATGCAAACGTAGACGGAAGTGTAAATATTTCTGATGCTGTACTTATCATGCAGTCTATTGCAAATCCCGATGAGTTCAAAGTTTCAGACCAGGGCAAACTTAACGGCGATGTCATTGATAACGGCAGCGGTTTAACAAACGTTGACGCTCTCGCTATTCAGTACGTTGAAATCAAAACTTTTACAAGCAGTGTATTCCCTATGTCATCAGCAGACCTTGAAAAATATCAAAAGTAATTAAAGCATAATAAAAGGGCGGATTTTTCCGCCCTTTGTTTGTTTTAGACAAATCAGAAGTGTTAAATTTGTGATATACTCTTATTGACAAAATTGTAATATTATGTTAAAATGTGATTAGCACAAGAAATATACAAGTTGTATACATTGTGTGAAATAATTTTGATTGGAGGAGGTTATTATGAGGTTAAGAAAAAAAGTCTTGTCATTTCTCCTTTCAGGAGCAATGGCAGCTACGGCATTCAGTGCAATGCCTGCATCAGCGGCGACTACTCCTGACCCAAACGGTGACGGGGTAATCGATATTTCAGATGCTGTGTATATTATGCAGTATCTTGTTGGTTTGTTTGAACCGACTGACCTTAGCAAATTGGATGTTGACGGAAACGGACTTATAAGTCAAATGGATGCAACTTACGCCGGACTCTATGAAATCGGTACATTACCTGAGAAGGGATGAGTATGATGAAAACAAATATTTTCAGTTTAAAGAAAACTACTGCTGTAGTAATCGCTTTTTTGATGATGATTTTATCTGTTTCATATTCAGGTGTTCAAACAGATGCTGCGAATACTGATAGAAACTATATGATTTTTGATTCAAAAACCCGTGAATGTATAGGAAACTATATTCTCAAAAAAGTTGACAGTGTTTATAATAATCGTTCGGTTATTGGAACTGATGACAGAGTTATAGACTGGACTAAGTCAGGCGTTGTAAAAATAATTACTGCCAGGGGTTCATTTGGTACCGGTTTTGTAGTCGCTGACCATGTTATCGCAACTGCTGCACATTGTGTTGAAGAAAAATTAGATAAGATTTTATTATTTGACAACAATGGAAATGTTACAATGGAAGCAACACCTGTACAAACACATATTCCATATATTCATCAAAACGCAGGTTCTATTGAATATGATTATGCTTTAGTTACCGTGAAAGAAGATATAAGTTCATATGCTTGCTTTGGATTCGGTGTTCCGTTAGATTCCTTCCCTGATAGTAATCCAAAGTTGACTGTAACAGGTTTTCCGGGAACGATTGGAGAATCCGGTTCAGAAGTAACTGTAAATACTACTACTAAGCATATGATGTATTCCGGAAATGGCAGATTACTTAGACAAGATTCTGATCGTATTTATTATGATACAGATGCAAACTATGGTGATAGCGGTGCACCTGTTTATATTACTGAATCAGCATATGGGAACACATATTTTACAGTTGTTTCTATCCATTCAAATTATTCCTATGGAGAAAATTATGGTGTGCGTGTAACTACAGATTTAGTACATTTTTACAGTGCTAATAATGAAAATATTAAATGGGAATGAGGTGTTTTTATGAATAAAAAAATTAAAAAAATGCTGTCTGCTTTTTCGGCTATGGCTGTATGTGCAGTTTCACTTGTTTCAATGAATGCAGGAGCAGCTTATTATCCGAGTGACAGAAAAGTTACTATTGACACTACCTCTTTTGTTGCCTCTGCTCATGATGTAACTGCAAAATATGAATATTCTAAGGAAATAACCGATTATTTTGGAAATTCAAAATATACAAAGTTCTTTCTTTCCGAACCCCTTATATATGAAGATTATCATAATATAGATTTTTATGAAAGTTCTCTTGGCAGAGAATATAGAATGTGTATGGCATTTAAAATTTCAGGAATATCTCCTGTCTGGTTAGGCGGTTTTGAACTTTATAATGATGAAATGTCAAAACTCGAAAAATATCTGCAAGAAAACAATATCGGATATTACATTGAACCCGAAGCTCCCTCTTTAATGGACGACTATAAAAAAGGCAGTACGCTTTATCTTTCAGATATGTTTGAACCGGATGAAAACGGTATGTATATTCCTCTTGAAATGCGTATATATGATGCAATGCCGATGTTAATGAAGATAAAAGAAGATACAGGATATGTTTGTCAATGGATAGGTAGTGAAAGTTCAACACCTGTTACAGATATTGTAAACGCTCTGCCGGAAGTAACCCTTTCAGGAGATGCAAACTGTGACGGTGAAGTAACAATATCAGATGCAGTTTTAATCATGCAGAATATCGCAAACCCTGACGAATTTGAAATGACAGTACAAGGACAAGTGAATGCTGATGTAGCAGGCGATGGCGACGGCGTAACCCCCAACGATGCACTTGAAATACAGCAGATGAGTTTGTATAATTAACTCTTAACAATAAGGGACGTACTTTAAAGTACGTCCTTTTTTATTTAATTTATTTCAAGTGTTTGCAGACGGGCATATTCCATAAGTATCATTGACGCATCAACCGCATCAACCATTTCATTTCCGTCATAATCGCCTGCGAATTTCTGATATGTGTCGAATGTACCCTGTTGACCTGTTGACAAATCTGCATATTCGACGAGTACGAAAGCCGCATCAACAGCATCAACAAAGCCGTCGGAATTTACATCACCAAGCAGAAAAGAAAGTTCAATATTATTCGATTCAGCGTAACTTTCAGCTGTAGTTTCGGGAAGTCCTCTTATAGAGAAATTATTTATTGTTTCTATACCGTTTCCCCGTATATCATAGTGCATACCTAAAGCGTTTTCACCGATTATTTTTACACTCGGCGGTATGAAAATCCCCGAAATATCTGAACAGCCGAAAAAAGCCTCTGTTCCTATAACCGCCACAGAATCGGGAATATTTATATTTTTAAGTGATGTACAGGCATTGAAACAGTTATCGGGAATTGATGATATTGAATTATTCAATACAACGCTTTCAAGCTCCGAACAGCTTGTAAAACAGCCGTTTCCGAGATATGTTACTGTTTCGGGAATTTTAACGCTTTCAAGCATCAGACACCCCGAAAAAGCATTATTGCCGATATAGGTTATTCCCTCCGGCATTATTACGGAAGTCATCATGATTTTTCCGAAAAACGCTTTTTCACCGATTGATGATACAATGTATCCGCCCAGTGATGAGGGTATAATTATTTCACTTTCATATGATGAACAGTCGGTAATTACTGCATTCTGACCTGATACCGTATAATAGAAAGTAGTATTTCCGACTGTTTCGCTGAATATTTCACTTTCGGCATGAGTGCGGACGGGTTGAGGGAGCATAAGCAGAGCGGAAATAAATGCAATTATCTTTTTCATTATATCAACTCATTTCTTATAATTTTGCCGTCTATCATAACGAAAAACGGTTCAGACATAAGGTCAAGCGGATTTTCTCCTTTTCTGTAAATCTGCAAATCAGCGTCCTTTTCGGCTGATATACTGCCCACACGGTCATTTATTCCGAGAATTTCGGCGGGGTTTATTGTAAGTGTTTTCAGAGCATCATTAAATTCAAGTCCGCCCTTGACTGCTGCCTGTGCGGAAAGAGGAAGATATTGAATGGGTATGACAGTATGGTCTGTACATATTGCAATTTTTACGCCGTTTTCGTGCATTACAGAGGCGTTTTTAAGTTCAAGCCCACGCATTTCGGGCTTGCATCTGTCACATATTACGGGTCCGCATATTACAGGAATTTTTTCCTCTGCAATTATATCGGCGATTTTATAACCGTCTGTTCCGTGTATAATTACCATGTCAAGGGAAAATTCCTTTGCGATTCTCATTGCCGTACATATATCATCTGCACGGTGACAATGGAAAAAAGCTTTCTGCTTTCGTTCAAGCAACGGCATAAGAGATTCACATTTTATGTCATATTCAGGCGGTTCATAATTATCACTGTCAGAATAATAACTGTCCATATCATGAGTATAACGGCGTGATTTATAAAGTCCCTCACGGATAATTGCAGAAACAGCCATACGTGTAATGGGTGTTTCCTCACGTCCGTTATATACGTTTTTAGGATTTTCACCAAGTGCAAATTTTATACCGACATTTTTTATCAGCATATCATCAATGCGGCGACCGTCAGTTTTTATTGCACATATTTCACCACCGCAGGCGTTAGCACTTCCCGGACTTGATGCAACTGTTGTTATACCTCTCATTCGTGCCTCAATGAAACAACGGTCAAAGGGGTTTATGCCGTCTATAGCCCTCATCTGAGGGGTGAAGGGGTCAGTGGATTCGTTGCAGTCGTCGCCCTCAAAGTCAATTCCGTCCTCAATTATGCCAAGATGTGTATGAGCATCTATAAATCCGGGATATACAGTACCGCCATGAGCGTCAACAGAATCTTCAGTGATTTTTTCGGGAGTACCTTCACCAACAGCTGTTATTTTATTCTGTTTTACTTCAATCCAGCCTGACGGAATAATTCCGTTTTTGTCCATTGTATAAATTTCAGCGTTATAAATTAACATATTATCTCCGTTCTGTTGTTTTCAGAATATCAGTAATGTTTTTAGCTATTTCTGTAGGATTTCCTACAGCTTCAATTCTTAATGTCGAATTTTCAATATATATGTCACGGCGGTTGTTGTAGATTTCTTCAAGCTGTTCTTTTGTATTGTTCATTACAATAGGTCTGTTTGTGTCGCCTTTTATTCTGTTGTAGCAATCTTCAAACGGTAAATCAAGATAAATTATCATACCGCCTTTTTCCTTTACTGTTTTCGCAGTATCTGAATTAAGCATTGCACCGCCTCCGCACGCAACAACAACACTCTTTCCGCAGATTGACTTTACTGTTTCAGCCTCAACTTTACGGAAATAAGGTTCGCCCTTTTGTGCGAATATTTCGGGAATGCTCATTCCCTGATTTTTAACGACAAGTTCGTCTGTGTCGCAGAATCCGCAACCTCTTTTTCTTGCAAGAATATTTCCGACAGTTGACTTTCCGCAACCCATGAACCCACATAAAAATAAAGTCATTTTAAATCACCTCTTTTTATTTTTCAAGCTGAATAATTTCAGATTTTTTTCTGTTACTTGTTCATATCATTTACGGAATCTTCAACGGCTTTTATAATAGGGTCAATATCTTCCGTTTTGAATTTTCCGCCGTACCATATTTCATGAGCCTTTACAGCCTGATATACAAGCATTGATGCACCGCCGACAGCAATTTTTCCCTGTGAACGTGCCTTTTTCATCAGAAGTGTTTCAGTAGGGTTGTATATAGCGTCAAAAACGCTTGAACACTTTTCTATCAGATTATCTGATATAGCACAATTGTCAACTTCAGGATACATTCCGACGGGAGTAGCATTTATAATTAAATCAAAGCTGTCATCGAGGGTTGCTATATCAGCAATTTTTACAGAAGCATCACTGCATTTTGAAAGAATTTCAGCCATGAGAATTTGTGCATTTTTCACGTCCTGCGGAATTACTGCAAGTGTGAGTTTACCGCCATGAAGTGCCGTTTCAATAGCCATCATTCTGCCTACTCCGCCACAACCTAAAACTGCAACATTTTCGCTTATAGGGAGTTTTTCGGCAGACATCAGAAAACCATCACAATCAGTATTATATCCTGTAAGTTTTCCGTTGTCGTTGCTTATGCAGTTTACAGAGTTGTATCTCTTTGCACTTTCGCCGAGTTTGTCCATAAACGGAATAATGCTTTGTTTATGAGGAATTGTAACGTTAAGACCGTTTAAACTCTTTATAAGGTTTTCGCTTGACGAAAGATTTTCGGGAGCAATGTCAACAAGTTCATATGAAACATTGTCTATTCCGCTCAGAGCGAAAAGTCTTTCATGAATGAGAGGGGACATTGAATGTCCGAGAGGATGACCGATTAAAGCGTATTTATTCATAATAAAAATCTCCTTTTTTATAAATTTGCAAGACCGTCAATATTTTCTATATTGAACGCTGTAACGTCTTTGAGAGTTTTCTTTACAGGTCCTGTAAGGGTTTTTCCTGCACCAAATTCAACGAATTTGTCTGCACCGTCATTTTGCATTGCCATAAGTTCAGAAGTGAATCTGACGGGCGATACAATGTGTTTTGCAAGCAGTGACGGCATATCAGAAAAATCTGTAAGTTCTCCGCCTGTCACGTTTGAATAATATTTAACCTGTGGTGTTCTGAAAGTGATAGTCTTTGCAGTTTCATAGAATTTGTCGGCGGCTGTCTGCATAAGTTTTGAATGGAATGCTCCTGCAACACTAAGAGGTACTACTCTTGCTTTCATTTCCTTGAAAACTTCGGTAACTTCCGCAACGCCTTCAAAAGTTCCTGCAATGACAGTTTGTACGGGTGAATTATAGTTTACAGCGGAAACATAGTTTTCAGCTTTTTCACATACTTTTTCAACTGTTTCGGGAGTGACTTTCATAACCGCCGCCATTGTGCCTTTGTTGTTGCGTGAAGCTTCGTCCATAGCTTCTGACCTTGCTTTTATAAGACGGAAAGCGTCTTCAAGAGTTATCATTCCTGATGCCTGCATAGCTGCGTACTCTCCGAGTGAATGACCTGCAACACCGTCAAATGTAAAGCCTTTCTGCTCTGCGGCACGTAACGCCATAAGCGATACAGTCATTATTGCGGGCTGTGCGTTTATTGTGAGGTTAAGCTCCTCCTGCGGAATTTCTGTCAGTATCGACATGAGGTCACGTCCGAGTATGTCTGAACCTGTTTCAATTATGTCTTTAAGGATTGAATTTTCTGCAAAATCCTTTCCCATGCCGGGATACTGTGAACCCTGTCCTGAAAATAATGCAATTGTCATAATCAATAATTTCCTTTCTGTATTGTATACAAATCATTGGCAAAAATATCCGATTTCCGCTTTGATTATTTGTGATAAATAACGATATTTTATTTTTGGTTATTAAAGTGTGAAAATATCATTGCAAAAAAATCGGAAATGATGTAAAATAAATATTGTACACTTTGATTTCGTTATAATATACTATAACATAATTTTTTGTATTTTACAACTATTATTTATAAATTATTTTTTAGAGGGAGCTTGAAATATGGGTGTTAATATTAAAGGGCTTGGGACTTACCTGCCTGAACAAAAACTTACAAACGACGATTTCAAAAAATTTGTTGAAACAAATGATGAATGGATTCGTACAAGGACGGGTATATCAGAAAGACGTATGGCAGGCTGGGAACCTACCTGGTATATGGGAACGCAAGCCGCCATTAAAGCAATAGAAAATGCAGGAATTTCACCGTCTGATATAGGTCTTGTGATTTCGTCAACAGTAACCGCCGATTTTCTTACGCCGAGTATATCAAATGTTATTCAAGATAAAACAGGTGCGGTGAATGCGGCTGCATTTGACCTGAATGCCGCTTGTACGGGTTTTATTTATGCACTTGATACAGCAAGACGTTTTCTTGAAACAGATGATGATATGAAATATGTCCTTATTGTCGCAAGTGAATCACTTTCAAGATTTATTGACTTTAAAGACAGAGGGTCATGCATTCTTTTCGGTGACGGTGCAGCGGCGGCAATTGTTGAAAAGAGTGACAAACTTTATGCTTCACACCTTGCATCTGTGGGAAGCGGTGCAAGCTATCTCTGTGCAAGGTCATTGGAAGTTGCTCCGGAAGTAAAAGTAGAAAAGGACTTTGACGACGGCTTTACAGACAATCCAATTCATAAATTATATCAGAACGGTAAAGAAGTATATAAGTTTGCAACAGCTGTACTTCCTAAGTCATTTGAAATAATTTCTGAAAAATCGGGCGTTAAAAAGGAAGATGTTGACTGGTTCATTCCGCATCAGGCAAATGTAAGAATTATTGAAACTGCCGCTAAAAAATTAGGTGTTTCCATGGATAAATTTATTGTTACTCTTGACCATTACGGAAATACTTCAAGTGCGTCAATTCCGCTTGCACTTTGTGAGGGTGTTGAAAAAGGTATAATAAAGCGTGGACAGAAACTTGCACTTATAGGTTTTGGTGCAGGTCTGACTTATGGCGGTATTATGTTGGAATATTGACAATATTATAAACGAAAGGAGAAAGCTACCTGAGAAATTTACAGTAGGTTTTACGGAAATTTTCTCATATGGATATATTTGAATATATTCTGAGTAGCAGAAAAAATCATGAAAACAAGAATAACTGAACTTTTGGGCTGTGAATATCCTATTATTCAGGGTGGTATGGCATGGGTTGCAGAACATAAGCTTGCCTCTGCCGTTTCAAATTCCGGAGGTGTCGGACTTATAGCCGGGGGAAATGCTCCTATTGACTATCTCCGTGAACAGATTCGTCTTTGCAAGGAAAAGACTGATAAACCGTTCGGCGTAAATATTATGCTTATGAGTGATAATGCCGATGACCTTGCACAGCTTGTTATTGATGAGGGCGTTTCCGTTGTCACAACGGGTGCAGGAAATCCCGGAAAGTATATTTCAGCGTGGAAAGAAGCAGGAGTAAAAGTTATCCCTGTAGTACCATCTGTTGCACTTGCAAGGAGAATGGAAAAAGCAGGTGCGGACGCTGTTGTTGCTGAGGGTACTGAATCGGGCGGTCATATAGGCGAAAATACCACTATGTGTCTTGTTCCGCAAGTTGTGGACGCTGTTTCAATTCCTGTAATTGCTGCCGGCGGTATTGCTGACGGTCGTGGAATGGCTGCATCGTTCATGTTAGGTGCGGAGGGCGTACAGATTGGTACACGTTTTCTTGCATCAGAAGAATGTCAGATTCACAAGACTTTTAAAGAACTCGTTATAAAAGCCAAAGATACTGACAGCATTGTTACAGGACGTTATACGGGTCATCCGTGCAGAAACATAAAGACAAAATTTGCAAAACAGCTTGCCAACGGTGAAAAAGACGGTTCACTTTCTCCTGAAGAATTTGAAAAACTTACAGTCGGTGCTTTAAGGCGTGCAGTTGTTGACGGTGACGTTGAAAGCGGTTCATTCCTCTGCGGAGCTATTGCGGGCATGATTAACGAAGTAAAGCCTTGCAACGTTATTGTAAAGGAAATAATTGAACAGGCTGAAAAGCTTCTTAAAAAATGAGTGAACCGTGTTTCAGATACTGTCCGTTTTGCAGTGGTAAACTTGAAAAAGGAAAACTTGTTCTTCCTTATGGAAATTCAGTTACAGGTTATGTATGGTGGTATTCTGAAGAAAAAGTTATTGTAAAATCATTGAATGATTGTATAGGAGTATTCAGGACAATACCTTCCGAATACAGAAGAAAGACTTTCAAGAAATTTGATATTCCTGCATTTTTTTGTAAAAAGTGCGGTAAATTTTTTGCGGAGTTTGAAGTCGGAAACTGGGAAAAATCTCACTGGCGAAAATGAATTGAAAATAAGGCGGAATATATTACTGCGAAAAATCTGCCGATAATCTATGAAAATAAAATTGTTTCTTATGATACGGACAGTTGTGACAAAAAATAAAATAAAATCGGCAAATACGAAATTCAGATTGATAGTATAAAATTTAAAAAAATCGGAGGGCTGAAAAATGTCTACAGCAATTATTACAGGTGCATCACAGGGAATAGGTGCGTGCATAGCAAAAAGACTTGCAAAGGACGGTTTTGACGTTGTTATAAATCACTATCCCAGCGACGGCGACAGGGAAAAGGCTCTTGCAGTCGCTGAAGAGTGCAGGGCTTTCGGCGTAAAAGCTGAATGTTATTCTGCTGATGTTTCAAAATATGAGGACTGCGAAAACATGGTAAAACAAGTAAAGGCTGATTTCGGTACTATCGACGCTCTTGTAAACAATGCCGGAATCACTAAAGACAGTCTTCTTGCAAGAATGTCCGAAGATGCTTACGATGCTGTTATTGCAGTAAATCAGAAAAGCGTTTATAACATGATGAAAAACGTCTGTCCGATTATGATGAAACAGAAACACGGAAGTATTGTAAATGTTTCATCTGTTGCGGGACTTTACGGAAATTCGGGACAGGTAAATTATTCTGCATCAAAGGCTGCTATAATAGGCATGACAAAGAGTGTCGCAAAGGAGTACGGAAGAAAGAATATTACTTGTAATGCTATTGCTCCGGGACTTATCCGAACACCTATGACAGATGTGCTTTCAGACGAATTAAAGGCAAAAATGCTTGAAGCCGTTGCCCTCAGAAGATACGGCGAACCCGAAGAAATCGCCTCCGTTGTTTCATTCCTTGTTTCTGAAGATGCTTCATACATCACCGGACAGGTTATAGAAATTTCCGGCGGTCTTTCAATGTAATTATGTTTAAATACTTCAGGAAAGGAACATCTAATGAGTAAAAGAGTTGTTATTACAGGAATGGGTGCTGTTACTCCCCTTGGAACAGGTGTTGAAAAGTTCTGGGAAGGAATTAAAGCAAATAAATTAGGCATTTCATATATTGATTCGTTCGATACAACGGATATCGGAATTAAAATCGCAGGTCTTATACGTGATTTTGACGAATCTGCATATTATGACATAAAAGGCTGTTTTGACAAAAAAGAAGCTAAGCGTATGGACACATTCACAAAAATTGCTGTTGTTGCCGCACATGAGGCTCTTGAAGATGCAGGAACAGATTTTTCAGATATTGACCCCTACAGGGCAGGCGTTATTGTCGGCTCAGGAATAGGCGGTATTGACCTCACTTTAAAAGAACATAATAAGTATCTCGAAAAAGGTGCAAACAGAATTTCAGTTTTCTATGTTCCCATGATGATAAGCAACATGGCAGCAGGTACTATTTCAATGAAAACAGGATTCAGAGGTGCTAATTTTGATATTACAACAGCTTGTGCGTCTGCTACTCATTCAATAGGAGAGGCTTTCAGAAAAATTAAAGACGGTTATCTTGATGTATGTCTTGCGGGTGGTACTGAAAATTCTCATGAAAAATTTACTTTCGCAGGTTTCGCAAACATGAAAGCTCTTACAAAGTCCGATAACCTTGAACGTGCGTCAATTCCTTTTGACAAGGAAAGAAACGGTTTTGTCCTCAGTGAAGGAAGTGCTGTACTTGTTCTTGAGGAATATGAACACGCTAAGGCAAGGGGTGCTAAAATATACGCAGAAATTGCGGGATATGGAGCAACTTGCGACGGCTATCATATGACTTCTCCTATGCCTACAGGTGAGGCTGCCGGAATGGGTATGTCCCTTGCTATGCAAGAAGCAGGTCTTAAACCGTCCGATATTGACTATATAAACGCTCACGGTACATCAACAGGTCTTAATGACAAATACGAAACAGCGGCTATAAAATTGGCTTTCGGTGATGAGGCTTACAATGTCAAGATAAATTCCACAAAGTCAATGATAGGACATCTTTTAGGTGCGGCAGGTGCTGTTGAGGCTGTTGTTGTGGCAAAGTCAATTCAGGAGGGATTTATTCACAAAACCGTCGGTTATAAAGTTCCCGATGAGGAATGTGACCTCAATTATTGTACTGAGGGAAATATTCATCAGGAAGTTAAAGCTGCACTTTCAAATTCTCTCGGTTTTGGCGGTCATAATGCTACTCTCTGCTTTAAAAAAGTAAATGACTGAGGAGAAAAAAAGATGAGAATGAAAGATAAGAGTAAAAACAATGTTATTCTTGACGTCATTGACATTGAAACCGTTGAAAGACTTGCTGAAATAGTTTCAGAAAATGACCTCGGCGAAATATGTATAAAATCTGACGGTAGTGGTTCAATTACAATAAAGGGAAAGAAAAGTATTCCTGCACCGCCTGTAATGCCTGTTGGTATTTCCGCACCGTCAGCACAGCAGAACAGTGTTTCAGCATCTGTTGAAGAAAAAACGGAAATAATCAGCGGTAATATTGTAAAGTCGCCTATTGTCGGAACTTATTATGCCGCCTCTTCACCCGGAAAACCGCCTTTTGTAAAAGTTGGCGATGCGGTCAGAAAGGGCGATGTTATCATGATTATTGAATCAATGAAACTTATGAATGAAATTCAGTCGGATTTTGACGGCGTTGTTGAAAAAATTCTTGTTTCGGACGGTCAGGCTGTTGAGTATGACCAGCCTATTATGATAATAAAGTGATTTAAAGGAGGTTATGCAATGTCAGATGTACTTATGAATAAAGAACAGATTATGGAAATAATTCCGCACCGTGACCCATTTCTTTTAATTGATGAAATTGTTGAAATGGAAGTCGGTGTCAGGGTAAAAGCAAGAAAATATATTAAGGAAGATGATTTTTGGTTTAAGGGTCATTTTCCTGATTATCCCGTAACTCCCGGTGTGCTTATGGTTGAAATGCTTGCACAGGCTGCTGCCGTGTGTATGCTTTCAAAACCTGAATATAAGGGAAAAATAGGTCTTTTCGGCGGTATTGACAAAGCTAAGTTCAGGAGACAAGTTGTTCCGGGGGACGTTCTTGACCTTGAAGTTGAAATTATCCGTCAGAGAGGGGCAATAGGCACAGGAAAAGCTGTTGCATCTGTAGGCGGTGAAAAAGCTGTTTCATGTGAAATTACTTTTGTTGCGACAGACGGAGACAACAAGGAATGAGTAAGATGTTCAGAAAAGTTTTGATTGCCAACAGGGGGGAAATTGCTGTACGCATAATAAGGGCGTGCCGTGAACTTGGTGTGCGTTGTGTTGCGGTTTATTCAACTGCCGACAGAAATTCACTTCACGCACAGATTGCCGACGAATCTGTTTGTATAGGCCCTCCTGCAACTAAAGACAGCTATCTTAACATGAATGCAATTATTCAGTCCGCAATTAACTGCGGTGCGGAAGCTATTCACCCGGGTTTCGGATTTCTTTCGGAAAATGCTGAATTTGCACGTTTATGTGAGAAAAACGGAATAGTTTTTATAGGTCCCTCATATAACTCTATAGAAATGCTCGGAAATAAAGCAGCCGCAAAGGAAACTATGAAAAACGCAGGTGTGCCTGTAATACCCGGTTCAGAGGGTGCTGTTTCCTCAGTTGAGGAGGCAAAGAAAATCGCTGAAAAATCAGGATACCCTGTACTTGTTAAGGCATCGGCAGGCGGTGGAGGACGTGGCATAAGACGTGTTGACAGACCTGAAGAACTTGAAACACAAATGCAAGCCGCACAGCTTGAGGCAAAGAATTATTTCGGTGATGATGCAGTTTATATTGAAAAATTTCTTATCAATCCGCATCATGTTGAAATACAGATTCTCGGCGATAAAGAGGGAAATTTTGTCTATCTCGGTGAGCGTGACTGTTCCATGCAGAGAAGAAACCAGAAAGTTATTGAAGAATGTCCCAGTCCGATAGTTGACGAAACACTCCGCCGAAAAATGGGAGAAGCTGCCGTTACTGCCGCAAAACAATGCGGGTATTATAATGCAGGTACTATTGAATTTCTTGTTGATGAAAACCATGATTTTTATTTTATGGAAATGAATACACGTATTCAGGTTGAACACCCTATTACAGAAGAAGTTACAGGGGTTGACCTTGTAAGGTCACAGATTGAAATTGCCGCAGGTATTCCGCTCAGTATAAGACAGGAAGATATACACCTGAAAGGTCATGCTATTGAATGCAGAATAAATGCCGAAAATCCTGAACTCGATTTCCGCCCATCTCCCGGAACTATTACAGCTTTATATATGCCGGGCGGCCCCGGAATAAGAATTGACGGTGCAGTTTATCAGGGCTATACAATAACGCCTTATTATGATTCTATGATAAGTAAACTAATTGCCCACGGTTCGGACAGAAACGACGCTATCAGAAAAATGAAATGGGCTTTATCCGAATTTATCGTTGAAGGCGTTGATACAAATATAGATTTTCATCTTGAAATTATAAAACAGCCGGAATTTAAAAACGGCACATATGACATCGGTTTCCTTAACAGATACATGGAAAAACATAAAAAGAACTAAACACGAATTGCGGTGAAATAAATGTTTGAAGATTTTTTTAAGGTTGTAAAACAGCGTTTCAATGACGGCATTGACGAGGACGAACATAAAATTGTAAAGTGTCCGAGATGTCAGAATAATATTTTTCTTGAACGCTATGAGGAACTTCACAGAGTTTGCCCGAATTGCAACTATCACGGCAGACTTTCAGTTTCTGAAAGAATCGACATCACTGTTGACAAAAACAGTTTCAGGGAACTTGATGCTGATATGATAAGCGGAAACCCTATAGACTTTCCCTTGTATACTGAAAAACAGCAGGAACTCCGTGAAAAAACAGGGCTTAAAGATGCTGTTGTTACGGGTACAGCCGAAATAAAAGGCTCTCCTACCGTTATAGGAGTAATGGATTCACGTTATATGATGGGTTCTATGGGAAGTGTTGCAGGTGAGAAAATAGCACGTGCTTTTGAGTATGCAACAGAAAATTCATTGCCTGTTATTATGTTCACTGCTTCAGGCGGTGCAAGAATGCAGGAAGGTATTGTTTCACTTATGCAAATGGCTAAAACAGCAGGTGCTGTAAAATTCCACAGCGACAACGGCGGTCTTTACATAACCGTTATGACTGACCCCACTACAGGCGGTGTAACGGCAAGTTTTGCATCACTTGGCGATATTATCATAGCTGAACCAAAGGTTTTAATAGGATTTGCCGGCAGACGTGTTATTGAAGGTACTATAAAACAGAAACTTCCCGATGACTTTCAGCTTGCGGAATTTCAGCATGAAAAAGGCTTTGTTGATATGATTGTTGAACGCAGAAAAATGAGGAGTACACTCTCTCACCTGCTTAAACTTCATGGATATTATCCGCAGGAAAAGGAGGTTTAAGAGTGGAAGAGAAAAAAACAGCATGGGAAAGATTACAAATTATCCATGCAAAGGGCAGACCGACTGTAAATGACTATATTCCGCTTGTATTTACGGATTTTTATGAAATGCACGGCGACAGGCTTTACGGTGACGACAAGGCTGTTTTAGGCGGTATTGCAAGACTTAAAAATATGCCCGTTACAATTATTGCACAAGTAAAGGGTCGTGATATAAATGAAAATAAAGCCTGCAACTTTGCAATGCCACACCCCGAAGGCTACAGAAAAGCCCTACGTCTTGCAAGACAGGCGGAAAAATTTCACAGACCCGTTATATGTTTTATTGATACTCCCGGTGCTTTCTGCGGTGTTGCCGCCGAAGAACGTGGACAGGGAGAGGCTATAGCTAAAAATATTGCAGAGTTCATGACTCTCCGTACACCTATAATTTCAATAGTTCTCGGTGAGGCAGGAAGCGGAGGAGCTTTGGCACTCGGTGTGTGCGATGAACTTGCTATGCTTGAAAATGCTCAGTATTCAGTGCTTTCGCCAAGAGGATTTGCAAGTATCTTATGGAAAGATGCTTCCCGTGAAAAGGAGGCAAGCGAAATTATGATGATTACTGCCGAAGATATGGTGCGTCTGGGCGTTGCTGAAACTATCATTGAAGAACCCCTCGGAGGGGCACATAACGATTTAGACAAAATTTCAGAAAATATTAAGGAATATTTGTCATACAAAATTCCGGAAAAATGCAAAAAAGATATTGACGTTTTGCTTAAAGAACGTTATACTAAATTTAGAAAAATCGGTGAGTTCATAGAATAAACCGTTTTTCAGTTCCGCAGTTCATATAAACGGCGGATATAAAATAAATAAGGAGGAAATAATAAATGATTTTTGACAAACTCAAGGATATTATTGTGGAACAGCTCGGCGTTGAAGAAGACGCTGTTACACCTACAGCTAATATTCAGGATGACCTCGGTGCAGATTCTCTTGACGTTGTTGACCTTATCACTACTATTGAAGACGAATTTGACATCTCTATCCCTGATGAAGCTGTTGAGGAAATCAAAACTGTAGGCGACATAACTGCTTATATTGAAAAAAATTCAAGTGCAGAATAAGCAAAATCAAAAAACCTCTGGCTTCTTGTCAGAGGATTTTTTTATGGCACTTTTTGTAAATTATTCAAATTTTCTTGCAATTGTCCGAAAGATATGATATAATATAAAGAGATTTTTTCTTTGTCAAATATAATTGAATCAGAAAGGATAATATGAAAAAAATTACAATTATTACCGGACACTATGGAAGCGGTAAAACAAATCTCGCTGTAAATCTTGCTGTACAGGCTCACCGTGAGGGCAGGTCTGTTGCAGTCGTTGACCTTGATATAGTAAACCCGTATTTCCGCACAGCTGATTTTAAAGGTCTTTTTGAGGAAAAAGGCATAAAACTTATTGCACCTGATTTTGCAAACAGTAACCTTGACATTCCGTCAATTCAGTTTGACCTTGAACAGATAGCATCAAATGAAGATTGTTTAATTATTGATGTGGGCGGTGATGATGCGGGAGCCGTTGCACTCGGACGATATGCGGAAGCCCTCTCTGCTTACGGTGATGACATTGATATGTTATATGTAATAAATCAACGCCGTTATCTCACGGCAACGCCCGACGAAACTGTTTCATTGATGTATGAAATAGAAAATGCATCAAGAATGAAACATACAGCTATTGTAAATAATACTAATCTTGGAAATGAAACTACTCTTGAAATTATAGAGGAGTCGGCAAAATTTGCATATGAGGTTTCGGAAAAAACAGGTCTTCTCATTGCTTTTACAGTATTTCCGGAAGAATGTGCCGAACTTACAGAAAATCCCGACGCTTACCCCGTTAAAGTATATGTAAAGCCGATATGGGAAATATAATTATAACAGAAAGGAGCTGTTAATAAATGGCTAAAATGACAGTTATTACTGAACGCTGTAAAGGCTGTGGACTTTGTACGACAGCCTGCCCTAAAAAAATTGTTTCTCTTCAAAAAGAAAAACGTAACAAAAAAGGCTATTTTTATGCTGTCTGTACTGATGACAATGCTTGTATAGGCTGTGCAATGTGTGGAATAATGTGTCCCGATTGTGCTATTATTGTTGAAAAATAATTGAAAGGAGCTTTTTGATTTGGAAAGAAATCTTATGAAAGGTAATGAGGCTCTCGCTGAAGCTGCTATCCGTGCGGGTTGTAAATGTTTCTTCGGCTATCCCATTACCCCACAGACTGAACTTGCCGCTTATATGGCTAAACGTATGCACAAGGCAGGCGGTGTTTTTTTACAAGCGGAATCTGAAATTGCCGCTGTGAATATGGTACTCGGTGCGGCATCTACGGGTGTACGTGCAATGACTTCATCTTCTTCGCCCGGTGTTTCACTCAAAAGTGAGGGTATTTCATATCTTGCAGGTTCTGACCTTCCTGCTGTTATTATAAATGTTCAAAGAGGAGGCCCCGGACTGGGTGGTATTCAGCCGTCGCAGGCAGACTATTGGCAGGCTACAAAGGCTCTCGGTCATGGTGATTTTCATCTTCTTGTATATGCTCCCGCTTCCGTTCAGGAAATGGTTGACATGGTAACAACTGCATTTGACCGTGCCGACAAATACAGAATCCCTGCAATGATTCTTGCCGACGGTCTGCTCGGTCAGATGATGGAGCCCGTTTCATTCCCTGAAATTTCTATAAACGATTATGATAAAAGCTCATGGGCTGCCGACGGACACAAGAACAAGAGAGAACATCATATTATTAACTCTCTCTATCTTAAACCCGACGAATTACAGAAGTCTGTATATGAGCGTTTTGAAAGATATGAAAAAGTAAAGGCTGAAGAAACAGATGCAGAACTTTATCTTACTGAAGATTGTGATATTCTTCTCTGTGCTTACGGTGCAACTGCCCGTGTTGTAAAGTCTGCTGTAAACTCTGCCCGTGAAATCGGCATAAAAGCCGGTATGTTCCGACCTAAGACGTTATGGCCTTTCCCTGTAAAAGAAGTAAATGAGGCTGTAAAAAATGCAAAATGTCTGCTTGACGTTGAAATGTCAATGGGTCAGATGATTGACGACGTTAAACTCGCTATCAATTGTTCAAAACCTGTTCACTTCTTCGGAAGAACCGGCGGTGTTATTCCTACTCCTGCCGAAATTCTTGAAGAAATAAAAAAAGTCGGAGGTGCTGAATAATGGCTGTTGTATTTGAAAGACCTAAATCACTTATTGATGTTCCTACACATTATTGCCCGGGCTGTACTCACGGAATAGTTCACAGACTTATATGTGAAGTTATAGACGAAATGGGCATTGAGGGCGATACAATAGGAATATGCCCTGTTGGCTGTTCCGTTATGGCTTATGATTATTTTAACTGCGATATGATTGAAGCCCCTCACGGAAGAGCTCCGGCAGTTGCAACAGGTGTAAAAAGAACAAATCCCGATAAGTTTGTATTTACATATCAGGGTGACGGAGACCTTGCTGCTATTGGTACGGCTGAAACAGTTCACGTTGCCACACGTGGCGAAAATATTGTTATTATTTTTATAAATAATACTATTTACGGAATGACGGGCGGTCAAATGGCTCCTACAACAATTCCGGGTCAAGTAACTCAAACTACTCCTTATGGGCGTGACCCTGAACTTGCAGGCTATCCTGTAAGAGTGTGTGAAATGCTCTCTACACTTACGGGTACGGCTCTTGCACAGCGTGTTGCAGTAGATACAGTGCCGCATATACGTGAAACTAAAAAGGCTATCAGAAAGGCTTTTGAAAATCAGAAAGAAAAGAGAGGTCTTTCAATTGTTGAAGTTCTTTCAACTTGTCCCACAAACTGGGGAATGTCTCCTGTTGAGGCAATAAAAAGACTTCAGGACGAAATGATTCCGTATTATCCTCTCGGAGTTTACAAGGACGTTACAGCAGAAGGAGGAAATAAATAAAATGACTACTGAAATTCTTCTTGCAGGTTTCGGCGGACAGGGTGTACTCTTTGCCGGCAAAATTCTTGCTTACTGCGGTCTTATGGACAACAAGGAAATTTCATGGCTTCCGTCATATGGCCCTGAAATGCGTGGCGGTACGGCTAACTGTTCTGTCTGTATTTCCGATGACCCCATAGGTTCACCTCTTATACTTACACCTGATATTCTTATTGCCATGAATCAACCGTCTTTTGATAAATTCGTTGATGCTGTAAAGCCAAACGGAAAAATGTTTATAGACAGCACTCTTATTGATTCAAAGTGCGAAAGAACAGATGTTGAATGTTATTATATTCCGTCATCACAGCTTGCCGAAGAAAATGAACTTAAAGGCGGTTCAAATATAATTCTTCTCGGCAAACTCATAAAGGAAACTAATATTTTCACTCTTGATACCGTTAAAAAAGCTATCGAAAAAGTTGTACCGCCTTCAAAGGCTCATCTTATCGAAAATAATCTCAAGGCTATTGACATAGGAATGAATAACTGATAATTCCGGAATCCGTTTTTATAATATTCGTTTTGTGTATGATATACTATAATCAGAAAAGACATAGTTTTTTCATTTACACAACAAGAACGGAGGTAAACTTATGAAAACGGCAAAATTGATTTTGGGAATACTTACAATAGTTATATCATGTTTTGTATTATTCCAGTCTTGTGCAGCAGGTACTCTTAACGCTTTGTCAAATAATGGTGAATCAAGCGGTACAGCCGGTGCTATGGTATCTTTACTTATGCTTTCGGGTGGAATTACTATGATAGCAAGCCGAAAAAATACCACAAAAGGCGGTTCGGTTGCAGGAGCGGTTATTTTCGGGTTATCGGCTTTAATTGCTTTTGCGTTTTCAAATTCTGCATTTAAGGATTTGATAGTGTGGGCGGTATTATGTGTAATTCTTGCTGTTATAAATATTATTGCTGCTTCACGCTGTAAGAAAAACGACAGTGATAATAATGATGATAATAATTGGAATAATGGATAAAAAAAGGGACTTCATCTGAAGTCTCTTTTTTATAATTTTATCTGTGCGAACCACCGCCGCCATGTGTGCCACTGTTACTATGACCGCCGCCACTACCGCTACTACGGTTTACATTATTGTTATTTGTTTCAATTTTATGTTTTGTAGTGTATGAACGTATAAATGTATCTGATTTTTGTCTGAAAACCGTCTTATCACGTTTGACATATACAGATGAATTTTGACTTTTCTTGAATCTGTATCTGAATTTTGTAACAAAGTAGAATATAATCAGTACAATAAATCCTATGATAATATATGATAAAAAATATATTATATTTACAGGCTTATATTTTAAAATTATAATTTTACCGTGTTTTGCGAATATATAATTTCCTGATGATTTATCATAATAATAACTGAGAGAGTTCAACGTTGTTCTGTTGTAAGATTCGAGTTGGCTCAAAAATGCCTCTATTGCGTTTTGTATATCTCCTGAATAAACTGTCTGACCCGATGGCGGAAGATAATTATTTATATAACTGAACATTCTTTGAATATTTTCCTGATATATGAGTATAGCTTTTCCACTTGTTGATATGTAATCATAAGCAGGAGAACGCCCGGATACATCCATGTAATAAAGTACACCGTTTGTATCTTTGCCGTATAATTTGTAGTAAGTATCATGAGCAAAACATTCTATTTGATAGTCGCTTTTTGTACTGTCAGCATAACTTGCAATATATATACATATATTCATTTCAAGTTTTTCTGATGTTTCCTGAACAAGTTTTTCAAGCTCTTCAGAATTTTCAAGTTTATTATCTTCATCAATGATACGACTGTTTTTACTGTTGCCGTCAAAATCTTTTACATCTTCGGTTTTTAATAATGACGGAAGCAAAAGCAACACTAACAATACTACAGCAAGAACAATGTCTATTATGATTAAAACAGATTTTTTCATTGTAAAAATGCACCTCCAAGCAAAAAGCAGACAATCGCAGTAATAAGACCTATTGCTGTGCTGAAAAGTCTGAGTTTTGTTTTGTCAAGTGGAGGAGTACCTGCAATTTTTCCTGTCTGTCCGTTTATTGCAAATTCATACATTTTTTCATCATATTTATACGTCATAAACCATACGGGCAACATTATGTACTGCCATTTTGTATTCATAATATTATATGATTCATGACTTACAGAAACTGAAGAATATCCGCCTATACTGTCATGAACAATCTTTCTTCCCGCATCGGAGGCTCTTGTGCGTATTCGGGGGAATACCTGCGGTTTGTCAACGTCGAATTTGTCGGCAAAAAATCCGCTGAAATATGACATTGAAAAGTCTTTCAAATCTTTATAATCAAAAGGTTCTATTGATTCCATCAATAAGTCTTCAATCTTGCTTGCACCGTCTGCCGGAATGCCTTCTATAGATATATCCGCTTTACGGTCTATTGAGTATTCTTTTGTTTCTGTATATTCGTAATCGCCAGAAGTCCATGAACTAATCCGTTTTCCTATTGCGTTCAGGTCGGCTTTTACACGACAGTCTGCAATCCAGAACGGCACATAAAGCCCCGTCATCTTTTCAATTTGCTCCTGCGATTTGAAATCATCAGGCACAAACCATTTATTTTTTATCCAGTCTTTGAAACAATTTACAGCATTTTCCCTTGTGTATTTGAAACCTATTACTTTATCGGGTTTATATTTGCCTGTAAGTTTACCTGCAAGTATTATCGGATTATGGCAGTAATAACAGAAAAGTGCTGTCTGTTGGTCATCTGCCATTATATCCGCACCACAACTTGCACAGTGATAAAGATTTGTATGTTCTTCAAAGTTCTGTTGTTCCTGTATCTGCTCTGCATTTGGTGTTGTGTCTTCTGTTTCTGAATTTATTTCCTGCATTTCTTCAAGCGTAAATTCACTTGAACAGTATTCACAGCCGAATTTCTGAGTATCCGGCATAAATTTCAAGTCGGCGTTGCAGTTAGGACATTTATATTCTGTTGATTCCAATTAAATTCAACTCCTTTTATATTTGCTTTTATAAATATATCATATTCTTAACTTATTTGCAATAGAAATCTGAAAATATACAGGGCAACAGCATTTACTTTTTAATTCTAAAACTATTGGTGAATAGGTTATTTCTCAAAATGCAGATAATTGAAAAAATTCAAAAAAACACATTTCATCTTATTTTGTTTGTTAATTTTTAGCTTTATTTTTATTTGAAAATTGTTATTTTTGAATAAATTTTGTCCATATTCTGTTTCAAAATTATTGTAAATGTAGAAAGTAAATGCTGTTGCCCTGGAAAATATATTGATTTATTTTTATATATTTATAAATTTCCGCATTGCACTTGATTTAGCAGGGAAAATCTTGTATAATATAATAAAAATATTATACTGTTGGTTGTATTTCAGAGACTGACAAAAAAGGAGAATATTTATGGATACTGAAAAGCTTTTAGAAGAAGCAAAGGCACTTCAACCGATGCTTGTGGAAATTCGGAGAACAATACACCGTCACCCCGAAATAGGATTTGACTTGCCGGTCACAAAAGAACTTGTTATGAAAAAACTTGCGGAAATGGGCTATACTCCGCAGGAAATGGGAAAAGCTGGTGTAATTGCCGTTGCCGGTGGAAAAAAGCCCGGCAGGACTATGTTGCTTAGGGCAGATATGGACGCACTACCTATGACAGAAGAGGCAGATGTTCCATATTGTAGTGAAATATCGGGAAGAATGCACGGTTGCGGACATGATATGCACACCGCTATGCTACTCGGGGCTGCAAAGCTCCTGAAAATTCATGAAGACGAAATTGTCGGAACGGTTAAGCTTGAATTTCAGCCTGCGGAGGAGATTTTTCAGGGTTCGCCCGATATGTTGCAGTCAGGTTTGCTTGAAAATCCTAAAGTCGATGGTGCTATGATGCTCCATGTTACTGCCGGTATGCCGATGCCGTCGGGAATGTTTCTTGTTGCAGGCGGTGGCATTTCTTCAACTTCTTGTGAACAGTATCATATCACGGTACGGGGAAAAGGCGGTCACGGCTCAACGCCTCATGAATCAATTGACCCGATTACAGCGGCGGCACATATACATATTGCATTGCAGGAAATCAACAGCCGAGAGTTAGAGGGGAATCAGTTCGGAGTTTTTACAACAGGACGATTTGAAGCAGGCAAGGCTTCTAACGTTATTCCCGACACTGCCGAAATGTGGGGCACAATCCGCACGACAGACCCCGAAAATAAAGTCGGTGAACTTATTCGGAAACGTATGGAACAGATTTGTAAGGGCGTTGCGACTGCGTTCAGATGTGAGGCAGAAGTTGAATTTTTTGATTTTTGCCCTTGTATGATGATTGACGGGGAACTTGCATCTATGGCGATGGATTCAATGCATACACTTTTCGGAGATAAAGCTATTGACCTTTCGGTTGTTTCAGGCGGTAAAGCGGGCGGAGGAAGTGAAGATTTTGCATTTGTCAGTCATCTTGTTCCGACGGTCAGTATGTTTCTCACAGCAGGCAGCAAACAGGACGGCTATGAATTTGGACAACATCATCCGCAAGTGCGTTTTGATGATTCCGTTTTGTGGAGAGGAAGTGCGGCTTTTGTTCATACGGCAATAAGCATTCTTAACGAGTATGACAGAAAAAAACGGTACTGATTCTTAATATTAAAAATTATTATAATATTGACATTTCTCTTAATAAATGATATAATTACAAATGCACTTAATCAGATATTGAATTTTTCGATTTGTGCAATAATATAACAGGAGGAATTTTATATCATGGGTCATTTGACAGGAAAAACAGCTATAATTACAGGTGCAGGAAGAGCAGTACTTAAAGACGGAACTTGCGGTTCTATCGGCTACGGCATAGCAACAGCTTATGCAAAAGAGGGTGCGAATATCGTTATAACGGGACGTAATGTGAAAAAGCTTGACGATGCTAAGGAAGAACTTGAAAGACTTTACGGCATTAAAGTACTTACAATTCAGGCAGACATAAGTGCAGACAATGACAATGAAACAACAGTAAAAAATGTTGTTGACAAAACTATTGAAACTTTCGGCAGAATAGATGTACTTATAAATAACGCTCAGGCATCTGCATCAGGTGTTACTATTGCCGAACATACTATAGAACAATTCAATCTTGCAATTTATTCAGGTCTTTATGCGACTTTTTATTACATGAAAGCTTGTTATCCTTATCTTAAAGAAACAAAAGGCTCAGTAATAAATTTTGCTTCAGGTGCGGGACTTTTCGGAAATTTCGGACAGTGTTCTTATGCAGCAGCTAAAGAGGGAATACGTGGTCTGACAAGAGTTGCGGCTACAGAGTGGGGCAAAGACGGAATAAATGTAAATATTATATGTCCTCTTGCATGGACTGCACAGCTTGAAAGTTTCAAGGACAGTTACCCTGACGCTTTCAATGAAAATGTTCATATGCCTCCTATGGGACATTATGGAAACGCTGAACTTGAAATAGGAAGAGTGTGCGTACAGCTTGCTTCACCTGATTTTAAGTATATGTCAGGCGAAACTATTACCCTTGAAGGCGGTATGGGTCTCCGTCCCTGATAAAAATTATTATAAAAAATATAATAATATTACAAAGCCGAATTTTCTCGTTATAAATCATTACAGAAATTCGGCTTTATTTATTTTTTTAATACTTTTCAACTTCCTGTTTGTAAAGTCTTGACAAATTTATTCAGATATATTATAATTATAATATACATAATAATCGTTAAAAAAATCTTAAAAAGAAAGGAATAACAACATATGAAATACAAATTTTCTTCGGTTACTCCGGAAATACAGAGGCTTGCCGACAAATCTATTGAAGGTTACAAAATCAATCCTGAACTCTATATGCAGTACGATGTAAAACGTGGTCTGCGTGACCTTGACGGAAACGGCGTTGTTGCCGGGCTTACTAATATAAGTACAATAAAAGTACTTGATACGGGCGACGGTATGCCTAATCACGGTGACGGAAAACTCTATTACAGGGGAATTGATGTTGAAGATATTGTTTCAGGATTTATAAAGGAAAAACGTTTCGGCTTTGAGGAAACAATCTATCTTCTTCTTTTCGGAATTATGCCCTCTGAACATGAACTTGCGGAATTTAAGAATATTCTTTCGGATTTTCGCTCCCTGCCGACTACTTTTACAAGAGATGTTATAATGAAATCTCCCAGTGATAACATGATGAATACGCTTGCAAAGAGCGTCCTTGCCCTCTATTCTTATGACGATGACGCTAATAATATTTCAATCCCGAATGTTATGCGACAGTGTATTGAACTTATAACGCTTTTCCCTGTACTTGCAGTTTACGGCTATAACGCCTATAAATATTACAATTCCGGGGGAAGTCTTTTTTTCCATGACCCTGACCCGAATCTTTCAATTGCAGAAAATCTTCTCTATATGTTACGTCCGAACAAGAAATATACTGAACTTGAGGCAAGAATACTTGACCTCGCACTCGTTCTTCATGCTGAACACGGTGGCGGTAATAACTCTACTTTTACAGTACACGTTGTATCTTCTTCCGGTACTGATACTTATTCCGCAATTGCCGCAGGTCTTGGTTCACTTAAAGGCCCTAAACATGGCGGTGCTAATATAAAAGTCGCTATGATGTTTGACGACATGAAGGAAAATATCAGTGACTGGACAGACGAAAATGAAGTAAGAAACTATCTCAAAAAATTACTTCATAAGGAGGCTTTTGACCATGCAGGTCTTATATACGGTATGGGACACGCTGTATATTCGCAGTCTGACCCCCGTGCAAAGGTTTTCAAGGGATTTGTCGAAAAACTTTCAGCCGAAAAGGGCAGGGAAAAAGAATTTGCTCTTTACTCACTTGTCGAAAAGCTCGCTCCCGAAGTTATAGCAGAAGAAAGACGTATTTTCAAGGGTGTATGTGCAAATGTTGATTTCTATAGCGGTTTCGTTTACAGAATGTTAGGCATTCCTGACGAACTTTTCACTCCGCTTTTTGCAGTGTCAAGAATTGCGGGCTGGTCTGCTCACCGTATAGAAGAACTTATCAATTCAAATAAAATTATCCGTCCGGCTTACAAAGCTATTTCTCCCATGCATGAATATACAAACATGGAAAACCGTATGGACTGATATAATATTTTTTAATATGAAAGGAATGATGTCAAATGAACAATTCAACACAACTGCTTAATTTCAATGGTCTTACGTGTGTCAGACTACAGGCAGGCGGTTATGAGGCTCTTATAGCGTATGAAGTCGGCTCTAATGTTATCCGTCTCAGAGATAATAAGAATAATATGGAGTTCTTTCGCTTTAATCCCGACAATACGGCAGATGACATAAAACAGTCTGCCGAAGTATGGGGATTGCCTACTCTTTATCTTCCTAACCGTTTTGCTGATGGTGTTTTGAAAACATCAGATGCTGTATATCATTTACCGGTAAACGAAAAAGCACCATATAACAATCATATTCACGGTTTTCTTCACAAGAGAGAACATGAAGTAGTTGAACATAATGCAGATGCTAATTGTGCATGGCTTGTAACACGTTATGTTTATGATGAAAGAGATGAGTTTTTCCAGTATCTCCCTGTAAAATTCACTGCTGAATATACTTTCACTCTCTCTGAACATGGTCTTGAACAGAATATTAAATTTATAAACAATTCTGATGTTGTTATGCCTATGTCTCTCGCTTCTCACACAACTATAAATGCCCCGTTTGTTGATGGTGCTAAAGAAAGCGATATACGCCTCACTGTTCCTATAGGAAAAAAGTGTGAACTGAATGAACGTTGTCTGCCTACTGAAGTTCTCCGTTCTCCTGAAGAATATGACCTTGAATATAAAAACGGCACTAAATGCCCGGTGCTTCAGGTATGCGACAATGATATGTATTTCGGTGAATGTACTAACCTTGACGGTCAGGAATTTCACGGCGTAATTGCTGAAGATATTGCAAGCGGTAAAAAACTGTGCTATGAAGTTTCTGATGAATATAAGTTCTGGATTATATGGAATGATAGGGGATTTAATCATTATTTCTGTCCTGAACCCATGACGGCTATGATTGATGCACCAAATCTCTCTTTACCTGCTGATATGACGGGTTATGTCGAAATAAAGCCAAATTGTACTTTTGAAACTCATCAGAGATTTTTCAGTCGTTAAATTATTATTAAATAATTTCATCATGTTATATATTTTTTGTCAAAATGCACAAAAAAATGCTGAAAAATAATACATAGGAATTTTTCACTAATCTATTGTAATAAAATGAAAAGTATGATATAATGGAAAAAAGTTGATTAGAATTTTGTCTGCATACCTTTTGCAAGATTCATTGATTATGCAAATATCAACGGTGACGACGAAATTTTAACTTCTTTCAGCAAGAAATCCCCCACTTCTGAAGTGGGAGATGAATTGCGTTACGCCACTATTGACTGCCGCAATAAATATCAAAAATGAGGGTATACGAATAGTGTTAGATATGTAGCAACTGATACAAAACCGTGGGACACACGGGGTTAGCTCGCTTATCTTAGTACGCCGGTACTATCGAACGAGAACCAACCTTGCCGAGGACGGGAAGCCCCCGCCTCTACAGGCGGGGAGGATGTCACAATGTAACAAAAAGGAGTAAAATTATGCAAAAATTCGGATTTTTTGATGACGCTAACAAAGAATACGTTATCAATTCCCCAAAGACACCTTATCCGTGGATTAACTACCTCGGCAATCAGGGATTTTTCTCTCTGATTTCAAACACAGCAGGCGGTTATTCATTCTATAAGGACGCACGTCTGAGAAGAATCACCCGTTACCGCTACAACAATGTGCCTATAGATATGGGCGGCCGTTATTTCTATATCAACGAAAACGGCACAATATGGAATCCGGGCTGGTCACCTGTAAAAACAGAACTCGATTCATATGAATGCCGTCATGGTATGGGATATACCATTATCACAGGTAAGAAAAATAACCTGAAAGCTGAAGTTACTTTCTTCGTTCCTCAGAACTATGCAGGAGAAGTTCAACAGGTTGTACTCACAAATGAAAGTTCAGAAGAAAAAACATTCTCGCTTTTCTCATTCGCTGAATGGTGCTTGTGGGACGCTCAGGACGACTGCACGAACTTCCAGAGAAACTTTAGCACGGGTCGTGTTGAAGTCGTAGGCTCAACAATTTACCACAAGACAGAATACAGAGACAGACGTGACCATTTCGCTTTCTATACCGTAAATGACGAAATCGACGGTTACGACACTGACAGAGATTCATTTATCGGTCTTTACAACGGTTTCAATGACCCGCAGGCTGTTGTTGCAGATAAAGCAAATAATTCTTTCGCTGACGGCTGGTCACCTATTGCATCACATTACAAGAAAATTACTATTGCTCCCGGTGAGTCTAAGACACTTATTTTCATTCTCGGTTATGTTGAAATGCCTGTTGATAAAAAATTTGAGGCTGACGGCGTTACTATCAACAAGGAAAAGGCTCTTGCAATGATTGAACAGTATAACACACCTGAAAAGGTTGCAGCAGGTCTTGCAGAACTTAAAGCTACATGGGATAAACTCCTCGGTATTATCAATGTAAATACCCCCAATGATAAAGTTGACCGTATGGTTAATATCTGGAATCAGTATCAGTGTATGGTAACATTCAATCTTTCACGTTCTGCTTCTTACTTTGAATCAGGTATAGGCAGAGGTATGGGATTCCGTGATTCAAATCAGGATATTCTCGGTTTCGTTCATCAGATTCCCGACAGAGCAAGACAGCGTATTATTGATATTGCTTCTACTCAGCTTGAAGACGGCGGTTGTTATCATCAGTATCAGCCACTTACTAAAAAGGGTAACTCCGATATTGGCGGTGATTTCTCCGATGACCCGCTGTGGATGATACTTTCAGTTTCCGCTTACATTAAGGAAACAGGCGACTGGTCAATTCTTGACGAAATGGTGCCTTATGATAATGACGAATCAAAGGCTAAACCGATGCTTGACCACCTCAAAGTTTCATTCTATAAAATTATTAACAACCTTGGCCCTCATAATCTCCCGCTTGCTATGCGTGCTGACTGGAATGACTGTATCAATCTTTCATGCTATTCAGATACTCCCGGTGAGAGTTTCCAGACTTACACCAACCCGAAATTTGCTGCTGAAGGCGGTTACTCAAAGGTTGCAGAGTCTGTAATGGTTGCTACTCTCTTTACATATGTAGGCCCTAACTATGTTGCTATTTTGAAGCATCTCGGCAAAGATGATGAAGCTGTTGCCGCTCAGGCTGAAATTGACAAAATGAAGAAAAATGTTATGGAATACGCTTTTGACGGTGACTGGTTCATAAGAGCTTATGATTCAGAGGGCAATAAAATGGGTTCAAAGGAATGTGAAGAAGGTAAAATCTTCATCGAACCACAGGGATTTGCAGTTATGTCTGAAATCGGTAAAGATGAAGGTGCTGACATCAAAACTCTTGAATCAATCGACAAGTACCTTAATACAAAATATGGTCTTGTTCTTAATAACCCTGCTTTCACAAAGTACTATATACAGTACGGCGAAATTTCCACATATCCCGGCGGTTACAAGGAAAATGCAGGTATATTCACTCACAATAATGCATGGATTATCTGTGCAGAAGCATATGCAGGTCGTGGCGATAAAGCATTTGAATATTATTCAAAAATTGCCCCTGCTTTCAATGAGGAAATTTCAGACCTTCATAAGACTGAACCATATGTATATGGTCAGATGATTGCAGGTAAAGATGCAAGCAGATTCGGCGAAGGTAAAAACTCATGGCTTACAGGTACTGCTGCTTGGAATATGGTTGCAATTTCACAGTATATTCTCGGACTTGCTGCTGACTGGGAAGGTCTTAAAGTTGACCCCTCTATCCCTCATGAGTGGGACGGCTTCACAGCTTCAAGAAAATTCCGTGGTGCTACCTACAATATCACTGTTAAGAACCCTGACCACGTTTGCAAGGGCGTTAAGTCAATGACTGTTGACGGCAAGGCTGTTGACGGAAATGTTATCCCTGCTTTCGCTGACGGCGTTCATGAAGTTGAAGTTGTTATGGGTTAATTCCATTATTGAATAATATAAAGACTGTTTCGTTTAATGACGGAACAGTCTTTTTTTTTGCATAAAAAAGACGGATTCCGAAGAATCCGCTTTTTGTGGTTTAGGAGTTTTTGATTTTTCTGTATTTTGATGCACCCTTGCCGGGTATAAGTACTACGTTTGGGAGAACATTATTCAGCACATCACTTTTAAAGTTTTTTCCAAATTTGATTCTGTCACCAACAGAAAGAGTTTCCCATCCCGAAGAATATAATAATTTCGCCAATGTGAATGCATCGCCACAATTTAATGACTCAATGGATTTTTTAGCTTTTTCAAACCATTCATAATAATTCATTTATTACCCTCCATGTAAGCATAAGTGGATACAGTTATTTTAACCTCCTATATTTATTTGTAAAAGACGAATTTTTAACTCCGTCTATTTACCTGAAATTTGAATAAATATGTGTTTTTGTCGTTTCAAATTTTTTGTTATATGATTTATAATAGTTTATTATTCCTCTTTTTGAGTACTTATATAATACATATTGGCAAATTCTGTTTCCTTGATAGTACCACCAATCAACGCCTGTTGGTTTTTATCTATGAAATCTGTAATTTCATCTATCATATCAAAATATGTATTAGCTTCGTCAACAGTAAATTCGCCTATAGTATTTTCTGTAAGCATTGTAAATCCAATCGTTGATTGACCATTATAAAAAACTAAACTATCAAACTTCCAACAACTATTATCAAGAGTCGTTTTATATTTAGTTCTGAGCGAAATATAAAACGCTTGCAAATCAACTTCTTTGACAGTTGTGGCTTCTGTAGCTACTTCTTTCTTAGATTTGTCAACAGAAGAGTCTCTGCAAGAAAAAAATCCAACACACATAATAGCAGCCATAAGGAATACAATAATTTTTTTCATTATATTTTTTCCTTTCTTATAGACGAAATCCGCCTTTTTTGTTAGATTATTTTCACTTTTTTCGGGCAATAATTGTATTATAAGATACTCCTTGTTTTGTATCAATAATTAATTCCGTTTCGTGTTCTCCCAAAAAATCCATAAACTTTTGACCGATTTCTACTGATGCTAACAATTCTTCCTGTGTAAATGATGACATAGTTTCTTCTGTTGGCATACTGTATGTAAGTTGATTTTCAGAAGCACTAAGAAATTTATCTAAATTAGAATATTCTTTTTTAAGACTATTATAAAATACTATCAATTCCGAATTTTCTGTTGCCGGCTCGGTGGTAGCTTTTTCAGTTTCTTTAATTGTTGTTTCTGTGATTTCTTCTACTGATGATTTATTCTGTATATCAGCAGTTTTTGAATCGTTTTCTTCTGAACCGCAAGAAGAAAATCCAACACACATTGTAAAAGCCATAAGGAATGCAATAATTTTTTTTATCATATTTTTTCCTTTCTTATAGACGGATTCCGAAGAATCCGCCTTTTGTGGTTTTATAATAGTTTATTATTCCTCAAAATCAGGTGATATGAAGTCTACTTCTGCAAAACAGTAATTATCTTCATCATTGTCATACTGTGCGTACATTTCGTATTCCATAAAGCCCTCTTTAATATCAAAACCCACACCCACATAAGTTTCTACAGTGTGACCGTCAACTTCAAATATGCTGTCAAGTTCATCTGCACGTACCGATTCGATAAAATAATAGTCGTCCTCTTTTTCCAATGGAATATCTTTTTCCAAAAGTCCCTCGACGTTTCGGTCTGTAACGGTAAGTTTTACGTTTTTGTACTTATTTTCAAGTTCTTTTCGGATATCCTCTTTCTTGTCGTCTGAAACTATGCCATCACAATTTGAATTGCTTACACTAACGCCTTCATCGTCACAAAATGTCCACTTGTCGCCACAGCTTGTAAAGCTGCACACTGTTCCAAGTACACAAATGCTAAGTAAAATACTTTTTAATTTTTTCATTATATTTTTTCCTTTCTTATAGACGGATTCCGAAGAATCCGCCTTTTTAGCTTAAAGATGCACTATTAGTAACCATAACCATTTGCTCTGTTCCAATCGTCGACAGCCTGATCCCAACTTTTAGATTTATTTCCTTTTCCTCCTCCGTCCCAATTTACATCGTCATCGTTATAACCATTTCCAGCCGCATCATGATAATCATAATTATCGCCTCCGGTGTTACTGCTGGAAGAATCGTCACTACCTATTGCCAAAACACCATATAAGGCAAGCACTGAAACGACAGCAATAGTTTTTAATATGTTCTTGTTTTTCATACCATTACCTCCTATTTTCTTTTTTAATAGCCTGAAAATATAATTTTCATCATTATAGCCTTTTTCAGCGGTATTATGATAAATATTTTAACAATTCTTTTCATAAATCAATTTTTTAGTCAAATAAGATGATAAACATACAGCTAAAATCTCACATAAAATGTCAATAATATCAAAAGTCCCATTAAATATTTCAAAGTATTGTAACAGTTCAGTTAAAATTGCGAAAATGCTTGAAATAAATATAGCTGTTTTCGATTTTTTCAGTATGTATGTAAGAAAAGCAGATAAAGAATATGCCCACAACATATCAAGTCCCCAATACCTTATTATAATAAATAAAACATTATTGGTTGAGTAGGATATATTCTTAAACTGAATCCCAATCACATTTTTCAGATAAGTTACAAATATAGTATTAGGGCAATATATCGCATAAAAGGCAGAACCTATTGCTATTGGAATAATTATATTAAAGGCTATAAATATCTTTTTCCATATAATACTACTTTTATGTCTGATTTTTTAATCATCTCCCAATAATATACAGATTATTATTTGCTTATTATCTGATTTTGAAAAATCCGCCTTTTTTGATTATAAACCTAAAAGCTGTTTTTTCTTTGCATCGAACTCGTCCTGCGTAAGTGCACCTGCATCAAGTAACTGTTTGAGTTTTAATATTTCGTCTGCTGCCAAAGTTAATTTTGGCTCTGTTTCAGTTGTTGATTTAGATTCAGATGTTAATTCAGGCTTTGTTTTCGGTCTTTCAATAGGTGTTGAATTTCTTTCAAATGGTATTGACACATTGTTGCTTTTTGAAGTTCCGCAACTACAAGTGGTTATATAGTCGGGGTTAACATTGTTACAATTATTACATTTCCAACCGCCATTTGCCATAATCCTTTTGTTTTCTTCTTCACGTGCATATGAACTTAATGATGAAGAATATGACGAATCATAATTATATGATTGATTGTAACTATGGTGATTATCAGGTTTGCAGGCTACTACAATAAGACCAATCAAGCCAAGCCAAAACCCCCACCAGAAACCACCGTCATAGCCTTTGCTTTCTGATATATGTTTCGTTATAAATCCCCATATTACTGCCCATATAAGTATACCAATTAAATATCCTATTAAATATTCCATATTCTCACCTCCCGTATTTATATTTGAAAAATCTCTCTTATACTATTTCAATAGTTGTTGTTGTTGTTGTTATTGTTGTTGGGTTTGCAGGCTACTACAATAAGACCAATCCAGCCAAGCCAGAATCCCCACCAGAAACCACCGTCATAGCCTTTGTTTTCTGATACTTTTTTCGTTATAAATCCCCATATTACTGCCCATATAAGCACACCAATTAAATATCCCATATTCTCACCTCCCGTATTTATATTTGAAAAATTTTCCCTTACAAATACATTATATCATTTCAGATGTTCAAAAGTTTTACAACTGGAAAATTTTTTTTGCGATTTTTAGTACTGTTTAGTACTAACATCTGCATTATATCATAAAAATATGTTAAAGTCAATGTAGAGATTATTTTTTTAGAAAAAATCAGCATATTATACAAACAGGGGAGATGATTTTTATGTATTTTCAAAGGCTGAGAGATTTGCGTGAGGATAAAGACATGAATCAGACGCAAGTTGCGGAAATCCTTAATACAAAACAGACTGTTTATTCACGTTATGAACGTGGGTTTCAGACAATTCCCGTTGAACACCTTATAACATTAGCAGATTTTTATGGCGTTTCAACAGATTATATCCTCGGCAGAACAAATGTAAAAGAAATTAACAATAATGGCAGATTTACAGGTAGACCTTTTTTTAAATAGTATTTTTTGAAGTGCGTATACTATCCCATTATATATTATAGCAGTTCAGATATTCAAAATTTGCACAACTGAAAATTTTCCGATTCTGTTTTTATATATTCTTGACGTTATATGCAGATTATGTTATAATTTTCTATATTCACAATGAAAGGAACGTTTTATTTGAAGTCTGATTTTTTTCGTGGTATATCACACGGTATACCAATTGCACTCGGTTATTTATCGGTTTCATTCGGATTCGGTATAAAAGCAGTAAATGCAGGATTGTCAGTTTTTGCCGCATCTGCAATTTCCGCAACTAACCTTACTTCAGCGGGACAAGCTGCCGGAGTTGATATAATTGCCGTCGGCGGTACAATTATTGAAATGATACTTGTTCAGCTTACTATAAATATAAGATATTCTCTTATGGCGTTGTCACTCTCGCAGAAACTTGATGGGAAATTTACTTTTCCGCACAGGCTTATTGCGTCATATGGAATAACGGACGAAATTTTCGCTGTATGTTCAGCACAGAAACAAAGGCTTACACCTGCATATATGTATGGAATAATTCTTATTTCGTCTGTCGGGTGGGTAACAGGCACGGCTCTTGGTGCGGCGGCGGGGCAATTATTGCCTGAATCAGTTTCGGGTGCTTTGGGCATTGTTCTTTACGGAATGTTTATGGCTGTTATTATACCTCCTGCACGTAAACAGTTCAGTGTACTTTTAGTGGTTATTGTATCTGCTCTTGAAAGTGTTCTGTTCAGATATTTATTTACTGCCGTTTCTACGGGATTTGCCGTGATTATAAGTGCAATTGTTGCATCGGTTACAGGAGCGTTATTTTTTCCCATAAAGGACACGGAGGAAAATAATTTATGAGTGTTGCTATATATATTGCAGTAATGGCAATTGTTACTTATCTTATACGCATGATTCCGTTTGCTTTTTTCCGCAAGAAAATAAAATCACGTTTTTTCAGAAGTTTTTTATATTATATTCCTTATGCCGTTCTCAGTGCCATGACTATTCCTGCCATTTTTTACAGTACAGGAAATATTGTCACTGCAATTGTCGGGACGGTGACGGCTTTTGTGCTGTCATATTTCAATTTGCCGCTTATTGTCGTGGCACTTTCTGCCGCCGGAATGTCATTTGTTGCCGGGTTATTTTAATTATCAAATAATTTTATATTTCCGAAAATTTGTTGATATTAAACATTTTTTCGGATTTTTTTTGTGCATACATACAAACTTGAAATTTATTTTTTCAAAATTCAATGGTTTTCCGTTGAATTATGCCTTTTTTCAGCCCTATTATGAATGGTGATTTTTTCGTTCATAACTGAAAGGAGGTTTTTTATTTTTGCCTGTTAGAAATCCCAAATCAAAAAAATATGCTTTCTGCTGTTATTATGTTATTCTCGGTGATGTGACAGAATCAGCGATAAAGGCAGGATTCAGCAGAGAGGAGGCTCTTACAGAGGGCATAAAAATGCTTGAGTCGAAAGAATGCCGGAAAATAATTTCACGTCTGAAAAATACTCTTTCAGACAGCGGAAACGTTACGGCAGGTCTTAAACGTCTTGCTTTCGGAAATTGTTCAGATGCAGTCTATCTTGTTTTTGCAGATGAACTTCCTCCGCCTGACGTAATTGAACATCTTGACCTTTTCAACGTTTCAGAAATAAAACGTGTTAAAGGCGGTGGCGTTGAGGTGAAACTGTTTGACAGATTAAAGGCTCTCGAAAAACTCTTTGAACTGGAAAATTCTTTTTCTGACAGAAACAAGGCTGTTGATTTAATCAAGGCTCTTTCCGATTCGGCTAAGGACGGTGAACCGATTGACAATTGAAAAACTTTCACCAAAGCAAAAACTGACTATGAACTGGTGGAAAAATCCAAAGTATTCCGATTATGATGCAGTAATATGCGACGGTGCAGTAAGAAGCGGTAAAACGCTTTCAATGTCGCTGGGGTTTATATTCTGGGCATCGTCGGAATTTGACGGCGGTGCTTTTGCCGTATGCGGTAAAACTGTAACTTCACTCCGCAGGAATGTTATAACTCCGCTTATTCCCGTATTAAAGGAATACGGTTTCACCTGTATTGAAAAAGTAAGCCGAAACTATATTGACATAACTTTTATCGGCAGAACTAACCGCTTTTATCTTTTCGGTGGTAAAGACGAAGGCTCTGCCTCACTGATTCAGGGTATCACTCTTTCAGGCGTTTTTCTTGACGAAGTTGCTCTTATGCCGAGGTCATTCGTTGAGCAGGCTCTTGCAAGATGTTCTGTAAACGGTTCTAAAATGTGGTTTAACTGCAATCCCGACAATCCGAGTCACTGGTTTTATAATGAGTGGATTAAAAAGGCGGCTGAAAAACACGCTTTATACATTCATTTTACAATGGATGATAACCCTTCTCTTTCCGTGAAACTGAAAAAACGTTATAAACGGCTTTATTCAGGCACTTTCTATGAACGTTTTGTTCTGGGAAAATGGACAGCATCAGAGGGTATTGTATATCCTATGTTCAGCAGGGAAAATCATGTTTACAGCGGAGAAATTAAGTGCGAACGTTTTGTTATATCATGTGATTACGGCACGGTTAATCCGTCGTCCTTTGGTCTGTGGGGATTAAGTAACAATATATGGTACAGAATTAAAGAGTATTATTATTCCTCAAAAAAAGAGGGCGTTTCCCGTACAGATGAAGAACATTATACCGCTCTTGAAGAACTTGCCGGCAACAGAAATATCAGCAGGGTTATCGTTGACCCGTCCGCAGCAAGTTTTATTGAGTGTATCCGCAGACACGGTAAATTCAGAGTGGTTAAAGCTAACAACGATGTAATTACAGGTATTCGTCATGTAAGTACTGCACTTAAACAGAATAAACTCCGTTTCAATGAGGCGTGCAAGGATATTATAAGGGAGTTTTCGCTATACTGTTGGAATGAAAAGTCAGGTACAGATTCTCCCATCAAGGAAAATGACCATGCTATGGACGATATGCGTTATTTTGTTATGGATACATTATCTGAGAATGATGACAGCTTTTTTGCTCTCTCTGTAGCAAGATAATCAAATCAAATAATTAAAATCACCGTTCAGAAATATAAAGGAGGAAAAATGAAATTTTTTAAAAAGAAATCAGTTCCGAAAGCCGTTCCCGAATTGATTACTGCACAAAGAAATTCTTCATGCAATATCAGTCTTCCATCTGTTATAGAGCCGTTTGAAAAAGAACTCTATGACCGTTTGCGTAATGCTGTACCTATTGTTGATGCCGCACTTATGAAAATTATACGGCTTACAGGGGGATTCAAAGTAGTATGTTCAGATGAAAGACTTCAGTTACAGCTTGACAATTTTCTTGAAAATGTTCCTGTAGGTTTTAATGGAAAATCCGTTAATACTTTTGCTGATAACTTTCTTGACAGTCTGCTTACTTATGGCAGTGCAGTCGGTGAAATATCGCTTGATTCTTCAGGAAAACGCATTGCAGGTTTATGGAATGGTGATATTTCATCAGTCCGTGTAACTTCGGGTGAAAATCCTTTTGTAAGGCAATATGCAGTAAGGGACGGTGAAGGTCATGAAAGAATTATATCACACCCTGAAAGGATTCTGTATTCCTCACTTACGGGAGGCAGACCGCTTTTGCGTGGTATTCCGTCACTCAGCAGTATTCTTATGCGTATTTATGAGTGTATAGGGCAGAATTTTGACCGTGCCGGAAATGTACGCTATGCCGTCACATATAAGCCGTCATCTGATTCCGGCGATTTTGCATATTCACGTGAAAGAGCCGTGCAGATTGCAAAAGAATGGGCGGACGGTATGAATTCGGCAAAGTACGGACAAGTAAAGGACTTTGTTGCGGTTGGTGACATTGATATAAAAGTTATCGGTGCAGAAAATCAACTTTTTGATACAAATGTTCCTGTACGTCAACTTCTTGAACAGATTATTGCAAAACTTTCAATACCGCCGTTTCTTCTCGGTCTGAATTGGAATACTACGGAGAGAATGTCATATCAGCAGGCGGATATTCTCACATCTGAACTTGAATATTACCGTCGCTTGCTTACTCCGGTAATATGTGAAATAGGAAATTCGTTTATCTGTTCGATAGGTGCAGACGCTGTATGCAGTGTCGAATGGGACAACATCAATTTACAAGATGAATCTGCTCTTGCTGAAGCAAGACTTAAAAATGCACAGGCAAGGGAAATTGAAATCCGTCTTGAAAATCTTGAATAAAATTATTTTGGAGGTATATTTATATGTACAATGATGTCAAACTTGAAAAAGGTCTTTACAATCTTAGCGGAAAGTCTTTTACTACCGCACTTGAGGAGCTTGACCCCTCGTCTGCTTATTGCGGTACTCCTATGGAAAAACTTGATGCTTTTGAAAGACAGTTAAAGCGTTTCAATATCAGAATTGCAGGCTCTGACTGTGACCGTGTGGAAAAATTCTTCTCATCAACTGAAACAGCTGTACTCTTTCCTGAATTTGTAACACGCTGTATAAGAAAAGGTTTTGACGAAACTGTTCTTTCTTCAATATGTGCAGTAAAGACAATAAGTGAAAGTTCACAGTATCTCGGTTGTGTGCTTGACGATTCAGCCGAATATAAAACATCTGAAGAAGCATCAGTTCTTCCGACAGCTACTGTCAAGGAAAGTCCTACAACTACTATACTTTCAAAGTATGGCAGGCTTATCAATGCATCTTATGAGGCTGTACGTCAGCAGAGACTTGACGTATTCGGTGTAATGCTCAGAAGTATAGGTGTGAAACTTGCTGTTTCAGTCGTAAAAAAAGCCGTATCTGTTCTTGAAACGGGAGCGGAATCAATTTCTGTTTCTGCTCTTA
Organism: uncultured Ruminococcus sp.; assembly: GCA_947627175.1. GTDB lineage: Bacteria > Bacillota > Clostridia > Oscillospirales > Ruminococcaceae > Ruminococcus. Next base: position 45,270 of record CANQVA010000012.1, read on the forward strand.
CGTATGACGCACTCGCACAACTTTACGGCAGTTTTGAATGCTTTAATATGAATACTGTTATTGCATCTCCTGAATCTGCTTCAAAAATTGCAGCTATGGAACAATTGGCAGATACTCCAATATGTGCAGACGGAAAAATGGTTTTGCCTTTTGGTTCAGAACTTGTGAAAACTTCTGCTCTTGAAAGCAATACTATTATCGGCATAGACCGTAATTTTGCCCTTGAATTTATTACAAGCTCAAATCTTGTTATGGAAACAGATAAACTTATTGACCGTCAGCTTGACCAGATTACAGTTTCAATTACCTGTGGTTTCAGAAAAATTACTTCAGATGCTGTAAAGGTACTTAAAGTTACTGCATAATAAGACTATAAAAGGGGAGTGTATGTAAAAATACACTCCCGCAATTTTAATGAAAGGATATTTTTTATGAATCAGGAAATACTTGATAAGATAAACAAATTCACACGCAGACCCCTTAAAGATGAGGAAGTATATACTTTTTCCGTTATTCTTTGTGATAATGACATAGACCGTGACTATGAATGTTTTTCTGATGATGCTCTTGAAACGCTTGCTGAAAAATTTATAGGCAAGACGGGTATATTTGACCATAACCCTACAACTTCAAATCAGAATGCACGCATTTTTGATACTGAAATAGTTACCGATAATGAACGTATCACAAAGTGCGGAAAGCCGTATAAATATCTTAAAGCAGATGCTTATATGGTGCGTACAGGTGAAAACGGTACTCTTATTGCCGAAATTGACGGCGGTATAAAAAAAGAAGTAAGTATTTCATGCAGTACCGGACGAAAAGAATGTTCAATATGTGGCTGTAACAAAGTTGTCGGAAGATGTGCCCATGTTGGCGGAAGAAAATACAATGAGAAAGTTTGTCATACTGTTCTGAGTGATATAACGGACGCTTATGAATGGAGTTTCGTTGCTGTTCCTGCACAGGTAAATGCAGGTGTTACGAAACATTTCAGCGGTGACAGCGTGAACGCCGTTTCAGACTATGATATAAAAATGGTCAACGACGAATTAAAGCGTGATATACGCAGACTTGCTTTTTTTACAGGCGGAAAACCTGCTGTTGATTCTGCAATGACTTCAGCGGAATTTATGAATACAAAACAACTTATAGATATGAAGAAATCATTTGAAAAACGTGTTTCGCCGTCGGGTGTTGAAGTACAGATTATGCCCGAAAAGGAAAATAGTTTTTCTGCTGATGAATTTTTGATGAAGTAGGAGAAAAATATGAATATTGAATCTGTAAAAACTCTTTTTACACTTTTTTCAGGAGAGGAGGCTTCTGAAAACTTCATTCCTGTTATAACACTTGCAGTTTCAGAGGTTGAAAAAATGCTTTTGCCCGAATCTGACCCTACAGACGTAAGACTTGATTTTCTTTGTGCATCAATAGCAAATAACCGTTTACAGCAGATTTATTCTGCACGTGAACGCTCTGAATTTACTGTTGCCGGAAAAATGCTCAAAGAATCACAAAATACTGCCCTTGCATATTCTGAAAAACTTGTGCGTGACTATATGAATATGTGTGAAGATTTGATAAAGCCGAAAACTTTTGTTTTTATGGGTTTTTCATACGGAACGGGGGAATAGTTCATGATTGACGGCATTATAAAAGAAATTATAAAAAATCTTTCTGACAACGGTGTAACGCCTGTTTACAGTGCTTTTGACGCTGTTGCAATTGACAGAAAAAACAGGGGTTTTTTTACTGTAGTAAATATTGGTTCTTTTGAACTTCAAACGCCGATTTATTCGGAATTTACAGCTTTCGTACCTTATAGGGCGGATATTGATATAATTGTTACTGCTCCTGAAAATTACCGCATGGAAAAGTTATATGAATATTTTTCGGATAATATTCAACCTGCTGTTATGGAATTTTCGGGAATGAATTGTTCATTAAGAAAAATTTCAATAAAGCATGATTCAAATATAAACCGCTTTACACTTACAGCAAGACTTTCTGTAAGCGGTATAAATAAGTTTGAAAGGAAAAGTGAATGAGTATAATTAACATACATAAGTCAGTCCCTGTTAAAATAGGGGATATTGTACTTTATTGTGAGAAGTTTAAAGCATCGGGAATAAAGAATTATTCTGAACAGAATACCGTGTCAGGCGACGTGACTATTACAAATTCAGGAAAAAAAGCCGTCCGCCTTATATTCAGCGGACGTATATGCGATGAAAGCAATCTGCTTTATTTTCCGGTATATATAAATAATCTTATGGAGGATAACGGCACATTCAATATTGAATATAAAAATGTGATTTTCGGAGAATGCAGAATACAATCATTTGTTACTGATGATAATAATGATGATTTTATTTCGGCAACAGTTACTGTAATATCAACGCAAATCAATATTAAAAATGAGGAATTATAATGAATGCTTATGTTGTTTTAAAAAATATAGACGGTTCTGAAAAAGCCTTTGAAAAACTGCTTTCTTTCACTTTCAGAAAAGATGCATATCAGCCTTATACTTCATTCGGTGCAAAAATTTCCGCTGATTTCTATGAATTGGAAACAGTCAGTGAAGTTATGTTTTTCATAGACAACAGGCTGATACATCATGGTCTTGCCGATAATATTATCGTTACGACTTCAGGCGGAAAAGATATTATTTCTGTTTCGTCAAGAAGTTTTACATCTATGCTTATACAGAATCAGATAGAAACAGGGCTGAAAACCAATATATCAGTAAATACTCTTATGGACAGTTTTTATAAACTGCCTTATGTTACACATGAGGACAATTCTGAAATCAGTTATATTTATGTAAAAAGCAATTCAAATATGTGGGACGGTATTGTGAATCTTTCATATAAAGTATGCGGAACTTATCCATATATAAGGGGAACAAACTGTATAAGGGTAACGCCTGTTGAAAATCCGTCTGAATTTTCATATCATGATAATCAGATTTTGTCAAAGGGCATTTCTACAGCAGGTCGAAAGCTGATTAGTCATTTTCATATGTCTGATTTAGAAGGAAATTTCGGAGAATTTGAACTTGAAGACAGTGAAGTTATTGAACAGAATATTGTCCGTCATCGTTTTTTTGAACTTGACAGGCAATTTCTTTATGAACCTCAGCAGGCACTTGAATACCGTTCAAAATTTACTTCCCGTGCACGAAAAAGACTTTTCTGCACATACAGTGGTTATAGCGGTGAGGACTTATTCGACTTGGCAACTTTCGGAATTGTCTGCAATGAACGTATAGGTGCGGTGACAATAAGCGGAAACAGTTCGGGAATTATTACAGAAATAAGTGTATACAGAGACAAGTTCCTTACATAGCACATATGACATATAATATAAGGGCATAGCCTGAATAATATGTTTTTTCGTAAGGAGAATATATGGAAAACCTTATCGGACTGAACACCCTTAAAGAGTGCGAAACAGGACAGGTTGAAAAAATGTCAATCAGCGGAAAAATGAGAAATCGTCTAAGCGATTTGGGACTTATTGAGGGAACGTGTGTTGAATGTCTGCACAAAACGTCAGGTGAAGGGCTTTCAGCTTATCTAATAAGGGGAGCAGTTATTGCACTAAGGGCAGAAGATACATCATATATAAAAGTCAGAATTATTGACAGAAAAAACGGTACATGAAAATGTACCGTTTTTTTATTTATCTTATATTTGCGTTGAATAGTTCGGAGCTTCTTTTGTTATGTATATATCATGCGGATGACTTTCTTTAAGACCTGCACCTGTGATTTTTATAAACTGTGCCTTTTCGTGGAGGTCGGGAATAGTTTGACAACCACAATAGCCCATGCCTGAACGTATACCTCCGACAAGCTGGAAAATTGTATCGGCAACATCTCCCTTGAAAGGAACACGACCTTCAACGCCTTCAGGAACAAGTTTTTTTGCACCTTCCTGAAAATATCTGTCTTTAGAGCCGTCAGCCATAGCACCAAGACTACCCATACCACGATATACTTTGAATTGTCTGCCCTGATATATTTCAGTTTCACCGGGAGCTTCCGAACAGCCCGCAAGCAGTGAACCGAGCATTACAACGTTTGCACCTGCGGCAAGAGCCTTTACAATATCGCCGGAATACTTTATACCACCGTCTGCAATAACCGGAATACCGTACTTCTGAGCAACACAAGCAACATCATAAATAGCTGTAATTTGCGGTACGCCGATACCTGCAACAACTCTTGTTGTACATATAGAACCCGGACCTATACCGACTTTAACACAGTCTGCACCTGCTTTTATGAGGTCTTCAGCGGCTTCTGCCGTTGCGATATTTCCGGCAATAACAGGAATATTCGGGTAAGCCTCTTTAACCATTTTAAGACAATTTATAATATTTGCACTATGACCGTGTGCAGAGTCAAGAACAAGCACGTCCACTTGTGCATCAACAAGAGCCTTTGCTCTTTCAAGAACATTTGCAGTAACGCCAATAGCAGCACCGCAGAGAAGTCTGCCACGGTTATCACGTGCGGAAGAAGGATACTGAACTGATTTTTCTATATCCTTTATTGTAATAAGTCCCTTGAGAATACCGTCGTTGTCAACAATAGGGAGTTTTTCGATTTTATGTGAACGGAGAATTTCCTGAGCCTGTTCAAGAGTTGTTCCGACGGGAGCAGTAATAAGGTTTTCCTTTGTCATAACTTCGGAAATTTTCGCACTGAAATCATTCAGAAAACGCATATCCCTGTTTGTTATAATTCCCACGAGCTTTTTATTTTTGTCAACAATCGGAACGCCTGATATTCTGTATTTGCTCATAAGTTCGTTTGCGTCTGCAACAATATGACCCTCTGTAAGAGAGAACGGGTCAACGATAACGCCGTTTTCCGAACGTTTTACTTTATCAACTTCTTCTGCCTGCTGTTCGATAGTCATATTTTTATGAATGATACCTATACCGCCTTCACGTGCAATGGCAATAGCCATGCGTGAATCAGTAACAGTATCCATAGCGGCAGTCATGATTGGTGTATTAAGACGGATTGTTTTTGTCAGATTTGTACCAAGTTTAATCATGTTCGGAGTAACGTCTGATTTTGCAGGAATCAAAAGCACGTCATCAAATGTCAGTCCCTCTTTTTGAAATTTACTGTTCATGTCAGTCAGCATAAAAAATTTCCTCCTTACAAAAATTCTCCGGTGCAAAAAACCAAGAGTTTATTACTTTTAATAATACTCTTTTTTATGATTTATGTCAATACTTTTGGCGGGGGAGATATATAGAACTTTTTTGTATAATTTTGAACTCTTTTGGCGAAAACGGCAATGTGAGAAATTTTTTTCACAAAAAATGTTATTATAAAAATTTTAATATATAATTTGTATGTGTTAAAATGATATGAACTCAAAAAAATAGAAATTCCAACCGAGATATGGTATAATAATTTTACCACAAACAAAAATACCGACTCAGAGGAATTTCTAATGAATATTATAACATAAGAAGCCAGAAAACATCAAGCGGTAGTAAACGGGGGCGACTAAAAGCGTTGTTAAAGAAAATCAACGACAGAGAAAGGAAGTTCAATGGCTTTTTTATGCTGATGATATTTATATTTAGCTAAACCGAAGCGGTTGTAAGCATCAATAAATACAGCAACAACAGCATAAAGTGTTTCAATTTTTCGGGAAAAGCATCTGCTTTTTCTTGCGAGAATGGGAATATAATGGCGTAAATCGGCATTTATGCTTTCAACATTATGTGTATCTTTTTTATCTCGTACATTACGAATGTGCCTTCCCGGAAAAACAACATCCATGTATCCGAAGTATTCATCAGTAATAAAAATCAGCTTCAGGTGAATTGTCGACAATTTTTTGTATTCGTTCTCTTGATTTATCAGATGCAACATCAAAACCGACGATTAAACGTGGATTTCGGCTTATCATCGTTATTAAATAAACGTTTTCACGAGTTTTGAAATTACTTTTTTTTGCCTATAAACCAATAAAGTTCATCTGATTCACGCTCAGACGGCAAGTTTTCAACATCAAGATTTAGTTTTTTTATCCAGTTATAGACATTATACCGCAGTCTTTACACCTGCATCGCTGAGTTCCCGACCTATTATACCCTATCTTAATTTGATTTTCTTGTTTCTTACAATTCGGACATATCTTTCCTTCTTCTATTGTTGCTTTTCTCATATACAACATCTTCTTGTGTTTTTTCTTTTATTATATCATAATATTCGTAATTTGTCCACTCCTAAGTCTGTACTGAAAATACAGGCTTTTTTCATGAAATTTGCTTATAATCATTCTTTTTCAAGTTTAGCTCTTACAGTTACACGGCTTTGTCCGTTCAGTGTACAGGTGAAAAGAGTTAAATCCCATGAGGAATTTTTATTTTCAGACATTTGTTCAGGGTTATATCCGTCTATATATTCAGTATACGCAACAACATATCTGTATTTATCGCCTAAAACATCTGTAAATATAATTTCGTCTCCCTCACTGAGATATTTTATTTGTCCGAAATGGCTGTTATAGTTATGTGCGGCAATAATAAAGTCATGCGTCTGTGGTGAACCCTCATAACGGCACGGTGCAATATTCAGATTCGGATAACTCCATTCGTTAAGCACGGGAAGTTCTATTCCCAAAGCCGTTAAAGTGATATATCCGCAATAATAACGCCCGTCAAGCTGTAATGATGGCATAGCATCGTTTTTTTCTTTCGGGTGTTCCTCGTCAAATTTTTCAAATACATTATCTCCGGATTTTATTTCAAATCCAAGTTCCTTTTCAATTTCAGTTAAACTTTCCTGTGGTACTTCGGGTATAAGGTCTTTCAGTCCGGCGAGGGCAGTCTGAGAATTTCGGAATGCTTCTTCACTTTCCCGATAATTGTGTACACATAAAAATACTGCTGAAAGTATCAGTATTATTCCGGAGGCAACCATTATTTTCCATAATTTATCCATAGCTTTTCTCTACCAATTTACGCCGTCAGGAATATAATTTTTTCCGTCATCAGAAAAAACAATCAGTGCGGAATTTTCTGCCGACATTTTTATTCAGAAATAAGTGAACTATTTCTTTATTGTAATTATAATTATATCATATATTCAGCATAGTGTCAATATATATTTTTGTTGTGGAGTGAATAAAAGTGTTGTTTCCGAAACGATTGATTGAATAATAAATGTCAAATCATCTTTATATGAGTAATTTGAACTGACCGCAAAAAATTTAAAATAGAAACTATGAAAAGCAAATAAGAACAATCTTAATCGCTTTTGATATGATGAATTGATTATATCGAAAAATTTGGTTCACTGTAACCGATATTATCATTCTTATATCTCATTAGAATTGCCTGTATTTCGACTGTTCCGCCGTTTTGGGTGTGTTGGATAGCGTATTCAATGAGTTTATCAATATTTCTTTTCGTGAGTAAATCTTTTCTTTTGCAAACTTCTCTGATTATTTCAACACTATTTTCATCAATAGCATATTTTATCATTTTTATGAAATTTTTCTTGACATATGCAAAAATATCTTCATCATCGGGCTTTTGTAAAAACATTCGCCATATGATGTCATATTTTATTTCATGGGGCATCTTTAAAGAAAAATCTTTTAAAGCAACAAGACGAATTTGTTCATATATTTTATCATCACCATATACTTTAATTTCAAAATCCGTTGTTATTACTTTTTCAAGGCTTGTACATTTTTCAAATGCCCATTTTCCGATTTCTATTACGCTGTTCGAAATTGTTATACTTTCAAGGCTTGTACATTCATAAAATGCAGCTCTGCCGATTTTTGTTACGCTATTCGGAATTGTTATACTTTTAAGGCTTGTACATTCATAAAATGCACTACTTCCGATTTTTGTTACGCTGTCAGGAATTGTTATGTTTGTAAGGCTTGTACATTTATAAAATGCAATATCTCCGATTTCTGTTACGCTATTCGGAATTGTTATACTTTCAAGGCTTGTACATTCATAAAATGCACTACTTCCGATTTCCATTACACTGTTCGGAATTGTTATACTTTCAAGGCTTGTACATTCATAAAATGCACAACTTCCGATTTCCATTACGCTGTTCGGAATTGTTATACTTTTAAGACTTGAGCAATTTTCAAATACACCTCGAGCGATTTCTGTAACGCCGTTTGGAATTGTTATGTTTGTAAGGCTTTTACACATTGCAAATGTCAATTCTCCGATTTTTGTTACGCTGTCAGGAATTGTTATGTTTGTAAGGCTTGTACATTTATAAAATGCAATATCTCCGATTTCTGTTACGCTATTCGGAATTGTTATACTTTCAAGGCTTGTACATTCATAAAATGCACTACTTCCAATTTTTATCACGCTTTCAGGAATTGTAATGCTTGTAAGATTTGTGCAATATCTAAATGCATCCCCACCGATTTTTATAACGCTGTTTGGAATAACAACATCTCTCTCATTACCTTTATATTTAAGAAGAATATTATTGATAATTACAAAGCTTTTATTATTTTTACATAAATTTTCAAACCATGGAGTTTCGGAAAATGCCCTATTCCCAATTTCTGTAACACCATTTGGAATTGTTATACTTTTAAGGCTTGTACAATCTTCAAATGCCCTATAGCCGATTTCTGTAACGCTATTCGGAATTGTTATGCTTGTAAAGCTTTCACAATATGAAAATGCACTACCGCTGATTTTTGTTATGCTATTCGGAATTGTTATACTTTTAAGGCTTCTGCAATTTTCAAATGCACCACTTCCGATTTCTGTTACGCTGTCAGGAATCGTTATACTTGTAAGGCTTGTGCGACCTCTAAATGCAACACTTCCGATTTTTGTTATGCCGTCAGGAATAACAACCTCTGTTTCGCCGTTTTCCTGTATGTATTTTTTAAGTATGCCATTTTCAATTATAAATGCCATAATATTTTTCTCCTTATCGTTTTAAAAAATATAAACATATTATATCATGTTTTGCAAAAAATGTCAATAAAAAATTACTATTGGTTAAAAACATTGTTATAGAAAATCAACAACAGCATAAAGCGTTTCAATTTTTTGGAAAAAATCATCTGCTTTTTCTTCTATTATATTCGCAATTTATCCACTTCTTTTTGTTGTATGATTGATTTTTTCAGGAAAATTATGTATAATAACTGCAAGGAGAATTTTTGGATTGCTCTGATAAAATGATATTTAATAGCTATTTGAAAGGATAAATATACAATGAAAAATCCGGTAAACTTTGCAAAAAAAGCATCAACTGTTGTTTGCATTATTCTGTCTTCTCTTTGTGCTGTAATTGTACTTGTATTGCCACATTGTGATATTAAAATTTATAATCACACCGAAATTGCAAAAAGATTGATTTTGTCATCTATTTTAACTATATTTATCGGAATACTTGTTTCATTGGCTGTTTTATTCTATAAAGCGGAAAATCGTTCACGAAAAGTCAGGTTAATCAGCAGTATAATAACTTTCATTTTAATGGAATTATTTTTATTCACCGGATATATTGCTCCTGTTCCGCAGTTATATGGAAATGTCGGTACAAATCCCATAAAAGACCTTAAAAAAGCAATGTGTATTTTAAGTGATGATAGTGAATCAGTTACTGTTACCGGAATTTTTAGTTCTGTTGCTCACAAATACGGCATAACAGAAGGGTTGTACACTTATCACTATACACTTCAAGGTGAAGACGGTACGGAATTTATTAGCAATGGAGAACAGACCGGAATATATACAATAACATATTCTTTGAAAACAGGACTTCCTGAACAAATTATTTCTTATGATTATAATTGCGGAGAAAATATACTTAAATGGTATGATTATTCAGAAATTTATCCTGAATGGACTTCAAACGGATTTCCACCTGTAAAAAATGTTTATAGCTTGAAACTCGATTTTCCATACCCTTTAATGAAACTACAAATTACTCATAACGGGGAAGTGATTGAAAGTAAGACTTATCGAAATGAAAATACTTCTGTCGGATTATCACAATATTTAACACAATCAGGTACTTATGTTGCACAGTTATATGCTGTTTATCATAATCCTAATGCTTACGGAGCAGAATATCTGATTCCAATTAGTAATGCGGCAGAATTGACATTAAAATAAATTTGTATCATGAATATTATAAATTTTTTCGGAATGAAACGTGAGATAATGAGAGAAAGCGAGAAAAAACAAGAGAATCAAAGAGATTTCATGATATAATTTGAAAAAATTAGGTTTTGCCCCTTGACAAACTGTTTTTTATCATGTATAATAATATCTGTCACTGCGTGAAAAACACGCCGGAAATTGAATACACTGCGGAATTACGCCGTTTTCACTTCCGTTACAAATATTTTACAGGAGGAATTTTTTATGTCAACTACACTGACAAAACCGGCTGACGTAAAGCGTACATGGTATATCCTTGATGCAGAGGGACAGCCCCTCGGCCGTGTAGCAGCTAAGGCAGCTCATATTCTCAGAGGCAAACACAAGCCTACATTTACACCTAATGTAGACTGCGGCGACCACGTTATTATCATTAACTGTGATAAAGCTGTTCTTACAGGCAAAAAACTTGAACAGAAAAAGTATTACTGGCATACAGGTTGGATTGGCGGTCTCAAGTCCATTTCTTATAAGGACATGATGGCTAATCAGTCAGACAGAGCTATGACTATAGCTGTAAAAGGTATGCTCCCCGACAATACTCTCGGCAGAGCTCAACTCAAAAGATTAAGAACATATAAGGGTGCAGAACACAATCAGGCTGCTCAGAAACCCATTGTTTATGAATATTGATAAAAGGAGGTTGCTTTAAAATGTACGAATCAAAAGTTAAATACTACTACGGAACAGGCAGAAGAAAGCACTCCGTTGCAAGAGTAAGAATATATCCCGGTTCAGGTAACGTTACAATCAATGGCAGAGGTATCGACGATTATTTCGGTCTTGAAACTCTCAAGCTCATCGCTCGTCAGCCCCTCGCTCTTACAGATAATCTTGAAAAATTTGACATCGTATGTACAGTTGCAGGCGGTGGCGTAACAGGTCAGGCAGGTGCAATCAGACACGGTCTTTCAAGAGCTTTACTTGAATTTGACCCCGAACTTCGCCCGGTTCTCAAGAAAGCCGGATTCCTTACACGTGACCCACGTATGAAGGAAAGAAAGAAATACGGCCTTAAAGCTGCCCGTCGTGCTCCGCAGTTCTCAAAGAGATAATTTTATCCCTGTTGGAAATATTCAAAGTTACGTATTTTCGGCATTTTTTATCGGTTTAGTTTTTTTCTGAAATCAGGTGAAATTTGAACGCAAACTAATACGTAACTAACAAATTTTAAGGCATTTGCCCTTGTGGTGAGTGCCTTATTTAATAAATGGTTTTTGCTTTTAATATGATTTTGTATAATTAAACCAAAACAGCATATAATTATTATAATATAACGGAACGTATTGACATTCCAAAAAATATATTGTAAAATGTAATATTAGAAATAGACTGTGATGAATGGAGTGAAGTTTATGATTTTTAAGATTAAGAATTTCGGAAAAATCGTTGAGGCTAATATTAAGCTTGACGGCATCACTGTCATATGTGGTGATAATAACACCGGTAAAAGTACAGTTGGCAAAGCACTATTTTCGTTTTTTAATGGTTTAAATGATTATAAGAGTAAAATAGATGAACAAAAGTACAGCAAACTTAGATTAACAATAAGAAATTATATTTATCATTTTTCAGATTCAAAAGTAAGAAGATTTGACTTTAACGATGCTATAGAATATATTTTTCAACATGACAATCTTTATTCTACAGAGGAAGTTAAAGAGTTTTTAGAGTCATCTTATGGAATAGAGCTTCCCGAAGAGCGGCTTGTTTCTCTTGTTGAATATTTAAATACTTCTGAAATTGATATTCTTAATGAGTACTTATATCGCTATATCACCAATGTAATGAATGGGCAAGTTAAGAATGTCTATTCTTTAAGCAGTAGCCTTTGTTCGATTTCCGGCGAATTTAAAGATTTCACAAATACAATAAAAATTGAAAATCAATGTTGCGTTTGTGAACTGGATGAACCTATTGAACATTCAGCGTATTATATAAATACTCCTTTTAGCTTAGATGGTCTAAACGAAAGTAGAACAACTGTATTCGGAAGTAATCCTATGAGTCGGAATATTGTAGATGCAATACTACAAGCACAAGCAGAGATTAACAAAGATTCTATGACAAATATACTGGATACTGTTTTAAATAAAAAAGAACTTGATGATGTAAGAAGTATAATAAAAAAAGCTTATATCGGCGATACTGTAATAGACCATGGAAGATACTTTTATATAGAAAATGGCATTTCTTTTGATTTCAGAAATATTTCAGCTGGTCTAAAATCTTTCGCTTTAATTGAAAGAATGCTCGAGACAGGTGTACTAAAAAAGAAAGACATTCTTATTCTTGATGAACCCGAAATACATCTTCATTCTGAATGGCAGATTATATATGCTGAACTTATAGTTATCCTTCAAAAAACATTTGACTTAACTATTCTTTTGGTAACGCATAGCTTTCAGTTTCTTGAATCCTTAGATTTCTTTATGAAAAAGCATGGTATATTTAATAAAGGTAATTATTATATGCCTGAATCAACTGAAAAAGGCATTGTAATGAAGGAATTTGGTAATAATCCAGATGAATTAAAAAGAAATCTTTCTACAGGTACCTTTAAAATTGCTGATTTAGAATATAAATTTGATATGGAGCAAGAAAATGGCGAAAACTAAACCTATATATAAAAAAATCCAAAATAGGTTTTTTATAAATTTCTGTGATATTTTTAAATCATTACTGAGTTTGAATGACACAGATATTATTTCAAATATACATGATGCTTCACTTGATGATAGTAAAAAAGAAACGCCTATCTATCTTTATGATAAAAAATATAATAACATGGACGCTGTTAAGCTTGATGACATGACAATGTCTTTTTTTCATTATATGAAAAATGAACGTCATCTTGAAAATTTTGAACAACCAAAAGCAGTAGATGCGATTTGTGTTAATCAAAATAATGAATGGTTTCTTATTGAATTCAAAAATTGTCCAATATATAAAATCACAGATAAAGGAAAAAAACTAAATAGTGATGTTTTGACATCAATCCGTCAGAAAATGTTTGGAAGTTTATGGTTATTGTTTACATTATCTTCTTTTTCTCATAAAAATGTTTTTGGTGATGATGTTACAGAATTTACTCGAACTCATTTTACTTACATTGTTGTTGTAAGTAGAGAAAAAAATCCTGACGAATTCAGACGCATTCATGAATGTCCTAATAACCGTTATACACCACCATATTTAAGTAAATATGTAGGTTATTACTTTAAAGATGTATATATGCTAACAGAAAATGAATTTTCAAAATTTATTAGTAACTTTAAGAACTGATTACATAAAAATAATCGCTGAGAGATTACTTCCCTCAGCGGTTATTTTTTATTTATTGATACTTTTAATCATTTCGGTTTGACTAAATATAAATACTGTCAACGTAAGAAAACCGGTGAACTCCTTTTTTCTGTTGTTGATTTTTTAACAACGCTTTCAGCCGCTCCGTACAGACTCACGGAAATCAATAATTACAAACTGTTTACAAAAAGGGAAAAAGATGATATAATAAAAATATGGAAAATAAAAAAC
>CANQVA010000013.1 GCA_947627175.1 uncultured Ruminococcus sp.
AGTACACCGAAGAAATTACATTTAAAGTTGAAGAAGACGGAACAATTAAGATTCAGGACGAAAACGGTGATTGGCAGCCTGCTGACAAAATCATAATGCGTGATGATGTTAAGAAGACTACTATCAGCAAAAAAGGCATCACTGGCGATGAAGAAGTTCCGGGTGCTGAACTGAAAATCACAAGCAAGAGCGACAAGAACCTTAAAAACGTTACAGGAAAACAAGGCGGAAAAGATGTTGATATCACGGCAAGTGAAGACGGCAAGTCAATTACTTTCACTTCCGGTAAAGATGAAACAATTCTTGAAAAGCTCCCTGCCGGTGAATACACATTGACAGAAGAAAACGCTCCCGACGGTTACACAAAGTACACCGAAACAATTACATTCAAAGTTGAAGAAGACGGAACAATTAAGATTCAGGACGAAAACGGTGATTGGCAATCTGCTGACAAAGTCATAATGCGTGATGATGTTATAAAGGCAACTATCAGCAAGCAGGACATTACAAACAGCAAAGAATTGCCCGGTGCAGAGTTGACGGTAAAATCAGTTGATGGTGCAAATCTTAAAAATGTTACTGCTGAACGTGAAAAAGATACTGTAAAATTGGGATTCAGCGATGACGGCACATCATTCACATTTACTTCCGGCGAAAATGAAACATTGTTCACAAAACTTCCGGCAGGCATCTATACTTTGACAGAAATAACTGCTCCTGACGGCTACAAAGTCGCAGAAACAATATATTTCCGTGTGAATGTGGACGGAACTATTTCAACTATAAGCAAATCTGTTACTGATGAAAACGGCGAATTAGATTTCGATAAATCCACATGGGAACTCGTTGAAAATGGCAAAATTGTCATGAAAGATGAGAAACTTCCGGAAATAACAACTACAACAACCACAACAACGACAACTACTACAACAACATCAAAACCAACAACTACAACTACTACATCAACAACGCCGACAAACACAACTACTACTACAACATCAACAACATCAACGACTACAACTACAACCACGACATCAAGACCAACAACTACGACTATTACCACAACGACATCGACAACCACAATCACGACAACAAAACCAACAACCACAACGACATCAACAACTACCACAACAAGACCGACTACAACTACTACCACATCAAGACCGACAACTACAACTACTACATCAAGACCGACAACTACGACTACCACATCAAGACCGACAACTACAACTACTACATCAACAACGCCGACAAACACAACTACTACTACTACTACTACATCAACAACATCAACGACTACAACTACAACGACAACAACTACAACCACGACATCAAGACCAACAACTACGACTATTACCACAACAACACCGACAACCACAACTACCACATCAAAACCGACAACTACAACCACGACATCAAAACCAACAACTACGACTACAACGACATCAAAACCGACAACTACGACTACAACGACATCAAGACCAACAACCACTACTACAACAACATCAAGACCAACAACTACAACATCAAAACCGACAACTACAACAACAACATCAACAACTACAACTACGACTACAACGACATCAAGACCAACAACTACGACTACAACAACATCAAGAACAACAACATCATCAACAACTACTACAACATCAAGACCGACAACTACAACAACAACATCAAGAACTACAACAACTACTACAACTACCACATCAAGACCGACAACTACAACTACTACATCAAGACCGACAACCACAACTACTACATCGACCACTACTACCACAACGACAACAACCACTACAACAACATCAACAACTATATCGACCACAACAACAATAACATCGACAACTACAACGACAGCAAAACCGACTACTATGACAACTACAACAAGAACAGGTGATGTTCTCAATGGTAATTCAAGAAGAACTACTACAACTACACGACGCTCAACTACAACAACAAATACTACAACAACCACCACTACAACGACTACAACAACAGATTCTTCTACTACAACTACTCAAACAGAACCTACTACAACAACTACAGATACTACATTGAATACAACGACAACTACAATATCTTCGAAATACAGCACTACAACTAACGATATTCCTAACAACGATACAGCAACAACTACTACTTCAATTACTACAGACACAGCAACAAATACAACAACTACAACAACTGATACAGATTCAAACACAACAACTTCTACAGATACAACTACAGGTTCTGATACAAATGATACATCAACAAATTCTACTGAAACTACAGGTTCTGCTTCCGATACAAAGACTGATACAACTTCAACTGATACAACTTCTTCTACTTCAAAATCAACATCAGATGCACCTAAAACAACTACAGCAAATAGAGATTCAGGTTCGCCTAAAACAGGCGTTGCAACTCCTGAAATGGCAATTACTTTATTCATGTTATCAGTGGTGACAGCTTTCGCAAGCAACCGTAAAAAGAAAAATAAATAATAGGAGGATTTAATAAAAAAGATGAGGTTTTCATGCCTCATCTTTTTTCTGTGTGAAATTTTTTCAGCGTATTGACTTTTTTAAAATCTGCGTTATAATAGAATTATAGCATATGTAGGAAAATTATGAAAAAAATGACTGAGGTTATAATAATGTCTAAACATAAGAAAAACAAAAGAACTATTCCATACAGAAATTCAGGAATTGTAAAATACGGTTCAGATAAATATGTTTTAATGTTGATTCTGTTTTATCCTATTATAATTACTATTATCAGCAAAGAATCATTTCATATTATGGTTACAATATATTTAGTATGTTCATTTATATACATTCCGTATATTATTATTATAATATTTCTGTTTCCGATTTTGCGTTAAGTATGACATTAAAACACGTGAAATTCAATACAGAAACTTCTTTAAATTTAGGACAATAAGTCTGAAAGAAATAAAAAGAGTTTACAGAAAATCTGACGGCAGAACGACTTTTTTAATTATAAAAACCGACAGAAAAAAAATAAGAATAAATATGCGTTCCTGCAATGGTTCAAGAGAATTTAGCTTTTTCCTGAAACGTCATGTACCTAAAGTATTTGAAAAATAAGTATTATTATTTTATAATTATAAGAATGTAAAAGGAAGTGAAAATATGCCTGCACCATTAGCCGACAGAATACGTCCAAAAACTCTTGATGACGTTGTAGGTCAGGAGCATATACTCGCTGATGGAAAACCCCTCCGCCGTATTATAGAGAGCGGAAAAATCCCGAATATGATTTTTTATGGAACGTCAGGAGTAGGAAAGACAACTGTTGCCCGTATTATAGCCACAAACTGTCATATGTCATTACATCGTCTGAACGGCACAACTGCATCTGTTTCAGATATAAAGGACGTTATCGCTGATATAGGGACTTTCGGTTCTGAAAACGGAATCTTGCTTTATCTCGATGAAATTCAATACCTCAACAAAAAACAACAGCAGTCACTGCTTGAATACATTGAAAACGGTGATATAACACTTATTGCATCAACTACTGAAAATCCATATTTTTCGGTATATAATGCAATTATAAGCAGATGCACCGTGTTTGAATTTAAGCCTGTAACCGCTGAACAGCTTATTCCGGCAATAAAACGTGCGTTTCGGATTATGTCGGAGGAAAGCCGAACGGAAATTATATTTGATGACGAAATACTGAAAATCATTGCATATAACTGTGGCGGTGACGTTCGGAAAGCAATGAATACTGCTGAACTTTCCGTTATGTGCGGTGATATTTCGGACGGCAAAGTAACAATTACTGCCGAGTCCCTTAAAATTATCGCACAAAAAAGCAATATGCGATATGACCGTGACGGCGACCAGCATTATGACATTCTTTCAGCGTTTCACAAGTCGGTAAGAGGTTCTGACGAAAATGCAGCACTGCATTATGCCGCAAGGCTTATTGAAGCCGGCGACATTGCCCCGCTGTGCAGGCGTTTATTGTGCATAGCCTCTGAAGATGTTGGTCTTGCATATCCGCAGGCAATTGTAATAACAAAAGCCTGTGTAGATTCCGCTTTACAGCTTGGTCTACCTGAAGCACGTTTGCCAATTGCTGAAGCGACAGTTTTGCTTGCAACTGCTCCAAAGTCAAACAGCGTTTACAAAGCTATAAACTCCGCTCTTGATGACCTGAAAAAATGCGATTCACTTGATTTTCCACGCCATCTGCAAAACTGTCATTTTGACGGAAAAGGTGCTGACGTTTCAGGACAGAATTATCTTTATCCCCACGATTTTCCTAATCATTATGTAAAACAACAGTATCTTCCCGACGCTTTGAAAGGTCATGTTTATTATAATTTTGGTGACAATAAGCAGGAGCAGGCGGCTTTTCTTTACCGAAAAAAAATTTATTCAGAGTAACACAAAAAACCTCAGCAAAAAATTTCCGAACAAGCTGAGGTTTTTGTTTTATTCAATTGTATTTGAGCAACTTTCATTGCTCCGCTGAAATTACCCTGTGGACTCAATCCCTTCAAGTTTAATATACCTGAATCTCTGCCACATCATTTCGCACTTGTCAAGCAGAATATTCACTCTTCATCAGTATCACCTTTTAATCATATTATCTGAATTGCACTACATTCAGACATCAACATTCACTTCATCGCTGTGAACTTAAAAGAGAATCACGTTTTTCATTGGAATCAATCCTTACTATAAAGATTTTAGTTCATATATCTAAAGACTCATTGTCGGAATTTCAGATAATCCTGTATCTTAAAAAATAGAGCTTAGACATGAAACCGTTTCCAAATCAGCAATACGTCCGCCTTATGATTGAAATCAACATTTTTACCATTCACTAAACGGAACAAGCATAAAAGCCTATATTCCCAACTTTATCAATTCAACCATTCAGCAAGCCCGCCGGCTTCACGCTGCTGTTCATTTGTACCCTCCATTGGACTCACTCACCTTTCCGCTTTAACTAATTCACATTGAGGGAAAACCTCAAGCCAAGTAAATTCAGCCCGGGAACTTTTTACTGTTCCCCTTTCGTTGTATACATAATAACACACTTTTTGTGATTTGTCAATAGTAATTTTAAAAAAAATCTATTATTTTGGTACATTTCGGCGATATGAACAATTAGATACTATATTTGTACAGCATTATGCACAAAAAACGTCCTCATATTTCCACTTGAAATTTTGTCGTATATAGTATATAATATATATATTATATGGCTTATGCCGGATTGGAGATTTATTATGTCTGGAATGAACGAATTTACACCGGAACTTTTCGAGCTTATTGACGAACACGGCAACAAAAGAAATTTTGAACTTGTCGATTCCGCCGAGCTTAACGGTGAACAGTATTTCGCCATGCTCCCCTCAATTGAGGACGATGACTTTCTTAACACTGACCTTGAAATCATTATCTTAAAGGTAATTGAAGAAGATGGTGAAGAAATTCTTGCGTCAATTGATGACGACGACGAATTTGAAGAAGTTTCTAAATACTTCATGGAGGAAATGGAACAGGCTTTTGAAGATGATTATGAATAAAAAGTCTACATAAATCAGAGGACGGTTTTATCCGTCCCTGATTACTTTTTTGATGATTCACTGTAACAGTCTTTTTAACTCCGATAAGAAATAATTTTAAATTTTAAAAAAGCAAGAAAATATTAACAATCAGGTGCTTGACAAATCAAATCATAAGTGATACAATATCATTGTAGAAAAAAAGGCAATGGTGCTTCTCCGTAATTGGAGTAAGCACCATTTTTTTCTGATAAATTTTTGATGATTGGAGTGATAAACATGACACAGCAGGTTCAGTTCACAAAGGCAGTAGGCAATGCAAGTGAAATAAACGAACTTCTCAGAAGATACGGTGTAAAGTTCGGAATATACAAAAACGGCGTATTTAATGAGCAATTTTTTCCATTCGACCCGATTCCGAGAGTTATAACGGCAGAAGATTTTCAGAGTATGGAAAAAGGACTTGCTCAGCGTGTAAAAGCCCTGAATGAGTTTCTTTTTGACATTTACCACGAAAAAAAGATTGTGCATGACGGCATCATACCGGAAGATTTTATCTACATATCTAAGGGCTATCTTGCCGAATGTGAGGGTATCACACCGAAAAACAACGTATACAGCCATATTTCGGGAATTGACCTTGTGCAGGCAAAAAACGGTGAATGGTATATATTGGAAGATAATCTGCGTATCCCCTCGGGAGCATCATATCCGCTTATTGCAAGGGATTTGACACGCATTGCCGCACCACAGGCTTTTGAGGAAAATCCGATAATAGATAACAGAGGATATGCCGAACTTCTGAAAGAAACAATGGAAAATGTCAACTGCGGCGGTGCAAGGGCAATACTTACCCCCGGGCGGTACAATGCGGCATATTTTGAACATTCCTACCTTGCGGAATTGACAGACTCTGTACTTGTTCAGAATGATGAACTTTTTGTGGAGGACAATATCCTATATTACCACACATATTCCGGTGGTAAATCAAGAATAGGTGTGTTATATCGACGTATTGCGGACGAATACCTTGACCCGCTGACATTCCTGCCTGAATCGCTTATCGGCATACCGAATCTTATGGAAGCATATCGCAGTGGAAATGTAGGTATTATCAACGCACCGGGAAACGGCGTGGCTGATGATAAAGGAATATATTATTTCGTGCCGAAGATGATAAAATATTATCTCGGTGAAGAACCTATACTGAAAAATGCACCGACTTATCTGCCATTCTATGAAGAAGATATGAAGTATGTCATGGAACATCTTGACAAACTCGTAATAAAAGATGTTGCAGAAGCAGGCGGTTATGGCGTAGTGTTCGGCAGTAAACTGACAAAGGAAAAATTAGAGGAATTCCGCAAAACTATAATCGCTGAACCAAGACGTTTTATCGCACAGGAAGTTATTGATTTCCTTGATTTGCCAATTATTGAAGACAATGAAACAGTTATGCGTAAGGCTGACTTGAGAGCTTTTGTGCTTTCGGGTGCAGAAACAAAAGTATGGGCTTCAGGGCTGACAAGATTTTCACGCAACCCCGATTCATTCGTAGTAAATTCATCACAAGGAGGAGGCTTTAAAGATACATGGGTACTATCTCGTTAGAACACAGCGACCGCCTTTATTGGCTCGGACGCTATACGGAAAGATTTTTTACGACAATGAAAGCACTTGGCAGACAGTTTGACAAGATGATCGGAACGGAACACGGCTACACCGATTATCTTAACTGTTTCGGACTTCCCGACATATACACCGATAACAGGGATTTTATCCGCCGTTTGCTTTTTGATAAAAATAATGCTAATTCTGCCGCTTACAGTCTGGAACGTGCATATGACAACGGAATTGTCCTTCGTGAGGAAATTTCGACTGATTCACTTTCATTCCTGCAAATGGCTATAGATACTATGTATAAGGCACAACAAAGCAGTAATGTAAGACTTGCACTTCTTCCGCTTGAAGATATTGTATATAGTTTCTGGGGAAGTATAAACGAGCATATTTATGATGATGAAATCAGAAATATAATATATATCGGAAAAACCGTGGAACGGCTTGATATGTATATAAGAATGAAATATCCGTTTAATATTGTTGAAAAAGAATTTGTTCGCCTGCTTAAAAATCTGAACCGTGTGCCAAAAGGTACACCTTATCGCTACAGCACAAAATATCTGTCCGATTTAGTAGAAATACTTGGTACGGAAGAAGACTACATGAAAGATGCAGAAAAGGCAGTAGACAGTCTTGGTCATCTGTTTGAAACGGAGGAAGTATTTGTATGAAGCGTGTGAATTTCTTTTACTCTACAAAGCTGACATTTGACGATTATGTCCATAATCACAGTTTTGCACTCCGTGTTATACCGCCCGAAACGGACACACAACATATATTGTCATGCAGTCTGAATATAGCACCATACATTCCAACAAAGCAAACAGTCGATGCATTCGGAAACAACGTGACAGCAGGTTATATGAGAGATGACCACCGCTTTCTTGACTTTGAGATAAAAGGCTCGGCACAGGTGAACCACAATAAACGCAGAACTGATTATATGCCTTGTTATCTCTATCAGTCGCAGTATACTAAACCCGATAACGGACTGAAAACGTTCTATGAAAGTATAAAGAAAAAATGCACAGGAACAGTGGCAGAAAAAGCAGAATATATCTGCAATATACTTTCCGGAACAGTGGAATATGAAAAGGGATTTACTGATACAACAACTACAGCGGAGCAGGCTTTTGCCTTAAAAAAAGGTGTATGTCAAGATTTTTCGCATATACTTATATCACTTTTGCGAATGGAAGGTATTCCGGCAAGATATATCGCCGGGCTTGCATTTTGTGACGGTGAAACGCATTCATGGGTTGAATACTGGACGGGTGACCACTGGGAGGGCATTGACCCTGCTAACAACTGTCCCGTGAATGATGATTATATTGTAATTTCGCAAGGGCGGGATTTCCGTGATTGTGCCATTGACAGAGGTGTTATGTTCGGAAAATATACGAAACAGTTACAGCTTGTGAGAAGTGAAATGACTTGAAAGGAATGATACCAATGGTTGAAACAGTTGCAAGTGTACCGCTTGCAGTAAATGAGAACTTAACTATACAGAAAAGACGAATCCAAAACGGCAAAAATAAAACAAGGCTAAGTCTTGTGACAGGTACTCACGGCGATGAATTGGAAGGACAATATCTTGCGTATATGGTAGGGAACTTCATTGATGAACATATTGAACAAATTGACGGCATTATTGACATTTATCCTGCACTTAATCCTATGGGTATTGACAGCATTACAAGAGGTATACCGATGTTTGACCTTGATATGAACAGAGTATTTCCCGGTACAAAACGTGGTACTATGGTTGAAGTTATATGCTCTTCTATTGTGGACGATTTGTCAGGTTCGGATATGTGCATTGATGTGCATTCAAGCAATATATTTCTAAAAGAAATACCACAGGTGCGTATAAGTGTACCGACTGCAAAAACACTTGTACCATACGCAAAAATGCTGAACGTTGATTTTGTGTGGATACATGATGCCGCAACGGTACTTGAATCAACACTTGCACACACCCTCAACAGCAGAGGTACAAAAACTCTTGTTGTAGAAATGGGCGTTGGTATGCGTATTACAAAGGGATATTGTCAGCAGTTGTTTAACGGCGTGTTGAATTTGATGAAAGAGCTTGGAATTTGGAATGGTGAAACTTCTTCCGTGCGTGAGCCTATTATCTCCGAGGGACACAAGGTAGGTTTTGTAAATTCTGATGCAGCAGGAATATTTGTACCTTGTGCAAATTTCGGTGATAACGTAAAAAAAGGCGACCATATCGGCGATGTTGTTGACCCTCTGACTTCAAAGGCAGTCGAAAAAGTGCTTGCTGTTTGTGACGGAATGATATTTACACTTCGTGAATATCCCGTTGTCTATGGCGGTTCACTTCTTGCAAGAATCTTACAGCCTGAAGGGGGGGAGGAGTAATGAAAAAGAAAATACTTTTTTCCCTCAAATCGCCTTACCGTGAACAGCTTGATATTATCGGTTTCAGGTTCGGGCATGGTAAAAAGTCGCTTGCAATAGTGGGTGCTATGCGTGGAAATGAAGTACAACAGATGTATGTTTGTTCCCGAATGGTGCAGGCACTGAAAAAGCTTGAATCTGAGGGAAAAATAGCTGATGATACTGAAATACTTGTTGTACCCTGCGTAAATTATTATTCCATGAATATCGGAAAACGCTTTTGGGCTATGGACAATACAGACATTAACAGAATGTTTCCCGGCTATAATTTAGGCGAAACAACACAGCGTATTGCAGATGGTGTTTTCAGCAAATTTCAGGGCTATGAATACGGAATACAGCTTGCAAGTTTCTATCAGCCGGGAATTTTCCTTCCCCATGTAAAAATGATGGATACGGGCTTTACAGACCCTGAAATTATGAAAGATTTCGGGCTTGAATTCGGCATTGTCCGCAAACCGAGACCTTATGACACTACAACACTTAATTACAATTGGCAAGTGTGGGAAACTAAGGCATTTTCAGTATATGCAAATGCAACTGATGAAATAGATGTAAAGGCGGCAGATGAAGCCGTCAACGCTATACTGCGTTTTATGGGAAAAAGAGGAATTGTAACGACAAAAACACCTCCGGGATATATTACTGAAATTATAGATGAGGACACGACAAAAGAAATACAGTCCGAAACATCAGGACTGTTTTTCAGGGTAACAGAAATTGGAAAGACGGTTGAACACGGCGATGTGTTGGGCAGGATATATGACCCGCTTGACGGTGAATTAGTTGCCGAAATAAGAACGCCTGTATCGGGAACTGTTTATTTTGCTTATAACAGTCCGCTAATAAATGCAAAAACAGTATGTTTCAAGGTGATAAAGTAATGAAAGAAAAGAGAGAGTTTCACGAAACAAAGACTTTTGTATCCGATGATGGTAAAACTATAACTACTGTATCTGTAAGCAGTACAAGCAACAGTTCAACAGTATCATCAACTACAACATCATCAGTTACTACAACAGTTACAAACAACGGCAATACCGTTACAACAACTATTAAAACAAAACAATAATAAATACGGGGCTGTTGCTTGAAAAATTCAGACGACAGCTCCATATTATGGAGGCTTATTCATGATTACATTAAATGACTATCTATTTTCAGGTAATACCGTTCTGAAAATATTGCATCAATATTCAGGTGATTTGAAAAAATCAGCGATTGATACAAATAATCCGATTGACCTCGCACATTGTAATTTTTTGATACAGATTATTGAATTGCTTGAACATAATGATTTTCTTACATCGCAGTCAAAACGAATCAAAAAATTCTATAAACATATGACACAAGAATATCCTTTTCTTGCTTTTACATTCAAGGGAAGAATTAAATCGCTTATAAGGACGGAAGAAAAATTCAACGGCTATATTTTAGAGTATATTTATGACTACTATCGGAAACATAGCCGTTATCCGAATGAAGCTGAAATTAAAAGTAATCTGCCATGTTTCAGAGATTTAATTGCTTATCGTATTGTCATTTCCATGCCGTTATGCCATTTGAAAGACGGTATGTCACAAGACGAAACAGAAAAAATCTATCTTTATGAAATTGCAAACTTATTGCCGGAGTTTTTAAAATTACACGGCTTTACAGCAGAATTGTCCGGCTCTGACCCTGACAAAACCGACGAAAAAATAAATGATAATAACCGACCTTATTACAGAGATTATGTAGCTTTTCCCCGCCCTTCCGGCTATCAGTCACTTCATATTACATTTTATGATAACCTTGCAAGATGTTATACAGAAGTTCAACTCAGAACAAAAGATATGGACGACCTTGCGGAAATCGGAACAGCGAATCATTTCGGATATGAACGTCAGCAGGAGGAACAAAGAAAAAGGCGTGATAATATTCCTATCGGTGAATGCAGATATTTTGATGAAGCCTATGAACGATTTACAAAATTACAGGAACTTGACCTTTCGGCTGTCAATGTGAATATGTTCAAGGCGTTCAACAATCAGCTTATCAACGACGGCTGCGGACTGTTCAGGGGTCGGCAAATATCGCCTTTTGAACATCTTTCACACTTTCAAAATGACCTTATCGACTGACAATTCCGCACAAGCTCTCAAAAAAACAATTGTTTTTAATTTTCGCTTGACAAAGTAAGAAATATGCATTATAATAAGATTAGTGTGAAAAACACTTTATGCAATAATAATGCAGTAATAAAATGAATAATCCCGAAAGTCTGCCCCTTGGACTTTTGGGAATGTTTTTGTGGGAGGAGATTTAATGGAAGATGAAAAAATAATACATCTTATTAAGAAAAAGAAAAAAGGTTTTTTAAAACTCATATTCAGCCGTTTATTTATAATAGGCATTCTTATTTTGTTTCAGGTATTTATGCTTTTATCAATTTATGCGTGGTTTTGGGAATTTGTTCCGCACTTCACAGCTTTGCAGATGTTATTTTCAATAATTATGGTTATACATCTTTTCAACTGCGAAATGGACTCAACAGGCAAGCTTACGTGGCTTTTTATATTTATGATATCGCCTGTACCGGGAACTATTCTGTTCTGGATGACAAAAAAAGATATTGGCAATATGACCCTGAAAAAACGCATAAATTATCTTGTGAAAATGACAAAAAAGAAAATACCTCAAAATAAGGACGTTATAAATCATCCTGATATAGTTGGTTCATGTACAGACGATTTATGCAGATATCTTAATAAAAGCGGTTGTTTTCCGGTATATACAGATACTAATGTTACTTATTTTTCGTCAGGTGAGGAAAAATTTGAATCGCTTATTGACGAACTTCAAAAAGCAGAGAAATTTATATTTCTTGAGTATTTTATTATTGATGAAGGTTATATGTGGGGGAAAATTTTAAGTATTCTGGAGGAAAAAGTAAAACAGGGTGTTGACGTGCGTGTTATGTATGACGGAATGTGTGAAATTTCAACATTGTCATTTGATTATCCTGAACGTGTGGAAAAACTGGGTATTAAGTGCAAGGCTTTTTCACCTATAAGACCGTTTTTGTCAACGCATTATAATTACCGTGACCACAGGAAAATACTTGTAATTGACGGAAAAGTCGCTTTCAACGGCGGTATAAATCTTGCGGACGAGTATATAAACAGAATTGAACGTTTTGGTCATTGGAAAGATACTGCTGTTATGCTTAAAGGTGAAGCTGTTCAGAGTTTTACGCTTATGTTTCTGCAAATGTGGAATATAACCGAAAAAACTCCCGAATGGGACAAGTTCCTTAAATATGACTATCTTATTAAATATGGCTCTGAGGAATCAGAAACAGACGGATTTGTTATGCCGTATTCGGATTGTCCGCTTGATGATTATAAAGTAGGTGAAAATGTATATATGGATATACTTAACCGTGCTAATGATTATGTTCATATAATGACACCTTATCTTATTCTTGACGGCGAACTTGAAAGTTCACTGAAATTTGCGGCACAGAGGGGTATTGACGTGAAAATTATTCTTCCCGGAATACCTGACAAAAAAATGGCATATGCCCTTGCAAAATCACACTACAGTTCACTTATAAAATCGGGTGTGAAAATATATGAATATACGCCAGGATTTGTTCATGCGAAAGTCTGGTCAAGTGATAACGTGAAAGCGGTTGTAGGTACTATAAATCTTGATTATCGTAGTCTTTATCATCATTTTGAATGTGCAACATATATGTATAAAACAAAATGCATATCAGATATTGAAAAGGATTTTCATGAAACTCTTGAAAAGTGCCGTGAAGTCACTACAGAAACGATTAAAAATGAAAAACTCTTCTATAAGGTTTTCGGAGGACTTATGAAAATATTTGCACCTCTTATGTAAAAGCATGAAAAAGTCTGTTACTGATTTATTTTTAATTTGATTATTTTTAAAGGAGATGGAAGAAATGAAAAGAACCGATTATATAAACTGGGACGAGTATTTTATGGGAATTGCCATGTTTTCAGCCGAAAGAAGCAAGGACAATTCAACACAAGTCGGTGCTTGTATAGTAAATGATGAAAAAAAGATAGTTGCGGTTGGTTACAATGGTATGCCGACTGGCTGTAATGATGATGAAATGCCATGGGAACGTGAAGCGGAATCTGCCATTGATACAAAATATCCTTTTGTATGCCATGCGGAACTAAATGCCATTCTCAACAGAAATTCATCGTCTTTGAACGGCTGTACACTTTATGTTACACTTTTCCCATGTAATGAGTGTGCAAAGGCTATAATACAGTCAGGCATTAAAAGAGTTGTATATTACAGCAATAAATACAAGGGTACAGACAGTGTTACAGCGTCACAGTTTTTATTTGATAAGTGCGGCGTGAAAACTGAACAATATCAGAAAAGCGGAAAAGAAATTACTCTTTCATTGTAAATAAAAAGGGACTGTTTATGGCAGTCCCTTTTTTATGATTTGAGATATTTTGAACGCTTTTTTCTGCGTTTTTCCTTGTACATTACTTTGTCCGCCTCCGTAACAAAACGGAATATATCTTCATTAGGTTCAGGCACAGTAATTACGTGTCCTATACTTGCGTTGAGTTCAAACGGATAAAGTTTTGTTTTGTTTATTTTTTCTATATTCATTTCAATTTTCTTTGTAAGATTTTTTGCATTATCTTCATTGTAATCAGGTGCAAATACTATAAATTCATCACCACCAAAACGACAGTAAACCTCATTTTCTTTGCAGGATTCACGGAGAACATCGGCAATACTGCATATTGCGACATCACCTATATCATGACCGTAAGTATCATTTATGCTTTTCAAACCGTCAAGGTCTATGAACATAAGCATAATATTACGCTTTTCGGAAATACAGCTATTGTAAATTTCTCTTGTTGCATTTACAAAACCGTTTCTGTTGTAGATACCTACAAAAGTATCTTGAGTATAAAGTTTCCGAAGGTGTTTAATGACAGTATTCAGGCAGAGAAGTTTTCTTATATTTTCAAGTGAATTGCTTATACTTATAGACAGAGTTTCAAACATTGAATTATGTATATTTACTCTTGGATTCATTATTACCATATACCCTAAACAGCGTATGCCGAAATGAAGTGGTACAAGATAATAAAAACGTCCCGATTTCGGTGAACGTGAAACGTCCGGCAAAATATCGCTTTTTTTAATAGTACAGCTTTCATAAAAAATTCCCTGCTTGTACGCAATCGGCACAAGAATGTTTTCAGTATATTCAGAGGGAACAGGTGTATTTTCATTTTCCTTATATGAATTTTCATCATTAAGTGATTCGGAATCCCAGTTATCACAAAGACAGAAATAAAATTCCTCCGGATTCATTTCAGATACAAATTTTTTAAGTGAGTTAATATACTCTTCATAGGTATTGTTACCCAGCAACAGACAGGAAAGGTGATTGAAAAGTGACATATAGCTTTGAGATTTTTCAAATTTCATATAGTTTTTGTAATTAAATTCTTTTAAAATTTTTATGTTGGGCGGGTCAACAGGTGAACAACCGCAACTTTCAGTAAAGCGTGTTGACATATCAAGTATAACACTTCTTTCCTGCGGTATTTTATTAAAGTGATTGAAAAGCATACGGCAGGCAAGTTGTCCCGACAATGTAAGCGGTCTGTCCACGGAAGTTATTTCAATCTGATAATTATGAGTATTATATGTATTGTCAAAACCCGTGACAGCTATATCTTCAGGTATTTTATACCCG
Source organism: uncultured Ruminococcus sp. (assembly GCA_947627175.1). Lineage (GTDB taxonomy): Bacteria > Bacillota > Clostridia > Oscillospirales > Ruminococcaceae > Ruminococcus. Next base: position 15,342 of record CANQVA010000013.1, read on the forward strand.
GCTTCTGTAAGACGGTTTATAGCCGATGCCGCCATTACATCATTCGCACATATCAGAGCGTCAGGCAATTCTTTCCAGTGTTTTAAAAAGTATTCCGCACCGTTTTTTCCGGACGGTGCTCTGAAATCACCATAAAAAATATTCTCTTCATCAATGGGAATATTATTTTCTGAGAGAACGTCAAGAAATGCACTTAAACGGTCAGCACTTTCAGGATTATCAGCAGGTCCTGAAATATAGCTGAATTTTTTAAATCCGTGATGCTTGACCATATGTTCTGTAATTTTACGCATTGCTTTTTTATTGTCAATTCCTATATGATAAAATTCAGGTATATCATTATCCATACTCACAGCAGGTATACCGGCTTTTTTTATTCTTGTCAGTATATCATTTACAACAGGTTGATAGTCAATTGTATTTGTCAGAAGAATAGCACCGTCATAATTTCTGAAATCAGGGAGATTGAAAATATTAAATTCGCCGTTATCATGTGTAGGGTTTCCGATTGAACCTATAAAAGATATAAAGGTTTCAATGTTCATTGAACATTCAGAGGCAGAAGCGGAAATTCCGTTAAGAATAGTACTCTGATAGCTTTGGTCAATTCCGGCGATAATTACTGCGATTCTGTAAACAGGCATGATAATATCATCTCCTTAAAATAAACTTTATATATATTTTACAATAATATATAAAAAAAATCAATAGAATTATAATATATTATTTATTAACTATATTCATAATTTGTCAATATAATTTTTCCTTGTTTTTTTCTTTATGAAAATTTTCCGATATTCAGATAAATTTTACATCATAATGCCGAATTTTCAAAGTGTTATTGACAAATTCTGAAAACATGGTATACTTAATTATAGTATAATATTTTTGGAGGTAGACAATAAATGAATATATGGCATAAAATCAGTCCAAAAAGAATCAGTCCGGAACATTTCTATGCAGTTATAGAAATCGGAAAGGGAAGCAAAATTAAGTATGAACTTGATAAAGATACCGGTCTTATAAAAATGGATCGCATACTTCATACTTCTACTCATTATCCCGCAAACTACGGATTTATTCCGAGAACTTATTCAGATGACAATGACCCGCTTGACGTGCTTGTCCTCTGTTCTGAAACACTCATGCCCCTGACGCTTGTAAAGTGTTATCCCGTCGGCGTTATCAGAATGCTTGATAATGGTCATCGTGATGATAAAATTATTGCTATTCCGTTTGATGACCCTAACTATAATATATATAAGGATATTGACCAGATACCGAAACATATTTTTGACGAAATGACTCACTTTTTTACTATATATAAAGAACTTGAACACAAGACTACTGCTGTTAATGAAGTGGAACACGCAGATATTGCAAAGCAGATTATAGCGGATGATATAGAAAGCTATATTGAAAATTTCTGTAAGTAAAATCTGTTGTTAAAAGATTATTATAAAAACTGAAAGGAAAAAATTTATGACGGCTTCAAGTGAAAATTTATTCAGTCAATCAAACGTTGCACCTATTGGCATTATCGCTATGGAAAGCGTTAAGGAAATCGGTGCTAAAATCGACAGCTACCTTGTAGATTGGTCAGGAAAAGCAGGATATGAAACAGATACTTTTCTTATTGAAAGCGAATGCCCGAGATTTTCATCAGGCGACGGAAAGGGTCTCATCAAGTCTACTGTTCGTGGAAAGGATTTGTTTATAATCGTCGATGTGGGAAACTACAATATCAAGTACGAATATTTCGGCAGAGAAAACGCTATGTCACCCGACGACCATTATCAGGATTTAAAAAGAATCATTCAGGCGGCAAGTGGTAAGGCTCATAGAATTACAGTTATTATGCCGAATCTCTACGGAGGCAGACAGCACAGAAGAAGTTATCGTGAATCGCTTGATTGTGCTTGTGCTTTGCAGGAACTTGAGGCAATGGGCGTTTCAAATATTGTTACTTTTGATGCTCACGACCCAAGAGTTCAAAACGCTGTACCGCTTATGGGGTTTGATAATGTAATGCCTACATATCAGGTACTTAAAACCATGTTCAGGGATATAAAAGACATTGACTGTTCAAAGGATAAATTCATGGTAGTAAGCCCTGACGAGGGTGCTTTAAGCAGAAATATGTATTATGCATCTGTTCTCGGCGTTGAAATGGGTATGTTCTATAAAAGACGTGACTATTCAACAATTGTCAACGGCAGAAATCCTATTGTTGCACATGAATACCTCGGAAATTCAGTTGAGGGTAAAGACGTTTTTGTTGCTGATGATATTATTTCTTCAGGTGAATCAATGCTTGACCTTGCATATAACCTTAAGGCAAAAAAAGCAAAGAGAATATTCACTTATGCTACATATGCCATTTTTACAAACGGTCTTGAAAAATTTGATAAGGCTTACAAAGACGGCTATATTGACGGCGTTTTCGGAACAAATCTGACTTACAGAACGCCTGAACTCCTCAGCAGAACGTGGTTTCATGAAGTTGATGTTTCAAAATATATCGCTTATTTTATTGAGGCTATCAATCATGATGTTTCAATCGGAAGAATTATTGACCCTCATGAAAAAATTCAGAATCTTCTTGAAAAGTACGGTATGAAATAATCAATAGCACCTCGGACTTTTTTCGGGGTGCTTAAATTAGTTTTAAATTTTATTTAACGGGGTTTGTGAAATTTCAGTGAAAATAATTGACATATATTTGTTGATGTGCTATAATTGTTTTATCTTAATTTAAGAAAGGGTGAATGCATTGCTCCAGCTAAAAGATATTTTTAAACAATACGGAAGCGGAGAAAATAAAGTCACGGCTCTTAACGGTGTTAATGTTACTTTCCGTGAAAATGAATTTGTGGCTATTCTTGGTCATTCAGGCTGTGGAAAGACAACAATGCTGAATATTATCGGCGGTCTTGACCATTATACTTCAGGTGATTTGATAATAAACGGTGTTTCAACCAAAAAGTATAAAGACAGAGATTGGGACGCTTACAGAAATCATTCAATAGGATTTATTTTTCAAAGTTATAATCTTATTCCGCATCAGAATGTGCTTGCAAATGTTGAACTCGCTCTGACTATTTCGGGCGTTTCAAAATCTGAAAGAAGAAGACGTGCAAAAGAGGCACTTGAAAAAGTAGGTCTCGGAAATCAACTTCACAAAAGACCGAATCAAATGTCAGGCGGACAGATGCAAAGAGTTGCAATTGCCCGTGCATTGATAAATAATCCTGATATTCTTCTTGCTGATGAACCTACAGGAGCATTAGACAGCGAAACAAGTATTCAAGTTATGGAACTTCTTAAAGAAATTGCCAAAGATAAATTGGTAATTATGGTTACTCATAATCCTGAACTTGCTGAAGAATATGCAACAAGAATTGTACGTATAAAAGATGGTCAGCTTACAGACGACAGTGACCCATACGAGCCGGAAAATGAAAGTGAAGTAAAAAAAGAAACATCTAAAAAGAGAGTTTCAATGTCATTCGGTACGGCTGTTTCACTTTCCATGAATAACCTTATGACTAAAAAGGGTAGAACGCTCCTTACAGCGTTTGCCGGTTCGATAGGAATTATAGGCATTGCAACTATTTTGTCACTATCAACAGGAATAAATGACTATATAAACAATGTGCAGGAAGAAACTCTTTCTTCATATCCGTTGCAGATTGTCAGAGAAACTACCAATACTTCGGAATTGATTGCGTCAATGATGGAAAATGCGGAAGAAAACAGTCAGAAAAGTATTGATTCAAATACAGTATACTTAAATACTGATGTTTATGATATGTTTAACACTGCTAATTCCTCTGCAAGACAAGTCAATAATATGAAAAAATTCAAGGAGTTTGTTGACAATAATCAGACAATTAAAGACAAGGCAACAGCAGTTTCATATACTTATGATGTTAATATGCCTGTTTTCACTCAGTCGCCGAACGGTGAAATTATAAAAGTTGATTTTATGGATATGTATTCAAAGGCTCTCGGTGTCGGCAATTCCGAAACTATGTCATCGGTAACAAATAGTCCTATGGCAGGCATGGAAACTTCTATGATGGGACTTAATGTAATGACTGAACTTATAGCTTCTGATGACGGTACGCAGGTCAATGACATTGTTAAAAATCAATATGACGTTGTTGACGGCAGATGGCCTGAAAAATATGATGAGGCTGTTGTTGTACTTACAAAGAATAACGAATTGCCCGATATTATAGCGTATTCTATGGGCTTGAAAGATACTGACGATTTTTCAAGTATTCTCAAATCTGTTATGAATGGTGAGAACATTGAAGATTACGGTCAGACAGAATGGAATTTTGACGAAATTGTTGACAAAAAATTCAAGGTAATTTTGCCGTGTGAATATTATCAGAAGAATGAAAACGGCAACGGTTACACAGACCTTACACAAACAGAAACAGGTCTTGATTATCTTTACAGTTCGGAAGATATTGGTACTGAACTTAAAATAGTAGGTTTTATCCGTCCTAATGAAGATGCAAATGCCGGGCTTATATCGGGATATATTGCTTATACTCCCATGTTGACGGAACATATAATTGAACAAGCCGGAAATAGTGATATTGTAAAGGCTCAAGTTGAAAATCCTGAAACAGATATTATCAATGGTTCAGCATTTATGACGGACGATTACAAAGAACCCGACGAAAAGGAAAAAGTTTCATCTGCAAAGGAATATATAAAAAATTCGGACGATAAGCAAAAAGCAGAAATTTATCGTTTTGCATCATCAATTCCCGATGAATCAAAAATGCAAAAGGAAATACAGGAAACAATTTCAAAAATGTCCGATGAAGATAAACAGAAAATGGTAGCTGAATTTTATGCTCAGCAAATGGGTGTTGAAAGTTCACAAGTTACCGACTATATAAAGACTATGAGTGAAGACGAATTTCTTGAAGCATTAACAGGTGTAGTAAGTATGCAGTATGCGGAGCAGGCAAAGGCAGAAACAGAAAAAAAACTTGCTGAATATTCTGATAAGGAACTTGCAAAAGAACTTGATGAAATGAAACCGACAGACGATATGTATGTTCAGATATATGACAATTTCACGCCTGCTGAAGTGTCAGATTCAACATATGAGGATAACCTCAGAATGCTTGGCAAAATTGATATTTCAGACCCGTCAACGGTAAATATATATGTAAAGTCTTTTGAGGATAAAGACAATGTAGCCGACGCAATAAGTGATTACAATAATTCTGTAGGTGAAGATGATGTTATTCATTATACAGACTATGTTGCACTTCTTATGTCATCTGTTACAGGAATAATAAGCGGTATTTCTTATCTGCTTATTGCTTTTGTCGGAATTTCACTCGTCGTTTCGTCAATAATGATAGGAATTATCACGTATATTTCAGTACTTGAACGTACAAGGGAAATCGGTATACTAAGAGCAATAGGTGCATCAAAACACGATGTTTCAACAGTATTCAATGCTGAAACATTGATAGTAGGATTTACTGCCGGACTTATCGGAATAGGAGTTTCCGAATTGCTTACAATTCCTATTAACCTTATAATTCATTCAGTTACAACACTTGATGATTTGAATGCTTATGTGCCTGTTACAGCGGCAATTATTCTTGTTGTAATAAGTATGATTCTGACGCTAATATCGGGACTTATTCCGTCAAGAGTTGCTTCAAAGAAAGACCCTGTTGAGGCACTCAGAACCGAATAACAATATGAAAAAACGGACGCTTTTGAACGTCCGTTTTATTTTTATAATAAAATTTTAACAGCATCGGGAATTTTTCTTATATCGTCAACAATAATGTCTGCCGATGAAAGTTCTTTTTCAGTACCGTAGCCATATCCGCAACCGATAGATTTAAGATTATTTTTTACTGCTGTTTCTATATCGTGAAAGCGGTCACCTATTACTATAAAATTACCATCATGACATAATTTTATTTTACGGAAAATTTCGTATTTCGGAATAAAATCAAATTCTTCACAGCAATAGAAATAATCAAAAAATCTGTCAAGCCCGAAAACTCTTTTGTGGCGTTCCATGTAGTGAATACGGCAATTGCTGAGAAAAATAAGCCTGTAACCCTGATTTTTCAGCAAGGACATAATTTCTTCAGCGTGTTCAAATAGTGAACCTTCACCATTATCAACTCTTTTTGCCATATCCTCACCGAGCATTATACGGGCTTTTTCACGGATTTCAGAATTAAGTTCCGGCTGGAATTGTTTCCACATATCCGTTGAATTGAAACCGAGCCAATAACTTATTTGTTTGTCGGTGTATTCTTTCTGTTTTATATAGCCGTTATCAGACAGCCATTTACAAGTATTGCGGAAAGCGGGGGCATAAGTTTTCATACTGTCATGTATAGTGCCGTCATAGTCAAAAATAAGATTAGTCATTTTTTTCAATCTCTCTTATAAGGTTAATCATCTCAATAGCACCTTCGGCACATTCGCTGCCTTTGTTGCCTGCTTTTGAACCTGCACGTTCAATTGCCTGTTCAATATTTTCAGTAGTGATAACTCCGAACATAACCGGAATATCACTGTTAAGTGAAACCTGAGCAATACCTTTTGCCGTTTCATTGCATACGAGGTCATAATGTGACGTTGAACCCCTGATAATTGCACCGAGGCATATTACAGCGTCATATTTGCCTGACTTTGCCATTTTCTGTGCGATAAGCGGAATTTCAAAAGCTCCCGGAACCCATGCTGTATAAATGTTGTTTTCGTCAACGCCATGCCTTTTGAGTGTATCAACAGCACCGCCTAAAAGTTTTGATGTGATAAATTCATTGAACCTTGCGACAACAATTCCCACTTTCACATCATCTGCAACAAGTTTTCCCTCATAAATATTCATAATATTTCTCTCCTTTTAATCAATAATTTAAAATATGACCCATTTTATTTTGTTTTGTTTTAAGATAGAAAAGGTCATAATCGGTAGCTTTTACCTGAATAGGAACACGTTCTTTTATTTCAAGACCAAAACCGCTTAAACCGTATACTTTATCAGGATTATTTGTCAGCAGGCGGAGCGTTTTACAGCCCAATTCACGCAAAATCTGTGCACCTATATAATATTCTCTCATATCACCGGGAAAACCAAGTGCAAGATTTGCTTCAAGAGTGTCCATTCCTTTATCCTGTAATTCATATGCACGGAGTTTGTTTATAAGACCTATTCCACGTCCTTCTTGTCTCATATAAAGAAGAACGCCACGCCCTTCTTTTTCAATCTGTGTCATTGCGGATGCAAATTGCTGTCCGCAGTCACATTTCAGAGAACCGAAAGCATCACCTGTAAGACATTCTGAATGAACACGGCAAAGAACGTTATGACCGTCGCCAATATCGCCCTTTACAAGTGCAACATGATGTTCGCCGTTAAGTTTGTTTATAAAGCCTATAGCACGGAAAACGCCGTATTTTGTGGGTAGTTTCGTGTCTGCCACACGTTCAACAAGAACGTCATGACATTTTCTGTACTCTTTTATTGCCTGTATAGTAATAAATTTGAATCCCCATTCTTTGGCTTTTTCCTGAATTTCTCCTGCTCTCATCATAGTGCCATCGTTTCTCATGACCTCACAGCAAAGTCCACATTCTTTAAGACCTGCAATTTTCATAAGGTCAACAGTTGCTTCAGTATGTCCTTCACGTTCAAGAACGCCGTTTTCTTTTGCGGTAAGCGGAAACATATGACCCGGACGGCGAAAATCATCGGGTTTTGCGTTTTCGTCAACAGCCATTCTTGCGGTAAATCCACGTTCTTCAGCGGAAATTCCCGTAGTAGTGTTTACATGGTCAATAGATACTGTGAAAGCCGTACAATGGTTGTCTGTGTTTTCGTCAATACTAACCATTTGCGGAAGATACAGTTTGCGGCAAAGTTCACGGCTCATAGGCATACATATAAGACCTTTTGCATGAGTAGCCATGAAATTTACGTTTTCAGTCGTAGCAAATTCAGCCGCACAAATCATATCAGCTTCGTTTTCACGGTTTTCGTCATCAGTCACAAGAATAATTTCACCATTCCGCAAAGCCTGTACAGCTTCTTCAATTGTATCATATTCAAACATAATTAAAAATCCTCCTTTTTATTTTTTTACACAAAACCATTTTCCGCAAGGAAGTCAATTGAAATATTGCTTTTTCTGCTGTCAGAATTGATAAATTTTCCGACGTATTTTCCGATTATATCATTTTCAAGATTTACAATATCTCCCGTTTTTTTGTAAGAGAGTATAGTTTTTTCTGATGTATGGGGAATTATTGAAACACTGAAAATGCTGTCCCCTACTTCTGCGACTGTCAGGCTTATACCGTCAATTGCTATTGAACCCTTTTCAATGATATAACGCATTATTTCAGGAGTTGTGCTGATTGTATACCATACGGCTATACCGTCATTTTTTACAGACAAAATTGTGCCTGTACCGTCAATATGTCCCGAAACTATATGACCGCCGAAACGTCCGTTTGCAGGCATTGCACGTTCAAGATTGACGGGACTGCCATTTTTCAAACTGCCCAGAGATGAACGTCTTAAAGTTTCGTTCATAACATCGGCACGGAAATTATTTTTGTCAAATTCGGTGACTGTGAGGCATACTCCGTTCACTGCTATGCTGTCGCCTTCATGAATATCTTCAAGAATTTTTTCAGCCTGAATTTTTATAAAAGAACTGTTTCCGCCGTGCTGAATTGCCTGAACTTTTCCGATTTCTTCAATTATACCTGTAAACATATTTCACCCGACCTTCTATTAAAATATCATCGCCTATACGCTGTATTTCGGTATTTTCAAGCATATATGCATCATCAGGGCAAGTGACACCAACACCCGAAACTGCTGTTTTTGCATCACGTCCGCCGAAAATTTTCGGTGCAATATAAGCCTGAATTTTATTTACAATACCCGATTTTAAAGCGGATTCGTTTAATTCTCCTCCGCCCTCAAGCAGTATACTGTCAATTTTTTCTTCACCGAGTTTTTGGACGAGTTCGCACAAATCAACATGACCGTCTTTTTTATTGACATTCATTATCTTACAACCATGATTTTCATATGATGATATTTTATCTCTATCTTCTGAACAAGTGGCGATAATAGTCGGTATTTCATCTGCTGTTTTAATTACGTTTGAATTTATCGGTGTACGCAAATTTGTATCACATATTATCCTTATAGGATTACGCCCATTTTCAAGACGGCAATTAAGCATAGGATTATCTGCTATAACAGTTCCGACACCAACCATTATAGCGGAATGTTTCAGGCGTTCCCTGTGGACGTGTTGTCTTGACTTTTCGCCTGTAATCCACTTTGAAAGACCGTTTTGGCAGGCAATTTTTCCGTCAATAGTCATGGCATACTTCATTGTTACAAAAGGTTTGCCTGTGGTGATATAGTGGAAAAATATTTCATTAAGTCTGTCGCACTCTTTTTTTAAAATACCCTCAATAACTTTAATTCCGTTTTCCTTTAAAATACGCACGCCTTTTCCTGCAACACGGGGGTTAGGGTCGGAAGAACCTATAAATACACGCCGTATATTTTTTTCAATTATTATATCGGTACACGGCGGAGTTTTTCCGTGATGACAGCACGGTTCAAGAGTAACATACATATCAGCACCCGAACAGTCAGCCGTACAGTCTGCAAATGCATTTCTTTCAGCGTGAAGTTCACCGTATTTTCTGTGAAAACCTTTTCCTATAATTTTGCCGTCTTTTACAATAACTGCCCCAACCATGGGATTCGGATTTACAAAGCCCATTCCTTTTTTTGCAAGTTCGAGGGCGGTTTTCATATATTCTTCGTTATTCATTTAACCTCCAAAAAAATACACCCCGATTTTTCATTTCGGGGCATAGATACAGCGTCAAATAATATCTTCTTTCCTCCGGACTTTTACCGTCGGTTTCGGAGTTTCACCGAATCAGCCTTAAATAGCTCGCAGACTTTAACTACCGGTCAGGAATTACACCCTGCCCTGAAGATATTTTTATTATAGCACGTTAATTTCAATTTGTCAATAGTTTTTTGTCAAGGGGATTACATGAACATATCTGTCTTCAATAATTCTTTTTCTTAAAAAAACCATATCAAAAATATCAACACTTCCGTCATAGTTCGTGTCTGCAACTTCATATTGTATTTTCGTTAATTTCGTCTTACCAAACATATATTTCTGAAATATAACTGCATCCGAAATATTTATATATTCGTCCATATTCAAGTCGCAAATGTCAGGCATAACACAGCCGATTGTTCCATAATGCAGTCTGAATTCACCATTTACAACTTCAAGTATTATTGATGACATAGGGAAAATGTCAAAAGAATATACTTCAACAAATCCGTTACTTATGGGTTCAATAGTAGTGTATGAAAATATATCGTCAATTTCAGGAGAACTTTCACTGTAGAAAGTGTTTGTTATTTCAGCATTTCCCGATACATTTATATGTGAATTTTCCTCATCTGAAATGTATGGAGTTTTCAGACAAAAAACCGATTTGTCTTTGTTCGTTTCTGATTCATAGCCATAGTCAAAGAATGTAAAGAATATATTATTGTCAATAGTATTTGATGCCAATGAATAGTATGCACCATTGTTATATATTTTTTCTGTGTCGTATTCCTCGAAATAATAAAAACCTGATATTTCACCCGACTTTATATCACTAACGCTTTTTTCGTTTCTGTAAGAAGTTTCACCTAAATATTCAACATTTGTGCCTGTATTTATATTATATGTTACTGCAAAGTTCTGAATAACGGGATAGAAATAATGAAAGTGCATTTCAGCAGGAGGTGCATTTTCGTCTATATCATAGACAATATAGTCCATATCTATAATTTCCTCTTCAAGATATATTCTTGAAATAAGAAAAGAACCGCTGTTATAAATTGTTGGAGTGAATTTGAAATAATTGTCTGCTCTCTCCGTATCGAATTCTGAAATTCCGCTTACTATGAAGTCAAAATATTTGCTGCCTTCAAAAATAACGCTGTTGCCGTCAACTGTATATGGCTGTACTGATGTAGAAATTGCTTCCGAATAGTTATAATCTTCAGCATTTGAAACAGTCGGTAATGCTGAAATACTCATAACAGCCGAAAGAATAAGTGAAATAATTATTTTTGATTTTTTCATAAATAGACCTCCTTAATTATTGATAAAATCGTAGATTTCCTTAATTGTAAACATGAGGTTGTTATTGTTCATACTTACATAATAACCGTCTTTATAACAGAACCTGCTTATATCACTGTATGTTACAAGGTGATAACTCCCATTCGGCAAAGGACTTTCACTTTCTTTAATAAAATAAAGATATGTTTTTCCTGTTTCAGAAAAAGTTTTATTTTCGCCAGGGTCAAAAATCGTCATATTATTTTCAATAGCCTGCTCAAGTTTAATATTTATGTCGGTAGAATATTCACAAGCAGGAATGTATCCACCTTTGCCATAAACTGAAATTTTTGAATATTTTTCAATATCGCCCTTTATAACTTCTGAAACGGTTATATTTTCCTGAGTGTAGGGCTTTCCGTCAAATCCTGTGTAAATAATTTCATCAACATCTGCAATTACAATCATGTCTGAACTTTGTGCCAAATCTTCCCATCTTAAAAATCCTGACTGAGGCGGAGTTAAACCATCAGCATCTTCCGTAAATTCACTCAAATAAATAGCATTGTCATCAGGATAATAACGAACCGGCGGAAAAACTGTATAGTCAGGAGATATGTCTAAAGATGGGCTATAGGTTGTTGTTTGTGGCGTTGGAGTGTCTGATGATGGATTCGGAATAGTGGTAGTTGGTTCTGTGAGATTTTGTTCATCATCTGTGAAATTTTGTTCATCAGTGGTAATTGACGATTTTTCTGTAGAAGTAGTAATTGTTGTACGGTGTGTGGTACTTGTTGCTTTTCCTGTAGTTGTCTGTGTTGTTTCCGTCTTTTTGTCATTATTTTCATAATCGTTATCAGCTATATTGTCTGACGGAAGATTTTCATTATATTCGTCATTTCTTTTATCCGAATTATCTTTTGTGGATTTTGTCGTTGTTGTTATTGTTTTTGTTGTTGTACTTTTTTTATTTTTACTGCTTTTATCTGTTTTAACTGCTGTAGTAGTCTGAGCAGGCTTTTCAGAATTACGCACGTAAGAAAAAGATGTCTGAATATAATTGTCTGTATTACTTTCATAGTCAGAAGATTCAGACGAGTATGCACTATTGTCAATATTTTCCGGCTCTTCAAATCGGGGCAAATTCTTTATACTGCTCCATACTCCTATAATCATTACTGCAACTATTACTGTGGGCAGATATATCGGTATAAAGGACGAAAATTTTCTTTCAGGCTTTATGTCAAGTTTATTGAAAAAACTATCTTTATGATTTAGTTCAGGAATATTAAAGGCATTTTTTAAAGTCTTTTTAGACTTTTTATTCACTTCAAATCCTCCCTTTCAAGCTCTTTCCGCAGAAATTCAAGTATATTTTTTATTCTGCGGTTGAGTGCAAATCTTGATATATTGTACAGCTTGCTTATTAGTCCGACGGATTCTTCATTTACATAACGCAGAAGAATTATTTCTCTGTCCTCGTCGGAAAGTTTTTTCAATGCCCCACTCAAAGCTATACTTGTTAAAACATTATCTTCATTATCGGTATTATCCGGTAAATCTTCGGGTAATTCCTCAGTAGTTTTCTTGCGGTATTCGTCTATACATAGATTGCCGGCGATTGTGTATAAGTACTGTAAGTCTTTATTTTTATTGTGATACTGCGGTTTTTCAAGAAAACGAAGGAAGGTTTCTTGTGTTAAATCCTCTGCTGTTTCACGATTATGAACACGCAGATAACAGTATCTGTATACTTTATCATATTGATTACGTAAATCAATTAACACATATAAACCTCCCTTCATTATATTTGACGTTTGAAAAACGTAAATGTGCGGTTTGAATTGTAAATATTTTGTGAATATTATGTTACCATATTTTTAACACTATGTCAACAGGTAGTTTTTTCTTGACAAACAGTCTTAAAAATACTATAATGTATATTATAATATATATCGGAGGAAAATATGGAACATGAAAGAATTTTAGCTGTTTATGAATGTCTGTGTCGTTATACAGATAAATCAAGAGGAGTATCCCTGAAAGAAATAAAAAGATATATTTCATCTTCCGGAAACTTTAAAAACGTTTCAGACCTTACAGTAAGAAGAGATATAGAACGCCTTACGGCAATGGGAAATGATATTCGCATTGAACACGGAACACACAATACCTCATATTATCATCTGATAAAACAATGCTTTTCATTCAATGAAATCAGATTTATTGTTGATTCAATTTCAATAAATAAATTTCTTTCAAATTCTCAGAAACATAGACTTATTAAAAAATTTGAGGGGCTATGCTCCGATTCTGAACTCCGCACTCTTATAGGCAGAGTTTCAATGAATGCAGAAAACGTCTTTTCACATAACCTTATGAATAATCTTGAAAAGATTTACAGTATTATCGAAAATCATCAGAAAATAAATTTTGATTACGGGAGATTCAATATTCAGAAAAAAATGGTTTACTACAGAAAACGCAGAAATATAATTCCTGTAAAGGTTATTTATTTCAGTACACGTTTTTATATGAAATGTATGGATATTGAAACTAAAGCATTGCGTACATATCGTGTTGACCGAATGAAAAATATCACCGCCGGTGAAACAGTAGAGTCTGATTTTTTGGAAAAACCGGTTGCGGACGGGGTTGTCCTCGATATGTTTGAACCTGAATATTTTGAATTTGTAACGCTTCATGTCAAGCGTTTTCTTATGGATGACATGATTGAATGGCTCGGAAGTAATGTAAATATAAGAGAAGATTTTGAGGACGAAGACAGCATTTTTATAAATGCAAGAATAGGAATAGGTAAAGGCTTTTATCGCTGGGTCATGAAGTATGGCAGTGATATTGAAATTGTTTCTCCACTGTCAGTAAGAGATGATTTTTTTGAAGTACTGAAAAAAGTCGCTGAAGTATATAAATAAAATGGATTTTTGATACTTTGGAATCCATTTTTATATTATATAAAAGCTCTGAAACAGGTTGACTTCTTTGCTGATATTGTGGTATAATATACAAGGAGTTTTTTAATTGAATTTTGTTAATTTTACACAAAATAAACATTCTATAATTATTTTTTTCGCTAAGTATATAAACAGGAGGCTATAACATGATTACAATTCAAATATCAAGTGACCCATACAAGCGTAAAATAACTTATGAAATGGTCAACGGAAATCAGCTTACACCAATAGACAGCAGTAACCCCGATACCCCTGAAAAGCTGAAACTTCTTTCAGTTGATTATTCCGATTGTTTTTTTCCTTTTAAGGCATATGAAATTGCCGAACTCATATGGCATACATATTCTACCAGTTCTATTCCCGTCTGCATACAATTCAGAGGTACTACTGAAGAGTATAGAGAATTATGTTCAGTTTGCGATATTCTGAATGCCGAAAACAAAAAACTTCTGCCGGAGGAACAACTTCCGGAATTGAAATACAGGCAAGCAGATGAATATCTTGCAAACGCAGGAGATATTTTACCGGAGGTAACGGGTTATTTCAAATCAATCAAAGATATTATTGCTAACAATATCACAGCAAGTGACAGTAAAAATCTCATAGAACAACAGCAGGAAAAGTTTGACGATGTTTCCAAAAAGGAAATACCTGTATGTGTTATTGGCAATTACAGTTCAGGAAAATCTACTTTCATAAATGCTATTTTAGGTTGTGAGGTACTGCCAAGCGGTGACAAACCGCTTACAGCGAAAATTTATGAAATAAGATGTAGTGATAATTCAGAAGTTGCCAATGTAGAATTTACATCAAATAATATGGTTGTCACAATTTCTTTCTATCGTGGCGGATATACAATACGTCCTGAAAATTACAATGATGAACTGTCTGCTAAAATTCATGAATGCTTAGAACGTGAAAAAGACAATACTCTTTCCGGAAGAGTTCAGATGCTTCTGCAAGTAATCAACGATGGTGACATTGAAGACAGAGTGAAAATACATATTCCTTTTAACAGTGATTCTCCGCTCCGAAACAGTGAGCATCCTTATGTACTGTTTGATACTCCCGGTGATAACGTCGCAAACCATGAACGCCATATTCAGGTTTTACAAGATGCACTGCGTGGAATGTCTAACGGCTTAATGCTTTATGTTACTGTCAGCAATCAGCTGCATACTATGTCAAATCAGCAACTTTGTGATAAAGTCAAGGCAATTCAAGAAATAGATACACGCTTTACAATGGTTATTGTGAATCAAGCAGATAATGCTGATTTCAGTGAATATAACCGTACAGAAATCATTGAATCACCGATACCTATTACATTACAGCCGGAGGGTATTTATTATGTATCTTCTATTATGGCTCTCGGTTCTAAAATAGACGGAAACTTTGTGAAAGATAACAATGCCATGATTTATATGCAGAAAGAAAATTTCTTCCTGAAAAATAAAGGTGAACGTTTTGCTCAACTTCTGTTTCTGTATAATATCGCACCGAAACAAATAGAAATGGCTTCATGTCAGGGGGCAATTCACTATGGCGAATATGGCAGTAAAGAACGAATATTTGCCAATAGTGGCTTATGGGCAATTGAACAGGAAATACAGCGTTTTGCGGACAATTATGCACCGTATAACAAATGTTATCAATCTCTTTTATTCCTGCTTAAAGTCAGGGAAATAGCAGAAAGTTATATTGCTGACGCTATCGAAATTCATAATAAATCAAGAATAGACTATCAGAGCCAACTTGACGGCGATAAAAAGAAATTATTAGGCGAGTTGAAAAAAAGCCGTGATGAATTTGTTGAGAACGCTAATATTGAGTATCCGACGGAAATGGAATCATATAAGAAAGATGCATACAAATCTGTTGATAAGGATCAGTTTGTAAAGTTGGAAAATGAATTGACAACAATTCTTGAAACTAATGAAAACTATTCAGAAAAGGCTGAAAGTGCCGATAAAGCAATGGAAAGGACATTTAAAATCAAAAACATATTCAACGCAGATATTCGTGCCGATATAAAACAAAGTTATAAATATTGGCGTGATAAAAGTAATGATCGTGATGAAGCAAGAAAGAAAATTGATACAGATGCCGCTGACCAGCTTTTGACACAGGTAAAAGAACTTTTTAACATTACTGTAAATCAGGCTCAGAATATTTTGTTCCAGTCCTCCAGCAATTATTGGAAAACAAAAGCGGAGGAATTAAGAAAAAATTTACTTAGCGTTGTATTGGAATCATCTGATATTTCACAAGAAAGACGTGACAAATTACAAAATTTAATTGAAGGATTTGAACATATCACATTTTCAGGAGAAGTGGAAAAAATATTTGATAAAGAAATCTATGAAAGACATACATTATTTAAAATCTTTGAAGACCACCGTCTGAATAAGAGAAAACTCGCCTCCCGTTTTAACAGCTCTCTTAAAGATGGCATTGACAGTATGTATTATCAGATGAAAAACAGCCATGAGAAGATTTTTAAAAATTGGCAGACACAACTCTTCTCTGTTATAGAAGATAATGTTACAGAACTTAACCCGCAGTTGAAAGAATCTAAAAAACAAGTGGCATTCTATGAGGGTCTTATTGAATCACTTGAAACGGCAAAAAATGCTCTGATTGAATATATTGATAAAATAGACAGGCTTATGGATTGGAAACCAATTGCAGAAGAAAATACTGCTGAATAATAAAGGAGATAATCATGGGCATAAAACAATGGATTGCAAAACAAGGAATGAAAGCCGGAAACAGAATTTCAAAACTTTCAACACTCAGCCCGTCACAAATGGAACATATTATTGACCTGAGAGACCAATATTTCGGTGATATGGCAGAACATAATCCGGGTTACAATTCTGAAAGGCTCACAAGAGGACTTCTTGCATCAAGCAGTATTGAAATATTTAGTGCATATCTTCCACAACTACAGGAACTTTATACACCTGTAGACAAAACTGCATCACTTCGTGTTGTGAAAAGTAAAGGAAATGAACTTACAGAACAATTTCCCGAATTTGATAATGAACATAATATTCGTTATGTTAATATTTCAAAATGGGTAACGGACAAAATAGAAAACAGTCTTGAAAAATTAGTAAATGTTTATGCTGTATTATCAAATGAAAAATGCAATATTGCACTTATATTCAACAGAACAAAATCAGAAACACAAGTTTTTCTTGCTGTTGTCAATACAAAAAATGCAGGTGACAATTCCGATGTTGACGAATATATTAAACGGTTGACCGATGCAATAAGAGGTAATTTCCCCGGTTCAGTCTTTTCTTCAAAAGCTGTAATGGGTTCGCCTAAATGTCTTTCAAATATTGAAAAGAAATCTGTTGCAATTGCATCAAATATACCAACTGAAAAATCTGAAAAATTTATAAGTCAGACTATAGAAAAACTTCTTGACGGTATTATTCCCGAAAGCATAAAAGAAGAATATACATTGATTCTGCTTGCAACACCTATTAAGGATGTAGAAACACGGAAATTGCGTCTTTCTGAACTTTATACAGGATTAGCCCCATATTCTGAATGGCAGACTAATTTTACATATACTGAAAATATGGCGGAGGGTTCGTCTGCAACATTAGGTGTAAATGTCGGTGCAAGTGCAGGCATTCAGAACGGTCAGAATCAATCTATGCAGAATGGTGTTTCTAATCAAAGCAGTGAATCAAATCAGACAGGGCAACAGGCAGGCACACAGCAAAGTCAGGCAAATGCACAAAGTCGAAACAGAACAACAGGACAAAATATATCAGACGGAACAAACAGGTCTTCTACTTACACAACATCACGAGGCGAAGTATATAACGCCACTCATACTGATTCTTCTTCAGTTTCAGATACTATTGGCGGTTCTGTAAGTGCCAGTTACAGTCAATCTGTTAAAGCAAAATCAGGAATTCCCGGACTTGTAGAGGTTGGAGCAGAATCAACATTCGGCATAAGTGCATCAGTTGACCAACATCACACAACAGGCACTTCTATTTCTGATGCTATTTCACGTGGAACGAATAATTCCGTATCAAATGCCGCCACAAACGGTATTAACCATACTTTAACGCAAGTCGCATCACAGACTATCGGAAAAACTGTCACAGATACAATAGGCAGTTCAACTTCAACATCTATCGCTAAAACGTTGGGGCGTGCTGTTACAAATTCTCTTGCAAAAACAACAGGCGTGTTTTCAAGTTTTAATCTTGGCGGAAATGTTGGTGCAAGTTTTGCACGCTCATCAAATGTTACTGCAACAATCGGAAAGGGTGAAGGCATAACACAAAGTTTTACAAATCATAGTGTAAAACACGCATTGGAACTGCTTGAACAACAAATGACAAGATTTGAACAGAGTACAGCACTTGGTATGTGGGACTTTGCCGCTTATGTAATCAGTGAAGATGTGAACACGGCGAATAATGTTGCACATTCATATTTAGCACTTACTGAAGGTGAATCTTCTTTTTTATCGCATTCCGCTGTCAATGTATGGCGAGGTGATATTGGGGAAAACGGTGCCGCTAAAATGATATGCAGATATTTACAAGAACTTCGCCACCCTGAATTTGTGCTTGACCCGCATATATTAAAGGCTGATTTGGGATTTTTTGCATATCCGCCTTATGTTACGGCAACAACGGCACTTTCGGGAAAAGAACTTGCATATTCATTGAATTTTCCAAGCAAATCAGTTGCAGGACTACCAATATATGAATGTGCGGAATTTGGCAGAAATATTGCAACTTATGATACAATAGAAAAAGACCCTGCTCAAATAAATCTTGGTCATATATTCCATATGAATCATGAAGAAAAAACTCTTGTTCGTTTACAGTGCAAATCACTTGCATCACACACTTTCATAACAGGAAGTACAGGTTCAGGAAAAAGTAATACTGTATATCAGATGCTTTCAGAAGCATACAGAAACAATATACCGTTTCTTGTAATAGAGCCCGCAAAAGGCGAATATAAAGATGCATTCAGTGATTATGATAATATTTCGGTATTCGGTACAAATCCGAAAAAAACACCGCTTTTGCGTATAAATCCGTTTTCATTTCCTGATGACATTCACGTGTTAGAGCATATTGACCGACTCGTGGAAATATTCAACGTCTGTTGGCCTATGTATGCGGCGATGCCTGCGGTCTTAAAAAGTGCAGTGGAGCGTTCATATATCAATTGTGGTTGGGATTTGATGTTATCTGTCAATAAGTATGATAATAATCTGTATCCGTGTTTTGCTGATGTTGCCCGAAATATCAAAGAAATTATTGATACCAGTGAATACGATACAGAAAATAAAGGTGCATATAAAGGTTCACTCCTAACAAGATTACAATCTCTTACCACAGGAATTAATGGGCTTATTTTTTCAAATGATGAACTTACGGGCGAACAGCTTTTTGATAAAAATGTTATAATAGATTTGAGCAGGGTCGGAGCATCGGAAACAAAATCGCTTATAATGGGTATGCTTGTATTGAAATTACAAGAATATCGTATCAGTACAAGTTTAACAATAAATAGCACTCTGAAACATATTACTGTTTTAGAAGAAGCACATAATATTTTAAGAAGAACATCTGTTGAACAATCAACAGAAAGTTCTAATATTATGGGAAAAAGCGTTGAAATGATTTCCAATGCAATAGCGGAAATGCGTACTTATGGTGAAGGTTTCATAATTGCAGACCAAGCCCCTGGACTTATGGATATGTCTGTTATCCGCAATACTAATACAAAAATAATTATGCGTCTGCCTGACCGTGGAGACCGTGAACTTGTGGGTAAGTCGGCAAACCTGAACGATGACCAGATAGACGAGCTTTCCAAGTTACCCTGCGGTGTGGGTGCTGTTTATCAGAATGAATGGATACAACCCGTTTTGTGTAAAATTGCCAAGTATTACATATCAGAAAGTCCTTATTCTTTTAAATCGGACAATAATATATTACTTATGAATAAGAATGATGAATTGTCTGATTCTCTGTTAAAATGCATCATGGACAATGAACTGTTTCAAAAGGGCGACAAACAAGACCTCAGAGAACTGAAAAGCCTGATACTGCGTTCTACGCTTGATTCGCTTGTGAAAGTAGATTTTTTTGATTATCTTTCAACCGAGGGTGAAAACGGTTTTGAAAAGCTAAGGTGCTTGATTTATGATTTTCTGAAAGCGGAAACTGCTATACAATCAGCTACAAAATATGATGATATTCATGAATGGACAAATGCTGTTATTGCAGAACTGAAACCGTCTGTTTCTGATTTTTCAAAAAAACAGATTGACCTTACAATGGCACTGATACTGAATGAAAAAACGATTCGTGACCCGGCATACAGAGATATATATTATACATTTACAGAAATTTATAAAAACGGAGGCGGTGTATTTTGAATAGTGAGATTACTAAAAATGAAGTAAATGAAGTAAAAAATCCTTCTACGGAAAACTTCAAAAAAATAAAGCCTGAAAATAAAATGTCACCACAAGAAGTTGATAACTTCTGGAAAAATGAATTTAACCAACAGGCAGAACAGGCAAAAGAACAAGATACTCCCACAGTTGGCGAAACAAATGCGAAAGAATATTATGATGATAACGGCATAAAATACCGTGAGGGGGATTCTCTTTTACCAAACACTCATTTTGAAAGTAGAGGGTATCAATACGAAACTGATGAACAGGGGCGAATTGTATCAGCAGGGGGACAGCTTAGATTGCGTAATCCAAACTATGAACGGAATATGGAAGATGTCCGAAAAATAGACAATCAAGAATATAAATCGACAGATGACAGAGGGCACTTAATCGGTCATCAGTTTGACGGCAGTGACAGATTAGAAAACCTTGTACCAATGGACGCAAAATTAAATCAAGGCGATTTTGCTAAGTTAGAAAACACACTTGCCGATGCGGTTAAAGATGGAGCAGTTGTTAAACTCAAAATTGAACCTGTATATGAGGGCAATTCAACAAGACCTACTGAATTTCGTGTTTCATACAGTATTAACGGTGATAAAGATACTGTTGTATTTAAAAATGGAAGTGAGGCAAAAACATGATTAACGAAAATATATATCAGGCAATTTTTGATGAACTAAGCAAATATTTAAATGCAGAATGGAATAAACTTATTGTTTATCTTGAATATGGAAACGCTTCTTATTCTTTTGCTTTTTATATTTATATGAATGGAAAATACGTTAAGTGTTACGATATTCCGGGTATTACAGACAAAGAACTTGCAGAATCATTTTCTGCTATTGATAAAATAATTTCAGAAGAACGCAGTAAAGATGAAAAAAATCTCTGGACAAATATGACAATGATTGTAACGAAAACCGGACAAATGCACACGGATTTTGATTATACCGATTTATCTGAGGGAACGTATCAATTCAAAAAGAATTGGAAAAAGAAATATCTTTTATAACAAAACAGACAAATTAAAAGGACGGATATAATCCGCCCTTTTTTTTAACTTTGAATATTGCCCTTGATAATAAGAGTACTTACCCCCGGCTGTACAGACCATATGCCTGTCTGAGCGTTCTGAGTAAACTTTGCTTCAGGTACTTCAATCTGTCCGTTAAGAGTAACAAACTCCCCTGTCGTATTGTCGTAACTGTAATTTGTTCCCTGAACCCACGTAGTACCGTTAAATGTTGCAGTAAGAGAATTAAGAACAGGACTGAATACATCACGGAAAATTACATTGTCTGTCGGCAATGAAGCTGTATTGCCATAGTTCTCGATTACAAAAGTATAGGTTATTTCACCATTTTCCTCTACTTCAGTAGGGCTAAGGGACTTACTTATAGTAAGGTTAGCTGAATTGTTTGGCGTAATTGTTTCTGAAACGGTAATATCAGCAAAATTATTTCCGCTTATAACAGCTCTGTTTGTTATATTTCCGTCTGTACCGGGCGGAGCAAACTGATTCGGCTTTGCCGCATAAATTATTATAATGTTTGAATTTGCAGGAACATTTATATTTTCTATAGTAAGCGGGTTTGTATCAGAAACTGTCGGGGCAGTCTGCTGAATGCCGTTTACATATAAATTCACTGAATCATTAACATAGGTCAAAGGAACAACATCAGTTGTACTTCCTTCCGGTGTATAAGAACCGAGATTATCGGTAATAGTTATATTATTGAAAGCGGTATTACCGTTATTTATAATACTGACTACAAAAACAGCGTCATTGTCAAGCGAATAGTTGTCTAAAACCGCATTTTTTGAAGCAGAAAGCACTTCAATTATCTGACCGGTTGTAACATTGGAACTTTTGACATTTCCGTTATATGACAGCGTTGCCTGATTGAAAAAAGTCGCCATAAAATCCCTCCTTGTATTATTGGGAAATATTTTTCCCATAACATTATATGCCGGAGGCAGAAAAAAATCAGCTTGTACTGATATAAAAAATACGGACATTTTTTTAATGTCCGCATTTTAATCTAATTAAGCCTTGTCAACACTTCCGAAAAGTTCCATTTTTTCCTTAACTTTAGCCTTTATAGCCTCAAAGCCGGGAGCAAGGAGTTTTCTCGGGTCAAAGCCCTTACCCTGTTTATCTTTGCCTGCTTCAATGTATCCTCTTGTTGCATCTGCAAATACAAGCTGACACTCTGTATTTACGTTAATCTTAGCAACGCCGAGAGAAATAGCCTTTGTAATCATATCATCGGGTATACCTGTACCGCCATGAAGAACAAGAGGCATTTCGCCTACAGCCTTATTTACATTTTCAAGAGTTTCAAAGCTGAGACCTTCCCAATTATCAGGATATACGCCGTGAATATTGCCGATACCTGCTGCAAGGAAATCAACACCGAGGTCTGCAATCTGCTTACATTCAGCAGGGTCTGCACATTCTCCCTTTCCTACAACGCCGTCTTCTTCACCGCCGATAGCACCAACTTCTGCTTCGATTGAAAGACCAAGCTGATGAGCAACATTTACAAGTTCAGTTGTCTTTGCAACGTTTTCTTCAATCGGGAAATGTGAACCGTCGAACATGATTGAAGTAAAACCTGCTTTAATGCACTTATAACAGCCGTCATATGAACCGTGGTCGAGGTGAAGAGCAACCGGAACTGTAATTCCGAGAGATTTGTCCATTGCCTTAACCATAGCTGCAACTGTTTCAAATCCTGTCATGTACTTTCCTGCACCTTCGGAAACACCGAGAATAACAGGTGAATTGAGTTCCTGAGCTGTGAGAAGGATAGCCTTTGTCCACTCAAGATTGTTAATGTTGAACTGACCAACTGCATATTTGCCAGCTCTTGCTTTTTTAAGCATTTCTGTAGCCGAAACTAACATAATTGATATTCCTCCTGATTTTTTACTTTACCAAGACAGAAAACTGTCTTAACGTCTTTATTATACTACATTTCAAAATAAAATGCAAGTACTAAAGGAAAAATTTACATCTTATTCAAAAAATAATCAGCCGATTTTTTCAAGCCTTAAATTATATAGAGTGACGTTATAATAATCAGTACCACCCACCTGAAAGACTATTTCAGCGTCGTCACAATTTTTGTCCATAGTGAATTCCGCTTCAAATGGGGCTTTCTCCCCTGCTCCCTTGAAAGTATCACTGAAATAAATTTCCGATTTGTCGGAATTTCTTATAATTACAGGAATTTCCTCACCGTCCGTTGTAGTAATATTAAAAGTAAGGCGATACTTTCCGCCTTTTTTAAGACTTATTCCGGAAATAAGAGCCTCTATTGAATCATCAGAAGTTCCGCCGTTTACCATATTTATCCAATATGATTTGTCATACTCTGAAAAATACGGTGAAGCATTGGCGTTTGTGTTTTTGTCAATGCTGATACTATATTCAGCATCTGCCGCAACGTCAAGACCAATCTGGTCGGACTCAATGCCGATAGCGTTGCAGATTTTGTCCGCAAGAATATATGAATTTTTCTTGTGAGTAATTTCCGATGGGTGATAATCAGCACCATAACCGTCCGCCATATTCTGCACAGGCGATTCATAAGCCGTTATTTTTTCATCACTGTTTTTTTCTTTAAATTCGTCAACAGCCTGCTCAATAAGCGGATACATCTCTTGACCGCCCATAATTCCAAATGTACATATAATATAAGCGTCGGGATTGCATTCCCTTACAGTTTCAAGAAACTCCACATATCCGTCAACAAATTCCTGACTTCTTGCGTCAAAGTCCTTTCCTACATATGAATAGTCATTAGTGCCAAGATTTATAACAACAACGTCATTCGGGTCTGATGTAAAATTCCACGGTTTCGCATAGTCATTAAGATTTCCGCAGTTTTTATAATATGGTGGTACAAGACTATCAGTATTACGTTTTCCGTCATTGGAATAACCTGAAATAATTCCGTGACCGCTGTAAGATACTGCACTGTAGTCTGCATTGAGCTTTTGTGCTGTAAGATATGCATATGATTTCATGAAATTTTCTGTTGCGGTTGTAAACTGGTCTGATGCAGATTTTCCTTCAACACCGTATGCACAAGTAATTGAATCGCCTATAAACTCAATCTTTAAATCTTTCTTTTCCGCAGGAACAACAGGAACAGAAGCATCGGAAACAGTCTTTATTCCTGAAACTCCTATTGCACCATTGCTTGCCTCTGAAAGATGTATTATCTTTACTTCTGCTGTACGTGAAATTTCTCCGTCAAACAGCTTTATTATTTTTGACTTCTCCCCCAAAATATCATCAAGAATTATTTCTCCGTCAACAATAACAGCATATCTCGGACGATATTTTTCTTCACTATTGACTGAATAGTCACCTTCAATTGTTACTTCGGCAGACTTTGCATTTACTGTAAATTCCACAGCAGAGCCACTCTGTACAAGCCATGCTGTTTTACCGTCATAATAATTTCTTCCCATATATTTTACATTGTCCTGTGAAGCACTGAAAGATGATTCTGAAAATTCTCCCGTTGAAGTGAAAGTCTTTCTCATTGCAACAAGGTCAAACACGTCTACCGTTTTATCTCCGGTAACGTCCATTTCAGAAATAATTTCACCTTTTCCGAGAAGTGCATTTCCGAGATTTTTCAGGTCGGAAACAGAATAATCTGACACTGCCGAAACAGTCGTATATAAAACAGCTGATGCAACAGTAAGAGCAGACAAAGAAATTATAATTTTTTTAATCATTTTAACTATCCTCCATATTATTTTATTCTTATATTTTAATTATACAATAATTTTTCATGGTTTTCAATAGTTTTATGATATTTTTAATTCATCTTAAAAGTGTATTATTTATATGTTCACAAAAACTTACAAGCATATTCCATGATGTACTGTCAATATTTCCACTTTGAGGAAGTCCTATTTTTCTTTGAATAAATCTCACTGCATTTGACGTTTCCATGTTATAATTTCCGCAAACATCTACTTTAGGTGCATTGTCGTAATTATTGCCGACATCGTTAAGCATTGCCTGCAATACGTAAACAATCTGTCCCTGCTCACCAAGATGTGCAACGTATGAAGGCGACGGAAAAACATTATAAGGAACAGGCTTTGAACTGATACACGAACGGTAAACACTTACTACCTTATTCCATGTCACAGGGTCAGTGTTGCCTGTTTCTGCAAGACCGTATTCACGCTGAAACATTTTTACTGCAAATATTGTTTCCTTTCCGTAAACACCGTCCGGAATTATTCTCGGAATTACTCCGTTCACAAAAGAAATTACATTCAGATAAGTCTGTAATTCAATAATATGCTGTTTTTTCTGTGCGTTTGTATATGGCATAAAAAACTCCTTTCCTAACCTGTGATTGTATAACCGGGATTCTGATACGGGCGTTTGTCAAATCCATATTTAAGGTCGGAATATACCTCCGCTATCTTATCCCATGTAACCGCACCGACAATTCCGGTCGGATTTATACCGAACTGTTTCTGAAACTCTATTACCGACTGTTTTGTCATGCTTCCGAAATAGCCTGTATTATTAACTGCCGGAATATTCGGATATGTCTTGTTTATAAGTGTAAGGTACTCCTGAATAATGCGGACTGAATCGCTTGTAATTCCCTCTTTCAAAACCGTATTCGGATAAAGTGCAACTTCAGTATAATCGGGCGGTACTGATTCAAGTATACCCTGATATGCACGATAAATATCATTTCTTGTTGCCTGGTCAACTTCTCCTGTCTGCGGAAGTCCGAAAACACGCTGAAAAGATTTCACGGCATTTTCAGTTTTTTCACCGAAATATCCCGTAATTTCAACAGGACTAACTGTTTCATAATATGCACCTATTACAGCAAGATAATATTGCAGTACGCTTACTGCAACACTCTGCATACCAAATTTAAGATTTTCATAATCGGGAGCAATTTCTTCAATACGTACACCCTCAGAGTCAAGTTCAGCAATACGTTTTACGCTTGTATAGATATATGTTATTCTGTTCCATGTTGCCTGATTTACGATGCCCGTCACTTCAAGTCCGAAAACCTCCTGAAACTTCTTTACTGCCGCTTCTGTAGCAGTATCAAAAATTCCATCTGCAACAGGTATTTTCGGAATAGCAGGATAGTTTCTTGAAATTCTGTTAAGGTATATCTGCAAAGATTTCACATCATTTCTTGCTGTCCCGAGTGAAAGCTCCATTCCGGGATATGACGGTCTTGCCGTATCTATCGGAGCATTCTTGACAATTTCTATGTCGTCCCCGTAATAATACTGCAAAATTTCAAAAGGTGTCATTCCTTGATTTGCGAGAGTGACTGTACCCCATTGAGAAAGTCCGTCGCACGTTGTTGTAGTTCCGTTGCAGAATGCAGTGAACAATGGTTCAATAGTTCCCTGCCGCCTGACATAGTCGTTGAACAATTCGTCAACAAGGTAACTTATATTTTCAAAATACTCACGTCCGTTTATAAATTTCTGGTCATACTGTGTAGTAGACGTTATGTCAAAATCATATCCCCTTGACCTGTACCACTCTGTATATATTCTGTTAAGTGCAAATGTTGTTATAGCATAAATATTTGCACGCAAGGCATTTTCAGGCCATGTAGGGAAAATCTCACTTGACGCAACGTTCTTTACATATGAAACAAAATCAATCGTTACATTCGGTGCGTTTGAATCCGGAGTACCAAGATGAACTGTAATTGTTTCGGGAATATATGGTGTTCCTGTAAGCATATCAAAATCCTTTCATAATCAGTTTGCATCAGGAAAAATCGGCTCTTGATTTATATATGTGACTGTTTCATCATTAGAATCCATCATAACAGGAACAGGTATCATGCTGAAATTCTGTACAGAAGTAATTCCTGAAAAAACAGGTACGTCAACACTTCTTGCATTGAAAAATCCTCTTGCAGTCACGCTTACATCAAAAAGACTGTACGGTCTTTTTACTGAATCGGGCGATTGTGAATGAATAAGGTCAGGAGCAGGAACAGCAAACTTTCTACTTGTACCGCTGTCATTCGTTTTTCCTGAAGCAATTATTTCACGCCTGCCGTCTATAATTGCTGTAATAAGAACAGATGCATCAGCAACGGGAGATGACTCTTCACCTGTACGTGTATTAACAAGTATATAACCGGTTGAAGTGTTTTTCTCTGAATTATAATCAGTTGCATTTAT
Organism: uncultured Ruminococcus sp.; assembly: GCA_947627175.1. Taxonomy (GTDB): domain Bacteria; phylum Bacillota; class Clostridia; order Oscillospirales; family Ruminococcaceae; genus Ruminococcus. Next base: position 43,196 of record CANQVA010000013.1, read on the forward strand.
ATCCTGCGTTTCGGACTGTCCGTAATTAAGATTAAGTTCTGATAAATCGGGGTCGGGATAACGATTTGAAGAATATGCAGTACTGTCAGGTGCATTTTCATTTACTTCGTTTATCTCTTCAGAAACGGGGTGTTGCTCCTTGTATCGCTCACTGTGAACCTGCTCTTCAATATCAGTCGGTGCTTCTGTTTCATTTGCCTCTTCAACATAGGGCTTTTCTGTCTCCTTTAAAGAAGGGTTCTGATTTTCATTAGCTTCTTCGTGAACAGAAGTACTTTTGCCATAGAGTTTCATCATTTCACGCTTATATTGTTCAATAGCTTTCTGATCCATTAAATCGCCTCCATAATTTACTGATTTATTCTATTCCGCAAAATCTGATAATATGACAAAAAAAGCCTGTACAGAAAAAATCTGTACAGGTTTCAATTATCCGATAAGACTTTTTATACCCTCTGTTTTAAATTTTTCACGGTAATAAACAAGTTCGTCCTGAATAATATCATCAATTACACTCATTCCGAGAAGTTCAACAGGTGCTTTATCATCTGTGAAAATGCGTTCACCGCTTTCATACATGACAAGATTATCATAAACACTGTTCATCATTGAAAACAGATTTTCATTTTCAATCATGCTTGTATTGTCTGAAAATACTTTCAGCATATCAGAATTATCTGATGCAAAAAGTTCACGATTTGTAGAACCTATCACATCAACTGTATAGACTTCGCTGAAAACGTCCGCTATCGTATCCGCAAGCCAACTGTTTATTCCGTCCGACTTCTTAGACCTCATGTTCATATTTACAACCATAACGCCTTTTTCTTTAAGATGTGATTTAACAAGACGGAAAAATTCAACTGATGACATTTGAAAAGGTATTGTTATATCCTGATATGCATCAACCATTATTACATCATATTTTTTATCTGAAACATTCAGAAAAGCACGTCCGTCATACGTTGTAACTTTAATATCTTCGGGTAGGTCAAAATATTTATATGCAAGGTCTGTAATTTTATCGTCAATTTCCACACCCTCAACTGTTATATTATCAAAATAATTCATACACTGTTTTGCATAAGTTCCCGTACCCATACCGAGAACAAGAATATCTTTGTTTTTTTCGGTGTCTGTCATAAGCGGTGCTGCCATTGCATAATCATAGTACATTCCGGAGAGTTCTCCTGATTTTACATATATTGACTGAACACCAAAAAGTACATTTGTAGAAAGAGCGGTACGGCTTTCATTGTCCTTTACCTGCAAATAATTGTACACAGATTCACCTTCATATGCAAGGTCTTTTTCCCAAAAAGCAAATCCAAAAGACGATGATGCTATACAGCATACAACAAATATTACAGATGTAACCACACATTTTACTGCACCTCTTTTGCTGAATATAAAGTAAACAACAGCAATTACAAGAAGTATTCCCGAAAATATGAGAAATGTTGCAGACGTTCCGACAGCTGGTATTGAAATGAAAGTAGGTACAAAAGTACCTATAATACTTCCTATTGTATTAAATGCCCCTAAAGTACCGACTGTTTTTCCGCTGTCGTCAAGGCTGTCAACGGTGTACTTTACGAGTGACGGAGTAACCGTTCCGAGAAGAAAAAGAGGAAATACAAATACTATCATACAGGTAAAAAACGCCGCCCATATGAGAAAATTTGTGTTTACCGTCACAACAAGCAGGGCAGACACACCCAGTATTACAAATTTTCCCAGAAACGGTATAGCCGCTATCCATACGGACGCAAACAAAATTCTTGCATAAAGCTTGTCGGGATTAGGGTTTTTGTCGGCACTTTTTCCTCCGAAAATATTTCCGAGTGCCATGGCAATCATTATAGTACCGATTATTATAGTCCACACTATCTGCGATGAACTGAAATAAGGTGCAAGTAGTCTGCTTGCTCCCAATTCTACAGCCATTACCGATACGCCCGAAAAAAATTCCGTAAGATAAAGATACCATTTTTGCTTTAATATTCCGACATTTGATTTTTTTGTCAATTTTATTTCTCCTTTACAGATTATTTATAATAATTATTATACCATTTATTGTTACGTTTGTAAAGAAAAAAACACTCTCAAAAATGATACTCATATATCAGAATTTGTTTATATTTATGATTATAAAATTAAAATCGACAGGCAACAATTTTTCCATCACTTCCACGAATCATAAGAAATGCTCCACATTCATATATTGTGTCAAGTCTTGAGCCATCTTCAAGCTTGCCTGACGGCATACAAGGATATATATACCAAATATCATATTCATCATAGTATTCAACAGCATAAACAGGCGTTCTTCTTTCAACAATTGCAAGCTTAACTCCATTTTTCACGGAATAATCAGCCTCTACTCGCTCAATAAAATCTTGTCCCAAAATTTCAATGAAAACCTCTTTGGATTTTATAATTAAATCCTGTTCATCAGTTATTTCACCCAAAGTACTATTTTCAATTTTTGAAACGTTATCCATAAAAAAGTCTATTTCATTATTATAGGTAATGTGTTGAGAACCATTAAATATATCATAAGAATCTTTACAATATCCATTCCAGAGCTTATAGCATACATATTCAATTGCTTTAAAATTTTGATTATATTCATCACTACTTTCAGTTGCCACGGTTATTGTTTCTGTTGTAGTATTCATTGTTGTTTCAGAAGTGGTATTTTTTGCAATATCTGTCGTAGTGCTTACTGTTATTTCCTTAGTCGTTTGTTCATTAACAATTATTGCAGAATTTTCAAGATTGATTTCAAGACTTTCTTTATGATTACATGAGCAAAGAAAAATCATCAAAAAAACTAATAAGTATTTTGTCCATTTCATATTTTTTTAAATTTCCTCCGTAAACTTCTATTTATTTTACTAATATTATACATCAAAAAAAGCTGTTACGTCAACAGAAACGCCATAATATTTTGGACTTATAATCAAAAATACTATGGCTAAACAATTTATATATGAGTATCGGTCTTATCAGGGAAGTATATAATTATATTTCAGTAATTTCTCCGGAATAAGTCACTCCGTCTATAGTTGCAGTAATACTCACCATTTTTTTGTCGGGATATTTCTGAAAACCGTTAAGTCCTGCTGTTTTCATTTCTTCGGGATAGTCAACATAACATTTGTCAAGGTCAACATTTCCGTTTATTCCTGCAACAGAACCTGTTGACGATTTTTGCCACATACCGTAAGAACCATCATAATTCGGGGAATCTTCCGAATAGTCCGCAACCCAAACGGCATATTTAACTTTTATATCGTCATCAGTATAATTTTCAAGATAATATGAACTCATGTACAAACCGACCCAATAACCGGCATTTTCAAGTGTATCCATAAAAGCCCTTATTATATTACTTACAGCAGTTTTTCCGAGAGCAAATTGACTTTGCTGTTCAACGTCGAAATATATCGGATATTCAAATTTCTTTCCGGCAATGACTTTAAGGCACGCCTCCGCCTCCTGCACTGCTTCTTCAGGCGTAACGGCATATGAATACCAGTAAGCACCGCATGGAATCATATTATTTTTACAGCCGTTATAATTTTCCTCAAAAAATTTATCAGACTGTGAAACAAGCCGTCCATAGCCTGCACGCATAATACAGAAATCAGTTTTTACTTCCTGCCAACTGATAATTCCCTGCCATTCCGAAACATCTATACCGTTTGTTTCCATATATATCACCTCAAGGTATTCTATGCAGAAAATACGGATATTGTTACAAAAAAGTCCGGCACTTTTTCAGCACCGGACTTGTAATTATTCGGCAAGAAGTTTTTCGGCACTTGCGAGTTTTACGCAGATAATGAAAAGTTCCATAGCCTTTTTAAGTTCGTCCATAGACGGATAAGTAGGAGCAAGCCTTATATTTTTGTCGTCAGGGTCTTTGCCATATGGGAATGTAGCACCTGCACCCGTAAGCGTTACACCTGCTTCGGCACAAAGCTGAACAATTCTTTTTGCACAGCCGTCAGGAGCGTTGAAAGATATGAAATAACCACCCTGCGGAACAGTCCATGAACCTATGCCGAGAGGTGCAATTTCATTTTCAAGAGCCTTGCACACATATTCAAATTTAGGTGCAATAATAGCCATGTGCTTTTTCATATGTTCGCACATACCCTCAAAGTTTCCGAAAAATTTCACGTGGCGGAGTTGATTCATCTTGTCATAGCTTATAATACTGATACCAAGATATTTTTTAAGTTCGTCAATATTTTTCTTGCTTGCACCCATTACGGCAACACCTGCACCGGGGAAAGTAACTTTTGAAGTAGAACCGAAAATGTAAACTATGTCTTCATTTCCGACTTTCTTTGCCTCATCAAGAATATTAAGAATAATAGTAGGATTTTCTGTAAGGTGATGTATACAATAAGCATTATCCCAGAAAATACGGAAGTCTTTTGCGGCGGGTTTAAGATTTGCAAAACGCTTTACAGTTTCGTCGCTGTATGAAATGCCGTCAGGATTTGAATATTGCGGAACACACCATATACCTTTTACTGAATCGTCCTCAGATACGAGTTTTTCAACCATATCCATGTCAGGGCCTGTTGCCATCATGGGAATGTTAATCATCTCAACACCGAAAAATTCAGTTACTTTGAAATGTCTGTCATATCCCGGAACGGGGCAAAGGAATTTTACCTTTTCGAGTTTTGACCACGGCTTTTCACCTAAAATGCCCTTATTGAAAGCCGTCTGTACAGCCCAATACATAGCGTTAAGACTGGAATTTCCGAAAATAATAACCTCATCTTCCAAAACACCAATCATATCAGCAAAAAGTTTCTTTGCTTCAGGAATACCATCGAGCATACCATAGTTGCGGACATCAGTACCGTTTTCACTCATAAAGTTTCCGTCGTCAAACACATCAAGCATACCTAAACTAAGTTCAAGCTGTTCTTTGCAGGGATTGCCTCTTGACATATTAAGACATAATCCCTTTGCCTTAAAATCATTGTATTGAGCTTCAACTTCATTCTTAAAGCCTGTAAGCTCTTCCCTGTTCATGTGAAATAAATTCATTTTTTTAACCTCTCCTTTAAAAGAATGTAAAAATGCCCAAATAAAAGTATACCACAGCAGAAGACACTTTTCAAGTGACAACATAACAAATATTTGTCAGATAAAAAATATTTTTTTGTTAATTTCGACATTTCAGAAAAAAATAATTACCCACATATGAAAAAATCAATATTATTATTGACAAAACCGCAGATTTATTATATAATAAAGACAATATATATAGAAATGATAAGGAAACGGGTTTTTATATTTTATTAAAATCGGAGGTTTTAGTATGAAAAAATCATTATTGTCAATACTCTGTGCTATTTCCGTAATGACTGTTTTTTCAGAAAACAATTTAATTCCAGCTTATGCAGAAACAAATGAAAACGTTCCGTATGAAGAAAATACAGATGAAATTCTGCTTTCCGGCGTTTTAAATCCGGACTCATACCTGAATGATGTCCATACCATTCTTTCAAACTACAACGATAATTCTTATAATTACCGTGACCAGCTTGACACAAATAATCTTGCTGTATATGAAACTTTATCCCAACTTACAACACCATCAACTGACAAAATAGTAATTGATTTTCCTGAAACAATTTCAATGGAATTTGTCCACCGTACAAGTTCAAAAAATTTCACATCGGAAGAAAAAGCCCTGCTTGACCAGACAATAGCAAAAAATTTCATACCGGGAATTGATGCTGTTATACTTGATATGCCTGAAATTTTCTGGCTTGAGCCTCAGTCGCTTTTCGCTCCGACTTTTGGATATTCGGAAAGTTTCAACTTTTTTACGGGTAAATATGTTGTAAATGTAAAATCAATCGTTCTGTCACCAAAGCCTTTTGAATCGTACAGTTCACTTGATGAAGTAAATATACATGAAGAAATGCTTGAAAATGTAGTTGATAATTTTTACGTCGATGAAAACAGCACACGTTATGAACAGTTAAAAGCAATTCATGACTATATCTGCAATTTTACATACTATGACTCTGAATCTCCTTTTTGCTTTTCGTCAATAGGTTCACTCGTTCAGCCGGGGGCAGTCTGTGAAAGTTATTCAAAAGGGTTTAAGCTGATATGTGATAAACTTGATATTCCGTGTGTGCTTGCTGTAGGAAACTATACTGAAAATAGCGGTCATATGTGGAATTATGTAAAAATGGAGGACGGAAAGTGGTATGCCGTTGACGTTACATGGGACGACCCCGACGGTCAATACGGTCTTGAAGTGAGATATGAATATTTCCTCAGAGGTTCGGAATATTTCAATATAAGTCATAACCCTGAAAATGATTACAATGGTTCATACATTGTTTATCCTGAAATTTCGGAAAATGATTATGAAGTTACAGAAAATCCAACCACAACAACTACTACCACTACAACGACAAAAACTACTTCTTCAACAACTACTTCTACAACTACAAAACCAACAACTACAACGACTACTACTAAAAAATCAACTACTACAACAACCACTACTAAAAAACCTACTACCACGACAACAACCACTGAATCGCCCGTTAAGCCTGCACTCGTCGGCGACCTTAACCACGACGGAAAAGTTAATATCGCAGATTTAGTTTACTGTGCAAATGCCGTAATGGGAAAAGAAACAGAATATTCATGTGACTTTAACGGCGATGGTTTTACCGATTCATTCGACATCACTCTCATGCGACGTATTTTAATAGGATAAAAAATTGAATAAAATAAAAACACTTCCGATAAATTCAAATTTATCAGAAGTGTTTTTTCTTACTTTTTTTCAAAACCTTTTCTCATAAGCGGAATAAAAATTCCACCGACAGAATTGCCTAAACTCATAACAATAAGATAACCGAAAGTTTTAAGCGACCATACTTGTGCAATAGTAAAATAGAACATATTAGCAACACAATGTTCAAATCCGCTGAGAATAAACACGACTACCGGCAAAAATATCGCAAGCATTTTTCCGGTACTGTTATTTATAGTTTTATAGCCGTCAGCAGCGATAAACATAAGCATTCCGCAGAAAAACGCAAGAATAAAGTTACTTACTAAATCATCACTAAGTTTGACATCACAAATTTTCTGTGCTTTTTCACCGATTCCCGAAATCCTCGTACAGAGAACAAGACAAGCAGTAACAACAGTTCCTATAAGATTACCAAGCCAAATTACAGCAAGGTCAATAAGATATGACGGTTTATTTTCGACTGCATAACCAACTTTTCCCGTAAAAAGATTAAATCCGAAACTAAGAATAACAAAAAGTCCTGTTCCAAAGAGAAATGCACCTATGTACTTATTGTCACACGATAAATATACAACGCCTCCGATTCCTATAGCAAAACCTGTGGCAATTGCTCTCAATAAAATATCCGCAAATCTTTTCACCATAACTCCCCTTTCTTTTTAAGATATTATACCACTAAAATTACAAAATGTAAAGAGAATTTTCGGAAATATCTATATTTTTTTCGGCACACTCTGCCTGTCGCTGTAATTATCAAGAAAATGATGATATTCGTCATCAATATGATATGAAATAAGTTTTTTTAAATTAACGTTTTCTGCACTTCTGAAAATATTCATATCAACTTCCGGATTAACCACACGCAACTGTTTTAAAAGATTCTTTATTTCCTGACGTTTGGAATTACTGCCTTTTTCCTTAACCTGACAGGCACAATCAATAAAATGTAAATCATTTGCCTTTGCCCACTGTAAAATATTTTCTTCACGGACAAGATAAAGAGGACGTATAACTTCCATGCCAACATAATTTTCACTGTGAATTTTCGGCATCATAGTCTGCATCTGCGAACCGTAAAGCATACCCATCAGAATAGTTTCAATAACATCGTCAAAATGATGACCTAAAGCAATTTTATTGCACCCCATGTCCTGAGCCGTTTTATAAAGATAACCACGTCTAAGACGTGAACAAAGAAAACAGGGATTATTTTTTTCTTTTGAAACCGATTCAAAAATTTTTGTTTCAAAATATTTTACAGGCAAATTCAGCAGATTAGCATTTTCTTTTATTTTCAGTAAATTTTCATTACTGTAACCCGGATTCATAACGATAAAAACGACTTCAAAGTCAATATTTCCGTAATATTGCCACCTCTGCATACATTTTGCCATAAGCATCGAATCTTTTCCACCCGAAATACATACAGCTATTTTGTCGCCATTTTCTATAAGTTGATAAGTTTTCAGACCTTTTAAAAAATTTTTCCAGATTGTTTTGTTAAATTCAGTTACAATTATATCATCTGTCAAAATTTATTCCTCCATGCAAAAAAGTCCGAAAAATCGGACTTTCTTAATAAAACATAGTGGGCCATTAGGGACTCGAACCCCAGACCGTCCGGTTATGAGCCGGATGCTCTAACCAACTGAGCTAATGGCCCTTGCAACATTAAACGAAAGCCGAAAATTCAACTTCCGATTAAATATAGTGCCGGCATTGTTCTGCTTTCCCGGGTCGTCTCCAACCAAGTATCATCAACGTTAATGAGCTTAACTTCCGTGTTCGGAATGGGAACGGGTGTGACCTCATCACTATAA
>CANQVA010000014.1 GCA_947627175.1 uncultured Ruminococcus sp.
GTTATGGTAAACTTATTATACCATATCTCGGTTGGAATTTCTATTTTTTTGGGTTCATATCATTTTAACACATACATGTTCCCGAAAAAAATTGAAATTTATTTCAGGGTTACTTGATGAACTGTTTTACATTATCAGAGAGTTCATCAGCATCAGCGGAAACAGTGAAAACAACAGAAACGTCGTCACCTGTCAGCTTGTCAATTTTTTCAAGGAGATTGCCAAGAGCCTCATAATCACGTCCGCCTATTCTGAAGATACCGTCAACGAAGATATGAGTGATATCATAGTTACTTGCAAGAAGACCTGCAACGAAACCATAGAAAGTTTCATATCCGTCAATTTTGTAGTATTCTGTATCGCACCATCTTACTTTACGGCTGATAGAGTATCTTACATTTGAACCTTTTTCAACGCATACGATACTGCCGTTTGAAGATTTTACAGAATCGTTAATCTGGTCGATAAGAATTTTAGTCTTACCTGAACCTTTTTTACCGGTAATCAGTTTAATCATAATTTTTTACTCCTTCCGATGCCTTACGGCATTTTATAACGTACTTTGCTTATATATTGAAAGCCGGTAATTAACCGAGCTTTGCTTCAAGGGCATCTTTTGCACCCTCATAGCCGGGTTTGCCGAGAAGTGCAAACATATTTGACTTATAGCTTTCAACGCCGGGCTGATTAAAAGGATTTACGCCGAGAACGTAACCCGAAACAGCACAAGCTTTTTCAAAGAAATAAATCATATAGCCGACACTTTCTTCAGATGTATCGTCAAGTTCAAGAATAATATTCGGAACTCCGCCCTCTGTATGTGCAAGAACAGTACCTTCAAAAGCCTTTCTGTTTACAACGGACATATTCTGATTTGTAAGGAAATTAAGACCGTCAAGGTTTTCAGCGTCAGGCTCAAGGAAAATATCCGTTTTAGGCTTTTTTATGTCAACGACAGTTTCAAAGAGGATTCTTGCACCGTCCTGAATATACTGACCCATAGAATGTAAGTCGGTAGAGAAAACAGCGGCAGACGGGAAAATTCCCTTGTTGTCTTTGCCTTCGCTTTCGCCGAAAAGTTGTTTATACCATTCTGACATCATAACAAAACTCGGGTCATAAGAAACAAGCATTTCAACAGATTTGCCTTTTCTGTAAAGAATATTTCTGAGAGCGGCATATTTGTAACAGTCGTTGTTATCGAAATCTGCACAAAAATCAGATTGTGCTTTTCTTGCACCTGCCATAAGAGCATCAATGTCACAACCTGCTACAGCAATAGGAAGAAGACCTACAGCAGTAAGAACAGAGAAACGTCCGCCCACATCGTCAGGAATAACGAAAGTTTCGTAACCTTCAGTATCGGAAAGGCTTTTGAGAGTTCCCCTTGCTTTATCTGTTGTGGCAAAGATACGATTTTTAGCTTCTTCCTTTCCATATTTTTCTTCAACCATTTTTTTGAAGATTCTGAAAGCAAGAGCCGGTTCTGTTGTAGTACCCGATTTAGAAATTACGTTTACAGAAAAATCTTTATCTTTACAGAGTTCAATAATTTCATTAAGATAAGAGGGATTTATGCTGTTTCCCACATAATATATATCGGGAGTATTTTTCTTTATATTATTGTAAAGTGGTGATTTGAGAAGTTCTATTGCAGCCCTTGCACCGAGATATGAACCGCCTATACCGATAACGATAAGAATATCGGAATTAGCCTTAATTTTTTCAGCAGCGGCTTTAATTCTTGCAAATTCGTCTTTATCGTAATTTGTAGGGAGTTCCACCCAGCCAAGGAAATCATTGCCAAGACCTGTTTTATTGTGAAGAGCGTCAGCAGCGGTTTCAACTTGTGCCTTGATACCGGCAAGCTCATCATTGCTTACATAGTCTTTTAAATATTTTGCATTAAGTTTTAAAGACATTGTATTTTACCTCCAGTCTGCACGAAAAAATCCGCACAAATATTTATTAAAATTTCACTCTTTTTCCATTATATCACACATTTAATATGATGTCAATATGGATTTTAATATTTTAATATTTTAAATTTTTTCAAGAGCAAATCGAATATTCAACATATTTCACAATATTCAGTACTATTTCTTTATAAGATTTAGTAATATCTGCCTGAAACTGTAGTAAAAAGTAAGTTTTTCCACATTATTTTTTACAACAATATCAGTTTCACATACTAAAGTATCACCGCTATAAAATCCGGCAGTTCCTATTTTTTGACCCTTTTCAAGAGGTGCATTAAGGTATTCCGGCAATACAACAACTGTATTAAGTTCATTTACTCCTTTCGGGACTACCAGATTACTTTGATTTTTCAGTTTTATTTCAACTGCTAAATCTACTCCGTTTTTTACTTTTACAGGCATAAGCATTTCGTCCGGAAACATTGTCGCCGTCACATGAAAACTGCTGAATCCCTTGTTTACAAGTTCTTTTGCTTTCTGAAATGATATTTCATCACTTTCCGCACCGAGAACAACGGCTATATAGACAGTTCCTTCACTGTTTCGCCCGCCCTCTGCAATGCAATAACCCGATTTTTCCGAATGTGACGCTTTAAAGCCGATGTGGCGTTCGTAAGTTCGTGAAAGTGTATTTTCGTTTACGAGTTCCGCCTTTCCGTCCCTGACGAAGTCACGCCATGTACGAAAATATGGCTCTAAAGCATCATACTCAGAAAGTTTTGCACATATTATTGACAAGTCGTGTGCAGTGGTATGCTCCCGCTCATCATAGTACCCATAGGGCGAATAAAAAGCGGTATCACGCAAACCAAGTTCAAATGCTCTGCTGTTCATACGCATAACAAAGCCCTCTGTTGATTGTTCGGAATATTCGGCGAGAACCGTCATTGCATCGTTTGCATTGCCGATTATCACAGCTTTCAGGAGTTCCTCAACGGTTAATATTTCATTCGGTTCAATCCACACTACAGCACCATCAGTACCGGAAACAGCTTGTGACGCTGTTATAACAGTGTCTAATGTGTATCTTCCGTTTTCAATATCTTCCGCTATCAGAAGCACCGACATCAGCTTGCTCAAATAGCCTGCATTAAAATGCAAATCAGAGTTATACTCATCAAGGACAGCACCTGTACGTGCTTCTATCAGAATATATGCTGAATATTTTTCCTGAACATCTTCAGCCCCGTCAGCAGAAATGAACAGCATAGATGTAAGCAGTGCCATACACACCGCCGCAATCTTTCTTAAAACATTTTTCAAATTATACCGCCTCCCTTTTCTGAATTATATGAGGGAAACGGGTGTTGTATTACGAAAGAAAATGTCAGAATTTAATTGATGTCACAATAAAGTCGTCAATATTCGTGCCTGAAATCACATAATTTCCCGACGCAGGCACATATGCGGGCGTTGTTTCTCCTGTTGATTTAACGCTGTATATGTTATATAGCGTACCATCGAGATTATAAGATAACGGGCGGTCAAATGTGTACCTGCTGAGAAATTCTATATATTCCTCAAAGCACAGATTCAAATCTTTCATAATAGTTGCGTGGACTTTTCCGACGTACCGTAAATGCCACGGGCAAAATTCCGACCCTGTTATATTAGCTTTTCCCGGTGGGTATCTTACTATATACCCGTAATTGTGGCAATTGTCAACAATCCATTTTTCATCGTCAAGACCGTCATATGTAAGAACGGACGCCCCGACATTCACAGCTAAATCAATAGTATTTCCTGTCATTGATTCAGGGAAGTATTGCGGACAATAAGAACCTTTTCCTGTATAAGTATTTGTTGTTCCGTAAACGAGAAAATTAGAATGCCCTGTTGATTTATAGTAATCTGCCATCATGAAGTTAAGAGCTGTAGCGGCTTCTTCATTAAGAATAACGGGTTCTATTTCGTTTATAAGCGTATAATATTGATTTCTGTAATAAACAAGGTTGACAGTCGGGGTCATGTCAAGAGAAACATATGGGTGTTCATAGTCCACATATAAAAGATTGCCTGAAACAAGTTGTGTTGCGGATATATCAAGTTCATTATAGCCGTCAGGAATAACTTGTTGATTTGTAATATCAGTGTCGTTCGGATTTTCCGGTATTTCCGGAATTCCTCCTGTAATGTATGTTTTAACTATGCCGTTGTCAACTATAATATTTGGTTTTGTATTCAGAAACAATGCTCTTCTCAGAGCGTCAGCCGTGAAAAGAACGCCTACAATTATAAACATTGTGATAATCAGACGGCCTTTTCTAAGGCGTGCATTTACCATTATTATTTCCTCCGAAATCGTGACGATACAAGAATCTGCATATATCTCTGCTATCTAATTATAATGCATACATCACAAAATGTCAAGCACCTGAATAAAAAAGAATGTTTATATAAAAAAAAACCGTCGGATTTTTATTTTCCGACAGTTTTTTGTTATTTATTATTACTTAAATACTGCAAGAAGGAATCCTGCCGCAATTGCAGAACCTATTACACCGGCAACATTAGGACCCATAGCGTGCATGAGCAAGAAATTTTTCGGGTTAGCTTTCTGACCCTCAATTTGTGAAACTCTTGCTGCCATAGGTACAGCGGAAACGCCTGCTGAGCCAATCAGCGGATTTATTTTTCCGCCCGAAAGCTTATACATTATTTTTCCGACAAGCAAACCGCCTATTGTTGAGAAACAAAAAGCAGTAAGACCGAGAACTATTATACCAACAGTCTGCCAGTTTATGAAACGTGAACCGACAGTTGTCGCACCTACTGAAATTCCGAGGAATACTGTAACTATGTTCATAAGTGCATTTTGAACTGTGTCGGACAATCTTTCAGTAACACCGCATTCTTTCCATAAATTGCCAAGCATCAGACAACCTATAAGCGGAGCAGTTGACGGAAGGAGCAGAATAACAAATACTGCGACTACAATCGGGAAAATAATTTTTTCTGTTTTTGAAACTTTTCTATTCTGTGTCATTACAACTTTACGTTCTTTTTCTGTTGTAAGCAGTTTCATGAAAAACGGCTGAATCATGGGGATAAGTGCCATATATGAATATGCGGCTATAGCTATAGGGCCTAAGAGATGAGGGGCAAGACGTGTTGTAAGGAAAATAGCCGTAGGGCCATCAGCACCGCCTATAATACCTATTGATGCGGCTTCTTCTCCTGTAAATCCAAGACATACCGCACCGAAAAATGCAAAGAATACGCCGAGTTGTGCGGCAGCACCAAGCAGAAGGCTTTTAGGATTTGCAAGCAAGGGTCCAAAGTCCGTCATTGCTCCGACACCTAAGAATATCAGTGACGGATAAAGACCCGATTTAACGCCTATGTAAAGAATGTCAAGAAGTCCGCCTTCCGCCATTATATGACCGTAACTGTGGTAAAATTCGCTGTTATGGTCAAGAAAAGCGTCCCATAGTTCAGGGTGATAGAGAGCATCAGCAGAACTTTCACCGCCCGAAAAGAAGTTTGAAACATTTACAAGCAGACAGCCGAAAGCAATTCCGACGAGTAACAGCGGTTCAAATTTTCTTTTTATTCCCAGATAAAGAAGAAAGAATGAAATAATTATCATTATAAGGTTTTTCAATCCGTCTATTGTGAGAAATCCCGCAAAGCCGGAATTTGATGCAAGAGTTTTAAGGGTTTCAACAATATCCATATCAAATAACCCCCTTATGCTATTACAATAAGCGGTGAACCTGTTTCCACGACTGCACCCTTGCTTGTAACTATCTGTGCGACTGTTCCGTCTTTTGGAGCTACAATTTCATTTTCCATTTTCATAGCCTCAAGAATAACAAGCACTTGACCTGAAGTAACTTTATCGCCCTCTTTAACATCAATCCTGATAATATTGCCGGGCATAGGGGCAGAAACTGTTTCACCCGATGCAAGACTTACGGGAGCGGGTGCAGGTTTATTTTCCGTCGGAACCGTTGTCTGTACCGATGCAGGAGAAACAGCCGGAGCAGGTGCAAGGGCTTCATATTCGTCCAGCAAAACAGCCTTTCCGTGTTCTACCTCAACTTCATATGTTTTTCCGTTAAGTGTAACTTTGTACTTCATGATTTATTTAACCTCCTTAATGGAAATAAAATGCAGTTCGTTAATAGGTTTTTTCATTGTGTCCGCAACAATAGCCATAATCATTGCGGCTTCCTTGTCGGGAACATCATATAACTTTATACGCCCTGCTGAACCGGGAGCAACTTTCTTTTCAGTATTCTGAATCGGTTCAGGCTTTGTTTCTTCAATTAAAACAGTTGGTTCAGTTTTTTCAAAACTTTTTTCTTTGAAAAATGCTCCCATACAGTAAAGAACAATCATAAGTATAAGAAGTCCCGCAAATACTACAGCATATCCGAAAACAGCTGTAATTGCAGCTTCTCCGATATTCATAAACAACCGCCTCCCCTTACATTTCTTCTATAGTATAGACTGCTTCGTTTTCTTCTTTTTCCTTGCGTTCTTTCAGAAACTTCATTGTCTGGTCGGGATAGCATATATAACTCATAATATCTTCTTCTGAACGTGCAAGTTCTCCGAGAGCCTCACGGGCATTTTTAAATTCTTCTCCCGTTCTCTTTTTGTCCTCAATACGGCAGTCAACAGGCTTTCCGCCTTTGCCTATAACTTTTTCAATAAGTTCTTCACTTACGGGAGCAGGTGCAATACCGTATTCACCTTTTATATAATTTTTAACTTCCTTTGAGATATTTTTATATCGTTCACCTATAAGAACATTTGTTACAGCCTGATTTCCTACCATTTGCGAAAGAGGAGTTACAAGCGGAGGATAGCCGAGGTCTTTTCTTACTTTCGGAATTTCTTTCAGTGCATCATCAAATTTATCCATAGCGTGCATATCTGTAAGATTTGCAATCATATTTGACAACATACCGCCGGGGACTTTATATACAAGTGCCTGTGCATCTGTTGAAAGGCTTTTAGGATTGATTTGAACGTTGTCAATATATTTTTGTTTTATCGGCTTGAAATAATCATTCACCTTGTTTATTATACTTTCGTCAAGACCTGTTTCAATGCCGTACTGCTGTAAAGCATAAAACATTGTTTCCGTTGACGGTTGTGAAGTTCCTCCCGAAAAACATGATGTTGCACAATCAATTACATCTATTCCCGACTCAATAGCTTTTGTAATTGTCATATAAGCCATACCTGTAGTACAATGAGTATGAAGTATAAGGGGAATATCTCCGACTGCATCTTTTATACCTTTTATAAGGCTTTCGGCTTCATATGGTGTCATTGTTCCTGCCATATCTTTAAGACATATTGTCTGAAAGCCCATTCTTTTAAGTTCCCTGCACATTTCGATATACTTGTCTACTGTATGCACGGGACTTTGAGTGTATGAAATACAGCCCGATGCTATTGTTTTCGGAGTAGCATACTTCATAGTTGCGTCAAGAGCTGTACCGAGATTTCTGAAATCGTTCAGAGCGTCGAAAATACGTATAATGTCAATACCGTTTTTAATAGACAGTTCAATAAATTTTTCTACTACGTCATCATGATAATGCTTGTAACCAAGCAGATTCTGACCTCTCAGAAGCATTTGCAGTCTGTTGTTAGGGAGATGCTTTCTAAGATTTCTAAGACGCTCCCACGGGTCTTCATTAAGATACCTCAGACATGAGTCAAACGTTGCTCCGCCCCAGCATTCAATCGAATAATAGCCTGCTTTGTCCATATCCGGAAGAATATCTTCATAATCAGAATATGGCAGACGTGTAGCCATAAGCGATTGGTTGGCATCACGGAGAACTGTTTCTGTAATCTGTACTTTTTTCATATACATCCTCCTTAAATTACTTTATAATACGTTTTTATTATAACATATTTCAGAAAAAATTGCTACACTTTTTTAATAATTTTTTCATATCTATTTGGAATTTTATTTTTCATTAAAAAATATGGTCATATATTTCAGATGTGATAATTTCATGATAATTGTTGCACAGATGCACATTTTACTTGATTTTATCATAAAAAGGTGCTATAATAAAAAATGCACCGGATATTATACGGTAGTATTATAAAAGTAAAGAAGTGTTTTATATGACAAAGATTACCATTTTTTCAGGTTTTCTTGGTGCAGGAAAAACAACTCTCATCAAGAAACTCATTTCCGAAGGTTACAAGGGCGAAAAACTTGTACTGATTGAAAACGAGTTCGGACAGATCGGCATTGACGGCGGTTTTCTTCAGGACGCAGGCATTGAAATAACCGAAATGAATTCAGGTTGTATATGCTGTAGCCTTGTAGGAGATTTCGGCAAGGCTCTTGAACAGGTTATAGTACAGTATCACCCTGACCGCATTCTTATTGAACCGTCAGGAGTTGGCAAACTCAGCGACGTTATAAAGGCAGTCCGCAATATTGATGCACATGATGTTGAACTTGACGGTTTCACTACTGTTGTAGATGCAAAGAAATGCAAGATGTACCAGAAAAATTTTGGTGAATTTTTCAATAATCAGATAACTTATGCAAACTGTATTATTCTCAGCCATACAACAGGACTTTCGCAGGAAAAACTTGACGATTGTGTAAAGCGTATCCGTGAATGTAATCCGTCCGCACCTATAGTAACTACGGAGTGGGAACAGCTTACAGGCAAACAGATTGTTGAAGCAATGACACAAAAAAATACTCTTGATGATGAACTTGAACATCTTCTTCATGAAGAACATGAACACCATCACCACCATGAACATGATGAAGAACATGAACATCATCACCATCATGAACATGATGAAGAACATGAACATCATCACGAACATGAACACGGCGAAGATTGTACTTGCGGCTGTCATGACCATGACCACGAACACCATCACCACCACGCAGACGAAGTTTTCACAAGCTGGGGAATTGAAACAGCAAGACCATATACAGAACAGGAAATCAACAACGCACTTAATGCCCTTTCTGATGAAGAAACTTATGGTATAATTCTCCGTGCTAAAGGAATAGTACCTGCAAGTGACGGCGAATGGATTCACTTTGACTATGTGCCGGGCGTGCCTGATATACGCAGAGGAAGTGCAAGCACTACAGGCAGACTTTGTGTAATAGGTTCAAAGATAGACGAAAAAGCTATCTCAAAACTTTTCTGTGCTGAATAAGGAGATGATAATAAATGCCTTATGATGAGGAAGAAACTATTCCCGTATATTTGTTTTTAGGATTTCTTGAATCGGGAAAAACAAAATTCATTCAGGAAACCCTTGCGGACAAACGCTTCAATACGGGTGAAAGAACTTTGCTTCTTGTTTTTGAAGAAGGCGAAGAAGAATACGATACAACTAATTTTAAAAAGGATAATATATTTCTGCGTGTAGTTGATGACAAATCAGACATGACACCCGAAAACCTTCAAAGACTTGTAGATGAATGCAGTGCGGAACGCATTATTATTGAATATAATGGTATGTGGCAGGTTACAGAACTTTTCAACGCTGCTCCCGACGGCTGGGCATTCTATCAAATTATGTGTTTTGCCGACTCAACAACTTTTCCGCAGTATAATTCAAATATGAGAAGTCTTGTAGTTGATAAACTTAATGTATGTGAACTTATAGTTTTTAATCGTTTTGAAAGAAGCTATGACCCGAATAAATTTCATCAGGTAGTCAGAGGTGTAAGCCGAAGAACTGAAATTGCCTATGAATACACCGACGGAACAGTAGCATATGACGATATTGAAGACCCCCTCCCCTTTGATGTTGAATCACCACACATAATTATAAATGATTCAGACTATGCTCTGTGGTATCGTGATATTATGGACGAACCGCAGAAGTATGACGGAAAAACTATTACTTTTAAGGCTCTTGTAGCTAAAAATCCAAAGTTCCCTAAAAATACTTTTGCAGTAGGACGGCATATAATGACCTGTTGTGTTGAGGATATTCAATATTGTTGGTGTGTCGCTCAATTTGATGATAGTTATGATGTTAAAGAAAAGAGTTGGGGAATCATTACCGCAAAAATCAAAGTTCAGCGTCATAAACTTTATCGTGGAAAAGGTCCTGTATTATTTGTAACAGACTTTACCCCCTCTGCCCCTCCTGAAAAAGAAGTAGCAACTTTTTATTGATAATTATCAAATACCGATGCTTGTCATCGGTATTTTTTGTTAAAATAGGAAAATATATTTTTTACCTCTTGATTTTTCTGAAAATATTTGATATAATTATTTAGTAACATTGGGGTATAGCCAAGCGGCAAGGCAACAGACTTTGACTCTGTCATCACTGGTTCGAATCCAGTTACTCCAACCATTATATTATTCTCCCTTTACAAGGGAGAATTTTTTTTTGCCATAAATATTGACGGGTTTTTATTTCTCCGGGGGTTCTGTCTCCTTTTTTAATGATTTTATTTTTTTGATTTTTCATGCTCCGGTTCGTATAATTAGAATTACAAGGATTATAAATTTATAATATCTTCATTATTTTTCAGAAATACACCAATAATAAAAAAGTATCCCGTCAAAATAACGGAATACTTTTTCAGTTAAATTTTTCTCCTGATTATTTATTTTCCATTTCAAGTTTTTTGATATTTTTAAATTCAAATAAAGCCATTGAAATGGCAACTGTCGCAGAAAGCAAGTCCGCAGTCGGTGCTGTGTAAATAATTCCGTAAATCTGAAAATAATGTGGTAATATAAGAAGTAACGGAATGAAGAATATTATTTGTCTTGTCAGGGACAAAAAAACACCCTTTATAGGTTTGCCGATAGATGTAAAGAAAGTTGAGGTTATAGGCTGTAGACAGTTAAGCCATGTAAAGAAAAGATATATTTTAAAGAACTTTTCACCGAGTTCATAATATGTGTCTGTACCACTTCCGAAAAGTGAAAGTATTTTGTCGGGAAATAACTGAAAAAGAAAAAATGCAACAATTGAAATTCCTGCTCCCGATATTACTGCAAGTTTGTATGCTTTTCTTACACGGTCATAATTTTTTGCACCATAGTTAAAACTTTCAATCGGCTGAGTACCCTGAGCAATTCCTATAACTATCGCAAAAACAATCATATTTACTTTCATTACTATTCCACAACAGGCAATAGGTTCTGAAGCACCATATTTTGACATTTCACCGTAATATTCAAGAGAGTTGTTAAGAACTACTTGTACTATTCCAATAGCAATCTGATTAAAAAATGAAGCCATTCCTATTGAAGCAATTCTTTTTGCTGTAAATGCCTTAATAATAAAATGTTCTTTTTTAAGGGAAACTGTTTTATAATTAAATGCATATACTACAACAATTACAGATGATACAACTTGTCCTATAACTGTAGCCCATGCCGCACCTTTCATTCCCCATTGAAAAACCATAACAAACAGTGCATCAAGAACTGTATTTATAACAGCACCTACAATATTACATATCATTGCCATTTTAGGGTTTCCGTCAGCTCTTATAAGATGACCGCCACCCGTTGTTAAAACAAGAAACGGAAAGCCTAAAGCCGTTACACTTACATATGATTTAGCTAACGGCAATACACCGGCAGAAGCACCGAAAAGGTCAAGTATCGGGTCAATAAAAATTAACGTCAATATACTTAACAATACACCGCTTACTGCAAGAAGGGCAAAAGAATTTCCGGCAAAAAAACCGGCTTGTTTTTTATCTCCCCTTCCCATTGTGAGATTAAAGCATGACGCACCGCCTATTCCGAAAAGCAAAGCAAAGGCGGCACACGCCGTTGTAAAAGGGAAAGCTATATTAGTGGCGGCGTTTCCGTCAATTCCGACTGCATGACCTATAAATAACTGGTCAACAATGTTATACAGTGAAGATACAAGCATTCCCAATATACTTGGCACTGAAAACCTTACCATAAGTCGGAATATAGGTTCTGACTTCAAAGGATTTTCTGAAGATTTCAATTCTTCTTTCATTATTATACCTCTTTTCATATTTATTTACTATATTATTATACTCCCGATTTTTGGAAATTTCAATAGTTTTAGATTATGTAAAGATATTTTATACTATTTATTGAAGATTTTAGTTGACTAATGTTTTATTTTGTGGTAAAATAATAAGAAAGCAATTAAAAGACTGGAGTTGATAGCTATGAAAAAAAATGACATTCCATATGTATGGACAGATAAAAAACGTACTGTTTTCGGACTTCCGCTGTCTTTTACACGTTATTTCCTTACAGAAACAAAATTGATAACAAGAAAAGGTTTTTTTAATATTGATGAGGACGAACTCGAAATCTATAAAATAGATGACAAAAAACTAAAATTTCCCTTTGGTCAAAGAATAGTCGGATGCGGTACAATTATAATTTATAGCCGTGACCGTGATACCCCGACAAAAGAAATAAAATGTATAAAAAATACACGTAAAGTTTCAGAAATGATAGACCAATATTTAACCGCCGTTCGTGATAAATACGGCATAAGAGGTCGTGACCTCATAAACTTTGAAGGTCATGACAATGACGACAATAATTATTAAACATGGGGTGAAAATATGCTCTCCTTTATTACGGAAAAACAATCATGCTGGGACAGACTCTCAGCCGAAAAAAGACCTATTTTTATTTATGGAATGGGCGACGGTGCATTAAAAATAATGTCCGTATTCAGAGAAAGAAATATTGTTGTTTCAGGAATCTTTGCAAGCGATGACTTTGTAAGGGGTCATTCATTTGAGGGTTTCAAGGTTCATAAACTCTCGGAAGTTGAATCAATGGTAGAAGACTTTGTGGTTGTACTTGCATTTGCGGCAGGATATCAGGAAATAGTTGACAGAATCCACAGCATAGCGGCACGCCATACTCTTTATGTGCCTGACGTTCCTGTTGTCGGAAAAGGTCTTTTTACTTATGAATACTGTATGCAGAACGCCGAAAAAATTCAGAAAGTATATGACAGTCTGGCAGATGACTATTCAAGAAAAGTATATGCAAATATTATCAATTTCAAGATAAGCGGAAAAATTGAATATCTTTCAGCCGTGACAACTCCGAAAGCTGAAATTTACAGAAAAATTATAAAACCCGGTCTTAATGAAGTATACGTTGACTTAGGTGCTTATAACGGCGACACAATCAGGGAACTTCTTGAATTTACACGTGGAAAATATGCGGAAATATACGCACTTGAACCCGACAGAAAAAATTATAAGAAACTCACAAAGTTTACTGACGGTATGCCGAATGTTTTCGCATATAATGCCGCCGCATGGTGTACTGACTGCGAACTTCCGTTTTCTTCAAAATCAGGCAGACAGTCGGCAATTTCCGCAAATGCCGAAACTTTAGTGACAGCAAGGGCAGTTGACAGCATAGTGAACGGAAACCGCCCTGCAACCATAATCAAAATGGATGTTGAGGGTTTTGAACGTGAGGCAATATGGGGAGCATCAAATATTATTTCCCACAATGCACCGAAACTAATGATATCCCTGTATCACAGAAATGAAGATATATTTGAACTCCCCCTGCTTATATTGATGCTTAATCCGCAGTATAAGTTATATATAAGGCATCAGCTTTATATTCCTGCATGGGAGACTAATTTATATGCATCTCTCTGAACTTAAAGAAAAATTTATCATAAATTACAAAAAGATAATATTTGTTTTATGTATTATAATTCTTGTTGTGTTATACAACTGTATAAACTGCACAATAGGCGGAAAAAAAGTCTGTCGTTTTGCAACAGAATTTACTTCAATCAATGTCACTGAAAAAGATTTTGACAATATCAGGGGACTTTATTTCCTGAAAGAACTTACAGTTGACTGCTATGATACGGATAATGTCAGTTTTCTTGAAAATAAGAATTTTCTTGAATATTTTTCCATAATGTCAAAAGCTGATGACTGGTCATCACTGAAAAACTGTCCTAAAATGGAAATTTTCCATGCTGACGGGCAATGTACTTTCCATAATCTGAAAGACTTTTCAGGCATGGAAAATCTGAAAAATTTATCTATCGGAATGTTTCTTCCGAACTCTCCGAAAATTGAAAGCCTTGACGGATTACAGGATATTTCAGTTTCTATTACAACTTTGACCCTTAACGGCATAGAAAATGAAACAGTTCTCAATCTTGAAAAATTCTCCAATCTCAGACACCTTGACATTGAAAACAGTTCTTTAAGTGAAATACACATCAACTCATATCCTGAATACCTCAATGTTTCTGACAATCCTTATTTACAAGCTGTTTATATTCCGTCAGAGTACGAAATACCCGAAAAAATAATCACCAATAATTCACCGTATGTAAACATAATATATCAATAAAAAAATCCTGCTCATTATGGGCAGGATTTATATTTTTTATATCAATTTTCTTTCGTCGCAGAACTCACATTCAAGTAATGTTTCATCACCACTTGAACGGAAACTTTTAGGCAGATAACTTTCATGATTTGTGATACATCTCGGATTATCGCACTTTACAGCGTTGTAAACTTTGCCTTTTAAAAGTTCAACGGGCTTATTTTCACTAAGCATAGTAATTATAAGTGCCATACGCACAAACACACCATATTTAGCCTGTGTAAAATACATTGCACGGCTGTCCTCGTCAACATCAACTGTTATTTCGTCAACTCTCGGCAACGGGTGAAGCACAATCATATCTTTTTTTGCAAGGAGCATTTTTCTGTGGTCAAGAACATAAGTATTTTTTTGTGCAAGGTATTCCTCTTCACTTGCAAAACGTTCCTGCTGAATACGTGTCATATAAAGAACGTCAAGTTTTCCTATAGCTTCTTCAAGAGTGTCAACCTCTTCAAAAGTACTTCCGTTAGACTTGATAATATCCTTTATATATCCCGGCATACGAAGTTCGGGAGTTGATATAAATATAAACTTGTTGTTTTCAAACATACTCAGTGCTTTACAAAGAGAGTGTACCGTTCTTCCGTTAATCAAATCACCACACATTCCTATAGTAAGACCGGAAAGTTTTTTCTTTTCTATTTTTAAAGTAAGTAAATCTGTAAGAGTTTGTGTCGGGTGAAGATGACCGCCGTCACCTGCATTTATTACAGAACAGTCAGCAGTAAGTGCGGCAGCCTTTGCAGCACCTGCAACGGGGTGACGTATTACAAGAATATCCGCATAACTGCTTACTATTTTTGTAGTGTCTTTAATAGTTTCACCTTTTGAAACAGACGAATTTGCAGGATTGTCAAATCCGATAATCTGACCGCCAAGACGAATCATAGCAGTTTGAAAAGACATTTGTGTGCGTGTAGATGGTTCATAGAAAAGAGTAGCCATAATTTTGCCGTCGCATTCATGTGCAAAATCTGACGGATTATTCTTGATTTTTTCCCCGAGTTCAATCACCTTTTTCCACCATGAAATAGGATAGTCACTCAAATCAATAAGATGCTGATATTTTAAAAACATTTTTTACCTCCTCAATATTCGCCGTTTTTGTTAAAATAAACATCATACCATATAAGGAAAATAAACACTGTCCATATTTTTCTGCTGTTGTCTGCTTTTCCGTCCTTGTGGTCATCAAGAAGTTTAACAAGCGGTTCTCTGTTGAAAAATTTATCCGCATCATCACTTTCAAACGCACTTTTAACTATGTTATAATATTTATCTTCTTTTAACCATACACGTATAGGCACAGGAAAACCGAGTTTTTTCTTAACGGCAGTTTTGGCAGTCTGAGATGGAGTATCTTTTTTTGCGGCAAGTCTCATTGCATACTTTGTGATATATTTTGTTTCGTCCGTTCTTTTATCGTGGGTAACACGGTACTTTGTAGGGATTTTCTCCGCAAGTGCCATAATTTCCTTATCAAGAAACGGCACACGAAGTTCAAGAGAATTAGCCATACTCATTTTGTCAGCTTTAAGAAGTATATCCCCCGCCATCCACATATGCAAGTCAAGATACTGCATTTTTGTGACATCGTCCTTATTCTTTACTTTCTTATAGAATTTTGACGTAATTGCAGACGGTTCAGGAGCGTTTGTATTTATTTTAAGAAGATTTTTTCTTTCCTCCGAAGTAAACATATACGCATTGCCGATAAATCTTTCTTCAACGTCCCTGCCCTTTCTCACAAAGAAATTGACTCCCCTTTTAGCCGGCAGTTTTGACGCTATGTCTGCTATTCCTCTTTTGATTGTTCTCGGTAGTCTGTCATATAAAGTGCCGTTCGGGTCACTGTAAACATTGTAACCGCCGAAAATTTCGTCTGCACCCTCTCCCGATAAAACAACTTTTAACTTCTCAGAAGCAAGATTGCATACAAAATATAATGCAACTGCTGACGGGTCTGCAAGTGGTTCGTCCATATGATACTGAATCATTGAAAGACTATTCCAGTATTCATCGGGCGAAATAACCTTGCTTGTGTTTTCTTTTCCGATAGCCTTTGAAAAATCTTTAGCCCAACCGATTTCATTATATCTTTCATCATTTCCGAAACCTACGGTAAATGTTTTATCAACATCGGCAACAGATGCAACATAACTTGAATCCACACCGCTTGACAAAAATGAACCTACTTCAACATCTGCGATTTTATGGGC
The DNA here is from genome assembly GCA_947627175.1 of uncultured Ruminococcus sp. Classification (GTDB taxonomy): domain Bacteria; phylum Bacillota; class Clostridia; order Oscillospirales; family Ruminococcaceae; genus Ruminococcus. The sequence continues at coordinate 16,576 of CANQVA010000014.1, forward strand.
ATCTACGGAGTTATGGAAAGTATCTGATATTTTGTTTACCCACTCATCAAGAGAAGGTGAATTATCCTCACTGAAATTAACGTCCCAATAACGTTTTGCTTCAAACCTGCCATTTTTCAGAGTAAAATAATGTGCCGGCGGAAGTTTGTATACATTTTTAAAAAAAGTTTCATAAGTAGGTGAATACTGAAATGTCAGATAATTTTCAAGTGCATCTGTATTAAGTTCTTTCTTAAAATTTGGATGTTCAAGAAAACACTTTATTTCTGAACCAAACATAAACGTTTTACCCATAACTGCATAATAGAGGGGCTTTATTCCGAAAAAATCCCTTGCACCGAAAAGTTCCCTTTTATTCTTATCCCATATTACAAAAGCAAACATTCCTCTGAGCATATTAAGAAGTTTAATTCCGTATTCTTCATAGCCATGTATCAATACTTCCGTATCGGTATTTGTCTTGAAAACATGACCGGAAGCGACGAGTTTTTCACGGATTTCCATATAATTATATATTTCGCCATTAAATACAATAACAAGGGATTTATCCTCATTAAAAATAGGCTGGTCACCTTGTGAACTTACGTCTATAATGCTAAGGCGACGATGACCGAGAGCAATTCCCTCATCAATATATGTTCCCTCTGCATCAGGTCCTCTATGTTTAATCCTGTCCATCATCTTATTGATAACGGCATTCGAATTGTCAATATCGTTTGTAAAACCTGTTATTCCGCACATAAATATTTCAACTCACAATACTGTAATTTACAGTGAAAAGTCACTGCCTTAAATATTATACTACATTTTATCATTCTTTGCAACACTCACTGAAAAATTTTTCCATATTTTATAATATATAATTATATTCCCAAAATAAAAAATATTCTTTTTAACAGCATCTTTTAAAAAGTGCTTGACAAAACTGAAAAAAAGTGGTATAGTAATTATGTAGTGTACACTTGTTCACCGCCGGCGGACGTTTCTCCGCTTAACTTATTCTGTGTATATCAAAAAAGGTGTATAACATGGAAAAAAAATCACATCTTATTGTTGCCGATTCAAAAATTTTGCCGGAGGTATTCACAAAAGTCCTTGAAGTAAAAAAAATTATGGCGTGCAAGGGCGAAAAAAGTCTTGCCTCTGCCTGCAAACGTATCGGCATATCACGAAGTGCTTACTATAAATATAAGGACTTCATTTTCTCTTATGAGGAACTGTTCACAAGAAAAATATTAAATATTTATCTTCTTTTGAACGACAGCCCGGGAGTGCTGTCCAGTGTCCTTGCTTTTCTTCATAGTCTTAATGCAAATATTCTTACTGTAAATCAAAGTATACCTGTAGATGGAGCAGCCGCTGTAAATATTTCTTTAAGACTTACTGATGAATCAGACAAGGAACTTACAAAACTTCATTCTGTCAAAGAACTCGACGGAGTTTTTGAAGTGAAAATTCTGTCCGCCGAGTAATATTTAATACGGAGGTTTATTCAATTATGTCAGCTAAATTCGCAGTCTTAGGTCATGGTGTCGTTGGTTCAGGCGTTGTGGAACTTTTCTATAAGAACAAAAGCAGTATAGAAAATCGTGCAGGAACTGAAATGGAAATCAAGTATATACTTGATTTGAGAGATTTTCCCGATTCACCTTATAAGGACAAGTTTACAAAAAATTTTGACGATATTCTCAACGACGACGAAATAACAGCAGTCGCTGAATGTATGGGCGGTGTTGAACCTGCTTTCACATTTATAAAAGCTCTCCTTGAAAAAGGTAAAAGTGTTTCAACGTCAAATAAGGAACTTGTTGCAGAAAAAGGTGATATTCTCCTGAAAACAGCTAAAGACCACAACTGCAACTTCTTTTTTGAAGCAAGTGTCGGAGGTGCTATTCCGATAATAAGACCGCTTCACCGTTGTCTTGCTGCAAACGATATTTACAAAACAGCAGGTATTCTCAACGGCACTACAAACTTTATACTTACAAAAATGTATAATGACAATATGCCTTTTGATAAGGCTCTTAAACTCGCTCAGGAACTCGGCTATGCAGAAAAAAACCCGACAGCAGACGTTGAAGGTCATGATGCCTGTAGAAAAATCTGCATAATTTCATCACTCGTTTTCGGAAAGCATGTATATCCGAAAAGCGTATATACAAAGGGAATTTCAGACATTCAGCTTTGTGACGTTTCGTCCGCTGATATTCTCGGATATGCTGTTAAACTTATCGCAGAGGTAAAGAGAAACGACAACGGAAAAATTCTCCCTGTTGTTATGCCTATGCTTGTACCGCACGAAAATATTATGTCAGGTGTAAACGATGTATTCAACGCTGTACTCGTTTATGGTGACGGTATTGACCAGACAATGTTTTATGGCAGAGGTGCAGGCAAACTTCCTACCGCAAGTGCAGTTCTCGGTGATGTTATCGAAGAAGTAAAACATAATGTAACAGTTTTCTCGCAGTCATGGGAATCCGCTGAAGATGATTCATTTATTGACTCTGTTGAAAACTTGTCCGCACGTTGGTATTTCCGCACACCATCTGACAGTACACCGTCAACAGGCATAAGCGATACATACGATGTTCACGATGACGGAAGTGAATACGCATTCGTCACCGATGAAATACTTACATTCGCTCATGCTAAAAATATCGCAGAAAAATTAAATGCACTTGCATTCTTCCCTGTCCTTGACTGATAAAAAAAAGAAACCGGATATATCTATATATCCGGTTACTTCATTATTCAAATGAATCGAGGTCAATATCAGCTAAAAGCCTTTTAAGCTCTGCGAGCTCATCCGCTGTAAGAGTAACACCTTTACCCATTCTTGAGTGGTCGGGCGACCATTCACGAATATCATACTTTGGGTCATGTTCATTCCAGCTTACGAGGTTAATCTCTTTTGACCAACCTTTTGCATTCTCTGAAAGAACACCGATTTTTTCAGTGATTTCAAATTTGAGTTCTGCCATGTCAATATTCCTTTCATAAATAAAATAGACCGTACTTTCCGGTACGACTTATTATTTTACCACAAAAAAGAAAATTTGTCTATACTTTTTCAAAAATTTTTTTCAGATTGAAAGCCGTAAATAATCAAGTGCTTTTATGTACATATATTTAGGAACTGTCCTGCTTTTTATAAGAATTTCGGCAAAACATACAGCATCTTCAATATTTCGTGAAAAATCAGCAATGACTTCTTTTTCACCTGTGTTATAATCCTCTGTTTCTATACCATATGTAACAGTCTTTCCTATATATCCAGAAATAACCCTGTAAGCCACTTTATTTTCACCGTAGACTTCCATGTAAATAGTTCGGTCAGTAACCTTATTTTTTACTTTTTTAACTGCATTAAACATAGTATCCTCCTTTCTTTTAAAATATTATAACACACACATTGAATGAAGTGAACGGGTGTAATAAAAGTTTTTTTGAGATATTGTGTAATTAAAAGACGAAAAAAATTTTATAAAAAATTTTATAGTTCTTTTTTATCCCCTTAAAAATTTTCTATTTAAAAAAGTTTTATAATCATCTCTTAAAAAAATTAAAAGAAAATTTCTCTCTTGAATTCGTATAATATGTGTTATAAGTTTATTATATTTGAGTTTCACAAAAAAATAATATTCTTGCAAATAAAAAAATATTTTGTTTTTATGAATATCAATAGACTATTAAAAAGCTATTTAAAAAATCACTTTTAAAAAATTCTTTCATTGGTTCATAATCTATTAGAGAAATTGAAGAAAAATCCCCTCTTTTATTTTTTGAAAAAATTAAGAAAACTCCTTTTATCTCTCGGAGAATTAAGCAAAAATCTTTTCTTTTATATCTTGAAAATATTAGAGGAATATTCCCTCTTCTTTATATCTCGAAGAAATTAAAAAGAACTCCTCGTCATTTATCTTTTAAAGAAATTGAAGAAAAATTTTATTTTTTATCTTTTGGAAAAATTAAAAGAAAATTTTTCTCATACATTCGTATAATATGGGTTATAAGTTTAATATATCCGAATTTCACAAAAAAAATAATATGCTTGCAAATTTAAAAAATATTTTGCTTTCATTAAGACTAATAAATTATTAAAAATAAAACCTATTGAAGCCCCTATTAAAAAAACTCCCTCATCTGTTCATATGTTTATTAGTTTAATATTTCACAAATAAAAAAGTATTCTGCCATAAAGACAGAATACTAATTCACTAATTACAATCACTTTTCATTATATTGACAAAACGTCATTGTAAAGTTTCACATAGACATCAGCTGAAGCTGCCCAGCTATAGTCGCACTTCATTGCACGCTTTACAAGAGCATTCCAGACTTCTTTATTTTCATAATCATTTTTAGCACGTTTTACAGCGTCAAGCATATCATTTGCATTATATGTCTTAAATGTAAATCCATTTCCATCCACACCGCCGTTATCATGTACAGAATCACGAAGTCCCCCTGTTTCACGGACAATCGGAATAGTTCCGTACCGCATGGAAATCATCTGTGCAAGACCGCACGGTTCACTTTGTGACGGCATGAGGAACATATCAGTGCCTGCATAAATTTTGTGCGAAAGTTCGGGAACAAATCCCAGTGTAACAGAAACTTTGTCAGGATACCTTGCGGACATCTCACGGAAAAAGTCTTCATAAACTTTTTCACCGCTTCCGAGAACAGCGAATTTAAAGCCCATTCTGACCATTTCATCAAATACGTATCTGATAAGGTCTATTCCCTTATGTCTAACAAATCTTGTAACTATACCTATAACAGGCTCATCACCGCCGGCAAGTCCCAGTTCATTAAGGAGAGATTTTTTACATTCTGACTTTCCTGAAATATCATCAGCCGAAAAACTCCTTGCTATTGCGGAATCATTCTGCGGATTATATATATCATAATCAATGCCGTTAAGAATACCTTTAAGTTTATACTGTTTTGTAACGAGTATCCTATCGAGTGAATGAGCATACCACGGGTCAAGAATTTCCCATGCATAACTTGGACTTACCGTTGTTATACGGTCAGCCGTTTCAAAAGCACCTTTCATCATATTTATATAGCCGTCATATTCAAGCAAACCTGCGTTATACATAGGTATTCCCATAAGTTCATTGAGAACTTCACGTCCATAACGTCCCTGATATTCAATATTATGAACAGTGAACACATTTTTTATACCGTCATAACCCTGCTGATACTTATAGTAAACATTATAATAAACGGGAATTAAAGCCGTCTGCCAGTCATGACAATGGATTATATTTGGCTTAAAATCAATATGTCTGAGCATTTCGAGGACAGCACGGTCAAAGAATACAAATCTTTCGCAATCATCATAAAAGCCATACAGACCATCTCTTGAAAAATAATATTCATTATCAATAAAATAATAATCTATTCCGTTTTGATTAGCTTTAAATATTCCGCAATATTGTTTTCTCCACGAAACATCAACAGTAATATTTTTTATAAAAGTCATCTGACAGCGGAGTTCATCGCTAATTGAACTGTAAAGCGGTATAACCACACTGCAATTATGACCCTTTGCATTTATATATTTAGGAAGTGAACCTACTACATCAGCAAGACCGCCGGAAGCTGCATAAGGTACAGCCTCACTGGCAGCAAAAAGTATATTCATAGAGAGCCACCCCGTCAGATTTTGCCATTTTTGCCTATATAAAGCGGGTATGTTTCAGAACCGGTAAGCACCTTGTTATCGCTTACTTCAACGCTTTTATCTGTAATTACAGAAGATATACTACAGTTTTCACCTATTTTTGTACTTTGGAGAATAACGGAATTTTTTACAACAGTACCCTTTCCGACTTTTACACCTCTGAACAGAATAGAATTTTCAACTGTACCCTCAATTATACAGCCGTCTGCAATGAGTGAATTTTTAATATTCGACTCAAGACCATATTTAACAGGGCCATTGTCACCGATTTTTGTATAAACGGGCATATCCTTATTAAAAAGTGCATTTCTCTTTTCAGTTTCGAGGAGCATTTTGTTTGCGATATAGTAATTCTGAACGCTGTCAATTCTTGTGAAAAATTCCTTATGTTCATAACCCATGATTTTATATTCATTTTTCTTTGCCTGAAGTATTTCACGGGTAAAGCTGTGTTGATTACGGCTTGCGGCTTCAAAAACAATCTTCTTCAGAAATTCCTTGCTTAAAATCATCATATCAAGCCACATATTGCACTCGCCTGAAATCTGCGGGTCAACAAGAACGTCGCTAAGACGGTTTTCATCGTTAAATTCAAGAATTGTAGCACAATTATTTTTCTCGCTGTCATAAAGTCCCCTGCTGTATATAAGAGTAATATCTGCACCTGTATCTGTATGTTGTTTAAGAACAGGTGTAAAGTCAATAGTGGTTACAACATCGCAGTTTGCAAGAATAACATATTTAGCTTTTGAATGTTCAACGAAACTCCATATATTGTTAAGAGCATCAAGTCTGCCCTTATACATACCGCCTGTCTGACTGTAAGGAGGGAGAAGGTGAAGTCCGCCCTTTTTACGTGACAAATCCCAGTCACGACCTGAACCGAGATGGTCAAGGAGAGAGCCATAATTTGACTTTGTGATTACACCAACTTCATAAACGCCTGAATTTACCATACTTGAAAGCGGGAAATCAATAAGACGGTAACGTCCGCCAAAAGGTATTGACCCCATAGTTCTTTGCTTTGTCAGTTCGCTGACATAAGAATCATGCATACTTGCAAAGATTAGTCCTAAAACATTATAATTAACACTCATAGTAAAATTCCTCCGGTTATATGTTTTCGCCGATTATCTGCTTAGGTTCAACGGTCTTTCCCTCTGAAACAGTTACATTATGACCGACAACGGCAATGCCCCAGTCGTCCCTGTTTTCAACTTGTGCAGGGTCTAATCCGATATGTGAACCACTTTCGATAATGCTGTCACTGCCTACTATAGCATACTCAACAACCGCACCGGACTTTATTACTGCACCGGGCATAATGATACTATATTTTACAGTTGCGTCCTTTTCAACAGTAACACCGGAAAATACAATTGAAAAATCAACTGTTCCGTCGATATTGCTTCCCTCATCAATCATTGAATTTTCAATATTTGCATTGTCGCCGACATACTGAGGGGGCATATAATTATTTCTTGAATAGATTTTCCAACTTGGGTCATAGAGGTCAAGCGGTACACTTGGACTGAGCAAGTCCATATTTGCTTCCCAAAGTGAGTCAAGAGTACCAACATCTTTCCAGTAACCTTCAAATTCATAAGCGAAAAGCCTTTGATTATCACGGAGCATTGAAGTGATTATATCCTTGCCGAAATCCTTTGACCATGCTTCACCACGTTCACGCTTTGCATTAGCATCATTTTCGTTTTCAATGAGATACTTTTTCAGTTTTTCCCAACTGAACACATATATACCCATTGATGCAAGAGTTGATTTAGGTTCCTTCGGCTTTTCAACAAAGTCAATAACTTTATTCTGTTCATCACAAATCATGATACCGAAACGTGAAGCCTCTGCTCTTGGTACATCAATAACTGAAATTGTACAGTCCGCATTGTTTTCAATATGGAAATCAACCATTTTTGAGTAGTCCATTTTGTAAATATGGTCACCGCCGAGAACAACGACATATTCAGGATTATAACGTTCAATAAATCTCATATTCTGATAAATTGCGTTTGCTGTTCCCTCATACCACGATGCACCTGCCTGTGTTTCATAAGGTGGGAGGACATGAACACCGCCGTTCATTTTATCCAAATCCCACGGCTGACCGTTGCCGATATACTCATTAAGAACAAGAGGTTGATACTGTGTAAGTACACCTACAGTATCTATACCGGAATTAGTACAGTTTGAAAGTGGGAAGTCAATCAGACGATATTTTCCGCCATACGGGACAGCAGGTTTAGCAACATTTTTAGTAAGTGCATAAAGTCTGCTACCCTGACCGCCTGCCAGTAACATAGCAACGCATTTTTTCTTTGTATACATATAATTTAATTCCTGCTACTCAAAATATGGACAGATATATTCAACTGTAAAATTTTTAAGTAGCTTTTTCCTTTCTATAATCATATAGTTTTATTCGGATTTATTTTTATTGTCACAATATCCGATTATGTTTCACAAATTTTGTCCATATTTTCAGATATTTTCACCCCCTGTCAAATAATTTCTGATATTTGTCTGATTTATTCAGCCTTGACCGTGCTCTTTGAATTTGACGATTTTCTTGTTTTTTTCACATCAGTTTTTTCTGAAGATTTTTTTGTGTTTTTGTCTTTGTCGGGAGCTGCTATTTCTGCTGTTGCTTTCGGTGTTCTTTTCTTCACGGGTGCAAATTTGAGATAAATTACAGAAAGAGGTGCGAGTGTCATAGATATACACTGGTCAAAGCCATGCATACTTATTTTTTCTGTTTTGAATGATTTTTCAGTAACTCCTGAACCTCCGAATTCAGTTGCATCTGTATTGAAAACGAGCTTATACCTTCCTTTTTTGGGAACACCTATTTTATAATCGAGGCGTTCAACAGGGACGAAATTGCAGACTGCAATTATTTCTTCTCCGTTGTCATCTATACGACGGAAAGCAATTATACTCTGTTTATTATCATCATTGGAAATCCAGCTGAACCCGTTCCATGAGTCATCATTCTGCCAAAGTGGTGTATTTTCGAGATAGAATTTATTTAACTTTTCTGAAAATTTCAACATAGTCTTATGGAAATCAGAATCTTTCACAAGATTCCAGTCAAGCTGCGACTGATAATTCCATTCTTTTTCTTGTGCAAATTCCTGTCCCATAAAGAGAAGTTTCTTTCCGGGGTGTGCCATCATATACGCAAGGAAAGCACGATACGAAGCGAATTTTTGTTCATATTTGCCGGGCATCTTGTTAATCATTGAACACTTGCCGTATACGACTTCATCATGTGAAATCGGAAGAACGTAGTTTTCAGAAAAAGCATAGAAGAATGAGAAAGTAAGTTTATCATGATTAAATGAACGATAAATAGGGTCAAGGGACATATAATGGAGCATATCATTCATCCAGCCCATATTCCACTTGAAATTAAATCCGAGTCCGCCTACATCAGTAGGCTTTGTAACAAGTGGCCATGCCGTCGATTCTTCTGCAATCATAAGTGCGTCGGGGTGATTCAAAAATATAGCCTCATTCAAATTTTTAAAGAACTGAACCGCCTCAAGATTTTCCTTTCCGCCGTTTATATTTGCTGCCCATTCACCGTCACGCCGGTCATAGTCAAGATACAGCATTGAAGCTACCGCATCAACTCTCAGACCGTCAACATGAAATTCATTGAACCAGTAATTCGCACTTGAAATAAGGAACGAGCATACCTCTGCCCTTCCGTAATCAAATACACGTGTACCCCATGCTTTATGTTCTTTTTTGCGTTCGTCGGTATACTCATAACAACAAGTTCCGTCAAATTCATAAAGACCTGCACCGTCTTTCGGGAAGTGAGCGGGAACCCAGTCAAGAATAACACCAATACCTGCTTCATGGAACATATCAACCATTTTTCTGAAATCGTCGGGAGTTCCATAACGGGAAGTAGGGGCAAAATAGCCTGTAACCTGATAACCCCATGAACCGTCAAACGGGTATTCTGTGAGGGGCATAAACTCAACATGAGTATATGACATCTTTTTCAGATACGGAATAATTTCTTCCGCAAATGAAATATAATCCATGAAAACGTCCTTTTCCCTTATTTTCCATGAACCGAGATGAACCTCATAGATATTTACAGGACTTTTATAAACGCTCTTTTTGCTTTTCTGCACAAACCATTCACTGTCATTCCACTGATATTCACTTTCATAAATTTTTGAAGCTGTATCAGGTCTTGTTTCAAAGTGAGATGCATACGGGTCTGATTTAAGTATAATACGGCCATCCTTTGTTTCGATGCTGTATTTATAAGTATCAAACTGTTTGAGCTTTGAAATTTCAGCCTCCCACACTCCGTCTGCAATAAGAGCCATAGGGTTTCTGTCCCTTTTCCAGTCGTTGAAATCTCCTACAACTGAAACGCTAACAGCATTAGGAGCCCAAACTCTGAAAGTGAACAGGCGTGTGCGGCCTTTTTTCTCGGAATGTACTCCGAAGAATTTATAAGCCTCATAGTTCTTTCCCTGATAAAAAAGATAGAGTGGAAAGTCGTTAAGATTTGTATTTTTTACTGACATAATTTAGCCTCCTTCGCTATATACATTTTAGCAGAAATAAAAAAATTATTCAAGCTTTTTTAGAAAATCGGTCAAAATTTCAGACAATACACTAATTTTTATGTGCATATTTAGTGCATATTGACATATTTTTTATAACAATTACTTTCAGCGTTGTTGAAATGCACACATGATTATTTATTCAGATGACCGTCTTGCACGGATACCGATAACGGTTATATCATCGACATGAAGTGTAGGATTAAAAACATCAGCTTTTGCACATATTTCATCAACGATTTTTTTTATGTCGCTTGTACTGAGAAGAAGTTCTTTTATAAACCTATATTCAGTTTCACTTATTCCGTCGGAAAACATAATAATTATATCGCCTTCTTCAAAGTCGTAACTGCATGAAAAAGTTTCTGAACGGCTGTAAATTCCTATAGGAAAAGTAGGAGCGACAACTTTCATAACATTTCCCCTATGGCGTATAAGAGTAGCAGAAGCACCCGATTTTATTATAGTAAGACCGCACGTGTCAAGGTCAATGCATACAGCGTCAAGAGTAGCAAAAGTTTCGTCAGGCGACTTTGTAACCATTACTGAATTTATAAGTTTTATTGCAGCCTGATAACTTACGCCACTGCCTATAAGTCGGCGGAACATCTTCACAACCATTCTCGACTCAACAGCCGCACTTTTTCCGCTTCCCATTCCGTCAGAAAGAACAACATAAGACATTCCCGTGCCGTCGCTGAAAACTGCCGAAGTATCACCGTTTTCGTCCTCATCATCTGCACACAGTGATGCAACATAAACATCAATTTTATATTCAGGACGTTCAAAAAGTCTTATGCGTATTTTTTCTCCTGAATTTACAGGAGATGCACAATCAAGAGGGACTTTCAATTCATCTGAAACAAGGTCACATACTCTTGTAAAATTCTGCGGAGCATTTCGGGAATTAAAATAAAGTTCAACATGAAGTCTGTTTCCTGCATTATAATATGCAATTACATCTGACGGAAAAAAACCGAATTTATTCAGCTTATTTTTAACCATTTTACTTATAGGTGCTGAATATCTCATGTCAATAGGCTTGCCTGCGGAATTTATAATTTCCTCCATAGTCTTTATTTGTTCCGAAAGCAGTGACATATTTTCGGAATATCTGAGGGACATAAGCCTTGATTCAGCTTTTTCCCTTGCCAATTTCCCATAAAAACGCATAAGACCGTCACTATAGATACATTGTCTTAATTCATAGGGGAAATTTTCCGCAGAAAATTCCGTCATTTCAGAGAGTTTGCGGAAACCTTTCTTTGATGCGGAATAATTCTTATTCCAACATTCGGACTTGTTTGCACAGCAGGTACATACAGCATTTATAACTTCCTGATTACTTATATTTTTTTCATTGTTTCTTGAAAGCATAACGGAAATTTTTTCTGACTCTGTACGTACTGTTTTCATAGTATCTGACAAAAAATTCATTCTTGCATTTATCACTTCAGGCAGTGCAGAAACAGCGTCTTTTCCCGTTGTAATCCATTTATCGGAATATGCAGGAGAAACTGCAAGAAAAAGTAATGCCGAACATATTATATCAATCATACTGTATATACTGTTTTGAGTAATGCCTGTAAGAATCATAAGTGTAAAATTTATCCCGACAAAACATAACGCCGCAGTAGTATTTTTTTGTTTGTTCATATATCCTGTAAGCATTGCAGAGGCAGGCAGAAGTACAACAGACATTCCGCACTGAACAGATGACAGAAAAGCTCCGCACGCCGTCAATGCTCCGCACATGACACCCCCTGTATGACAATAATAATATGCACCGAGAAGTGTTACAGTCATACCAAAAATAAGCCCGATATTTATGTAAGGAATACTTATTGAACACAATGATGATATTAAAATAGTATACACAACCGCATATGCACAGCCCGTTGAAGTCGAAAAATCAAGCACAAACTTTTTCCGCAGACCTGAAATAATATACGCACATGAATATGCTGTAAACCCTGCAAGTCCGCCGTAGAAAATATAGAATATAAGCTTGTACGGAATTTCACCTATAAGTGCAGAAACAGCCGTCCCTGCCGTAAATATGCTTAAAGCGGTAGTAATACCGTTTACTTTCGGGTCGTTTTTCGGTTCAAGAAACATTTTTGCTATTATAATCAAAACCATTGCGGTAATTTTAACTATGTTCTTTCCTATATTATGACTTGTTATGCAGTGAAGCAAACTACCTGTCAAAACAGCAGACGATGCCGGAAGCGACAACGCACCTGCAATTGAAATATCAGCGAAAGACGATACCCCTGCCATATTCGTCCCGGAAAGTATAAAACCAGCTCCGAGTGCTATAGCAAACGCACCTATAGTTCCGACTGCACTGTTTTCGTAAAATTTTTTTCTTTTTTTCAAATTGTATCACCCTCAGACTTAAATATGAATAATATTATACCACTGATTTAAGGGGAAAAATATCATATTAAGGAGAATGATATATAATAATTTACGGCTTTTACGTCTTATTTTGCCATATAATGCCGATACTAAGAAATTCACTTCATTCTGCTTATAAATTCCTTTATAGCTTTTTCAGCGTTCATATAACGTTCATGAAATTCACTTGCTGAAATTCTCATTGCACCATTTCCGAGAATAATAGCTTGCTCCATGCCGTCAGAAGTGGCAACTCTTACACGATGCTTTTCAGATAATGTGTGTGAAACCTTTTCGATATATGTATCAGCCGTTTCTGATTCTTTTGTATAGACAATGTTTATATTAAAGTATTTTTCTATGTCACGGTGCTTTCCTTTTACTTTATATGCATCAAACACAAGAATAAGTTCACAACCTGCATATCCCTGATAATTGCACATCATATTTATAAGTTCAGAACATGCGGCGTCGAGATTTTCTTCTGCAATTTTTTTAAGTTCGTCCCATGAAAAAATTATATTGTATCCGTCAACAAGAAGATATTCCGAGCCTTCATAATTATGAACCTTGACAGAATTGTTGCTGACAGGTACAGCTTTTATTTTTTTGAATGCTTTTCGGGGGTCACTCTTTATTTTTCCGTAAGTTCTTTCAAAAATCGCCATAAGTTCTTCATCTGAAACAATTTTCCTTACAAAACGCCTTGCACATTCTTCCGCTGTTTCAGATGAATTACAATTTGCAGACAAAACTGACGGTATATGCATATGATTCTGTACTTCATTCCATTTCACAACATACCCTGCACCATGAGAACAGAATACAGAATCCGCACTGTTTTCAATATCGCTGTCGCAGTCATATCCTATACTTTCTATAATCTCATCAGAATTATGACATTCACGGTAACCGCCTGCTACGCATATAAGTCTGCCCTTGCCCCGTGTATAACTTATAACGTCCTTTTGATAACCGTTGATTTCGGAAACAGGTGCAGTTCCACGTATAACAGACATACTGCCGACTGTTTCGGGAGCGTCAAATTCTGCTGACATACGCTGTAAATCGGCAATAGCACGCCCTGTATTTTCTGACGGTATTTCAAGTTCATAATCATAATAAGGTTCAAGAACAATACTTTCCGCATTTCTTAAACCCTGCCTTACTGCCCTGTAAGTTGCCTGCCGAAAATCTCCGCCTTCCGTATGTTTCAGATGTGCTTTTCCTGCTGAAAGAGTTATTTTAATATCAGTTATCGGCGAACCCGTAAGAACGCCTTTATGTGTTTTTTCTTCAAGATGAGTTAAAATAAGTCTTTGCCAGTTTCTGTCAAGAACATCTTCACTGCAAGATGTTTCAAATTTCAAACCGCTCCCACGTTCAAGCGGTTCAAGAACAAGATGCACTTCTGCATAATGTTTTAATGGTTCATAATGTCCCACTCCCTCAACTGTATTTTTTATAGTTTCCTTATAAGTAACAGCTCCGTCCTCAAAAAATACCTGATATTTAAATTTCTGCAATATAATCTGTGCAAGCACTTCTGTCTGAACTACACCCATAAGCTGTACATATATACTTCTGTTCTGTTCATTCCATACAATATTCAATTGTGGGTCTTCGTCCTCAAGAATACGCATATTTTCAAGAGCATCATGTATATTTATTTCAGGTGGTAAATTCATTTTATACGTCATTACAGGTTCAAGAAAAGCCCTTTCCGAGTTTTTCACACTTCCTATTCCCTGCCCCGCATAAGTCCCCGAAAGACCTGTTACTGCACATACATCGCCTGCTTCCGCAAAATCTGCCGTTCGGAATTTCTCACCCGAATAAAATCTTATTGAACTTATTTTTGATGTAACTTTTTCACCGTCCGAATTTATATATTCAAGTTCTTCACGCATTTTCAGCACTCCGCCCATTACTTTAAGATGAGTAAGGCGGTTTCCCTTAGTATCATAAGATATTTTATATACCTTTGCACCAAAATTTTCATTATATTTTTTTTCTGCCGTAAAACGGTCAAGCAGTGCAAGAAATCCGTCAATTCCGTCCATATGAAGAGCAGAGCCGAAATAGCACGGAAAAATTTTTCTTTCTGATATTCCTGATATTATGTCACTGTCCGAAAGTTCGCCGTCTGATAAATATTTTTCCATAAGTTCATCACGGCATAAAGCTGAATTTTCCTGTATTTCGTCATGACTACCCGAAAAATCAACACATTCGGGCGAAAGATATTTTTGGATATTTTCAAGAACTGATTTTTTTTCAGCACCTGCCAAATCCATTTTATTCACGAATATAAAAACAGGCACTTCATATTTCCGCAAAAGTTTCCACAAAGTAGAAGTATGACTTTGCACGCCGTCCGTACCGCTTATAACAAGAACAGCATAGTCAAGAACACGCATTGTTCTTTCAGTTTCGGACGAAAAGTCAACGTGTCCGGGAGTATCAAGCAGAAAGACTTGTGTATTCCCTGTTGTAAATTCCGCACGATGTGCAAAAATAGTAATTCCCCTGTCACGTTCTGTCAGACTTGTATCAAGTGACGAATTGCCATTGTCCACACGTCCGAGTGTACGTATTTTTCCGGTTTTATACAGCATAGCCTCCGAAAGCGTTGTTTTTCCCGAATCGACATGAGCTGTAATTCCCAATGTTATTTTTTTCATAAAACACCTCTTTCCATTACAAATTATTTTCTGTCACTTAACTTCGCCGATATGAATATAATATAAAAAATATGCGGAGGTGGCTGATGAAACGCAGAAGAAAAAAATCATTAAATCATACTCATATTACTGTCGTTTTGATAATTACCGCAATTATAATTTTTACAGTTTTCGCTGTATGGACAGATAAAGCTGTAAGACCTGTTGCATCTATGCAGGCAGAACATTTTTCCCTGCTCACAACAAATGAATCAATAGAGCAGGCGGTTTCTGAATATCTTGAAAAAAATTCCTGTACATACAGTGATTTTTCTGCGGTCATATATGATGAATCAGGTCGCCCGGCAGCGATTGAGGCTATTCCATACAATATAAATAAAGTACAGTCGGAGCTTGCTTTAATGATTAACAGAGAACTTGAAAAAAATTCAAAAGATTCTGTAAAAATTCCTTTAGGTTCTCTGACTGATTCATATATGCTTGCCGGAAAAGGGCCTTATATACGGCTGAGAATATGTCCTGCACAAAAAGCGTCCGTAAAGCTGAAAAGCAGTTTTACATCTGCCGGAAACAATCAGACCTGCCACAGAATTTCAGCTGAAGTAACAGCTGAAATAAAATCTTCTCTTCCACTGTACAATTTTGAAACAACAGCAGAATTTGAATTTCTGCTTGCCGAAAGCATAATAGTCGGAGAAGTTCCCGAAAATGCAAGGTACGCATGGAGTGAATACTGACATCAAAAAGGACTGACATATGCCAGTCCTTTTCCTTTTTCTAATTATCACTCAAATCATAAGAAACTTCCTCATTGGACAGCACAAAGTCAATTATTTTTCCGTAAAATCCGGCAGGATTAAGCATTATTTTTTCTCCGACGAGTTTCGCTTGTTCAAGGTCAGGGGCAAAAAGTTTCATGTCCATAAGGTCATATTTTGCGTCAATACACCTTATGTTTATATAACAGCCGTACTCAGATGGAATATAATCTATTTTTATTTCCTGCTCATATTTCAGACGTGCAAAATATTTCAGTGCAACAAGTACAGCTTTATCCCTGTAAGACTTCGGAGCATATGATTTAAGCTGTTCAGCACAAGCTTTACCTTTGGGCTGTATAACATAACACTGCTTTCCGTTGCTGTTTTTCTCAATTGTAAGAAGTTTGTTTGTAAGCAGATAATTTATGGAATCCTGATAATAAAAATAACTGATTATTTCTGTTTCCATAGCTATTTCATAAAGCTGTTCCACTTCAACAGGTCTTTCAATTCTGTAAAGAAGATAACAGAGCAATATATTCAGGGTAGGCAGGTCTTTTATTTCAGTATCTGCCATATTAGCCATTTTTCTGATATTTTCATCATGCATTTTACATCACCTTAACAAAAATTTGGATAGTCTATCATATGTGAAAGAAGTGCTATATTTGCCGCTGCCTCAACACATGGGACAGCCCTTGTAACTATACATGTTTCACAATCGTCAAGACTGAAAGTTTCACTTTTCATACTATGTAAATCAATAGTTTCCTGTGGTTTTGCGACAGACGGGTCAGGCTTGAATGACGTTCTGAACACAATTGGCATTCCGGAGGAAATACCGCCTAAAATTCCCCCGTGATTATTTGTTTTTGTAAGGACATGACCATGTTCATCAACGTAAAACTCATCATTGTTTTCAACTCCCGTCATTCGTGATGCCCTGAAACCTGCTCCGAACTCAATGCCCGTAACAAAAGGCATACTGAAAATAAGCTGTGCAATTGTACTTTCAAGACCGTTGAAAACAGGAGAACCTACACCCGCCGGAACATTTATAGATGCACATTCAACAACACCGCCGAGCGAATCGCCTTTTTTATGAGTATTTATTATATCCTCAGCCATAAGCCAGCCCTTGCGGTCATTTATTACGGGAAATTCTTTTTCTCTCATGCTTATTATATGGTCACGTTTCAGATTGACATAATCAAAAGGATTATCTTTTATATTATGAATCTGTGCAATATGTGAACCGGTATATATACCACGCCTTTCAAGAATCTGTCCGCAGACCGCACCCGCAAAAACAAGAGGAACAGTAAGACGTTCTGAAAAATGACCGCCGTCTCTTACATCGTTGAAACCTTTATAGCGGACTGCTCCCGTATAGTCTGCATGACCGGGGCGTGCAAGTCTGCCGAGATTATAAGAATCATCAGTTTCCGGAATGTTATTACAAATCAAGGCACATAGGGGTGCTCCTGTAGTACGTCCGTTGTAAATTCCTGACATGATATGCGGAGTTGTGCTTTTTTTCCGCAGGAAATCCATGCCATCATTTCTGCGGTTTATTCTTGACATAAATCTGTCTACTTCTTCTGCGTCTATGTATTCACCTACAGGAAGATTATTTATAGTCACCCCTATTGCATGACTGTGAGCTTCGCCGAATACTGAAACAGAAATTCTATTATTCCAGACTGATGACATTTATTTTACCTCCGAGATTTTTATAGTCTTTAAAGAAATCAGGATAGGATTTTTCAACAGCTTCCGCCCCCTTTATAATTACATTGCCGTCCGTTTTTGTTCCTGCAATTGCCGCCGCCATAACTATGCGGTGGTCGCCGTAACTGTCAACCGTTCCGCCGTGCATTGTGCCTGTAGGACGAATAACAATACCGTCGTCAGTAACATGAGCATTTCCGCCGATATTATTTATAAGTTCGGCAGTAGTTTCAAGCCTGTTACTTTCCTTTATTTTCAGACGTTCCGCATTATATATTACTGATTCTGCATTTCCGAACGCCGCAAGAACTGCAAGAACAGGGACAAGGTCGGGAATATCTGAACAATCTGCACGGAAACTGCCGATATTTCCATTATAGCACATACTTTTGATAATATCAAGCACTTTTTTATCTCCCTGCACACTGTCGGAATTGAGGTTGTCCAAAGTAATTGACGAACCGAGAGCATTCGCCACATAGAAAAATGCCGCCTGAGAATAATCGCCTTCAACTTTTTCACTATGTGGTTTATATTTCTGATTTCCTTTCACATGAAAACCATTTTCAGTTTCGTCAATTGTAACGCCGAAACGTTTCATAACATCAATGGTAATATCCACATATGGGCGTGATTCAAGATGTGAAGTAAGAACAATTTCGGAATCACCGTCAAGCATCGGCAATGCAAAAAGCAATCCTGTAATAAACTGTGAAGAAACATTTCCTTCTATCTCATAAACACCGCTTTCAAGCTGTCCTGACATAGTAAACGGCATTGTGTTATGATAATCAAAAGTTATGCCTTTTTTGCTTAATTCTCTTATATATATATCAATAGGTCTTTGCGGAAGTCTACCCCTACCGTGAAATTCCGTTTCTATACCTAAAGCCGCCGCAACAGGTATAATAAACCTCAATGTTGAACCGCTTTCATTGCAGTCAATAACAGCTTTTTCAGGTTTTTTCTTTAATTCGGGAAACTTCGGCATATTACTGTTTATGCCGATTACGTGCTGTGTCATGCCGTCATGCTGTCCGACATAAAAACCTGCTCCCAGTGCGGACATAGCGTCAATAGTAGCCTCAATATCCTTTGACCAACTTATTCCGCTGATAATTGATTCTTCATTATTACTTTCGGCAAGTGCGGCACATATAAGAACTCTGTGTGCAACGCTTTTTGATGACGGAATATCAACTTTTCCTTTAAGGCGTGACGGAGTAATTTCTATATTCATTTTCATTCCCCCATAATCCTTTCAAATTCTTTTACGGAAGTTCTGCGTATTTCAGCCTTTCCGACTGTTTCGCATACTATATAACTTATATTGTCCGATTCACGCTTTTTATCCTTTGAACAGTAGGGCAACAGTTCTTTAACAGGTGCTTCTGTCTCCGTCGGTAGTTTATAGGCAAGAACACATTTTTTAAGTCTTTCTGAAAGATGAGGTGCGAATTTATCGGTAATAAGACACATTCCTACAGATACACCCATGCCGTGAGTATAGTCTGTATAATTATGCCAGCCTTCAATTGCATGACCGAGAGTATGACCAAAATTAAGAATCATTCTTTCACCTCTGTCAAATTCATCATTTTCAACAACGTCACGTTTTATGTCAATGCAAGTATAAACTATTTCGTCCATTATTTCATCAACGTTTTCAAGATTATGATTTTCTACCAGTTCAAAAAGTTTTTCGTCACGAATCATGCCGTATTTTATCACTTCTGCCATACCGCAGGAAAGTATATCGGGAGTAAGAGTTTTAAGAGTATCGCTGTCACAAATTACAAGTGCAGGCTGTTTGAACGCTCCGACAAGATTTTTTCCGTCAGGAATATCAACGGCAGTTTTTCCGCCTACAGACGAATCAACCTGAGCGAGCAGAGTTGTTGGAATTTGTACAAAGTCAACGCCCCTCAAAAAGCACGCCGCCGCAAATCCTGTAATATCGCCCACTACTCCACCGCCAAGGGCAATAAGAATATCACTTCTTGTAATATTGCTGTCACAGAGAAAATGAAATATCTGTCCGAGAACAGAAAGACTTTTTGACTGTTCACCATTCGGAAAAACAAACACAGAACATTCAAAACCGCTTTTCTCAAGAGAATTTACAACTGTTTCCGAATATAGTTTGTTCACTATATCATCAGTAATTATAGCCGCCTTACGTGACTTTGTAACGGCAGAAATATATTCACCGCACTTTTTAATACTTCCACGTTCTATAAGAACTTCATATGGACTACTTGTTTTTATACTTATCCTTTTCATAACTACCTCCGCAAAAACAAAACCGCCGCTTAATTTACACTAAGCAGCTATTTGATTTATATTATAAATTTTCTTATGTCAAACAAATTATTTTATTTTTTATGTTAAAAATAAAAAATAATTCGCCTGAACTTATATACAACCCTCCAAAAAATTTCCATAAATATCCTGTATTTCTTATATTATATCATATGTATATGAAAGTGTCAATATATTTTTATAAATATCTGAACTCATTTTCAGCACTTTTTTATTAAACTATGGACATTCTGACAGAAATATGTTATAATCTTATGGAAAGGAGAAATTATATGACAAATTTATCAGAACTGACAATGACCTGCATATTATCAGCCGCACAGCCGTCACGCACAGTCATTCTTATATTTGTTATTGCTCTGTTTACTGTAACTTTCATAAGTTCGGCGATAATAACTTATAAAATACGGAAAAAAAAGTTTTCCGAAAAATCAGAACAGAACGATAAATACAAAAATCCGGAATAATTATCTGAAAGGTGATTACTTGTGGCTAAAGACATAGACTTATATATGAATACAAAATACTGCGGTTTTTATCCCCTCGGAACAATAGAAGAATATTTTGATGAATATTCCCGAAAAGCAGACGAAATGGCACGTTTTATTGATTGGGACGAAATTATACTTTATGCAATTCTTGCCTATGACCACTATACAGGTGGAATTTTATCTGCCGACTTTATGCTTCTGCGTATGCCGTTTAAAAGATATGCAGAACTTGGCAGAATTGTTTCGGAAGATTGCAGAATGTTTTATAAAAAAAGCAGGACAAATTGAAAATTATGGAGGACAATATGAATAAAAAAATATCAACAATATTTACTGCGGTTCTTGCCGTTTCAATGATTCCGTGGAATGTTTATGCGGAAGAAACAGACAGCACAGAAACTGATAATACAAAATATACCGTGACTTTTATGGATTTTGACGGAAATGTAATGGAAACTATGGAAGTAAGCCCCGACGAAAAAATTGACTATTCAGCAATTGACACTTCTTCTTTGCATAGTCATCTTAATACATATACGGAGCAAGACTTTTATATGTGGAGTGCAACCCCTGAATATATAACTTCTGATACAGTCATTGACGCTCTTTACAAAAGGGCAACTATTTCAGTTGATAGTATACCAAGCATAACAGAATTTACTGATACTAATGGAGATGTACCGCTTGACGGTCTTTCCGTTTCAATTACAATTGACGTACAGACACCCGTCAAGGACGAAAACGGTGATTATTACGTTTCTACTAAAAAAGAGGAAATAACATCAAGCTGTTATGCTGAAGTATCTTCTCTTGCGGAACTTTTTGCAGACGGAAACACAGCAACTGTAAATGTATTTCCCCCGGGAGATGACAAGCCTATTGTAACATATGAAATAACTTTAACTGAACCTATAGACGAAAAATACACTCTTACATTTACAGACTTTGACGGAAATATACTGGAAACTATGGAAGTAAGCCCCGACGAAAAAATTGACTACTCAAAAATTGATACTTCTTCACTTCATACTAACCCCGACCAATACACAGAACAATATTTCAACACATGGAGTGCAACACCTGAATATATAACTTCTGATACCGTCATAAATGCACTTTACAAAAAAGAAACTATATCAGTTGATAGTGTGCCGAGTATAACAGAATTTACTGATACTAATGGAGATGTACCGCTTGACGGTCTTTCCGTTTCAATTACAACCGACACGCAGACACCTGACAAAGACGAAAACGGCAATTATATTGTTTCCACTCAAAAAGAAGAAATAACATCAAGCTGTTATGCTGAAATATCTTCTCTTGCGGAACTTTTTGCAGACGGAAAAACCGCAAATGTAAATATATTATCACCCAAAAGTGATAAATCAATTGTAACATATGAAATAACTTTAACTGAACCTATAGATGAAAAATACACTCTTACATTTACAGACTTTGACGGAAATATACTGGAAACTATGGAAGTAAGACCAAATGAAAAAATTGATTACTCAAAAATTGACACTTCTTCACTTCATACCCACATAGACAAATACACAGAACAGGCTTTCAATATGTGGAGTTCAATTCCTGAATATATAACTTCTGATACCGTCATAAATGCACTTTACAAAAAAGAAACTATATCAGTTGACAGTGTGCCGAGTATAACAGAATTTACTGATACTAATGGAGATGTACCGCTTGACGGTCTTTCCGTTTCAATTACAACCGACACGCAGACACCTGACAAAGACGAAAACGGCAATTATATTGTTTCCACTCAAAAAGAAGAAATAACATCAAGCTGTTATGCTGAAATATCTTCTCTTGCGGAACTTTTTGCAGACGGAAAAACCGCAAATGTAAATATATTATCACCCAAAAGTGATAAATCAATTGTAACATATGAAATAACTTTAACTGAACCTATAGATGAAAAATACACTCTTACATTTACAGACTTTGACGGAAATATACTGGAAACTATGGAAGTAAGACCAAATGAAAAAATTGATTACTCAAAAATTGACACTTCTTCACTTCATACCCACATAGACAAATACACAGAACAGGCTTTCAATATGTGGAGTTCAATTCCTGAATATATAACTTCTGATACTGTCATAAATGCACTTTACAAAAGAGAATCTATATCAGTAGAAAGTGTTCCGCATAAAACAGAATTTTATACAGCTTATGGTGATGTACCGCTTGACGGTCTTTCCATAACAATCACAATTGAAACACAAATACCCGTCAAAGACGAAAACGGCAATTATATTGTTTCCACTCAAAAAGAAGAAATAGCATCAAGTTGTTATGCTGAAATATCTTCTCTTGAAAAACTTTTTGCAGACGGAAAAACTGCAACCGTAAATGTATTTCCGCCCGGAGACAACAAGCCGATTCTGACATATGAAATAACTTTATTCGATGAACTCGGCGATATAAACGGCGACAATTTCGTTGATTCAGTCGATGCTGCTTTTGTACTTCAGACATATGCCGAAATGTCAACAGGAAAAAATCCTTCACTTGACGAAAAACAAACAAAAATATGTGATGTAAACAGGGACGGTCTTATTGATGCAGTTGATGCAACTGCTATCCTTATATACTATGCAGAAGCATCTACAGGACAAATTCCTATATGGGAAGAAATAGTTCCTGCTCTTGCCTGAAACCGATTTTTTTGAATTTTTTTGATTTTCCTATTGAAATTATTTCACATTTGATGTATAATTATATGGTAATATTTTACGAAGAAATTTTTAAGGAGTGTTTTTTAAATGTACAATGATTTAATGGACTCAATCGGCTTTGTATCAGAATATGACAGCGAAGTCGGAGAAGCTATGGCTCAGGAACTCGCACGTCAGCAGAGAAATCTTGAACTTATTGCAAGTGAAAACATCGTTTCCCCTGCTGTAATGGCAGCAATGGGTTCTGTTCTCACAAACAAGTACGCTGAAGGCTATCCGGGAAAACGTTATTACGGTGGCTGTCAGTGTGTTGACGTTGTTGAACAAATTGCAATTGAGCGTGCAAAAAAACTTTTCGGTGCTAAGTTTGCAAACGTTCAGCCACATTCAGGGGCACAGGCTAACACAGCCGCATATTTTGCAGTCCTCAAACCCGGTGACACAGTTCTTGGAATGAGCCTTGCAGACGGCGGTCATCTCACACATGGTTCACCTGTAAACCTCTCCGGTAAATATTTCAATTTCGTTTCATACGGTCTTGACGACGAAACAGAAGTTATAAATTATGATACCGTTCAGAAACTCGCAGAAGAACACAAGCCGAAACTTATTGTTGCAGGTGCAAGTGCTTATCCAAGAGCTATCGACTTTAAGAGACTTTCCGAAATTGCTAAGTCTGTTGATGCTCTTTTAATGGTAGATATGGCACATATCGCAGGTCTTGTTGCCGCCGGTGTTCACGAATCGCCTGTTCCTTATGCCGACATTACAACAACTACTACACATAAAACTTTAAGAGGCCCTCGTGGCGGTCTTATCCTTACAAATGACGAAGCCCTCGCAAAGAAAATAAACTCCGCTATCTTCCCCGGAACTCAGGGCGGCCCTCTTATGCACACTATTGCCGCTAAGGCTGTATGTTTCGGTGAGGCTCTCAAACCTGAATTTAAAGAATATCAGAAGAAAATAGTTGAAAACGCAAAAGCTCTTTCCGAGGGTCTTTTGAAAAGAGGTTTCAACCTTGTTTCAGGCGGTACGGACAACCACCTAATGCTTGTTGACCTCCGCCCGTTCAACATAACAGGCAAGGAACTTGAACATCGTCTTGATGAAGTTTACATCACAGTAAACAAAAACGCTATTCACAATGACCCTGAAAAACCGTTCGTAACAAGCGGTATAAGAATTGGCACACCTGCTGTTACAACAAGAGGTTTAGGCGTTGAGGAAATGGAAAAAATCGCTGAATACATTTATCTTTGTGCAACAGACTTTGAAAACAAGGCTGACAAAATCCGTGCAGGCGTAAATGCTATATGTGAAAAGTACCCGCTTTACAAATAATCTCTATACTATTATATTATAATGGACGGATATTTTTATCCGTCCTGTTTTTATATTTTTTGTTAGTATATACTAATTTTTTAACACAAGAAAAAACAGGCTTATATTGCTAAATCTCAACTTTTATTGTGCGATATATACAAAAATTTATAACAAATTTCTACTTTTTACAGAAAACTTTATTTACCAAATACTTGAAGTTTCCTATTTCCATGTGCTATAATAGAAACATGATAGTTAATTTTTTACGGCTATTATAAATTTATATCTTTTTAGAAAGGAGTAATGTTTATGCAAACTACAAGAAAATTCAGCTTGACACAACGTATGCTTATGTTGATGACAGCATTCATGTTTATATTCACAAATATGCCTGCACAGATTTTTATCAATGCAGAAAGTGAAGATGAAGTGCAGAATCGTGCATTGACTGTTGTGCTTAACGCTGACAGTGAAACTGTTAAACGTGGGGCTGAAATTGATTCATCGCTTGACGAAAGCGGATATTTTGTCAAAACAGGCGATACAATTAGTTTTCAACTTCAATCCGCACTGAATAATGCAGAAGGTCAAAAAGAGACTAATGTTCATGTAAGAATCAATTCTGACTGCAAGCTCGATTTTAGTAACAGTTTCCGTGATAATGTCCTTGTTATGGGTGATGGCGATAATTCCGTTACACTTCATCTTGACGAATTACCGTTGGAAGACGGAAAATTTGTCTATGACGTATGGTATACGATTACCCCGGGACAAACAGTAAGCGGTTATATCCAATTTAAAACACAACCGGGTGTAACTGCAAATGACAGCAAGATTGACGTTGAAGTTTTGACTGACCAAGAAGTTGATGGCGGTTCTTCTCTTTCAATACAGCCTGTAAATGACAGTAAAATGGAAATTACAGCATTTGGAAAAGTAGACTGGGAATCAATTGAAAAAACACCTAATCCTGAAAATCTCGAATTTATCAAAAATGAGGACGGCAGTTTCTCACTCGGCAGTGATGTGACTTATGATATTATCGCAAATCCGCCTGCAAAATCAAGCGGTGTAATTTATGCGGATAGTATGATTGTAACAGATACACTTACATTACCGCAGGGGCTTGACTTTCCGGACGGCGTAACAGCAGAACTTGTCGAAGATAAAATTATTATAAAGTCCGCCGATAAAGTTGTTATGGAAATCACAGACAACAGCGACCTCGGATTTTCAGCCGAAACATTACAAGAAGTAAGTGCAAGTATTGAAGGTAAAAATCTTAATCTTTCATTCAAGAGAATTTCTGATAAAAAAGACCAACAGCTTGCACCGCTTGACCTGACAGCTACCCTCAAGGCAGACGGACTTGTTGTAAATCAGGGAGAACTGGAAACAATTGCCGAAAATCCTGAAATTTCAAATACAGCATCATTTAAAGTTGCTCCGGTAACAAATCCCGATGAGTATACTGATGTTATTAACAGCACTCCTGCTGATGTGCCTGTTGATAGTCCTAAACCTAACCTTACTATCAACAAAACAGCAAATCAGAGTTCAATTAAACCGGGCGAAACAGTAACATATACTATCACCGCTACAAATGACGGCGATATGGATTGGCACGGTTCAATTGAAGATAATTTGAATATAAGTGAAAATGTACAAATAACATCTGTTTCTCCCCCCCCCCGTTGGTGAAATTAACGAAAATCCTATTGTATGGGATAATGTTACTGTTACTGCCGGAGGAACAATTGAGTTTACTGTTGATGTTGTTGTACAGACGGGCTTTACAGCAAGCAATCTGTCTAACACTGTTGTGGCTACTCCTTTGAATGGTGGTACACCGTCAAGAGATAATGCTAATGTTAAAGTTGAACAGCCTGAAGAATCAGTAATCCCACTTCCAAAAGTAGATAAACAGGCATTATTGCCAACTTTTTCGGGTGGTGGAGCTGCTATTGAGGGAAGTTTTGTCAACCTCGAAAAAGCAGCAAATAATTCCTATAATGCATGGCTGCTTTCATCAAATGAACAGGAAATGGTTTATCTTGTTAAAATAACAAATGAAGATACTGTTCAGCATAAATATCTTATAGAAGATTCATTCTATAGTCAATGGTATTATCCTGCTAAAGAAAAACCCACATGGGCAAACAATAGTATTTCAATGCCATGGAGAATCTATTCAAATATGAATAAATCTGGTTCTCCCGATGAAACTGTTGGTTCTTTGCCTCCCTATTATATTTCAAATATGGATTATAAGACAGTAATTGTTGACACAAACGGAAACGGAATTATAGATTCAAATGATACGGACAACCCTATTACTATTGATGCAGAAAAAACTGCATATGTGCTTATTCCGTATGTGGTAAAACCTTTTACTACAGCACCAAATAGTGCAGGTGCAACAACAAACATGGGCAATAATACTGTTCGTGTTACTCCAAAAGATACTCCGACTACACCTTCGCAAGCACCTGCTACAGATACAACAGACAATGTATTTGTAAAATTACCTGACGAACCAGTTAAAAAATTAGTTGGCTCTAACGGCAATGAAATATCACCAACAAGATACGCTCCCGGACAGTATGTATATTATAGAATTGATATTCCAAAGGGTGTATCAGGCGAATATTCATTTATTGATTTTCTTCCGCCTTATCTGGAAGTAGAAAGTCTTCAATATTCCTCTCCAAAAGATTTAAGCAGATATTCTGCTAATGATATTATAAATGCATTCTATACAGGTAATCCAAATATTTATGAAGTTAATTCAATTAAAAGTAGTATGGGTGGCAATTATGCCGGTTCTCATAATAATAGTTATAGTGAAAGTAATTGGGAAGGTACATACTCAACAAAGTCATTTCAAGTAGTAAATCCCGGATTTGTTGGTGGCTCATATCCAACTTATAGTGTTGATTTTATTTACTATAATGCAAATGAAAATATAAGTGTAAGGTCTGGTAATGGTACAAGAGGCTACAACACTAATGACGGCTCTATTATAAAAGGTACAGCATTATATTTCAGATTGTACGGTCTTGACGGAACACAGCAAAACAGCGTTTATATTCGTTGCAGAGTAAATACTACAAATACCAATATTTATACTTCCGGCACAGGTAACGATTTATACTATGACCTTAATAACAATCAAAATTCAAAAGAACAACAGCAAGTTAATGTTATTGCTGATAAGACGTATACTAACTACCCGGTAAATGACACTGTTTTTACAGAAGATGCAAGATTAGAAAAATATGTTATAAATCCTACTACAATTGAAGAATTTAAAAAAGCATTTTCAGAAAATCAAATTGAAAAAAGTGATTCTTTAGGTTCAGGAAGTGTAAAAGGTCATACATGGGCATTCCTTGAATACTGTAAAAATAAGGGTTGGCTTTTGGAAGATATGGTTGTATCTCCCGGACAAGAAGTTCAATACCTGCTTGTATTCGGAAATTCAATTCAGGCATCGACACTTGATAATGCACAAATTACAAGTGCTTATAAATTCAAGGATATTCTCCCGCAATTTGACGGCTATGAATGGAAACTCAACGAAAATCTCAAATATGATGATAATTTTGCAGGAGTTTCTACACCATTCGGCGGCGGTTATCATGGATATACTTATAAATATGATAATATCACATTAAACGGAAATGAATTGACATGGGCAGTTGATGACGGTAACGGAAATAAACCAATTACACTTTTTGCGTCAAACGTGGAAGAAGGTATCGGAAAAGGCGGAATGAGTTATATTTTCCAGTTTGGCGTACTTACTGTTACTATGCCGACAGATGAAAATTCATTTAATACAGGTTACGATACAAGCGGAAAAATTAAAAATCAGTTCCAATTGCTTAACCGCAGGGATACTCCTGTTGACCCACCGGAAGTTGTTACTCACAGCTCACCAATGGTAAAAAAAGAAGCTGATAAAGACACAATTTTCGCAAATAACAATTCAGAAGCAAAATTCAAACTAAGCAGTGCCGGAAGTTATATCGGTGCTAAAAATGTAACATGGGAAGATGACTTGACAAAATTAGGCGAATATTTCGAAATAACAGAAATAAACCTTGGTGAGTTTAATATTTCAGCAGGCGGAAGCGAAAAATATTATGTTGAACTTTACAGAGGCGATAAAGTTGAAACTATTACAGAACCGAAAAATTCAACTTTGACAGGAGAACAATTAAACGGCTTAACAAAAATTGTATGGCATTTTTATGAAAAAGATTCAAAAAATACACAGCTTGCACAATTTGATATTAAATCAAATCCGACAGTTACAATAAAGCTGAAAAACGACAAAATCACTCCTGAAAATATAAGTGAAGTTATCGGCGAAAACAGCCTTACTGTTAATTTTGACGGCAGACCCGATTCAGAAAAATTCACAAGTACTGCTACTGTAAAAGGTTCATATCTTAAATTCGAAAAAACTGCAACATATTCACGAAAAGGTGAAGAATTAGCAGAAGATGACAATATACTTGTTGGTGATACAGCGAATTTCACAATTACTATCACCAATCCAAGCGAATCGGATTTTAATTTAACAAATTATGAATTGACAGATATTCCGGGCGAAGTATTTGGATTTACAGAAGAAGATATTAATGCAATTAAAAGCAGTATTGATAACAGAAATTGTCAAGTTTCATTTACAGAACCGAACAAATTTACACTGGAATTCAAAAGCGGTAAAATCTCAAAAGGCGGTTCACTCACAGTTTCCTATAGCCTGCCGATAAAGGAAAAAGGCAAAGTTACAAATAAAGTATCTGATAATTTCACCGGCACAGAATATACAGGCCCTGAAGTTATTGATGCACAAGTTGCTGATGTTTACTTACAGAAAGCAGTTGCAAAAATCGGCAATGAAGAAGAATTAAAGAGCGTACACCAGTACAATATTCTTAAAGGCGAAAAAGAAACTGTTACTTATGAAGCTGTTGTTTACAATAAAAGCGAAAGTCTTGCGATTGATGTTGAATATCTATATGACGAATTACCGGAAGATTTCAGCTATATTGACGGTACTGTTAAAGTAACAACAGAAACAAAATGGACAAATGACAGCGAAGTAAACCATATTACAGATTTCGATATTACAGGCAAAGCAGAAAACGGCGGTATTGCATTTACAATTAAGAATAAAGACGGCGGAGTTTTAAAACTTCAACCGGGTGAATATATCACATTCTCATATGATTGTGAAATTGACCTTGCAAAACGTCAAAATGCTTATGCTGAAGTTCTTAGCGGTAAAAATTTATTGTCCAATAATAAAATTTATCTTGCCTGTGAAGAATCAGACGATACTATTATATATAGCTGGAAAGTAAAAAACAACAATAAACCTTTTAAACATACTGCTTCAGGCACTGAAGATGAAAGTGCAAATTTCGGCGGATGTACTACATTAAAAAATACAACTAAAGAATCTCAGCTTGATGAACTTTATATAGCAAGCGGTGTAAACCCTGGTTTGACTGCTGATAAAGTATGTTGGGAAGTTTCAAATGTATCAATTACTCCAAATGGTTATATTTCCCCCGAAATCAATAAAGACCTTTTGCTTTACAAAGCAGGTAGTATTGCTCCCCCGCAACGATTCCCTGAAAATCAGGAAGGAAAAGAAAAAGTTTTAACCATGAACGGAAAGTCCGCTCTTAAATGGGAAATTGAAATCAAAAACAGCGGTGAAACAAATATTGAAAATTATACTTTCCATGACATCATGCCGAACGGTTACAAGTTTATCGCTTTCTATGATAATGAAGATGCTGAATTTGTAAAACAATATATAGGCAAACAGGAACAGAATGAAAATTCTACTGTAAGGAAATATAATATTGTTGGTGGCAAGTCTGAAACAGTTAATTATGATGACCTTGTATGGGCATTGTATAATGAAGATGGAAATATAGTAAAACTTGAAAAGTTTAACAAATCTACTGAAAATTCTATAGTCAATGCAACATTAGACGGAACAGAAATTGAAATCAGATTTTATAATGATGATGAAAAAGATTACATTATTCCCGTTGGCTATACCGCAAAAATTTTCTATTGGGGCTATTTCCCCGGCAATGGTCTCGACAACGGCGAATTTACAAACACAGCTGATTTGACATTTGAACAGACTGTTTCAAAGAATGCTGCTGTTCCCCCGAATGGCTATGCAAGCGGAAATATTTTCCATTTTGGTCAGACATTATCAGTTTCTGAGGGTTCTCATACTTCTTCTGTAAAACAAATTACTGATACAAATTATGAAGACCACAAGGAAAATGATGATTTATACCCTGATGAAGATTACTTCATAAACGGACAGAAATTCAATGACAGCATGGCAAAACTTAACGGATTTTCAGACAAAGAAGACTATACTGACAAATCAGGTAACGGCAATAACGTTGAAAATGAATCCAATGACAAAAAGCCTAACGGCTATGGCGACCGCATACCAACTAAAAAAGGGGCACAAGGTGAACCTGTTGATAACTACGTTATCGCTAAAAAAGTAGGCGATTTTGTAGATTACACCTTGCACATAATCAATGACAATGAAACACTCACAATTGACAGAATGACTATAATTGACAAATTACCATACCCCGGCGATACAGGTACAATGAATACATCTGTTCAAAGAAACAGTGAATTTACTGTTAATCTTGATGAACAGCTATTTAAAATTTCAATCACTAATGATATAGACAGCGAATCTAACAGAGAGTTGAAAGAGAATGAAGATTACATTGTACTTTACACCGAAAAAGAAGCATATACACAGGCTGAACATAACGGCACTGATGTAATTGAAAATTTCGATGCAATTGTAAAATCAATTGCAGACGGTGAGGAATATACAAAAGACGGTTGGCATACAACATATAATTCGGAAAAAGATAAAGCTTTCCGTATCATATTCAACACAAAATATAACCAATTGCCTAAGGAAGTACTCCGTATTGCTTTCCGAGGTGTAATTTCAGATGATGCACATGCAGGCGAATTTGCATGGAACTCATTTGAATACACACACAAAATTAAAAATAACATAACTTATGAATTGACGGCTGAACCTGAAAAAGTCGGCGTTAAAATTGGCGGTACTATAAAAAGAGCAAACCTCTTACTCCGCAAAACTAATGAAGAAACAGGCAAAGCTGTTGAAAATGCAGAATTTCTCATATTCAATGCAAATGATGAATGGGAAAAGCAAAATGAAATCGCTGTACAAAAAGTTTACTCTGATGTAAACGGATATGTAGAATTTACAGGACTGCTTGAAGGCAAATACCTGATAACCGAATCAGCAGTAGGCTATACAGAAAATAAGACAGAATACAGAGTTGACTTGACAAAAACTGCTCAAAATATGACATACACAATTTACCCGATAACAAATGACGGCACAATTTCTCAGATAACTTTAAAAACACAAGCAGGAATAATTAAAAATACACCAATTACTGCTACTATCAGCAAACAAGATATTACAAATGATAAAGAATTGCCCGGTGCTAAGTTGACAATTACAAGCAAAGACGGCAAGAGCCTTAAAAACGTTACTGCTAAATGTGGCGAAGAAGATGTAGAACTGGAATTCAGTGATGATACATCATTTACATTTACTTCCGGCGAATCCGAAACAAAATTATCTGAACTCCCTGCCGGCGAATACACACTGACAGAAAAAACTGCTCCTGACGGTTACACAAAATACACTGAAACAATTACATTCAAAGTTGAAGAAGACGGAACAATTAAGATTCAGGACGAAAACGGTGATTGGCAGCCCGCTGAAAAAGTCATAATGCGTGACGATGTCAAGAAGACTACTATCAGCAAAAAAGGCATCACTGGCGATGAAGAAGTTCCGGGTGCTAAGTTGACAATTACAAGCAAGAGCGGCAAGAGCCTTAAAAACGTTACAGGAAAACAAGGTAAAGAAAATGTCGAAATCACAGCAAGTGAAGACGGAAATTCAATTACTTTCACTTCCGGTAAAGATGAAACCATTCTTGAAAAACTTCCTGCCGGTGAATACACACTGACAGAAGAAAACGCCCCCGACGGTTACACAAAATACACCGAAGAAATTACATTCAAAGTTGAAGAAGACGGAACAATTAAGATTCAGGACGAAAACGGTGATTGGCAGCCCGCTGAAAAAGTCATAATGCGTGACGATGTCAAGAAGACTACTATCAGCAAAAAAGGCATCACTGGCGATGAAGAAGTTCCGGGTGCTAAGTTGACAATTACAAGCAAGAGTGACAAGAGCCTTAAAAACGTTACAGGAAAACAAGGTAAGGAAAATGTCGAAATTACAGTAAGTGATGACGGCAAGTCAATTACTTTCACTTCCGGTAAAGATGAAACAATTCTTGAAAAGCTCCCTGCTGGTGAATACACATTGACAGAAGAAAACGCTCCCGACGGTTACACAAAGTACACCGAAGAAATTACATTTAAAGTTGAAGAAGACGGAACAATTAAGATTCAGGACGAAAACGGTGATTGGCAGTCCGCTGACAAAGTCATAATGCGTGATGATGTCAAAAAGACTACCATAAGCAAAAAAGGCATCACAGGCGATGAAGAAGTTCCGGGTGCTGAACTGAAAATCACAAGCAAGAGTGACAAGAGCCTTAAAAACGTTACAGGAAAACAAGGTAAGGAAAATGTCGAAATTACAGTAAGTGATGACGGCAAGTCAATTACTTTCACTTCCGGTAAAGATGAAACAATTCTTGAAAAGCTCCCTGCTGGTGAATACACATTGACAGAAGAAAACGCTCCCGACGGTTACACAAAGTACACCGAAGAAATTACATTTAAAGTTGAAGAAGACGGAACAATTAAGATTCAGGACGAAAACGGTGATTGGCAGTCCGCTGACAAAGTCATAATGCGTGATGATGTCAAAAAGACTACCATAAGCAAAAAAGGCATCACAGGCGATGAAGAAGTTCCGGGTGCTGAACTGAAAATCACAAGCAAGAGTGACAAGAGCCTTAAAAACGTTACAGGAAAACAAGGCGGAAAAGATGTTGATATCACGGCAAGTGAAGACGGCAAGTCAATTACTTTCACTTCCGGTAAAGATGAAACAATTCTTGAAAAGCTCCCTGCCGGTGAATACACACTGACAGAAGAAAACGCCCCTGACGGTTACACAAAGTACACCGAAGAAATTACATTTAAAGTTGAAGAAGACGGAACAATTAAGATTCAGGACGAAAACGGTGATTGGCAGTCCGCTGACAAAGTCATAATGCGTGATGATGTCAAAAAGACTACCATAAGCAAAAAAGGCATCACAGGCGATGAAGAAGTTCCGGGTGCTGAACTGAAAATCACAAGCAAGAGTGACAAGAGCCTTAAAAACGTTACAGGAAAACAAGGTAAGGAAAATGTCGAAATTACAGTAAGTGA
>CANQVA010000015.1 GCA_947627175.1 uncultured Ruminococcus sp.
CGATTCACGCACCGAACGCCTGACCGAATGCAATTTAGTAACTGCCATATTTCCTTCAATTTCGCTTTCATCTCGACAATATATTCATCATAAATTTTTCCGTTTTTGTTGGTACGGATAGCGATTTGATTCACATTCGCTGAAAACCCTCTGATTGCTCCGATGATGCCCTCCATATCATTCTGGTCTATCATCAAGAAATGGCTTGCCTTTGCACACTCTCAGACATAGCCGGACTTCTTCATTCTGAGCAGTTCAGCCTGCCTACAAATCTGTTCCCATTCTGTGTCATTAAAGCGAATGTTCAGCGTGTGATTTTTACGCTGATTTCTGCCGTTCAGATACGCTTTTTCGTCCGCTGTCAAATCATCAAAATTGACTGTTTCAAGCATATTATCAAGTTCTTCTTTCAGATTGTCACGGCTGTAATTCAAGGCGAGTTCTTCTTCGTCCTTTTGACCGTAGTCACGCCTGTAATTTTTCTCTGCCTTTGTCATAAATTCTCCTTTCATTCTGACCGCCTCGGCGGTCTTTTTCTTTCGGGGGTTTTAGGGGGATTTTTCCCCTGACAAGCATCGTGGATTTGTCCGTATTTTTCAAAATGCGGCACAGTCCACCGTGCTTGCAATATGAGTTTGTTCATTTTTGGGGTTTCTTACTTGTATCCGCATTTCAGCGGATTTTTTTCTTTTGTAGCTCTTGAAAATGTCCCTCTAATATATAACCGAGAATTTTGAGGTTTTGACATCAATTTTCTGAAAAGTTTACAATTTGTTCATGGTAATTTTCCCTTTCGCATAGTTTCAACATTGAATTATTGTTGATGATGACGTTGACTCTATAAGGAAAAAATTTTTCAGAAAAAATATTGCTTTTTCGGGGAAGATATGGTATAATTGAAATGATAAGCAGACAGTTGGTTTAATATTGAGACTTGAAATATGTCCCATAAAGCGGAGGTTTAATTATGAAAAAGAGCATTACAAATGCTATGAAAGAATACTATTCAAAAATTAAAGATTACTCTTTTTTCGCTCCAGATTATTTTGATGCTATTTCCCAAGAGATACTGTACGGATATAAAACAGGCAACTATTTAATTAAAAAGAATTCCACTGAAAATTTTGATATTATATCCGAAAAATTTAATATCGAAGTCTCAGAAGAAATAAAAGAGTATTATTCCTACTGCCATCCGTTTATTGCAGGTCAGCATAAAATAAGTCCATATAAAACAGAAGCTATAATTTTATATTCCGCTATTAATCCAAACATTATTGATAATCTGGTTAAAGATATAGAATTTTGGATAAAATATAATCTGATTGATATAGATAAGTATTTTCCTATTGGAACTATAACTTACATCGGTTCATACGTTGTCATGGAGAGAAAAACAGGACACATTTATGTGGAATATGGTTTTGCTGATGATCCGGCAGATGATAAAGAGGGTGAATTGTATCCGATTCCTCTTGCTAAGAGTTTATCTTCTTTAATCTGCGAATTAGAACCATACTGGCACTAAATAGTCTGATTTTCGTATCTGTAAAATAATATACTCCTATCCAATGCAGAGCCACACTAGTTCTGCATTTTTTATGTCCGATTCAAAATTCCCCATAACAATTTCACGATAAGAAAAGTTATATGGCGCACTCAATTTCGTGCGCAATGCGAATAGACAAATCAGCGAAACTGCGCTATAATTTTTAATATAGACTGAATATTTCAGCTTGCAAAAATAGGAATGGTGGTGATACTATGATTTCAACTGCGGAAAAGCTATCTAGACTTGAAACTAAAATCAAAAAACAGAAAGCGGCTATCGCTGAAGAAACTAAAAAACTCAATGCGGACTTGGCGGAATATGACAAGCTCTGTTTGCTGGCTCTTGCCGACAAATTCAAGCTGAAAGGCAAGGACTTGTTCACGGCAATTGAGCGTGAACATGAACAGCTTGAAAAGCTGAAAAAGAATGTCCCAGAAAGTGATGCCGAAACGCTCAGACAGACTTCTTTATTTGATGATGATGCCAATCCGTTTGAGGGCTGAATTTCGGCAAATATGAGGAAGAAAATGCGAAATCCTCAAATTCCAAATGCGTAGAGATAGATAAGCTAAAGGAGAAAATTCGCTATGAATGATGAAAAAAGTAT
This sequence comes from uncultured Ruminococcus sp., assembly GCA_947627175.1. GTDB lineage: Bacteria > Bacillota > Clostridia > Oscillospirales > Ruminococcaceae > Ruminococcus. The sequence continues at coordinate 2,160 of CANQVA010000015.1, forward strand.
TGAAAAAATGGACGGCAAAACGGCTGAATATACCATCAATGGTATCAGGGTTAAGGTGACTTATCCCGATAGTGTGAATGAAACACTCAGGCAGTATAAAATGTATGATATTTTTATTGGTGCAATCCGCCGTAATGAAACAGGAAAATTTTCTGAATAATTTAGAAAATTTTTCAAAAAACTATTGCAATTGGAGGTCAACAATGAAGAAATCAAGTAAGGTTAAGAATGGAATTACGGCGATTTATGTACGCCGTTCGGTGAGCGATAAGGACAAGGGCAACAATTCCCTTTCAATCGCTGCACAAAAGGAGGAATGTATCAGGTTCGTGGGAGATTGTGAGTACAAAATCTACTGCGATGACGGAAAAAGTGCGAAAGATGTTCAGCACAGACTACAATTCATGGCAATGATGCAGGATGCCCATGACGGTTTAATCAGCAGAATTGTTGTGAAAAAGTACGACAGATTTTCTCGAAATATGAGGGAATATCTGAATATTTCAGATGAATTGGACTACACTTATGGAGATACATTCAAAGCAGTTGTTTCCGATATAATTATACTTCAAATATTACAAGACATCAAAAGTAACTTTCGTTCAAGGCTGTTTTTTGATTGATATTTTCTCAATCAAACAAATAAGTAAAGAACCGTCCCGTCCTCTGATCAGTTGTGAGGGGACGGTTCTCTTTTTGTCATAATGCGGAGAAAAATATAAAAAATGTCCAGGGCAACAACATTTACTCAGGAAATTTATATTCAGCGGAGAATTATTTTTCCTTGCACGGGCGGCATCTTCTCTGAAAATCACATCCAGACACCAATGAAGCTGATTTTCAATAGACCAATGTTTCCGGACTGCATACGCAAATTCATGGATATCTGTCTCTGAAAAATTAAATGCTGTTGCCCTGAAGTTTTCATATAATATCATTGACATTTTCTACAAAATATGATATAATGCACTTATAAAATTTATAAAGGAGGACGTTTATTATGAAACACCTGAAAAGAATGAAACGAATGTTATTTTTTTCTTTCATTCTGCTTTCTGCGTTGCTTCTGCCTTTGTTCAGTTATAGCAACGCATCGTTTTCTGCGTTTGCAATTTCAACAGATTATCCCGTTCAGCTGATGAATATTGCAGACAAGAATAATTCAAATGTGCTTTCTGAAAATGGAACTGCTGATGGTTCTACACTTTCATTAAAAGCACTCGGCAATGACCTTTCACCCTCATGGCGTTTTGACAGAGTGAATCAGGACTCAAACGGCACTTTTTTCAAAATATGCAGTGCCGAATCAGGCAGACTTCTTACACCTGCAAATTATAATGTAAAAGCCGGAACAAGTGTTATTATGTATGGCAGTGAGTCTCATCAGTCACAGCACTGGTATATTATACCTGTAAAGAATGACCATCTCGGAAATAATCTGCTTTATAAGATTGTCAACTACTCCGACACATCTCTTGCACTTACTCAGGGAAAAGCGGGAGTTACACTTGAAAAATATACAGGTGCAGATAGTCAGTTATGGTTACTTAATTCCGACGGTTTGCAAGGTTTTGCAGGTTACTGCAATGATGACGGAACGGGCAATGTAAAAGCCGGAAATATTGGCGGTATTTTTGGTGAAACTATTGAAGTTTCGACTTTTGACGAACTTAAAAAATATGCTGAATCTGATACACCTTATACTATTGTTGTTACAAGCAATATAAAGGTGACAGACCTCAATATGAACGGAACAAGGTATATGTGTTCCGCCGGTAGAATTTACGTTCGCAATAACAAAACGATTATAGGCAGTTATAACGCTCATACGCTTTTTAATGTACAATTCTGTACTGCTACTCAAAAAGGCATAGGAAACAATGTAATTATAAAGAATTTTGAAATGCAACATGATGCAGAATCAAACAACAACGATTCAATAGTATGTTATTTTGGTTCAGGCGAAAATTTATGGGTTGACCATGTAACATTTACAGGTCATAAAAATCACGGTTATGCACCGAAAACAGGTCAGGTTGATGAAGATAAATTCCTTGCCTGCTGTTATGATGCTGATTACTGTACAGTTTCAGACTGTTCATTCGGAGAACATAAATACGGTCTTATTCTCGGTTATCCCTCAGACGATGAAAACAGCAAAAAAAATTATGATGGTTTCCCAAGAATGACACTTCTTTCAAATAATTTCAACGGTTGTGAAACAAGAGGCCCCGGGCTTATGAGATGGGGTTATTTCCACTCATTCAACAATTATGTAAATAATTTCAGCATGGCATATACAGTACATAGCGGAAGTGATATTTATGCTGAAAACTGCTATTATGAAAATGGCGGAAATGTTATATGTGACTGGAATTCTATTACATATGCAGGGGCATATGCTGAAAGCGGTTCAAAGTTCTCAAACTGTAGCAGAACTGTTCAGGGCGAAGGTACGGCAAGTAATCCCAGCTATTCAATGGCAAGCAAATGGCGACCGTTTTCAAATTACGACTATAAAAAACTTACAGCAGATGAGGCAAAGACTTATTGTACATCTTACAGCGGTTGTCAGTCATCGAATGGAAAAGTAAAATATATACGCTTTTCAAAAGACGGTGTTCCGAGTGCAGGATTTACAAGTATGCCGAGCGGTGAAATGACAACAACTACAACAACTAAACAGACAACGACTACTACAACAAATACTACTGCACCAATACCTGCAAAACTTGCTGAAGAGGCATACCGTATAAAGAATGCCGATTCAGGTCTTTATATGCAGGTGTCAGACGCAAAGGCAGAAAATGGTGCAAACGTTCAGCAATGGGGAAGTGATGGTACAGGCGTACATGATATTTGGAAGATGTTCAGTGCGGGTGACGGATATTATTATATTGCTTCATGCGTTGGTGACGGCGGAACTTATGTACTTGATGTTGCAGGAAAAAAGACTGATAACGGCACAAATATTGATATATATAAATATAACAGTAGTGCAAATCAGCAGTTTATGCTTACTGAAAACAGCGACGGCAGTTATAAAATACGCACAAAAGTTTCCGGCGGAAAATCTGCTGTAGAAGTAATAAATGCTGATAAAAATTCAGGTGCAAATATTCAGGAATGGGAAGTAAACGGTGCAGCCTGTCAGAATTGGATTTTTGAACCCGTTGCAGATTCAGGTTGTGTAATGGACGAAAATGTTGTATATACATTTGAAAATGCTAATTCCGGAATGGTTATGGACATTGAAAACGGTCTTATGGCAGATAATACAAATGTTCGCCAATGGGGTTCAAATGGCTATAACTGTCAGAAATGGGTGCTGAAATCTTTTGGTTCGGGAAATTACTATTGGATTCGTTCAGCAGAGGACGAAAATTATGTTTTAAAGGCTGACGGTAATTCAGGCGATGCAAACATCAGTATAACAACATATTCCACAAAAGATAGTTCTCAATTATTCCGCTTTACAAAAAATCTTGACGGCACATATAGTATTACAACACGTGCATCAAGGGACAACTGCGTTATTGATATTGATTCATCATCAAAGGAAAATGGTGCAAACGTACAGCAGGGAGAAAGAAACGGTAATATCTCTCAGAAGTGGAATATTATTACAGAGGAAAAACCGATTGTAAAAGATGTTTCAGGCGACGTGAACAATGACGGAGAATACACAGTTGCAGATATTGTATTATTGCAAAAATGGATTCTTGCAGTTAAAGATACGAAACTTGAAAATTGGAAAGCAGCCGACCTTAATAATGATAATGTTTTAGATTCTTTTGATTTGGTTATGATGAGAAAACTTTTAACTGAAAAGTAAAAAAACGATAATTATGTAAAATAGCCCTCACTTAATAGGTGAGGGCTATTTTTGTGTTTCTGCATAAATGGTATTGACAATGTGTTAAAAAGTTTGTATAATATAAAATGGAGGTGTTTAAATTGAAATCATTAAAAAGAAATATTGCATTTATACTTGCTCTTTCAGTCTGCTTTTCGGGGGGAAAAGCAGTCTGCGGATATTATTCTGAAAATGCCGTCGTTGCCTGTGCAGAAAAAGAAAAAATTTCAGGTGACTGGAGTTATATCGTTTATGATAAGATAGATGGCGTATGCGATACTCCATGTGCGGAACTTACAGGATATAATCCGGAAATATATTCTAACGCTGTTGATATTCCGTCTGAAATTGATAAATACCCGGTTGTAAGCATTTCAGGTGAAGTATTTAATGGAATAAAATTTTCTGATATTTATATTCCGTCGTCAATAAAGCGTTTCGGAAAGGGATTTGAAGAAAGTGTAATTAAAGCTGATTCAGTGATGATTGACTATAAATTTGAGTTTAGAAATCGCATAACCGACAAATCAGATTCATTGAGTACGGAAGAACGTATAATTAACGGTATGGAGATGACTTCATATATATCATACGAAGAAGAGGAATATATTGAAATTCCCGAAACTGTTGCAGGAGTTCCCGTAACTGCTTTAGGCGATTGGGTATTTTCCGAAAATAAGAATATAAAATCCGTAAAGATACCTGATACAGTCTGTTATTTTGGAACATATGTATTTAGCAAATCGTCATTGCAGTCTGTGAATATTCCTGAATCACTTAAAGTTATTCCAAGCAATACTTTTGCTGAATGTAAAAATCTTAAATCGGTGGTATTTCATGATAATTTGCTTGTTGCGAACAGTGCTTTTAAAGGTACTGATATTACTGTTCCTGAAAATGTGTACTTATCAGAAAACACTCTTTTTGTCAGCAATTCATACGGAATAATCACTAAGAAATCAGGTTCTTTTGATATGTCGGTAACATATAATATAGATACAAATGAATACGAAGCGGAAGTTATGTCATATGATGCGGATTCAATATCCGAAAAAAATGCAGAGATTGTAATTCCCGATTATTTTCTTGATATTCCGATAACAAAGGTCAATGAACATTTTTTTGATAAATGCAATGATGCCGATATAGAAATTAGTGCTGTGACTTTTCCGTCAGGAGTTACGAAAATATGGAATTTCGGTCTGAAAAATCCGTCGGCACTTAAAAGTGTGACTATAAAAGGGCAAAATGTTCTGATAAATTCAGGAACTTTCAAAAACAGTGGAATTGAAGAAATAATTCTGAATGGTTCATGTACTTTACAGTCAGATGCATTTGCAGAATGCAGAAACCTTAAAAGAGTTGAATTTACAGGCGAATCTCCGATTGTTAAAATAGGTAATAACGCTTTCAGAAATTGTGAAGTTCTTGAGGAAATTGTTTTTCCTGACAATGTGAATCTGGAAATGAATATAGATTCGCTTGGATATTGTAAAAGCCTGAAAGAACTTGTACTTAATGGTAAGATAAAAGTAAATTCAAATGCTTGTCGTGGCTGTGACAGTCTTAAAAAAATCACACTCAAAGGCGACGTTGAACTTTTTGTTAATTCATTTGCTGATAATCACGCTCTCACTGATATTATAATTGATACGGGAAAAGTTATAGAAGGCAGTGCTTTCAATGGCTGTGACAGTCTGAAAAATATAAATTCCGTTCCCGTCTTTGATACTGAAACAAAAAGTTTCCGTCCTGAAATAGCAGACTTTATTATGGAAAGTTTTAACGGGGCTGACAATGTAGGTTTTATCAATCTTTATATTCAGGCAGAAACAGACAAATTCATTGACCGGTATATAGACGACAGTATGAACGATATGCAGAAAATAAAGACTGTTCATGACTGGGTGTGCAGTAATGTAAGTTATGACTATGAAACGACTATAAAGCCGAAAAATCACAATGATGCATCTGTTTTTATGAATGATTCTTCCGTGTGCGAGGGATATGCGAGATGTTATAATATTATTCTGAATGCAGTCGGAATTGAAACATACTATGTAATGAGTGAAAATCACACATGGAATATAGTTAAAATAGGTGGTCATTATTTCCATACTGACACAACGTGGGACGATGGCGAAGAAATTTCATATGACTGGTTTCTTAAATCCGATGCTGAAATGAAAGCTGAAACATATTCTCATGCGTCATGGAAATTGAATGTTCCCTCTCCGCTTCATAGTTTTCAGGGTGAGGAACTTCCTGTTTGTGAGTACAGCATGGGTGACATGAACACCGACGGCGAGGTAAATATAGCTGACCTTGTTGAAATGAACAAATATATTGTCGGAAAATCGTCAATAAGCGGAAATGACATTGTACTTTCCGATTTGAATTATGACGGAGTAACCGATGTTTTTGATATGGTATGTATGAGAAAAATAGTGGCAGATATTAAATAAAAAAGGAGAAGATATTATTATGCAGAAAAGAGTAAAGGATTCATATTCAGAACAGGTACACGTTCTGACGCAGGCAAATATAAATGGTTATAACAGACTTTTCGGCGGACAGCTTATGGAATGGATTGACATTGTTGCAGCTGTGGTTGCAAGGCGTCATTCCGGTCATAATGTAACTACTGCCGTAGTAGACAAACTTACTTTCAAAGCTCCGGCATATGCCAATGATACAGTGATAGTCTGCGGATATATTACTTATGTAAGACGTACTTCAATGGAAGTATGCATTAAAAGCTATGTTGAAAGCCTTAACGGCAAAAGACAACTAATAAACAAGGCATATCTTGTTATGGTTGCACTTGATGAAAATGAGTGTCCTGTTGAAGTTCCACGTCTTATTATTGAAACCGATGAGGAAAAAGCAAACTGGGAAGCGGCTGAAAAAAGGGCTTTGCTCCGAAAACAACGCCATGAGGAAAAGTTCTGAATATTTATGTATGCAAAGAAAAAACGCAGTTATCGAAAAGTGACTGCGTTTTTTATATGATAAGGGGGAGGATTTGTTATAACTTTTGGGCAAGTTGCTTTCTTACTTTTTCATCTTTTATATTTATTATTCCGAAGTCTTTTTCCTTGTAATTCCAGTAAGAACGCCCTATATTATATTTGTCAAATACTGCACATATATCAGAAACCCAGTTTATTTTTGAAACGTCGTCGGCGAGTTCAATAACGCCGTATTCTCCGCAGTAAAGGGGAATGTTACGTTTTTCAGCCGTTTCAAGAGCAGGTGTGAAAAGTTTTTCAAAAAAATCAGATGATATTTCCGTAAGATTATCATTAAAAACTGCTCCGGCAAGTTGCTTTGAAAGCCGACGGCTTTGTTTGCGGTATTCATCAATATTTTCGGGGTAATTTATGCGGAAGTTTTCCGACATATTGTCAACCCAGTATGCACCCTGATGTGTAAATATAATAGGTTCATAGCTATGGAATGTATATACAACTTTGTTATCTTGTGTTTCAGCAAGAAGGGGAACACTCAATACATTATTGTACATTGTTCCGCCAAATATAATCCATGAACAGGGGGCAATTTTACGTATTTCATCTATTGCTTTCAGTGCAATTACATTCCACGCATCTGAAACGGACGGTTCAACGATTTCATTAAGCAGTTCAAATGCGATTGTATCGTGATATTTTCCATAACGCAGGGCTATTGTTTTCCAGAGTGAATAAAAACGTTTCTGAATATTTTCATCACTGAAAAATAATGTTTTGTCAGTCTTGTCAAGTGGGTCAAACGAATAACCGAAAGTTTTATGCAAGTCAATAATCATGTGTAAATTATATTTTCTGCACCATTCAAGACAATTGTCAAGATAGAAATAGCCTTTTTCCTTGACATCTCCGTTTTCTTCTTCAAGCGTTGTGTAGTCAACAGGTACTCTTACATGGTCAAGACCGAGTTCAGAAATATATTTTATATCAGACTCAGTAATAAAGTTCATGAAATGACTTTCTGAAATATTGTTTATTTGTGAGAGCCAGCCTCCGAGGTTTACCCCATGCATAAAGCCATCAAATTTACGCATAAAAAACATCCTTCCTTTCATGTATTTTATGATAATATTATACAAATATTTTGTTGAAATGTATATTAACACTGTTGCTTTTTTTTTAAAATTGTTGTATAATAAATAAAAAGGAGTTTTTAGTATGGATATAAATAATGACCTGCAAAAGAAAATTTTTCAATGTAGGGAGGAAAAAATATGTCACCTTGAGTATAATCTTGAATATCAGTTCTATAACGCCGTTGCACTTGGTGATACAGAGAATATCTCAAAATATTTTATGGATACAGAAAAAGATGATGTATATGATGGTGAAGAATACGGTCGTCTTTCGTATGATGATTTACAGAATGCAAGGTATCATTTTGTCGTTGCAGTTGCAATGATTACAAGAATATGTGTTGAACATGGTATGAATCGTGAAAAAGCCTATACGCTTAGTGACCTTTTTATTCAAAAAATGGATAGCCTTAAAACTATTACCGATATTTCAAGACTTCATAATCAAATGATATCCGATTTTACAGCCCGAATGAAAAAATTAAGAAAAGAAAACGTTTATTCAATTCATGTTATAAAAGCTATGGACTATATATACATTCATCTGCATGAAAAAATAAAAATATCTCAGATTGCTGAAGAACTTTCTCTTAACAGGAGTTATCTTTCATCGCTTTTTCGTTCTGAAACAGGTATGTCAATACATAATTATATAATTTCGGAAAAAATACGTTCCGCATCTCATCTTCTGACTTCTTCGGAGATGACATATTCAGAAATTGCTGAATACTATGGTTTTTCTTCACAGAGCCACTTTTCAAACAGCTTTAAAAAAGAAACAGGCTATACGCCTATGGACTACAGAAAACAGTTCTATCAGAAAAGTGAAGTTTAGTTATTGCAGTTTATTTTTGAATATGATATAATATAATTATAATAATAAAATCAAATAAAAGGAAATGATGTTATGTTACAGGATATTTTGCCGAAAAAACTTGATAATCATTATTCAGCAGACATAAAGCCCGGAATGGACAGTGTGATTTTTCATTTTAAGGAAAATGATGTTCTTGTAAGTGAAAACCGCACATCTCCTTTTCCGCTATACAGTTTTTTCAGTGCAGAACATATGGTATATCTTTTTTCAATTGAAAATATCCATTATTTTTTGGCACGTGACAGAGAAGTTGCAATTCCGGACGGATATTCCTACAAAAATATAAAAACTCTCAGACATTCGGAAATTATAAGTCAGGAGGACTTTTTTGCACTGTTTACGGCTTATCACCTTTCAGAATGGTATCGTGCAAATTGTTATTGCGGACGATGCGGACAAAGAACAGAACTTTACCGTGCAGAGCGTGCAGTAAGATGCACAGGTTGCGGAAAACTTATTTACCCCCGACTTAATCCCGCAGTAATTGTAGGTGTTACAAACGGTGACAAGCTTCTTATAACAAGATACGTCAGAAACAGGGGAGTGTCATATAATGCCCTTGTTGCAGGCTTTACTGAAATAGGCGAAACGTTTGAAGAAACTGTAAGCCGTGAAGTTATGGAAGAAGTCGGTCTGAAAGTCAGAAATGTACATTACTATAAATCCCAGCCGTGGGGATTTTCAGGCGGTATTCTTGCAGGATTTTTTTGCGAGGTTGACGGCAGTGACAGTATAACACTTGACGAAAGTGAATTAAGCAGTGCCGTGTGGACGGAAAAGAAAGATATATCGGGTCAACCCGATGACTACAGCCTTACAAATGAAATGATGATGTATTTTAAGAACTCCGATTGATTACATAAAAAAGTATCTCCATTATTACAATTATTTGTGAAATATCTTGACACTTTATGATATTTGTGATAGTATAAATATATCAGAAATTATTCCGGAAATTTTACGATATTATAAAATATACACAAAAAATACCGGGCTTATACTATAAATGGGAGGTTTTTTATGAATATAAAAAAAATAATAATATCATCTTTATGTATAATGTCAACGTTGCTTTCAGGCTGTGGAAAGTCAGACAAGAATTATGGTCTTGACCCTAACAAGCCTGTTATTCTTACAATATGGCACTATTATAACGGCGTACAGCAGGAAAATTTTGACAATGCAGTTATAGAATTTAATGAAACAATAGGACGTGAGCAGGGAATAGTAGTTGAAGCATACAGCAAAGGCAGTATTTCAGAACTTTCAGACAGTATAATTGCATCACTCAAAGAGGACGCAGGCTCAGAAGATGCTCCCGGTATGTTTACAGCATATTCCGAAACTGTTTACACGGCTGACAAAATCGGCGGTATAGTAGACATTTCAAAATATTTTACAAAAGAAGAACTTGAACAGTATATTGACGGATATATAGAAGAGGGAAGAATAAATTCCGATGACAGTCTGAAAATTTTTCCTACTGCTAAAAGTACAGAAATTATGATGCTGAATCTTACAGACTGGGAAAAATTTTCTGAAGCTGAAAATGTAAGCACCGACGACCTGAAAACATGGGAAGGCATTACAGAAACAGCTGAAAAGTATTATGAATATACTGATAATCTTACTCCCGATATTGAAAATGACGGTAAGGCATTTTTCGGAAGGGATTCTGTTGCAAATTATATGTTTGTCGGTGCGAAACAGCTTGGTGCAGAATTTGTTACGGAAGAAAACGGAAAATTCAGTCTTAATATTGATGAAACAGCCGTAAGAAAATTATGGGAAAATTATTATGTTCCCTATGTAAAGGGGTATTTTACCGCACAAAGCAGTTACAGGAGTGAGGACGCAAAAACAGGTCAGATAATTGCCCTTATCTGTTCAACTACCGGTGCGGCATATTTTCCTGATTCAGTCACAATTGATGATGATTATTCATATCCGATTGAATCGCTCGTTATGCCTGTGCCGAACTTTGAGGGGACAGAGCCGTATATCGTACAGCAGGGTGCAGGAATGGTTGTGACGGAATCAGACGAAAAAACAGAATATGCTTGTACAGTATTTCTTAAATGGTTTACAGAAAAGGAAAGAAATATTTCATTTTCAGTCGGTTCGGGATATATGCCTGTAAAAAAGGATGCAAATGATTTAAATCTTATTTCGGCAGATAATGCTGATTCAGATGATGAAAGTCAACTGCTTATAGATACACTGAAAGTTGCTATTGATGAAATTTATAACTATAAGCTGTATTCGCCGAAACCGTTTGAAAATATGGCAGGCACAAGAGATTTTTTAGGTGATTTTATTCATGAATCCGCCGTCAATGCTCATGAAGAAGCATATGAAAGAATAGAAAATGGTGAAGAGCGTGAAAAAGTTCTTAACGACTATGTTTCCGACAAGGCGTTTGACGAATGGTACAATGAATTTTCTTCAGGTCTGCATGAATCGTCAGGACTGTAATAATTTTGGAGAAGTAAAATATGAAAAATAATTTAAACCGTTCGGCTGAAAAAACGGGAAAAAAGCAGAAAATGATTACACGTCTGCTTGTTCCCATGATTTTTTTGATACTGTTTCAGCTTGTTACATTTTTTTCTGTTCTTACTCTCGGCGGTGAATTTACATTTATAAGAAAATATGCCTATGACACTCTTGTTGAAAAAACACGCAACAGAAAAAATTATGTTGAAAGTGAACTGTGTCATAAATTAACTTTTGTAGAAGAATCAGCATCAGAAATAAATTCAATGATTATGGAAAAACTTGACGAGGACGGCAAGGACATTTCATGTATTAAAACAGATAAGGCATTAAACCGTGAAATAATGGAATCTTCAGTTGATAAAATTGTATCTCTTCTGCAAAGAAGTCTGTGTAATGATGCATATCTTATTCTTGAAACGGGTGACTTGTACACTGACAGTAAGTCAGAAGAGGCAAAGGCAGGAATATATCTGCGAGACCTTGACCCCTCATCTCAATTAGATTATGATGATTTGCTTATGGAAATGGGTTATTCGTCTATATCGAAAGATTTTGGCATTATTCTTGATTCAGGTTGGAAAGCGTGGTTTGAACCCGACCCGCAGGACAACGAAAATTATGACTTCTATTATGACACAATCAGAAATGCTGAAGAAAATGATGATATTTCATTTGAAAATCTTGGACATTGGAGCGGTTTTTCAAAAATTGACCGCAACGGTGTGGCAAGTATGAAATATACAATTCCGCTTATTGCAGATGACGGCACGGTTTACGGAGTTCTTGGAATAGGTCTTACTGAAAAGACTATTCTTGTTCATTTGCCTCCGAATGATTTTGTAAGTGAAAGTGCCTGCTATGTTCTCTGTAAAGGAAAAGACGATGAGAATATATATAATATATGTATGCATTCCGGGGCAGCTTTTAGCAGATTGGTAGGAACACAGAAAACTTTAGAGCCATTGAAAAGCAGTGACGATGATATGTACGACTTAAAATTGGAGTCAAATATTGACGCTGTAGGAAATGTGCAGGTTATGAACCTCTACGACTCTGAAAGTTTTTATGTAGATGACCAATGGGCATTGATTTCGGTAGCAGAAAGAAATGACGTTCTTTTTGTTTTTACAAATCTGATAAAAATGCTTATTATTTCTGCTTTGATTTCAATTGCAACAAGTATTATTGTAATTGTCATAAGCGGAAACAACGTTGTAAAACCTATTTCGACAGTTATCAAGACAATGAATGCACAGAAAGAATATAATCAGGTACTGCGTTTTCAGTCCTCTAATATTTACGAACTTGACAAACTCACAAACGCTATTACGCAGTTACAAATAAATGTTCAGGATTTTTCATCACAAGTTTCAAAAATGATTCGTGTTGCTGATGTAGGGCTCTATATGTTTATGTATAACAATATGGACGACAGTGTATTTGTAGGGCAGAGTATGCTGAAACTTTTAAGATTGCCTGTTTCTTTTGAGGGCGATATTGTAATAAAACGTGATGTGTTTATGGAAAGCATAATTGCCGATGAAACGAGAGATGTTATTGCTGAATGTTTCAAGATAAATACTGAAAGTTCTGAAACGAGTTTTTCAAAGGAGTACAGCATTACAAAAGTAGATGGCAGTGTTATATGGATGCGTCTTGGTGTTGTATGCACACGTAATAAAATTATCGGTGTTCTTCAGGATATAACAAATATGGTTCTTGAAAAACAGCGTATTGAATATGAACGTGACTATGACGGAACAACAGGTCTGCTTAATCGTCATGCTTATTATCGTAAGATAAACGAACTTTTCAGCCATAAGGAAAAACTGAAAATAACAGCGTTTTTAATGCTTGACCTTGATAACCTTAAATATGTAAATGATACTTACGGTCATGATTTCGGCGACGATTATATAAGAACAGCCGCTATAGCACTTAAAGGTTTTCAGAAATATAATGGTATAGTTTCACGTCTTTCAGGCGATGAATTTAATGTGTGTCTTTGGGGCTTTTCCTCAAAGGAAGAAATACGTGCAATTATTTCTGAAATACGTTCTGAATTGCTTAACAGCTATTGTCTGCTTTCTGACGGCACTCATTATAAAATACGTGGAAGTATGGGAATTTCTTGGTATCCTTATGATTCAACATCATCTGAACTTCTAATGAAATACGCTGATTTTGCAATGTATACAATAAAGCATACGACAAAGGGTGAAATTGCAGAATTTGACATGAATGCATATACAAAAGATTCTGTTCTTATAACAGGCGTTGAGGAAATGAATAAAATTATTGACGAATGCCGTGTGAAATATGCATTCCATAGTATTATTTCAGCAAAGACAGGTGAAATTTACGGCTATGAAGCGTTGATGCGTCCGCAGTCCTCAATACTTCATTCTCCTGCTGAACTTCTTCGTATTGCAAAGACAGGTGCTAAACTTTATGAGATAGAACGCCTTACATGGACGGAATCTCTAAAGGCTTTCAGAATACAGGTTGAGAACGGCAATATTAAAAGAGGAACACATATTTTTATAAATACTATTTCAAATTCTGTGCTTGAAGAACCTGATGTTGAAACGATTGAACAGGAATACGGTGAATTTCTTTCAAATATTGTAATGGAAGTTACTGAAAGCGAAAACGTCAATGAAAAATTTAACAAATGTAAGATGGAACGACTTAAACGCTGGAATGCACATCTTGCACTTGATGATTTCGGAATGGGCTATAACAGTGAATATGCACTTATTACCCTTCACCCCGATATTATTAAAATTGACCGTTCAATTATAAGTGGCTGTGATAAAGATATAAGCCGACGAACTATTATATGCAGTCTTGTTAATCTTGCAAGAACAAAAAATGTCAGCATTCTTGCAGAGGGAGTTGAAACAGAGGGCGAACTTAAAACCGTTATTGAAAGCGGTGTTGACTATTTGCAGGGATATTTTATAAACCGTCCTGTTTTTGAACCCGAGCCTGTTTCTCAGGAAGTAATTGACAAAATCCGTAAATATAACAGAAAATAAAAATATGCTCCTTTGTCTGTAAAATGACATAGGAGCTTTTTTTGTAAATTATACTTAATTGTAAATTATTTTTGAACGGACATCTGTATGTCTGATAAGATGTGATATAATATAGGAAATACAGGCATTATTATTGTGAATGCTGAAAATTATCGCATGAAAAGGCAGTGAAAATATGGATAACAATAAAAATATGAGGATTCTGGAAATATTTTTCCGTGCATTACATGGAGAAAGTATTTCTGTGAAAAAACTTGCGACGGAATATGATGTTTCCACAAAAAGTATAAGCAGGGATATAAACAGTTTACAGGACTTTTTGTTTGAATATCGTGAACTTATGCAAAACGCAGAACTTTCTTATTCGTACGGGGAAAAAGCCTATGTACTTAAAAATGATGAATTTCTGAAAAACAATGAACTTTTTGCTATTGTGAAAATAATTATAGGAAGTCGTGCATTCAGCAAAGATGAAATACTTACAATTATTTCAAAGCTGAAAAAGTTCACAACAATTCAGGACAAGGAAAAACTTGAAAATCTTATAAGAAAAGAAATTTATCATTATCATGAAGTAAAATCCGACTGTAGAAGCGTTATAGAAAATATGTGGAAAATAGTTGGAGCTATTGAAGATAAAAAAGTTATAACCATAACTTACTACAAAATGAACCGCAGTGAAGTAAAGCGGAAAATAAAGCCTGCTGCGGTCATGTTCAGTGAATATTATTTTTATCTCATTGCATATATGGCAGATGACCCCGATTATAAACCCGTCTATTACAGGATTGACAGAATATCTTCAATTGTGGAAAATCGTGAAAATTTTACACTTGAACGCAAGTATGATTTTGACGAGGGCGACCTGAGAGAAAAGAATCAATTTATGTTCCCCGGAGAGACAGTTAAAATATGTTTCGAGTTTTCGGGTTTGTCATTGCAGGCAATTCTTGACCGTCTGCCGACTGCAAAAGTAGTTGAAAAAAAAGAAAACGGCGTTAGCGTTATTGAGGCGGAAGTTAATCACGGAAGAGGAATTATTATGTATCTGATGTCGCAGGGTGCATGGGTCAAAGTGATTTCACCTCAAAGTCTTGTTGACGAAATAAAAGAAGAAATCAGAAAAATGAATGCTTTATATGATTGAATTAAGGGTTTATATATAAATTTTTACTTTATGCATTATATACAGTTTTTTGTCTTAAAATACTTGATAAATAAAAAAAGATATGTTATAATGGATAGAGTATTATAATTCAATAAAAATATGGAGGCTGTTTATGAGTATAAGAGATTTAATTGAAATGGAGTGTTCTTCCTGTAAAAACGTTCTGTATGCAGACAAAAATTCTGAACACTGGTACTGCGGATACTGCGGTAAAAGAATTGACATTAAAGCAGCAGCAGAACTTCAGGAAAAAGAAAATAAACTAAAGGCAAAAGAGGCAGAACTTAAAATAAGAGAAAATGCCCTTAAAAAGAAAGAGGTTGAATTTAAGGAAAAAGAAAATCTGCTGAAAATGCTTGAAGCAGGGGAAGAAATCGCCAAGCCGTCAGCACCGTCAGGCCCTACTTTCAAAGTTGAAGCTGCTGCGGGCGGAGAAGTTCCGAAACTTAACAGACCTGATACTGTTCTGAATAATCCTGAAATGAAATTCACAAATCTTGCATCAGATAAAAAAGTATCAGAACCTGCAAAGAAACCCGAATCACCTGTAAAACCTGTTTCGGCAAACCCTGCACCGATAAAACCGGTTCCTGAAAAGAAACCCGAACCCGCTCCGGTAAAATCTGTTGCTGAAAAGAAACCCGACCCCGCACCGGTAAAACCCGTTCCCGAAAAGAAAACCGAACCCGCTCCCGTAAAACCCGTTCCCGAAAATAAACCCGAACCTGCACCGAAAAAGGAAAATCCTGCTAATGAATTTGGCGATGTTAAAAAGACTGCAAATAAAGAATTTGAAATGAATGAACATACACTTGTTAAGTACAACAGTACAAATGTAAATGTATCAAAAGTTCATATTCCTTTCAATGTGTGGAGAATAGGCTCATCCGCCTTTAAGGACAATAAAAATATTACTTCAATAGTTTGTGGTGACCACATAAAAGAAATAGGCGATTCTGCTTTTATGAACTGTACTGAACTTACAGAAGTACAGCTTCCGAGTGAACTTAAAAAAATCAATTACAAGACTTTCAACGGCTGTACAAAGCTTAAATCAATTACAATTCCCGAAAGAGTTGAAGAGATTATGTGTGATTCAATGGTATGTGGTCTTGAAGAAATAGTCTTTGAAAGTCCACGTACAACATGGGAACAAGCAAACGAATTTGCAGATGCTTCATTCTCTATTGACAAAAACGGAAACGGTAAAGGTGTAAGCCGTATCATTTTCAAAGGAACTGAATATAAAGCCGTTGATATTTTCAAATACGGCAGTATTTCAAATTATTTCAAATCAAACGGTTTATGTCAGTATTGCGGTAGTAAATTCAGTATGTTCAACGGAAAATGCCCTGTCTGTAAAACAAAGAAAGATTATTAAGGAGTTATAATGAAATATACACAAGGAAAATATCTTATTTTAAAGAAAACTGCTGTAGCACGTGAAATATACAGCTTTATAATAAAGTGTCCGGAGATTGCAGACATTGCGTCTGCCGGACAGTTTGTGCATATCAGAGCAGGCAATTTTACACTCCGCCGTCCCATTTCAATATGTGGAATTGACAGAAACAAAGGTACAATTCGTATTGTCTTTGAAGTAAGGGGAGAGGGAACAGCAGAAATATCAAGGCTTAATGAAGGCAGTTTTATTGATATGCTTGCACCGCTCGGACATGGATTTACAATAAATCGATTTAAAAAAGTTGTTCTTATCGGCGGAGGTATCGGAACGCCCCCTATGTTGCCACTTGCTGAAATTTATGGAGAAAAGGCTGTTGTAATTTCAGGATTCAGAAGTGCAGATGCTGTTATTTTACAGGACGACTTTAAAAAGACTGGTGCGAAAACTATTTTATGTACTGACGACGGCTCTCTCGGAATACATGGATTTGTTACACGTCCTTTTACTGAACTTGCTGAAAAAGGCGGTATAGATGCAGTATATGCTTGTGGGCCTATGCCGATGCTCAAAGGTATAGCGGAAATATGCAAGAAATATAATATTTTCTGTGAAGTTTCGCTTGAAGAACGAATGGCGTGCGGAATAGGTGCTTGTCTTGGCTGTGCGTGCCGTACTTTAAGAAACGATGAAGAATATTTTGCACACGTCTGCAAGGACGGACCTGTTTTCAATGCCGGGGAGGTGATTTGGTAATGGCTGATTTATCTGTAAAAATATGTGGTATTGATTTTAAGAACCCTGTAATCCCTGCTTCAGGAGTTTTTGGTTATGGCAGGGAATATGAAGAACTTTTTTCTCTTGACAGGCTCGGAGGTATCGCAACTAAAGGTACTACTCTTAATCGCCGTACAGGAAATCTTGCACCACGAATTGCCGAAACTCCTTCAGGAATGCTTAATTCCGTCGGACTGCAAAATCCGGGTATTGACCATTTTATTGAAAAAGAACTTCCTTATCTTCTTGAAAAAGATATTGTAATACTTGCTAATATAGCAGGTTCTACAATAGAAGAATGCGTACAGGTTGCGGAAAAGCTTGAACATACCGATGTTCATATGATTGAACTGAATATATCATGTCCAAACGTAAAACAGGGTGGTGCGGCTTTCGGAACAAGCTGTGATATGGCTGGTGAAGTAGTAAGGCAAGTAAGGAAAGCGACTTCAAAACCCCTTGTTGTCAAGCTATCACCTAATGTAACAAGTATAACTGATATTGCGAAATCTGTTGAAAATGCAGGTGCAGATGCTGTTTCACTTATAAATACACTTCTTGGTATGAGAATAGATATAAATACAGGCAGACCAATTCTGCGTAATAATGTAGGCGGAATGAGTGGTTCGGCAGTTTTTCCGATAGCCGTCAGAATGGTATGGCAAGTGGCAAACGCTGTAAAAATTCCTGTTATAGGTATGGGCGGAGTTTCAAGCGGACGTGATGCAATAGAACTTATGATAGCAGGAGCAAGTGCTGTGCAGGTAGGTGCGGCAATATTTACTGACCCTTATGCTCCCATTAAAATTATCGACGAAATAAACGAGTTTCTTGACAGTAAAAATATATCTTCTGTACGTGATATTATCGGTACAGTAAAGCCTTGGTGACAGAATATGATAATAATGTCTGTTGATTTCGGCGATTCAAGAACGGGTATAGCAGTTTGCGGAAAAAGCGAAATGATAGCTTCACCCGTATGTGTCATATCGGAAAAGGATTTTAATAAATGCATAGAAAAAACCGCCGTTCTTGCGAAAGAACAGCGGGCAGAAGAAATAGTAGTCGGATATCCGAAGAATATGAACGGAACTATTGGCGAAAGAGCGGAAAAGTGCCGTCTGTTTTCGGAAAAACTTTCAGAACTTGTTGAATGTCCTGTGAAACTATGGGACGAACGCTGTACAACAATTTCTGCACATAACGCCCTTAATGTTACTAATACAAGAGGCAAAAAGCGTAAAGCAGTAGTTGATGCTGTTGCGGCAGTAATAATTCTTGAAAGTTATCTCGGATACCGTCGTAATACAGGGGAATCCGTTACATAATAACTGATTTTATATCATCAAGAAGATGCCCTGCGGCTTTTAAGGTTTTTCCTGCATCTTTCTTGATACCATATTTTTTAACAGGTGTTGCAGTAGTAAGGGCGTAGCACGCAAATCCTGCCAACGCTCCTACAACTGTACCCTTTGCAATTGATTTCATATCCATATTATTCTCCTTGAAAAAAGCCGTCCTTACGGCTGACGGCGAGCCAAGTCATCGGATAATTCCGATACATATATTTTCTGCCGTAAATCTTATATTATACATGGTGAAATAAAATGCATAATCTTAACATTGTTCTTGTTGAACCTCAAATTCCCCAGAATACCGGCAATATTTCAAGAACTTGTGCTGTGACGGGTGCAAGACTTCATCTTGTAAAACCGTTTGGTTTTGAGATTACCGACAAGCACCTTAAACGTGCCGGTCTTGATTATTGGGATAAACTTGATATAACATATTATGACAGTCTGCCCGATTTTTTTGAAAAAAATGCGGACGGAAAATTTTTTTATTTTACAACAAAAGGTAAAAATGTACATAGTGATATTGATTATCCTGATTGTTCATATCTTATTTTCGGACGTGAGGACAAGGGACTGCCTGAAGAACTTCTTTATAAAAATCCTGAAAGTTGTGCAAGAATACCAATGAGAAATGAACTCCGCAGTCTTAATCTTTCAAATTCCGTCGCTGTAGCAGTGTATGAAGTTCTAAGACAATGGGAATATCCTGACCTTTCACGTGAGGGAAAACTTACAAAATACAATTGGTAAAGGAGAAATAAAATAATGAGTAAAATTATGATTATGACAGACTCCTGTTGTGACCTTGACAAAAAAACTATTGAAGAAATCGGTATAAAAGTTCTGCCTTTTACGCTTACTATAGGTGGTGAAAGTTTCAAGGAAATTTTTGACAAGTCAACTCAGGAAGTCTATGAAATAATGTTGAATACTGACGAAATACCGAAACATTCTCAAATATCTCCCGTTACATTTGAGGAAACATATAAAGAATTATATGAACAGGGATATACTGATATTATTTCTGTTTCAATAAACAGTCAGGGTTCGGGAACATATAATAATTCTATTATAGGGAAAAATGACTTTTTTGAAAATAATCCCAAAGCAGAGGGAAAAATAAGAATTTTCAATATTGATTCAAGATGTTATACTATTTTTTATGGTTATCCGATTATGGAGGCAGTCAAGAAAATCCGCAAAGGTGCGGAAGCAGAAGATATTGTTGCATATCTTGAAGAATGGTTCAATGTCTGTGCGATTTATGCAGTGCCGTATAGTCTTAAATATGCAAAGAAATCGGGAAGAATTTCCGCTGTTGCCGCTTTTGCGGGTGAACTTCTGGGACTTAAACCTATTATTGAATTTGCCGACAATGGTACAAAAACTATTGATAAAATAAGAGGCGAAAAAAATATTGTTTCAAAACTCGTGGACTGCGTTGAAAAAAGAATGATACCGCAAACTCCATACCTTATAATACATGGTCATGACGTTACACTTGCAAAAGAAGTTGAAAAGGAACTTGCAAAAAGAACAGGACGAAAAGCCGAAATGTTTAATCCGATAGGGGCGGCTGTTGCGTCAAATATAGGGCCTGATGTTGTTGCGGTACTTGTCCGCCGAAAAGGAAAATAATAAAAAAGGGAACGTTTTAAGCGTTCCCTTTTTATATAATTACTGCTTTTTGTAAGAGTCAATCATTTTCTTTACCATGTTGCCGCCGATTGAACCGGCTTCTCTTGAAGTGAGGTCACCGTTATAACCTTCCTTGAGGTTGATGCCGAGTTCATTGGCAGATTCTACCTTGAATCTTTCGAGAGCCTCTCTGCCCTTCTGCGTCATACCACCGTTATTATTACTGTTGTTATTACTGTTGCTCATGATAAATTCTCCTTTGAAAAAATGAATTGTTGATGCCGTGATAGTATTATGACACATCATAAGCAGAATATTTGTGGTAATTTATTCCATTAAATTATATTTATCATCATATTTATCAAGAAAATTATGAACACCTGCATTATCTTTGTAAGCTATAATTGTATTAAGATTTACATTTTCCACACTGCGGAAAATATTTTTTTCAACTTGCGGATTGATTTTTTTCAGTTCAGCTATAAGGTTTTTTATTTCAAGTCTTTTAGATACTGAACGCCCGTCGGGTTCACAAGTCGTGCAATTGTCGGTGAATTTGCACGCACACTGTATAAAATGCAAATCGTTGTAATCACGCCAATGCTTTATGTCATCTTCACGGACAAGATAAAGCGGACGAATAAGTTCCATTCCCTCAAAATTTGTGCTATGAAGTTTCGGCATCATAGTCTGAATTTGTCCGCCGTAAAGCATACCCATCAGAATAGTTTCAATAACATCATCGAAATGATGACCGAGGGCAATTTTATTACAGCCAAGTTCTTTCGCCTTGTTGTAAAGATATCCACGCCGCATTCTTGCACATATATAGCAGGGATTTTTTTCAATATTGAAAACCGATTCAAAAATATCTGATTCAAAAATATTTATAGGAATAGACATTGACTCGGCATTTTTTTTAATTATATCAAGGTTTTCAGGACTATAGCCCGGATTCATAACAAGAAATTTTACTTCAAACGGAAATTTGTCATGACGTTTAAGCTCCTGAAAAAGTTTTGCCATAAGCATTGAATCCTTTCCGCCTGAAATACAGACTGCAATTTTATCGCCCGGCAAAACAAGTCTGTATTCATTTATTGCTTTTGTGAATTTGCACCATATGGATTTTTTAAACTTTTTCCGAAGACTTTTTTCAACGTCCTCTGTAATTTGACGGTTTGTCATTTTATTACTAAGCCATTCAACATAACCGCCCGTAAGATTATATGCATCAAATCCTTTTTCACAGAGTTCATCAACAGCGTTATGGCTTATTATTCCGCTTTTACAGTAAATTATAATTTTTTTATCGTGTGGGAGTTCAGCCTGTAATATATCACTGTACGGAATATTCACTGAATTTTTTATATGTCCGTATTCAAATGCAGATTTATCACGTATATCAATTACAATATATTCATTTTCGAATATATCTTTAAGTCTTTCAACTGTTATTTCTTTTGACATTAAATCACCTTTCTATAAAAAAGGACGGTTCAGAAAAGAACCGTCCCTTGAAAAAGTTTGTCCTGTTTTTTAATGGATTAGCCGAGTTCAGCGAAATACTTGATAGTTCTTACCATCTGTGAAGTGTAAGAATTTTCGTTGTCGTACCATGAAACAACCTGAACTTCATAGAGGTCGTCAGCAATCTTAGCAACCATTGTCTGTGTAGCATCAAAGAGTGAACCGAACTTCATGCCGATAACGTCAGAAGAAACAATCTGGTCTTCATTGTAGCCGAATGAAGCAGAAGCAGCAGCCTTCATAGCAGCATTGATGCCTTCCTTAGTAACGTCTGCACCCTTTACAACAGCTGTAAGAATTGTTGTAGAACCTGTCGGAACAGGAACTCTCTGAGCAGAACCGATGAGTTTGCCGTTGAGTTCAGGAATTACAAGACCGATAGCCTTAGCAGCACCTGTTGAGTTAGGAACGATGTTTGCAGCACCTGCTCTTGCTCTTCTGTAGTCGCCTTTTCTGTGAGGACCATCAAGAATCATCTGGTCGCCTGTATAAGCGTGAATTGTTGACATGATACCGCTCTGAATAGGAGCATAGTCATTAAGAGCCTTAGCCATAGGAGCGAGGCAGTTTGTTGTGCAAGATGCAGCGGAAATTATTTTATCTTCAGGAGTAAGAGTTTTTTCATTTACGCTGTAAACGATAGTAGGGAGGTCATTGCCTGCGGGAGCAGAAATAACAACCTTCTTAGCACCTGCATCAATATGAGCCTGTGATTTAGCTTTTGAGCAGTAGAAGCCTGTACACTCAAGAACTACATCAACACCGATTTCACCCCAAGGGAGTTCAGCAGCGTTAGCCTTAGCATAGATTGTAAGTGTCTTGCCGTCAACAGTGATTGTACCTGCTTCATCATCAGCAGAAACAGTGTGAAGATTTTCACCGATTTTTCCGCAATAACCGCCCTGAGCAGTATCATACTTGAGGAGCTGAGCGAGCATTGAAGGCTTTGTAAGGTCATTGATTGCAACTACCTCATAACCTTCAGCATCAAACATCTGTCTGAATGCAAGACGACCGATACGGCCGAAACCATTAATAGCAACTTTAACTGACATTGGAAAATTACCTCCTAATAAATTTATATCTATATTATAACTCAAACCGGAAAAATTTTCAAGGGGTTATATAAAAAAATAACATATTTTACAAATAATGTACATATATAACAAAAATCAAGTTATTTTAATCATTATAATTGTTAAAAACGACGATAAGGAAAAATGGCTTTTCTATTTCAATTTTTATGAAAAATATAGTATAATTATATAAGAAGTTTCAGAAAAGGAGAATAATATGGATAATAAAAATAATATTGAAGATTTTTTTAAAAATCCGTTTGCGAAGGAATATCTAATTTACAATGATTCTGTTATCAGATATTCTGTAAGCGGAATTTCGGTAGTTTGTGAAATGCTGAATGAAAATTTAAGGAAGAAAAAGTCAAATTTTGATGATGCGTGCATAACTGAAATGACTAATTGTATTATGGAGATGTGCTATAATCTTATGAGGTCATCAGAATTAAGTACCATGCTTGCAAATATTCCTTCAGCAGAGTTGAATTACAGTATTGTAGAGGTGAGGGATTTTATAAGACTTTTTTCTGAAAAGTGCAGTACAGTTACAATGAATAAAGTTTTAATAAACTGTTCATGTGATGGGAATTTCAGAATAAATACAGATATAGACATACTTGTTTACTTTATGATTAGATTTGTACGCCGTTTTGCGTTATCCTGCGAAAAAAATGCAGAGTTTGAACTGATGGGCAGATGCGTTGATGACAGTGTTGAAATAATTCTGAAATTCAAGAAAGACGAAAGTAAAGAAATCATTTCAGTTGAAGACGATTTTCCGGAAAAATACAGAGATGAAATAAATAAAATGTTTTCCGACAAGCTTAGTTTTAAAACTGAGTATGGAGAGGATTTTATGAAAGTAACATCTGCATTATACAAAGGAGAAAAAAAATCCGATTTAGAGAATGGCAGAATTATTTTCTCAACTGATAAATTTTCAAAGTTCAATATAATGCTTGAAGATATAAATAAAAAATATCAGTAATCTTATAATAACAGACATTCAGAAAAACATTTTTCTGTACCGAAATTTTTTTAGCAATATTAAACATAAATTTAATAATTTTTTGTTGACAATATTTAAAAAAAGTTGTATAATATATTTTGCAGTGGATTATGCTGTTATTTCAATATTCTAAATTTTCGGTTACGGAGAAAATTGACTATGATTAAAGGATACGAAATTGAGAGAAAATTTCTTGTAAAACAGCCTGATACTGATATTCTTGATGTTAAAAGAAAAATCAGTATCACTCAGACTTATCTTAAAAACGGCGAAAATAACGCTCAGCGGAGAGTCAGGCGTATAGTTGACGGTGAAAACATCATATATACTTATACGGAAAAACTCTTTATAACAGCGGTAACACGCAAGGAAATGGAGTACGAAATTGACGAATCAGAATACAACCGTCTTATTGTTCAGGCTTGTGAGGACTATTCGCCCATAAATAAAGTAAGGTACTGTTTTGATTATCAGAATCAGCTTTTTGAACTGGACGTGTATCCGTTTTCGGACAATCTCGCCATTATGGAAATTGAACTTGATTCTGAAGAACAGGAAATTTCTTTCCCCGACAATGTGACAATATTAAAGGAAGTCACAAGTGATTCAGACTATTCAAATGCATCTTTGGCAAATGCAGGAGCATTTCCTGAACAGTATATGTAAAATGCACAGAAACGGAGATTTTTTGATGTCGGAAAAAGTTATACCAATTGAAAATCAAGAACAGGTTTCAGAACTGTTCGGCAGACTTGACAACAATATAACACGTATTCAGAAAGAATACAATGTTGCTGTAGTGAGCAGGGACGGCTTTATTAAAATAATAGGAGATGAAAATAATATATCCAAAGCCGAAAAAGCGGTAAAAGTTCTTATAAAAATGTCATCAGGCGGTCAGCCCCTCAGCGAACAGACTGTAAGATATGTAACTTCAATGACGGCTGATGGTGCTATTGAACAGCTTGAAGAACTGAAAGGTGACGGGATATGTCTTACAGCATCAGGAAAAATCCTCAGAGCAAGAACAGTCGGTCAGAAGAGATATGTTGATGCAATAAAGAATAATACGATAGTTCTCGGCATAGGCCCTGCGGGGACGGGAAAAACATATCTTGCAGTCGCTATGGCAGTAAAGGCTTTCCGTGAACATAAGGTGAAAAAAATTATTCTTACACGCCCCGCCGTTGAAGCAGGTGAAAAACTCGGTTTTCTTCCGGGAGATTTGCAAGATAAAGTAGACCCATATCTCAGACCGCTTTATGATGCACTTTTTGATATGTTCGGTTCTGAAAATTTTTCAAGGTATATGGAAAAGGAAATTATCGAAGTTGCTCCGCTTGCTTACATGAGAGGGAGAACTCTCGATGAGGCTTTCATTATTCTTGATGAGGCACAGAATACAACGTCTGAACAGATAAAGATGTTTCTTACACGTCTTGGAAATGAAAGCAGAATGGTCATTACAGGCGATATAACGCAGATTGATTTGCCTGATACAAGAAAGTCGGGGCTTGTTGAGGCAGTTAAAGTTCTTCATGGTATTGACGGAATAGAAATTCACAGATTTACTGACAAAGACGTAGTACGCCACAGACTTGTGCAGGATATTATCAGAGCGTACGAAAAGTACAATGAAGGGAGAATGAAAAATCATGGCTAAATTAAAAGTTTATGTAAAAAATAATCAGACAGAGGTGAAAGTGCCTGTAGGAATAAGACTTCTCATAAGAAGATGCTGTCAGGCAGTCCTCATAACCGAAAATTTCGGGAAAGATGCAGAGGTAAGCGTTTCATTTGTCAGCAACGATGAAATAAAAAATTTAAACAAAATCTACAGAAATAAGGACAGCGTAACAGATGTTCTTTCATTCCCTCTTACAAGTGAGGACGGCACAGTTGAAATTAACCCCGAAACAAAGGCAATACAACTCGGCGATATTGTCATTTCACTTGAAACAGCAGTAAAACAGGCACAGAATTATGGACATTCCCTTGAACGTGAAGTGGGATTTCTTACGGTTCATTCAATGCTTCATCTTCTCGGATATGACCACGAAACAAGTCAGCTTGACCAGAGAATTATGCGTGAAAAAGAAGAATCTGTACTTGAAAAACTCGGAATTTCCAGAGATGCAACATTTGTAATACCGGAGGGCAACAATTGATGTCAAGAACTGCTTTTGTTACCATTGCAGGAAGAACCAATGCCGGAAAGTCTTCACTGCTTAATGCTGTTGTCGGGGAAAAAATAGCATCTGTCAGCAATAAACCGCAAACTACACGCACACGTATTACAGGAATAAAAAATATTGATGATGTTCAGCTTGTATTTTTCGATACTCCCGGACTTCATAAACCCATCAATAAATTAAGTGAACATATGCTTGATACGGTAAAACAATCTGTAAGTGACATTGATGCTGTTGTTTTTGTCATGGACTGCACGAAAAAAATAAATGAGCAGGAAATAAAACTTCTTAAATCAATGAATGAATCAAAAATGCCTGTTATACTTGTAATAAACAAAATTGATCTTCTGAAAAGTATGGACGAACTTGCTCCGATTATATCTTATATTACTTCACAGATAGAATGTCAGGCGGTAGTACCTGTTAGTGTTACTGAGGGAAACGGTGTTGATATAGTCATTGATGAAATAATAAAACTTTCAGAGGAGTCTGTTCACTTTTTTCCTGATGATATGATTACAGACCAGTCTGAAAAAGTTCTTGTAGGTGAAATAATCCGTGAAAAACTTCTTATGTTGCTTAAAGATGAAGTACCACACGGCATAGCTGTTGTTGTTGAGGAAATGAAAGAACGTGACAACAAAGACATACTTGACATTTCTGCTGTTATATACTGCGAAAAGGAATCACACAAGGGCATAATTATCGGAAAAGGCGGTGCAATGCTGAAAAAAGCGTCTACAATGGTTCGTATAGAACTTGAAGATTTTTTTCAGATTAAAGTAAACCTGAAATGTTGGGTAAAGGTAAAAGAAGATTGGCGTAACCGTGAAAATCTTATCAGAAGTTTCGGATTGTCCGAAAAGTAATATATGACAACAGTAAAAGGTATAGTTATAAAAGAACGTACTGCCGGTGAACAGGATAAATTTATTGATGTTCTTACGGAAGAATACGGAGTTATTGAATTAACTGTAAGAGGTGCAAAGAAAATCAGCGGAAAATCAGGTAGTTCTGTACAGCTTTTTGCATATTCAAATTTCTGTTACAGTCAGCGGGGAGAATATCTTATTTTGAACAGTGCCGAACCGATACGCATTTTTTACGGTTTAAGGGATTCACTCACGAAAATTTCACTCGCTTCATATTTTGCGGACGTTCTGCGTTTCTGCATAAGTCCCGAAACTAACAGCGGAGATATTATGCGTCTTTTTCTTAATACTCTCCATTACCTTGAAAAAAATCTGCGTAACGAAAAAATGCTTAAATCAATATTTGAACTCCGTCTTATGTCCGAAATCGGATTTATGCCTGATGTTCTTGCGTGCCGTGAATGCGGACTTTTTGAACCGGCGGAACTTTTTTTCAGTGTACGGGAAAGCTGTTTTTATTGTAAAGACTGTTTTCATGGAAATGCTGATGAATGGTATAAAATTAAAATATCCGTTCTAAGTGCAATAAGGCATATACTTCTTTCAGATTTTGACAGACTGTATAATTTCAGAACGTCTGACGAAACTATGGACAGGCTTTCAATTATCGCTGAAAATTACCTTGTCTTACATCTTGAAAGAAATTTCCGTACACTTGATTTTTACAAATCATTGAAAATATAATTAAAGGTAAAATATATGAATGAATATCTCAGAACACTTGAACTTGATAAAATCCTTGAAATGCTTGCAGACCTGACTTCAAATGAAGAAACAAGAAAAATGGCACTTGCCGTCCGTCCTGATAATGATTTAGGGCGTGTGCGTTATGAGTGTCTTAAAACTTCACAGGCGTTCAGTCTTTCGGTACAATTCGGAACTCCGCCGTTCAGCAGTTTCAAGGATATTACGGCATTAGTTGCCCGTGCAAAGTCGGGAGCAGTTATTTCTTTGCGTGACCTTATGGACATTGCCGCTATGCTTCGTCAAATAAAGGGGCTTGCGGATTGGTACAGTCATTGCGAAAATATTGAAACAGAACTTGATTATCTTTTCTCACGTCTTGCACCTAACGACTGGTTGCTTGAAAAACTTGAACGCTCAATTATTTCTGAAAATGAAATTTCAGATGCCGCAAGCCCTGAACTTTCAGCTATAAGACGAAAGATAAACCGTGCAGAAATGCAGTTGAGGGAAACACTTGACAAAATGGTAAAAAATAAGTCTATACAGCAGTATTTGCAGGAAAGTAACGTCACTATAAGAGACGGTCGTTTTGTACTTCCTGTAAAATCTGAATACAGGGGACAGGTCAGCGGTCTTATTCATGATACTTCGGCAACGGGGCAGACAATATTTATTGAACCTATGGCAATTGTTGAGGCTAATAATGACATACGCATTCTCGAAGGAAAAGAGCAGGAGGAAATTGAAAGAATTATCCGTGAACTTTGTCGTGAATGCGGTGAATATGCGGACGTTCTTTGTGAAAATTATAAAATCTGTGCAGAACTTAATCTTTATTTTGCAAAGTCACGTCTTGCCGAAAAACTCAACTGTTCACTTCCTGAAATCACCGACGACGGCAGAATGAATCTTAAAAAAGCACGTCATCCGCTTATTGACCGCAAAAAAGCCGTTCCCGTAAATCTTTCGCTCGGAAACGAATACAGCACGCTTATAATAACAGGTCCTAATACGGGAGGAAAAACTGTTGCTTTAAAAACAGCAGGACTTCTCAGTGCAATGACTATGTGCGGACTTATGATACCCGTTGCAGATGGTAGCAGTATTTCAGTTTTTGACCATATACTCGCAGATATAGGCGACAGTCAAAGCATAGAACAGAATCTTTCAACATTCTCCGCACATACAAACAATGTTATTAAAATTATTGAAACTGCTGATGAAAATTCACTCGTTCTTCTTGACGAACTCGGTTCAGGCACAGACCCTGTTGAGGGTTCGGCTCTTGCAGTTGCAGTAATAAAACGTCTGATTTCGTCAGGTGCTAAAACAATGGTAACAACGCATTATCAGGAACTTAAAATATTCGCAATTGATAGTCCATATGTTGAAAATGCATCTTGCGAATTTGATATTGAAACTCTCCGTCCTACTTACAGACTTATAGTCGGTTCTCCCGGAAAGTCAAATGCCTTTGCAATTTCTGAAAGTCTGGGTATGCCGTCGGATATAATTGAAGATGCAAAATCGCAGGTGAGTGAATCGGACAGCCGCCTTGAAGAAGTTATTGGAAAGCTCGAATCAGCACGTATTGAACTTGAACGTCAGAAAGAAGAAATTATTCGTCTGAAGGCAGAAGCACAGGAACATGAAGAAGTCCTTAGAAAAGAACGTGAAGAACTTGAAAAGTCAAAATCAGAGGAACTTGAAAAAGCACGTCTGCGTGCCATGACGATTATTGAACAGACTAAGGCAGAATCAAATGAACTTATTACCGAACTTGAACAGCTTAAAAAAGAAAAGGATAAAAAGAATTTCAGTGAAAGTGTTTCCGATGTAAAAGCAAGGTCTAAGCAGAGTTTCAATAAAATGTATGATACGGCGAATCCGATTGAAAGACATGACCCGAATGCAGATTATGTACTTCCACGAAAACTTAAACGTGGCGATACTGTTTATGTGGTTGACCTGCAAAGAAAAGGTATTATTTCAGGCGACCCCGACGGCAGTGAATTTGTATTTGTACAAATGGGTGTTATGAAAACTAAAATGAATATTTCACGTCTGCGTCTTGAAGAGCCTGAAAAGGTAACATATAATAAAAATAAACCGTTACGCAAGACAGGAAAAATCGGTGTAAAGGCGGAACGCCGTGGAAAAATGGAACTTGATATACGAGGTTGTGCGTGTGATGATGGCGTTTATCAGCTTGATGCATTTATTGACAGGGCTGTAATGTCTAATATTTCTATGGTGACTATTATTCATGGTAAAGGTACAGGCGTTCTCAGACAGGCAGTGCAGAACCGTCTTAAATCTCACCCATCAGTTAAAAGTTACCGTTCAGGAGTTTTCGGAGAGGGAGAAGACGGCGTTACAATAGCTGAACTTAAATAATATTTATTATTTTTTTGTTTATTAAAAACATAAAAAAATAAATTTTAAAAAAATTTCGATTAACTCTTGACAAGGTTTATAAAATATGATAAAATAATACAAATTGCAGAAGCTTCGGTTTCATATATCACTGTTGCGGAAATATTACGGAGCAGTGAGGCAAGATTTTTTAGCCGGCAATGTTGAATTGCCTTATTGATTCGGTTTGTGCCGAGAAATTTTTATAAGTTTTCATCAGCTTGTGAAAGGTCAATAAGAGTAGTAAAAGGTATCTTTGCTTATATAGACTCTGAAGCCAATATGAAGTTATAATGCATAGGCATATGTATTTTTCATGCACGTATGGTTGATGAAATCTGTACGTGCATTTTATTTTATGTTATAACTTATGAGGTGAACTATGGAAAATAAATTAAAGCTGTATGGATTCAATAATCTTACAAAATCACTCAGTTTCAATATATATGATGTCTGTTATGCGAAAACTCCAAAGGCTCAGCTTGATTATATAGCTTACATTGATGAGGCGTATAATTCAGAGCGTATAACGCACATAATTACAAATCTTACTAAAATGATAGGGGCTCAGGTGCTTAATATTTCCAAACAGGATTACGACCCACAAGGAGCATCTGCGACGTTTCTCATTGCGGACGATACAATGATACCTGCCAAAAGTACGGAAACTGTTGCACATCTTGATAAAAGTCATGTGACAGTTCATACTTATCCCGAATATCACCCCGATACAAATATAGCAACGTTCAGAGTTGATATAGACGTTGCAACGTGCGGAAAAATTACTCCTCTTACTGCCCTTGACTATCTTATAGGAAGTTTCGATTCCGATATAATTACAATGGATTACCGGGTGAGAGGATTTACAAGGAGTGTCGGCGGTAAAAAGCTATTTATTGACCATAATATAACATCTATTCAGGACTATATAGACAATGCTGTTTTGGATAGATATGATGCAGTGGACGTGAATGTATATCAGGCAAATATTTTTCACACTAAGATGCTTATAAAAGAAATAGAACTTCAGAATTATTTGTTTAATACAGATGTACGTGAACTTTCACCCCGTAACAGACTTGAAATAATGAATAGTCTACGTCGGGAGATGATAGAAATTTTCAGCGGAAGGAATGTTTTTGAAAATGGGTCTTTCACAGATTGATGCACCGATTTATGAGGCTTTGAGAAAATTAAGACGTATGCGTGTAGTGCCGTTTGACGTGCCGGGTCATAAACGTGGGCGTGGAAATATGGAACTTACTGAATTTCTTGGTGAAGACTGTATGAGTGTTGACGTAAATTCTATGAAACCGCTTGACAATTTATGTCACCCTGTTTCTGTAATTAAAGATGCTGAAATGCTTGCGGCACAGGCTTTCGGTGCGGAAAATGCGTTTTTCATGGTAGGCGGTACGACTTCGGCGGTACAGAGTATGATTATGTATGCCTGCAAAAGCGGGGACAAAATAATAATGCCTCGAAATGTTCATCGCAGTGCGATAAATGCACTTATTCTTTGTGACGCTGTACCCGTCTATGTAAATCCCGACGTTAATAAACAACTCGGAATATCTCTCGGAATGTCAGTGGAGCAGGTTGAAAAAGCTATTAAGGAAAATCCTGATGCTAAGGCGGTAATGGTAAATAATCCGACTTATTACGGAATATGTTCAGACCTTAAACGCATTACTGAAATCGCACACGCACACGGTATGCTTGTACTTGTTGATGAGGCTCATGGAACACATTTTTATTTCGGTGAGAATTTTCCGATAACTGCTATGAATGCCGGGGCTGATATATCATCTGTAAGTATGCACAAGTCGGGCGGAAGTCTTACACAGAGTTCTTTTCTGCTTATGGGCAAAAATATAAATGCCGGATATATGCGTCAGATTATTAACCTTACTCAGACAACAAGTGCTTCATATCTTCTTCTTTCAAGTCTTGATATTTCCCGTAAAAGGCTTGCTTTAAGCGGACGTGAAATATTTGCGGAAACTGTTGAAATGGCAGAGTATGCACGTTCCGAAATAAACGAAATAGGCGGTTATTATGCTTACTCAAAAGAATTGATAAACGGCGACAGTATATATGATTTTGACGTATCGAAACTATCGGTTTATACTTTACCGGTGGGACTTGCAGGAATTGAAGTATATGACTTGCTCCGTGATGAATATGATATACAGATAGAATTTGGTGATATTGGAAATATTCTTGCATATATTTCAGTTGGTGACAGAAAGCGTGACATAGAGCGTCTTATAAGTGCAATGTCAGAGATAAAAAGACGTTTTGGAAAATCGGGAGCAGGTATGCTTACACAGGAATATATAACACCGATAGTTGCGGAAACTCCACGGCGTGCTTTCTATGCGGACAAAATTTCATTACCGCTTGAAAAATCAGCCGGACGTGTTTGCAGTGAATTTGTAATGTGTTATCCGCCCGGAATACCTATACTTGCCCCCGGTGAACTAATAACAGATGAAATTATTGAATATATAAAATATGCAAAAGATAAAGGCTGTTCAATGACAGGTACAGAAGATATTAACATTGAGTATCTGAATGTAATTGTATGAGGTAATTATGAAATTTAATTTTATTTTTCTTGTTATTGTTGATATTATTTCAATAGTGGTTGCATATGGAAGTATTATTGAAATAAAAGGCATTATTTCATATTTAATATTTGCAGTACCTTTTGTGTTGAATATAGTTTTGATTAAAAAATATGAAAAACTTTTTCATCAATTATTATTAGCATTTATTATATTTGTGTATCTTAGTACAGGTGTAATATTTCTGATACGTGAGGACGGAAGAAAAATTATCAATCAGATAAAAAGTGATAAATACATTTATTTGACTTATGAAGTCAACCCCGGAGCTATGGGACATATTTCATATATAGATAAAGTATATTACAGTTTGATTGATACGGATTTTCTGACAGTACGCATTGTGAAAAATGAAAAACATTACAGATACAGGGGCTGAAAATTAACTTGATAATTACATAAAGTATAAGGGGCAGGATTATGGCAAAAAATTTAAAGTTTTCACCGAAAGCAATCGGATTCATTTTTACATTCGTTTCACTTATAGTTATTGTCATGGGTGTTTGTTTAAACATAAACAATAAAAAGCTGAAAGAAAGGTGTACAGATACTGTTACAGCATCAGTTGTTGAAAATATCATAGAAAATACCCGGAAAGAAATAGAAAACAGTTACTACAGACCTGTTTTCGATTTCACTTACAACGGGAATCATTACAGAGTTAAAAGCAATACATCTCAAAAACCGGCTCTTTTTGAATTAGGTGAAAAAACGGAATTAAAGATAAATCCTTCAGACCCGAATGAATTTTATGTGCCTGCTGATAAGAAACAAGACAATTCCGGAACAATATGTATAGCGGTTGGTGCTGTTTTTCTGATAATAGGAGTAATCGCTGTAATAAAACGTTAATTACAAATTATAAAAAAACAGGAGGGATTTTTTTATGCAGCTTTGGTTTACAGAAAGGCATACTCAAAATGTCGAATTTTCAATAAAGGTTGACAGACAGCTTTACAGCGGAAAAAGCGAATTTCAAAGAATCGATATATTTGATTCAAAGGAATTTGGACGTTTTCTGACACTTGACGGCTATATGATGTTGACCGAAAAGGACGAGTTTATATATCATGAGATGATAACACACGTGCCTATGGCGGTTCACCCGAACCCCGAAAATATACTTGTTATAGGAGCAGGCGACGGCGGAGTTGTCCGTGAACTTACGAGGTATAACACAGTAAAGAATATAGACCTTGTTGAGATAGACGAACTTGTTGTTGAAGTAAGCAAAAAATATCTTCCGACTACGGCGTGCCGTTTCGATGATGAAAGGGTGCATATTTTCTATGAAGACGGCGTTAAATTCATACGTCGCTGTGAAAATAAATATGATGTGATTATAGTGGACTCAACAGACCCGTTCGGTGTTGGTGAGGGACTTTTTACAAAAGAATTTTACGGTAGTTGTTTCAAGGCTCTCCACGATGACGGAATAATGGTAAATCAGCATGAAAGCCCGTTCTATGACGAGGACGCTGCGGCTATGCAGAGGTCACACAAAAGAATTGTAGAAAGTTTTCCGATAAGTCGTGTATATCAGGCTCATATACCTACTTATCCGTCAGGACATTGGCTTTTTGGTTTTGCATCAAAAAAATATCATCCTGTACATGACCTGAACCCTGCAAAGTGGAATATTCTTGGACTGAAAACGAAATACTATAATACAAAACTTCATGCAGGAGCATTTGCACTGCCGAATTATGTAGAGGAGTTGTTAAGAGATGTTGAATAAAAATATACATACTTTTATTGCCTGTGACAGTGAGTATAAAGACGCAAAAATTATACTTTTCGGAGCAGGATATGACGGCACAACAAGTTTCCGTGCGGGTACAAGATTTGCACCATCTGCAATAAGAAATGACAGTTTCGGAATAGAAACTTACAGTCCGTATCAAAATAAAGACATGACAGACTACAGCTATTTTGACAGCGGTGACATTGAACTTCCGTTCGGAAATTCTGAACAAGTTCTTGACGATATACAGGAACGTTCCGCAATTATACTGAATGACGGAAAAATTCCTTTTATGATTGGCGGTGAACATCTTGTTACTCTCGGACAGGTCAGGGCAATGAAAGAAAAGTATGACGATTTATATATAATACATTTTGATGCTCATGCAGATTTGCGTTATGATTATTTGGGACAGAAACTTTCTCATGCTTGCGTTCTGAGAAGATGCCATGAACTTGTCGGCGACGGTCATATTTTTCAGTTCGGAATAAGAAGCGGTGACAGGGAAGAATTTAAGTTTGCCGAAAATCACACAGCAATGCATAAATTTAATTTTGAAGGACTTGCTGAAACCGTTGAAAAACTAAAAAATAAAAATATATATCTTACTGTTGATTTAGACGTTCTTGACCCGTCAGTATTCTGCGGAACAGGTACGCCTGAAGCGGAGGGCGTTACTTTCGGTGAACTCCGAAAAGCATTAACACTTGTGTGCAGTGAACTGAATATAGTCGGTTGTGACGTGAATGAACTTAGTCCGCATTACGACCAGAGCGGAGCGTCAACAGCTGTTGCGTGTAAAATCATAAGGGAAATGTTGCTTGCAATGTCCTGAAATGAATACGGTCTGCTTGCATTGTTGCTTACGGTGTTTGTGGTAGTAAAAAATTAACGTAAAGGAGTTGAAAAAATGGTTTCATATTTTAACAATAAAACTGCTATTATTGAAGAAATATGCAAAGCTACAGGTTGTGAATGCAGTGATATTCCTGATAATATCACATCTGAACAACTTACGGAAATATATGTGAATGAACTTGAAAACGGCAAGAAAGCGGGATATATTCCGATTCTGTTCGGATATGAGGATAGATTTTGTGATATTCTGAATGGCAGATGTGATATTCTGAATGGCAGAATTGAATTGATGAAACAATCAAAAAAGCATCGTGATGAAATACTGAAAGCCGATATTTCGAAAGGCAAGGAGTTTTTAACCGAACGTTCTGAGGAACTGTATTATCTTTATGGTGAAATACCTGAATATATGAAATGCAAATATAATTCGTTAAATTCATTTATTTCAGGAGAAGATGAAAAATATATACTGATAAAAATTAAATCTGCAAATCCGTGGGAAGTATTTGCGTGGATTCCGTTCGGAGGCTGGAATGAAGTCCCTGATGATGAAGATATAATGTCCGTGTGCAAATACTGGTATGACGAATACAGGGCAATTCCCGCAATAATTACCCATGATATATTGCAGATGTATGTTGAAAAGCCTGCAAAGAATGACAATTCACGCAAACTTGCGGACGAACAATATGCATTCTGTTATGATATAGTAGCACAGGGTGTTGGTTCTGTAAATGCTTTGGAACTCAAACTTATAGATTCAAAAGTATGGTATTTCTGGTGGGATTGAAAGGAGAAAATGAAAATGGGAAAATGTATGATTATAGGCTGCGGAGGAGTAGCTTCTGTAGCAATTCACAAATGCTGTCAGAACAGCGAAGTTTTTGAAGGAATTATGATTGCAAGCCGTACAAAATCAAAGTGCGACGCTTTGCGTGACAAACTTCAGCCAACAACAAAAACAGTCATTGAAACTGCAAAAGTAAACGCCGATAACGTTGATGAGCTTATTGAACTTATCAATGCATATAAGCCTGACGTTGTGCTTAATCTTGCATTACCGTATCAGGATTTGACTATTATGGACGCTTGCCTTGCAACTAAAACAAACTACGTTGATACCGCAAACTATGAACCCCTTGACACTGCAAAGTTTGAATATAAATGGCAGTGGGCATATCGTGAAAAGTTTAAGCAGGCAGGAATCACCGCACTTCTCGGTAGTGGATTTGATCCGGGAGTTACGGGAGTATTTTCCGCTTATGCTATGAAACATGAGTTTGACGAAATCAATTATATTGATATTCTTGATTGTAACGGCGGTGACCATGGTTATCCGTTTGCAACAAATTTCAATCCTGAAATAAATATACGTGAAGTTTCCGCAAAGGGAAGTTATATTGAAAACGGCAAATGGGTTGAAACTGAACCTATGGAAATTAAGCGTGTATATAATTTCAAAGGAGTTGGCGAAAAAGATATGTATCTTCTTCACCATGAAGAACTTGAATCGCTTGCACTCAATATCAAGGGTATAAAAAGAATACGTTTCTTTATGACATTCGGACAGAGTTATCTCACACACCTTAAATGCCTTGAAAATGTCGGTATGACTTCAATTGAACCGATTATGTATGAGGGAAAAGAGATAGTACCGTTGCAGTTTCTTAAAGCTGTACTGCCCGACCCTGCAACACTTGGTGCGAGAACTGTCGGCAAGACGAATATCGGCTGTATTTTCCGTGGTAAAAAGGACGGAAAGGACAAGAATTACTATCTTTATAATATATGTGACCATCAGGAATGTTACAGGGAAGTCGGTTCACAAGCTGTTTCATATACAACAGGCGTTCCGGCAATGATTGGTGCTATGATGATTATGACGGGAACATGGAACAAAGCCGGTGTTTATAATATTGAGGAATTTGACCCCGACCCATTCATGCAGGCATTGAATAAGTGGGGACTGCCCTGGGAAGAAGATTTTAACCCCGTTCTTGTTGACTGATTATTGAACAATATCAGTATAAAGGGGGTGACTTTTTGTTATTTATACAGCATATTTCTCTTACGTATTGTAAAAATGTCCGTTATGCTAATTATGCCAACGTAAGAAATTCCATAAAGTTTAAACCGATAACTATTGAAAAATTTCCCGATTGTGAAGTATTTTTTAATCGAATATCTTTGTTTCAGAATACAGACGGACTACATGAATATTTAAATAAAATCAAAAAATATAATAATGATGTTCTATATAATCCACGATGTTATACTTCTGTTTTCGGTAACAGAATAGCAGTAAAAAATTCTGACAACGGAAATTATGAAATAATGTACAGAAATAAAAAATCACGAGGTTATTATAAAAATCCTTTTACTTTAAAAAATAATGAATACGGAAGAATTATTTACAATGACAGATATGCTGAATTTGATTCAGAATGGTATTATGAACTTCACACAATAAATTTTTTGAACTGCGATAAATCAAAGTACAGGGAAAAAATGTTTTTCAGAAAAGTCCCTGACTATGAATATAAAGATATGAAATATTTAAGATATTGTTAAGGAGTTTTTTTATGAAGATTGAAGAAGCATTACAGCGTTTTGCTGATGACAAGGAAGAATGTGTTATATATTTTGACGGCGGAATGCAGTTGATAGCAAAAGTTCTTGAAGTGGGTGACGGCTTTATACGTGTTGACGAAAAGGACAGTGAGAGCATTGTCAACATTGACAATATAGTGCGTATACGCACATATCCAAAAAATGAAAAGGGTAAAAGAAAAGCTATATTCTGAGGTGAAAAATGATTAAAGCAAAAACGCCTTGCTACATAATAGATGAGGGAAAATTGATACATAATCTTGAAATTCTTAGAGGTGTTCAGGAACGCACGGGATGTAAAATTCTTCTTGCACAAAAAGCATTTTCATGTTATCATCTCTATCCAACGATAGGGGAGTATATTTCAGGAACAGCTTGCAGTGGTCTTTTTGAGGCTAAACTCGGCTTTGAAGAAATGGGAAAGGAAAATCATGTATTTTGTGCAGGGTACCGTGAAAGTGAAATTGATGAGATAATTTCTTACTGCGATGATATTATTTTTAATTCATTTTCACAACTTGACAAATACCGTGAAAGAGTGCTGAAAGCAGGAAAAAAAATAGGTCTGCGGATAAACCCGGAGTTTTCAACTCAAGAGGGACACGAAATTTATGACCCGTGTTCACCAAAGTCAAGGCTCGGAATTATAAATAAAAATTTTGATCGCAACGACCTTTACGGCGTAACAGGTCTGCATTTTCATACTTTGTGTGAACAGGATTCTGACGACCTTGAAAAAACGCTTTCGGTGGTTGAAGAAAAGTTCGGCGATGTTCTTGAAAAAATGGAATGGATAAATTTCGGCGGAGGTCATCATATAACACGTGATGGTTACAACATTCCACGTCTTGAACGCTGTATAAAGCATATGCAAGAAAAATACGGTCTTGAGGTATATCTCGAACCGGGTGAGGCTGTCGCTCTCAATGCCGGTTATCTTGTAACAGAAGTCCTTGACATTACAGAAAATGATATGCCGATAGCTATACTTGACAGTTCTGCCGCCTGTCATATGCCTGATGTACTTGAAATGCCCTACCGTCCGCCATTGAAAAATTCAGGCATACCATTTGAAAAAAAGTATACATATCGTCTTGGTTCGCAGACTTGTCTTGCAGGTGACGTAATAGGGGAGTACTCTTTTGATGAACCGCTGAAAATCGGTGACAGACTGGTTTTTGAGGATATGGCTATATATTCTATGGTGAAAAATAATACTTTTAACGGAATGGCTCTGCCGTCGATAATTCTGCTTAAAACGGACGGAACGACTGAAACACTTAATAAGTTCGGATATGAGGATTTTAAAGAACGTCTGTAAGTACTTGACAAACCGAAAAAAAAGATTTATAATTGATTTTAGGAAGGTGAAAACATGGATTCTGAAATTTACAGCAAATATGAAATCATTGACGCTCATGCACATATTTTTCCTGAAAAAATAGCACAGAACGCTACAATAAATATCGGAAATTTCTATGATTTACCGATGGAAAGCTGTGGAATGAGTAAACAACTTATAAAAAGCGGTGGCAAGATAGGTATATCAAAGTATCTTGTTTGTTCAACTGCCACAACATCTCATCAGATAAGTTCAATAAATGAATTTATTGCAAGAGAGTGTAAAAATAATCCCGTATTTTACGGACTGGGAACTACTCACCCGCATTCTGAAAATATTGAAGCAGACATAAAACAAATTGAAGAACTCGGTTTGCATGGTGTGAAACTTCACCCCGATTTTCAGAAATTTGATGCTGATTCCCCGGAGGCGTTCAAAATTTATGAAGTGATAGAGGGAAAAATGCCGTTGCTTATTCATTGTGGCGACAACCGTTATGAATATTCAGCACCGCAAAAAATATTTAATATACATAAGAATTTCCCTAAACTTAAACTTCATGCCGCACATCTCGGAGGTTATCAGCGTTGGAAAGAGGCGGAAGAATGTTTTACTGATTTTGAAAATGTGGCGTTTGATATAAGCAGTTCAATGGCGTTTCTTTCAAAGGAGGATACACGGCGTATTATAAATAAATACGGCGTTGAAAATTGCTTTTTCGGTTCTGATTTCCCTATGTGGAGCCATGAGGAAGAACTGGAAAGATTTCTTGAACTCGGTTTCAGCGAACAGGAAAACAGAATGATTCTTTCAGAAAATTTTAAAAGATTTTATCAGTTATAATAAAGTGCATATTGCAAAAATAAAAAGCAGGACGAACAATAAAGCTCGTCCTGTTTGTTTATTCTGTCGGTTCAATGTAGGAAATATTTTTTTCATCAAGTGCAGAAATAAGACTTTCCATAGCATCGGCAACTGCATTGTCATCTGTAATTCTCACAACGATATTGTCATCGCCGGCAGTTTCTGTTATATCGTCAATTGTTGTTTCGCTACCGTCTACTACATATGTATTTCCCGAAACGGTAATATCTAAATATGTTACAGCTTCCGTTGCTTCTTCGATGACTGTTTCAGAAGTTTCAGTAGTTTCGGAAACTTGTGTATTTTCTTCTGTGTTATCGGATGATGAATTTTCGGAAACAATGCTTGTATTTCCGTCACCGTTGCCGTTTCCCGAACCAAGTCCACCGCCAAAACCAAGACTTAAAACAATCATAAGTATTGCGATAATCAGTAGAATTACTACTATTACAGGCAGGATACTATTTTTCTTTCCATTTTTTTCACTCATAATTATTATTCCTTTCCTTTATATTGATATAAGTGCAATATAGATTTGAATAACTGCTTTTTATTTCGTCAACAGCAGTTTTTACTGCTTTTACGTCCCTGTAAAGAACTTCACTCCCGTCATAAATCATTGTACAGAGTATTACATCATTCTGTCCGAGATTTACGCTTTCAAGAGAAGAAATAATGCTTTTGACAATATCGTTGTCTGAAATAACGGAAGTTTGTGCAAGAATATTATTATTGTCTGATATAGAAATTGTGCTGTCATATTGAAGATTGATAGTTATAACACGACCTTTTTCATAATTTTCAAGTGCCGACTGATTGGCGGCAGCGTTGTCATTTATGCTTGCGGCTTTTTTCCACGCATCTGCAATTTCCTTTTCAGTTTCTTCACGGACTTTTTCAAGTTCCGCCTGCATTTTTTCCATTTCGGCAACAGCATCATCAGCACGTTTTTCCGCTTGTGAAATGTTTTCTTCAGCTTTTTTTACTTGTTCTTCCGCTTCTGAAATACGGTTGTCCGCCTCTGTTCTGATATTCTCATTATCGTTCTGAATATTCATCATAAGCCAGAAAAGCATAATAAGTATAACATCAAGCAAAGCGGTAAGTTCAATAACAATGCCCTTGTTTTTCATACAACTACCTTTTCTTTTTCTGCAAATTCTTTTTCTGCAACGTTTTTTGAATTTCTTTCAAGATAGAGAGCAACACTTTTTTCGTTGTCCTCAATTTTGGCGGAAATAATGCCGTCAAGAAATTTGAATATTATAGCGAAAACAAGTCCCCAGAAAGTTGAGGTTAAAGCACCATAAAAATTTCCCGTTATATTTGATGTATCTGAAACAAGACCGAGCAGTGAAATAACAGTTCCGAGAATGCCCAACAGTGGAAATATTCCTGTAAGGTTGATAAAAACAGAATAAAGACTGCCTGTACGACTTCTCATTTTGACTATTTCAGTTTCACGCAGTTCGCAAATATCAGAAACGGCTTCTTTTTGCGAAGTATCACCATCGGGAACAAAAACAGTAAGATGCATTTTGTCATATAGTTTGTCCGCCGAACGCCATAGACGATAGCATATAATTCCGGTAAAGACAGCAACTATGAATATAATTATATCATAGCCACATATATTCATAAAAACAGTTGAAAAGATATTTTTCATAAATAGTCCTCCTTAAAATATATGATAACATATATTAAGACAAATTTCAAGTATTTCAACAAAAAAAGACAGTGACACAGAGTAACTGTCAAATTTTATATAAATTTTTATCATTATTATGAAAATATATTTTCAATTTTATGTAATATAAAAAAATTTTTCAGAAAGGCTTGACTTTTTTCTTTTTATGTTGTATAATGTAAAAGTACTTTGCGAGTGTGCTGGAATAGGCAGACAGGCACGTTTGAGGGGCGTGTGTCGAAGGACGTATGGGTTCAAGTCCCATTACTCGCACCAAGTGGTTTTACCACATAATATATTATAAAGTGGACAGGTGGCTGAGCTGGTCTAAGGCGCACGACTGGAACTCGTGTATACGTTAATAGCGTATCGAGGGTTCGAATCCCTCCCTGTCCGCTATTTTTAGCCGTTTCCCGATTAAGAGAAACGGCTTTTTTCTATGCGTTTTTCCGTCTTGCTAATCATTTTGCTAATCAACTGCTTTGTACATGATACGGAATATGCGGAATTACAGGGTTTTTTTGCC
Organism: uncultured Ruminococcus sp.; assembly: GCA_947627175.1. Taxonomy (GTDB): domain Bacteria; phylum Bacillota; class Clostridia; order Oscillospirales; family Ruminococcaceae; genus Ruminococcus. The sequence continues at coordinate 44,980 of CANQVA010000015.1, forward strand.
ACTCGTCCCCATGATGGCTTTGTTAATCATTTCTGCAAGATGCTGTTTTGCTGTAATGCTGTCAGCGTAAACCAAATCCGTGACAACTGTTCCCTTGGCAAAAGCGTGGATTTGAATTTCGGAACTTTCGGCGGTTTTACTCTCATACACGGATTGATGGTAATAAAACTGTCTTCAACCGCTGCCTGTAATGCCACTTTCAGAACGTTGTGAACGTATGTGACTGTCTTTGCTGACAGTCCGTCATTATCCATAAGGTCAAGATAAAATTTATCCAAAGAAGACGGTTTTATTTCTTCCAGTGTGAGCTTTCCGATAGCCGGAATGATGTGATTGTAAATATTGGTGTAATATCCGTTGATTGTTGAAGGAGCAAGTTTTCTCTTGTGGATAGCAAACCAACTTTCCAGATACTCTCCAAGCAACTTGCCTGTTTTCTTGTTGTCCTCTTTTTTAGAACGGCTGTTTGATTTAATTGGTATTTGAAGAGCAGATTTTGCCTTGTAAATTTTCATCTCTGCTTTGGCTTCCTTTTTTGTTTCATAACCGCCTTTCCATTTCTGAATACGTTTTCCGTTCTCATCTCTGACATAATAGACGAATGTCCATGTACTTCCTCTTTTGAATGGATTGTTTTTTTACTTTTCTTATCATCCATATTTTTTCTCCGAGCATATGACTGTAACGCTTAACCACAATTACAGTATAGCATAAAAACTTTTTTTGTCAATCATCTGCACGAGCGTTATCAGGTTTTCCTGTTTCAAACCAATGGTCAAAACTCTCTTTTGGAATACGATAAGTGTCACCGATTTTTAACACTCTGAACGGTGGATTGTTCCTGACAAGAGAATATGCCACACTACGACTAATGCCAAGCATATCCACAATTTCCATAACAGTGTAAACTTTTTTCTCTGTACAATTCATTTTTTCTCTGCACCGGAGCAGGAGATTGTGGGTACATCGGCTGCAATGCTGACGTACCGCATACCGAACTGCTGTACGGATATTGATTGTATTCAGGATAGTTTCCCTGTTCAGGATAGTTCGGATAATTACAATCATCATTGTACTGCCCTGTGTATCTCTGCACAAATTCTTCAAACCCACAGCGTGTAAAATCAAAATTAGGGTTCTGTGCAGAAATCGCTTGCAATACCTGCTTGAACTGCAAGAGAATCATGGAAAACTGTCCGTCTTGTTCACTCCTGCCGAAATCAGTGAAATCAGCTTGTTCAAAAGCAAAGTCCGGATTATTTTTTTCTGTTTCTTCCATTGTTTTCAATAGTTCCTTGACAATGGGTTCAAACTTCTTCTTGCATTCAAACGGTACAATTTCGTTTCCTGTTCCAAAGAAAGAATAATCATCGGGGTTCGTGTAATAATTCAGAACGTCCTGTGAAGTGCGTACCATACTGCTTGTCAACGGTCGTTCAAAATACATTTTTTCAATATGCTTGCAACGAGAAAGTGCTACATAGAGTTGACCGTCCGAAAAAATCTCCGGTTTCAGATTGACTGCTTCATACGTCTGCCCCTGTTATTTATGAATCGTGACAGCATACCCTAATTTCATCGGGAATTGTTTCACACTGCCGATTTCGTTCTTTTCAAATACAAAACGTTTTTCCATTTTCTGCTTTCCGATACGTCTATTCATTAACGGATTGCCCTGTAAATCAAAAATTGTTACTTCTTTCTTGACAGACTTGTATTCATACTTGACGGATTACCGTTTTCAGTACTGACTTTGAAACGCATAGGCATTGTGTACGTCATTGCCGTAAAATTCTTTGTAATGCACTTGTTCTTCCGGAAGTACCACCGGCGGAAGCTGAAAGAAATCACCGACAAAAATAATCTGCAAAGGTTTTTTCTTTTCTCTTTCACGCTCCGGATTCACAAAATTGACAATCTGCATAATATAACTCAGGTTTACCATACTGATTTCATCAATCACAGCAAGGCTAAGGCTCAGTGTCACTTTGATGACTGAACGCATACGCCCAGTGTTTTTTGCAGAGTAATTATATTCGATCAAAGTAATAACACCCTGCGAAAGACCGTTGGCAATCGCAAAGGATAAAAATATCAATCTTTTTGTCGATAATGAACCAGCAGTTTATTGAGGGCGATGTTCGAGAAGATTCCCGTGATGTTCATGATAGAACCGGGGAGTCTCACCAACAGTACTTCTTTGAGTATGCCGTCCGAAACAGAATAATATCTTGGATTAAGTGTAAGGTGAAACTTATCGTGTTTAATAAGAATAAGCGAGATAAAATAAAGCTCGGACAAGATGTGCAATGGCAGTGTTCAGTACCGTAGGAACTGCACCGACTGTCAACGTCCAAAAAAGATAACCGTTGCAATGTCGCACTTATATATGTATTCGCTTTTCGCCGTATAATTCTTCCTTTAGTCGGAACAGATACATATACTTTTGATTATAGATTTATTTTTCAGCATATTATACATTATAATTATAATGATTATGTATAAATTGACAATTTTTTCAAAATGTATTGAAATCGATTTCCAAATATTGTATAATGATAGAGTATTTAACTAAATTGATAATTTAGTTAGATTGTTTATTTAAAAATACAATATAAGTATATCAAAAAAATAGGATGTTAATATGAAAGGAAAACTACTTACGTTTCTTTGCACAATTATTGTGGCGAGTAGTGCTGTGGGTGTATCTATTTACCCAAACAAAAATTTAAAACTTAATAGTTCTATACAAGCTGTTGCAGTATCAACAGTTGATAAAGAATATGTAATGGGCGATGTCAACATGGACGGTCAGTTCAACGTTTCAGATGTTGTTCTTCTTCAAAAATGGCTTTTAGCTGATTCGGATACAACCCTTGTTGATTGGAAAGCTGCTGATTTTTGCGAAGATGGCATACTTGATGTATTTGACAGTGGAAATTATGGAACAATTTTGATTTGTCCAGAAAAAAATCTTTTACGTTGTGATAATGTACATATGGGATATTCTTCTTCAAATATCTACAAATATGAAAACAAAAAATTTGTAAGATTATTTTATTCATACGATGACGCAGGTGCAGTTGGAGAAACAAAGGCTTCATATCATATAAATGATAAAGAAGTTACAAAAGAAGAATATGATGCTGAACTTAGTTCATACAATAATCTAAATTGGATTTCTGCTGGCAGAAAATACAACTTTAATGATTTCTCTGCATTATTGAGTAATACTGCTGAAGATAATACCGGAGCTACTGATACAACTACATCTGATGATATAAATAAAGAAATAAAACGAGTATCATTGGGAACCGGATATTCAGCCTATATAGCAGAAGATGGTAGTCTATATACTTGGGAATGTAATATTGCCGGTGGGCTTGGAAACGGCACAACAAAAAATAGTGCAATTCCAGTGAAAATCATGGACAATGTAGTTTCGATTAGTGTTAAAGGTGGAACTTGTGCTGCTATTACTACAGATGGTAGTTTGTATACTTGGGGAAATAACCAGTATGGTCAGCTTGGAAACGGTAAATATGGTTATGACAATTATAGTTAAACTCCCATTAAAATTATGGACAATGTAGCTTCGGTCAGTCTTGGATATTATCATAGTGCCGCAATTACTATAGATGGCAGTTTGTATACTTGGGGAAGTAACTGGTGCGGTCAGCTCGGAAATGGCTTATTTAGCGGCAACTTTTATGGTTACTATGGATTTAATGAAGGAATAGACAGCAACGTTCCTATCAAAATTATGGATAATGTCGCTTCGGTCAGTCTTGGAAATTTTCATAGTGCCGCAATCACTACAGATGGCAGTCTGTATGTTTTGGGAGATAATTTTTACGGTCAGTTCGGAAATGGCTTGTTTGGTGGTGAATACTATGAATTTGATGAAGGGATAGATAGCAGTATACCCGTGAAAATTGAAATCTCCACAGACTGAACTAAAATTACATATCATAAAAAACAATAGAATTTTTCGTATCTGTTTATTTAACGTATAAAGTTGTTAAGGTAAAAAACACGTCCTCAAAAATTCTGAGAACGTGTTGTGAAATATGACTTACAAATATTTTTTGAAAAATTCTTCCAGTTTATCAAATGGAATTGCATTTTTACCGCCGCCGTCATAAAGGTCTGTGTGGACTGCATCGGGAATCAGCAATAATTCTTTGTTATCGGTGTACTTGCTGTCTGTGGTCATTGCGGTGTAGGCATCTTTTCCGAAATAACAGGAATGTGCCTTTTCGCCGTGCATAATCAGCACTGCACTGCGAATTTCGTTGCTGTAAGTGTTAATCGGCTGATTCATAAACGACATACAGCCTGTCACATTCCAACCGCCATTTGAATTAAGAGAACGTTTGTGATAACCTCTTGATGTCTTGTAATAGTCGTAATAATCCTTTACAAAAAATGGTGCATCGTCCGGCAGAGGGTCAACTACACCACCGCTGAGTGCATATTCTCCGGATTGAAAATCTTTGATACGCTGTGCATTGAGGGCAACTTTTTTCTGATAACGCTGTTCTTCGCTGTCCTCTGCATCGAAATAGC
>CANQVA010000016.1 GCA_947627175.1 uncultured Ruminococcus sp.
GCCGAAACTCCTGTTACATAACCGTACTCATCAACTGTAGCAATTTTTTCATCTGAACTTGTCCATATTTCTCTTTTGTCCTGAACCGATTCAGGTAACATTGTTACATAGGAAATATCAGTTTTTCCTACATCAATATTTATTTCAGTCTTGCTTAACTTTATTTCGCTTATCTTATCAACTATTTTATTAGGGTCATTTACTGTAACTTTTATTTCCGCCTTTACATTCGGGTTGTTTGCACTTGTAACTGTTACTGTACAAGTACCTGCCGAAACTCCTGTTACATAACCGTACTCATCAACTGTAGCAATTTTTTCATCTGAACTTGTCCATATTTCTCTTTTATCCTGAACTGATTCGGGCAACATTGTTACATATGAAATATCGCCTTTTCCTACATCAATATTTATTTCAGTCTTACTTAACTTTATTTCGCTTATCTTGTTAGTATCATTAACTGTAACTTTTATTTCCGCTTTTACATTCGGATTGTTTGCACTTGTAACTGTTACTGTACAAGTACCTGCTGAAACTCCTGTTATATAACCCTCATTATCAACAACGGCAATTTTTTCATCTGAACTTGTCCATATTTCTCTCTTGTCCTGAACTGATTCGGGCAACATTGTTACATATGAAATATCGCCTTTTCCTACATCAATATTTATTTCAGTCTTGCTTAACTTTATTTCGCTTATTTTATTGGGGTCATTTACTGTAACTTTTATTTCCGCTTTTACACTCGGATTGTTTGCACTTGTAACTGTTATTGTACAAGTACCTGCTGAAACTCCTGTTACATAACCGTATTCATCAACTGTAGCGATTTTTTCATCTGAACTTGTCCATATTTCTCTCTTGTCCTGAACTGATTCAGGTAACATTGTTACATATGAAATATCCTTTTCACCTACATTTATAGTAATATCATACTTTGTAAGTTTTATTTCAGATATTTTTGATACATCGGTAGTAATAGTTGTTGTAGTAGTTGTTGTTGAAATAGTAGTCTGTGTAGTCTGAGTAGAAGATGTAGTTGTTGTTGAAGTCTGCGAATTTCCGAGCCATTCCTCTAACGAAAGATTTCCGCCGGTTGAAGCATACGCATAATATTGTAATATGAATGATGCATCTACCGCATCAATTAAATTATTTTTGTCAATATCAGCTAATTTTCTTTGATTCTCATCAAAATTTCCTTTTCCTGCGGTTGAAAGTTTTGCATACTCAATAAGTACGGCTGTTGCGTCAACGCTGTCAATATAACCGTCGCCGTTTACATCTCCGAACTTCTGAACAGATGATGTACCTTCAGCAGATACATTGATTTTCGTATTATCGCTTAACAAGGTCAAAGTGCCTAAACCAATCGCAAGCGACATAACGGTTAATAATTTCTTTTTATCCATAATAGCCCCTTCTTTATATTGATTAAAACAGAACATATTATCTGTACTGTCTTAGTAACATTATACCATAGAAAATACGGAAATAAAAGCCTTTTTTATGATTTTTACATATTTCATAAATTTATATGTAAATGAACATAAATATATGCACATATGAATAATCATCATATTAGTTTCTGCAAACATATCTGAAAAAATTATTAAATTGTAAATTCAGATAAAAAATACCGCATTCCGAAAAGTGAAATGCGGTATAAGAATATTACTTTATATTCCAGATATTTTCTGCGTAATCAGCAATTGTTCTGTCTGAACTGAATTTTCCGGCATTGCACATATTAAGCCACTGTTTTTTCGCAAAAGCAAGTCTGTTTTCCTTGTAATCGCTGTTTGATTTAAGTTTAGCGTCAACATAGCTTTCAAGGTCTCCCAGCAAATAATAATGGTCAGGAGCGTGCCAGCTTGCACCGTCAAGAAGAGATGTATACAATTCACGGAAATCACCGCTTCCGCCGTCTGAAACACTGCCATCAATAAGTGAAGATACGACTTTTCTAATCATAGGATTAGAGGCAAAAATTTTTCTGCTGTCGTATTCAGGGACAATTTTTTCAAGTTCCTCAACCTTTGCACCGAAAATATAATTATTTTCTTCTCCTGCCTCCTGAACAATTTCAATGTTAGCACCGTCATATGTTCCGAGAGTAACAGCACCATTGAGCATAAGTTTCATATTGCCCGTGCCTGATGCTTCTGTGCCTGCTGTAGAAATCTGTTCTGAAATGTCTGCACCTGCAACGAGCTTTTCAGCGTATGAAACGTTATAATTCTGAACAAATACAACTTTAAGCAGGTCTTTTGTTTCAGGGTCAGAAGAAACAATTCTGCCTATTTCATTTATATACTTAATAATAGCCTTTGCACGCTTATATCCCGGAGCGGACTTTGCACCGAAAATAAATGTTGTGGGAGTGAAGTTTTTTATTGAACCGTCTTTTATTCCGTAATAAATCCAGAGAATAGAAAAAGCATTAAGGAGCTGTCTTTTATATTCATGAAGTCTTTTAATCTGAATGTCGAAAATAGATTCAGGATTTATTTCAATGCCGTCATGTGCCTTTATGAAGTCTGCAAGCTGTGACTTTTTATCCTGCTTTATAGAAATAAATCTGTTGAGTATTTCCTCATTATCAGAATACTTTTCAAGTTCTTTAAGCATATCAAGGTCAACAACCCATTTATCAGTACCGAGTAATTCAGTAATAAGACCTGAAAGTTCCATATTACAGAGTGCAAGCCATCTCCTCTGCGTTATACCGTTTGTTTCATTGCGGAAACGTTCGGGATAAAGACTGTACCAGTCAGCAAGAACACTGTCTTTCAGTATCTGTGTATGAATTTCTGCAACACCATTTACATGACTTGATGCATAACAAGCCATATCAGCCATATGAATAAGATTTCCTTTTATAATCTTGATGCGGTTGATTTTGTCCTTTTCAACGCCTTGTGCGTACATTTCAGCAATAAGAGATTCGTTAATCTGAATGATTATCTCATATATTCTCGGAAGCACAGATTCAACAAGTCCTACCCACCACTTTTCAAGTGCCTCCTGCATTATAGTGTGATTTGTATAATTAAATACTTTCTTAGCAATTGCAAGTGCCTTTTCAAAAGTGTAACCCTCATTATCAACAAGCTGTCTGATAAGTTCGGGAATTGAAATTACAGGGTGTGTGTCGTTGAGCTGTATAGAAATATAGTCAGCAAGGTTTTCAAGAGTGCCATGGCGTGCCTTATGCTTTTTTATAATATCCGTGAGTGACGCACAACTGAAGAAATACTGCTGTTTCAGGCGGAGTTTTTTACCTTCGTCTGTATCGTCGTTAGGATAGAGAACACGTGAAATATCCTCTGCATATATTTTTTCCTTTGATGCTTCAAGATAATTCTGCTTATTGAAAGTATCAAAATCAAATTCCTTTACCGGTTCAGCCTGCCACAGACGGAGTGTACCGACGTTTTCGGTCTTACAGCCAAAAATTGGCATATCATAAGGAACTGCCTTTACAGTCTGTCCATTATATTCAACAATAACTGTGTCTTTGTCGCATCTTGTTGACCAACAGTCACCGTACTTTGTCCAGTCGTCAATATCTTCACATTGAAAGCCGTCAACGATAGACTGCTTGAAAAGTCCGTATTTATAGCGGATTCCGTAACCATCAAGAGGAAGTGAAAGAGATGCGGCACTATCAAGGAAACAAGCCGCAAGTCTGCCAAGACCGCCATTTCCGAGAGCAGCATCTTCAATTACTTCAAGGTCGGCAAGTGAAAGACCCAGTTCTTCAAAAACTGCCTGAACTTCGTCATAAATTCCAAGACAAAGCAAGTTGTTATATACAGCACGTCCCACAAGAAATTCCATAGAAAGATATGCGGCACGCCTTTTTGAAAGATGTTCTTCACGGCTTGCGTTCCAGCGGTCTGAATAAATTTCCATGACCGTTTCACCGAGGGCGTTGTGAATTTGCTGAGGTGTTGCAGACTTTAAGTCTTTAGGAAGTCTGCCGGTAAATTTTTCAATAAAAATTTTTTTATCCATAAAATTTTCCTCCATTATCTGTTATATAATTTATTTAATTTCTTTATTCTCTTTGCAAGTTCGGGTGTGAAATCGCTTTTATGCGTTCTGAACTGCCAGTTTCCGCCGAGAACTGACGGTGTATTCATTCGTCCGTCTTCTCCGCTGTCGAGGAAGTCCTGAATCTGAGCAGCCGCAACTTCTGCAACGCTTGACCATGTTGCACGGATTACAGCTTCCGGAATATCTTTCTTCTTTTTGACATGAAGATAATTTTTAGCAAATTTAAGCGATTTCGGCGACATTGACTCAACCCAGCCGAGAAGTGTTTCATTATCATGAGTGCCCGTATATGCAAAACAATTTGTATTTGCGAAATTATGCGGAAGATGTTCATTTTCTCCGTTGTCAAAGCCAAACTGTAATACTTTCATTCCGGGATAACCGCAGTTATCAAGAAGTTCACGCACTTCGGGAGTAATAAAGCCCAAATCTTCGGCAATAATATTAAGTTTACCGAGTTTTTCCTCTGCAAGACGGAAAAGTTCATAATCAGGTCCCTTTTTCCACTCTCCCACTGTAGCGTCCTCACTGCCATAAGGAATTGTATAATAGCTTTCAAATCCTCTGAAATGGTCAATTCTCACTATATCATAAAGTTCCGATGCATTTTTTATACGGTTAATCCACCATTCATATTTTGTTTTTTTATGATATTCCCAATCATAGAGAGGATTTCCCCATAATTGACCTGTCGGCGAAAATTCATCAGGCGGACAACCTGCAACTGATACGGGTGTATGGTTTTTGTCAAACCAGAAAAGACGTGGTTCTGACCATGCCTCTACACTGTCCAATGCACAGTAAATCGGTATATCACCAATAATTTCTATACCGTTATCATTAGCATATTTTTTCAATTCTGTCCACTGTCTGCTAAATTCAAACTGAATGAATTTAAAGAAATTTATATCTTTTTTCAATTCTTTTTTATATTCAGAAACAGCTTTTGTTCTGTGCATTGCAATATCATTGTCCCATTCATACCATGCTTTTCCGTCGTTCTTGAATTTCAGAGCCATAAAAAGGGCGTATTCGTCAAGCCATAACTTGTTTTTATAACAGAATTTTTTGTATTCAGGGAACTTTGACGACTTGAACCGTGAAAACGCCAGCCTTAAAACATCGAAACAGTGTTCATATATTATACTATAATCAACAATATCAGGAGAACTTTCCCATTCAATCGACGCATATTCATTATATTCAAGAAGTCCGTCTGATTCAAGTATTTCAAAGTCAATGAAATAAGGATTTCCGGCATTCACCGAAAATGACTGATAGGGAGAATCTCCGTAACTTGTAGGAGAAAGCGGAAGAATCTGCCAACATTTTGTTTTACTTTTTTTGAGAAAATCAACAAATTCAAAAGCGTGTTTTCCCATTTTGCCTATACCGTATTCAGACGGCAAACTTGAAATATGCATCAATATGCAACTTTTACGCATTTATAAATCACCTTTCATTTTAATTTTCATATTTTCCCGTGCTGTATAATTTCGCCATAATCAGTACATAATACCATAAAAAAGAAATGAGGTTGCTTTTATGAAATTTGCCGAGCATTTTTTTGCTTTTCTGATGGGATATTTTATTTACAGTTTAGTTGAAATAATAAATCGTGGCTATACACATTGGACAATGTCCCTGACAGGCGGTCTTATACTGATGATACTCTATTCACTAAACAAACGCCGTACAATGACTTTGATAAAAAGCTGTTTTGCGGGTTCTGTAATAATAACAGCAGTTGAATTTACTGTAGGGGTCTTTGACAATATTATTATGCACTGGAATGTGTGGGATTACTCCGATATGCCTTTTAATCTTTTCGGGCAAATATGCCTGCTTTTTTCTTGCTATTGGTTTTTACTCTGTATACCTGCCTATTATTTATGCCGTCTTATGAGAAACAAATTCAGCACGGAAAAACAAATTTCATAATCACTTAAAAAACAGGCTGTTCCGATTATCTCAGGACAGCCTTTTTGAGTAATAAGTATTATTCAAATATGCCATTATATTATGTCGGTAACTATTGAATCAACTGAAATTTACACCTTTGTTGAATCAGCATTGAATACATTATTACTACTTTCCGTGTAGTAGTCATTCGGTTCAAGTGTAGAAAAATCAGTATCATCAACATCGGGAAGTCTTGCACCACAACGTCCGCAGAACTGGAAACGCTCGTTTACTTCAGCGTCGCACTTAGGACAAATTTTATATCCTCTGATTCCATTGAGTTCATATCTCATTCTCTTTATTCTTCTTCGTCTTGTGTCGATATCATCACAGAGAACCTTAAAACTTGCGGGGTCATCGTTCGGGTTTTTGTAGTACTTTTTTCCGATGTCAGCGAAAATCTCTACAATTCTTTCTTCTTCGTAGAGAATTTTTCTTTTGAGGTTATTAGCCTCTGAAACACTTTTTGACTTTTCAGCAACAGCTCTTTGTGCGTCGTTGAATTTATCAATAATGCTCATTTTAATCACTCCTAATGAAAAAATTATTGTGAAACACTGTAATATAATTATACACTATGAATATGTACTTTGTCAAGCGTTTTCCAAAAATTTTTTAAAAAGTACACAATGATTTGTGCAATTATCACATTTCAGCAATGTCATTTTCGGTAAGCTGAATAATACCTGCATCAGTGAGTGCTTTAGAAGCCTTTAAGTTATCATCAACTCTTATGACGAAAGAAACAGACTTTTCAGACGTTCCGAGAAAAGCATAGAGATATTCAACGTTTACACCCTCATTGCCGAGAACGTCAAGAACACGGCTAAGCTGTCCGGCTGTATCGGGAATTGAAACTGTCACAACGTCTGTTACAATAACGGCATAGCCGGAGTTTTTCAGAACATCGCAGGCTTTCTGTGTATCGTTTACTATTATGCGGAGTATTCCGAAATCCTTTGTATCGGCAAGGTTCATTGCCCTTATATTTATATCTGCACCTTTAAGACTTTTCACTGCCTCGTTAAGCTGATTAGGTTTGTTGTTTATGAAAACAGAAATTTGTCTTACATCTGCCATAAAAATCCTCCTTTATAATTTTATCAGCATCATTTGCTGTTATAGAAAATTTCTGATTAGTCGTGAAGTTTTCTCCTGTCTATAACACGGACTGCTTTTCCCTCACTTCTTGTAATTGACTTAGGCGAAACAAGGTGTACTTTCGGACTGATGCCGAGCATTGTTCTGATAGCTCCTGCAAGTTCTTTTTCCTTGTCCTGCATATCCTTTACTTTGTCTGAAAGCTGTTCAGGTGTCATTTCAACGCTTATGTCAAGAGTATCGGAATTATTAACACGGTCAACTTCAATAAGATAATTAGGTGAATAACCCTGCTCAATAAGAACTGTTTCAATCTGACTTGGGAAAACGTTTACACCTCTGATAATAAGCATATCGTCACTGCGTCCCATAGGCTTACTCATCTTTATAAGAGTACGTCCGCATGAACATTTTTTTCTTGAAAGTACGCATAAATCACGTGTCCTATATCTCAACAGAGGGAAAGCCTCTTTTGTAATACTTGTAAATACAAGTTCACCGACTTCACCTTCAGGTAAAACTTCTTCTGTTTCGGGGTTTATGATTTCGGGAATAAAATGGTCTTCATTTATATGCATACCCGTCTGTTCAGAACATTCAAACGATACCCCGGGGCCGCTTGTTTCAGTAAGACCGTAAATATCATAAGCCTTTATTCCGAGAGATTTTTCAATAGAACAACGCATTTCTTCTGTCCATGGTTCAGCACCGAAAATTCCTGCTTTGAGTTTTATATCGTCGGGAGTGAATCCCATATCATGAAGTGTTTCGCCTATGTATGCGGCATATGACGGTGTACAACAGAGAATTGTTGAGCCTAAATCACGCATAAATTGAATTTGTCTTTCAGTATTTCCCGACGACATGGGCAGAGTTAAACAGCCGACTTTATGTGAACCGCCATTCAGTCCGGGGCCTCCTGTAAAAAGTCCGTAACCGTAACATACTTGACAAACATCTTCATTAGTACCGCCTGCCGCTGTAATAGCTCTTGCACAACAGTCCTCCCACAAGTCAATATCATGCTGTGTATAGAATGCCACAACACGTCTGCCAGTCGTACCGCTTGTTGACTGTATTCTCACACATTTAGACAACGGCTTTGCAAGAAGTCCGTAAGGGTAAGCATCACGCAAATCAGCCTTTGACAGAAACGGCAGTTTATGCAAATCTTCCGTTGACTTTATGTCTTCAGGTTTAACGCCTTTTTCGTCCATAAGATTTCGGTAATATTCCACGTTTTCATAAACGTGCTTTACCTGTGCAACAAGTCTTTCGTCCTGTAACTTCTTCATGTCCTCACGGGACATTGTTTCAATTTCTTCATTCCAATATCTTTCCATTGGTAAAGAAAACCTCCTTTTACTTTATAATTTTTTATTTATTATGCATTCTGTAAACCGAGTACAAAAGCCTTTTTATTGAGTTCAAGGAATTTAGGCGGTACACATTTTTCAAGTGCATTCTGCCATACTTCTTCGGGAAAGTCCATTTTTGAAGAAAGAACTCCCATAAGTACAACGTTTGAAGCCTTTGAAGTTCCTGCCTGCTCCGCAAGACTTAGTGCATCTACTGCTGTAACGTCTGCACCTGCTGTTTTCAGTTTTTCCGCAAGATTTTCAGGATATTCAGCCATTCCTGTTATTACGGGCATAGGGTCTGTTTTCTGTAGGGAAGTAATCATCTTACCGCCCTTTTTAAGATACGGCAAACATCTTGCCGCCTCAAGAAGTTCAAATGATATTACAATATCTGCTTCACCTTTTTCAACAATCGGTGAATAAACCTTTTCGCCGTACTTTACATAGGTTACAACAGAACCGCCACGCTGTGACATTCCGTGTACTTCGCTTACTTTTACGTCGTAACCCTGTGAAAGAAGTACATTTCCTATAATTCTTGATGCGAGAAGCGAACCCTGTCCGCCCACGCCAACTATCATAATTGATTTAGTTTCCATATTAAAATCTCCTGTCTGTAAATAATCCATTTCCACAGAATCGTCTTTATACTTATAATTTTTTCTTTTACGCTCTGTGATGAGCTTTTCCATCATTTTATTTTCCTGATAATCCGTCTTTAAGTAATCCAAAGCCCTCTCCATAACTCTTTTATCGTCATGTTTTTCCTGAATATCAGACAATTCATTCAAATTCACATAATCTTTAAATTGTGGTCTGTGTCCTTTTCCGAGACTTGCACAAAAATAACCGATATATCCGAATAATATCCTGATATAAGAAAAAATAATTTTATGATACGGCTTTTTCATTCAAACTCTCCTTTCAGGAATCTTCTTCATCTTCCGCTTTGTAGATAATATCAATTTCACCGTCCACAAAGCCTATTCCTATACCCTTTGAATTAAAAAGAATATCCTTATGTTTACCGTTTTCAAGGTAATCGCAGACTATTTCCGTCATGAACTTCAGGAACTGCTGCCAGCCTTTGTCATCTTCGTCAGAAGTGCTTACACAGAATATATCTTCCTCAGACGACCATATTTCATAGCAAGCCCAATCACCGTCATCAGCGTCGAATCTGTCTGACGCTATTATCTGTACACCATAAATATACTCGTCCTCCGACTCCTCATAGAGATTGAAGTTAAAAGCCTGAGTATTTTCGGGCATATCGTTGTTTTCAAGTAGATTGTCCAGCCAGTCTGCAAACTCGCTGTATATTTCAGCATGATTTGATGCCATATTATTCTATTCCTCCCATTCATAATTTTTCCAAAGATTTCAAAAAAAGTATCTGTTACTGTTATACCGGAATATCACTCAATAGCACTAAACTTACACTGTTCTTTACAGATACCACAGCCGACACATTGTGTATGGTCTATAACTGCCTTTTTATCCCTGATTGAAATTGCAGGACAGCCTAATTTCATACAAGCCTTACAGCCGATACACTTTTCTTTATCAACTGCAAACGGCGGATTATGCTTTACATATTTAAGCAATGCACACGGACGGCGTGATATAATTACAGAAGCTTCATCTGCTGAAAGTTCTTCCTTTATTGTCTTTTCCGTTTCCGAAAGTTTATAAGGGTCTACAACACGTACACGCTTTATTCCTATAGCTTTACAGAGTTCTTCAAGATTTACGGCATATGCAGGGTCGCCTTTAAGATTTTTGCCCGTAGTAGGGTTCTGCTGATGACCTGTCATTCCTGTAATTGAGTTGTCAAGAATGATTACAGTTGAATTTGAATTATTGTATGCTATATTAACAAGTCCCGTCATTCCCGAATGCATAAAAGTCGAATCGCCTATTACTGCAACGCTCTTGTGTTCAGTTTCTTCACCTCTTGCCTTATTAAAACCGTGCAGTGCAGAAACTGATGCACCCATGCATATAGTAGTGTCCATAGCATTAAGCGGAGCAACAGCACCGAGTGTATAACAGCCAATATCGCCCGAAACTGTTACACCCATTTTTTTAAGACAATAGAACAATCCACGATGCGGACAACCTGCACACATTACAGGCGGTCTCACCGGAATATTTTCATCAAGTGAAACGTATTCTTTCTTTTCACCTAAAATTTTTTCAGCAATTACAGATTGTGATATTTCGCCTATGTAACCGAAAATTTTTTTTCCCTGAATATTATTTACACCGATATTACGGCAATGTTGTTCAATAATGCCGTCGAGTTCTTCTATAACATAGATTTTATCGTACTTTTCCGCAAAATCCCGAATTAACTTTACAGGCATAGGGTTCACCATGCCGAGCTTTAAAACGGATGCTTTTTCACCGAGTGCTTCTTTTGTATACTGATAAGCCGCACCATTTGTTATTACACCAAATTCAGCCTTTTCTGAAATCTCTGCACGATTCAGCGGACTTGTTTCAGCATATTCAATTAGTTTCTTTGTGCGTTCTTCAACAAATATGTGTCTGCCCTTTGCGTAAGCAGGCATCATGACGTATTTCTGAGGTGTCTTTACATATTCTTTCAGTTCATGTTCCTGCCGTTCTTCTGTACATACAACGCTTTGAGAATGTGCTACACGTGTTGACATTCTCACAATTACAGGTGTATCAAAATTTTCAGAAATTTCAAATGCAAGTTTTACAAAATCCTTGCATTCAGCTGAATCAGACGGCTCAAGCATAGGTACTTTTGAAGCGATTGCATGATGACGGCTGTCCTGTTCGTTCTGCGATGAGTGCATACCTTGGTCATCTGCAACTGCTATAACCATACCTGCATTTACTCCGGTGTAGGACACTGTATAAAGCGGGTCAGCAGCTACGTTAAGACCGACGTGTTTCATTCCGCAAAAACTCCTTGCACCAGCGATTGATGCACCTAAAGCTGTTTCCATAGCTACTTTTTCATTGGGTGCCCATTCAGCGTAAACCTCGTCATATTTAGCGACTTCTTCAGTTATTTCAGTTGACGGTGTACCGGGGTAACTCGATACAACTTTACAGCCTGCCTCATATAATCCCCTTGCGAAAGCCTCATTTCCAAGCATTAGTTTTTTCATTTACTTTTCTCCTTTTTCTGTTAATTCATTTATCATATCTTTAAGCTGATTTATGCTTACAGATTCTTCTTTTTTGTCATCGCAAATAACATAAAGTCTGTCATTTTTCCATTCCATGAAATCAATATCCTGACATAAATCAAATTCAGGGTCAAGGATACCGTTAAGGCTTACAAGATGCGGATTGAAATTCATAGGTTCTGAAAAATCCCCTGCCATTACATCATAAGGAGCAGCCCAGTAACAACCGCCATATGCTATTAGATTTGATTTTTCGTCATAATGAACGTCTGTTATTATAAAACTTTCTCCGCACATATATTCTTCTTTGTGTTCATAGCCTTCGGGAATGTAGTTATATACTTCAAGTGTGTCAACGTCCAGACAACTTATGCCGTATAAATCAATTTTGAACAGATAGTATCTGTGACCATTTTTATGGTGTATAATTTCCTTGAATATGAAATTATGCCTGTCAAAACAACAGTATTCATAAATTATTTTACCTGCATTTGTCAATATGCATTTATCCGTATAAACAGATTTATCTTTATCTTCATAAGACCTGACTTCAAGCGAAAAACCGTCCGTCAATTCATAATTTTTTGTTTCAGCAAGAAATTTATCATCTATGACATAACGCATATTGTCCATAACTTCTCTATGCTTTTCACTGTTATAAACATTTTTATATGAAAATCTCATTAAAAACCTCCATAGTTTTCGGCAAGCCATTTTGCAACACCGTCATTTTCATTTGTATCTGTAATTATATCCGCTTTTTCTTTAAGTTCAGATTTTGCATTTCCTACAGCTATTTTTGTATCAGCCTCTTTGAACATACTCAAATCATTGAAATTATCGCCGAATACCGTAATATGTTCAAAACCGTATTTTTCACGCAAAAATCTTATGCCGTTCGCCTTTGATGCTTTATCGGAAAAAGTTTCAAGAAACCATTTTTCTGTGTATGTATCTTTGTAGAATGCAAAATCCGCCCCTGCTATTTCAAATACATCATTTTTTACAGGCAAAAGACTTTCATAACTGCCCGTTGAATTTATATATATTTCGTTTCCGTTAATTTCATTAAGTAAATCGTCACATTCAAAAAACGGCTGTAAAAATTTATCTCTGCGTTCTTTAACGTAACTCTTCATAAGTTCATCTGTTACATTGTCATAACACGTACTTAATATGTTATCAGAAAATCTGAACATAAAACAATTCAAATCATTTGCCTTGAATGAAGAAATAATTTTCCTTGATATATCTTGCGGAATATAGGCGTTCTTAATATATTTTCCTGTACTCATATCATATACACTTGCACCGTTGTTAAGTATACACGGAACATTTATTCTTAATTTCTTTGTAATTGATTTTGCGGAATAAATTGTCCTTGCTGTTGCAAATGTAAAATAAATGCCTTTTTCAATAAGTGCGTTAATAGTTTTGACAGTAAAGTCCGAAATTTCCGCATTATTATTTAAAAGTGTTCCGTCAAGGTCGGAAATATAAAGGCGTTTAATAGTTTTTCACCTCCAAAAAGTAATGATGATATTATAACATACTTTTTTAAAAAAGTGAAGATTATATTTATTATGTTGATAATTTTTGTTACTTCCTACAAAAAGAAGTGTTCAGTCATGTTGGTTATGACAAAAAAATAATATTATATTGTATTGAGTATTCTTTTTTTCAGCATAATTATTTAATTTTCAAGAAAAAAATGTATATATTTCGTTGATTAGTAGTATTGAAATCCGCAGAAAATAATGATATAATAGTTATAATACAAAAACGGAAAGGACATAATGTCATGAAAAAAAGAATAACAGCCCTTTTCTCTGCATCTGTAATTGCATTGTCACTTACAGGCTGTGGAAACAATAAAGAAAAAAAAGACGGTTACGTTAAATCAACATTCAACACTAAAGCAAATACTACTCAAAAAACAGAAGATTCTCCGGAAGAACAAATCACCGAGGAAATTACAGGAGAACCTACAACACTTCATGTCAGCCCAATTGAGACTGTTTCAGCACAGACGGGAACACAAGTTACTGTTGACAAGATAATAGAAAAAACAGACGGAAAAAATACAATTAAACTCCCTCTTTCAGATTTTATTGAAGATGGTGATATAATATCTTCTTTTACTTTTGTTATATATTCATCTGATGGTCTTGATATAGGACAGTTCAAAGGCGGGTGCGGTATTTCTGTAACAGAAGATTACCCTTCAGAAGATGAGGGCTGGTATCAGTCTCCCGACTTTACCGCTTCAACTGAAGGAACTTACGGCGAAATAAAATGGGACGTTCCGGCAGATGTCAGCAGTTTTGTTTCAGCAGACGGAGAAGTTCTTTTCGGTTACTGGTGGGGCAACAGTTCCGGCATTAAAATAGAAAGCGTGACTTGCACATATACACGCACAAGAGATTTGCCCGTTGACGGTACTGTTTCTCAGGCAATAGGTCAAAGTGTGGGATATAACGACACAGAAAATACAATTAAAATTAAAACGGCTGATTTCATGCCGGAAAATACAATTCCGCAAGCTGTAACATTCAATATAAGTTCGTCAGGCGGATTCAGAAAATTTACAGGTGCTTTCGGCTATAAATCGTCAGAAGGTTCATATCAATCGCCCGATACATCTGTTTTTACGTATGATTCGACACTTTCGCTTACATGGTTTGTACCACAGGAAGCTAAAAATCTTATTTCGGAAGATGGTGAAATTATGCTTGGATACTGGTGGAGTGAACAACCCTCTATAAATCTTGATTCGGTAGAAGTAAAATACAGCCTCGGAAATGGCAGTACACCTACTGATTCAAAAAATTCACTTGAAAAAGATGACCCCACGACTTCAGACAATTCAACAGACAATTCAGCAGAAAATACAGGAACATTCCGCAGTTCAAAAGAAATTACAGATGCAATAAATGTCGGTTGGGATCTCGGTAACTCCTTTGACTGCTACGACTCAAATCATAAAAAAGTATCAACAGAAACTTCATGGGGTAATGTGGAAACTACAGCAGAAATTATTGAATGCGTTAAAAATTCGGGATTTAATGCAATACGTATACCTGTTACATGGGGAGAACACATGGACGAAAATAATATTATTCAGACTGAATGGCTTGACCGTGTGCAGGAAGTAGTTGACTACGCATATAATAATGATATGTTCGTTATACTTAATATGCATCATGATGATTATATATGGTTCAATCCTACAGAAGAAGAATATCCGCAGGACAGTCAAAAACTTTGTGCTATATGGGAACAGATTTCAGAACGTTTCAAGGACTACGGCGACAGACTTCTTTTTGAGGGTATGAACGAACCAAGAACAATTGACAGTGAAAAAGAATGGATGGGCGGTACTCCTGAAGAAAGAGCCGTTATAAACAAGTATGAACAGGATTTTGTAAATACAGTCCGTGCGTCAGGAGGAAACAACACCGAAAGAACACTTGTTATCACATCATATGCCGCATCTGCCGAAACTGATGCAATTGATGATGTAATAATTCCTGATGATAAAAATATTATACTTTCCGTTCACTATTATGCACCGTGGAAATTCTCCGAGGGTATTGACACCGTTTTCAACGATGAGGGAAAAACCGAACTTGACAACAAGTTTGCAGAACTTAAACAGAAATTCATTGACAAAGGTATTCCCGTTATTATAGGTGAGTTTGGCTGTGTAAACAAATCAGACAACGCAACAAGAGCCGAATATTATCAGTATTATATATCTTCCGCAAAAGCAAACGGAATAAAGTGTTTCATATGGGATAATGGCAAATCTTCCGGAGAATCGAGTTTCGGAATATTCAAGCGTACAAATCTTTCATGGAATGAGGAAATACTCAACGGAATAATTTCGGGAGCAAATCAATAAAATAAATGCAAAAAAAATACCGTCTTTTCAGGCGGTATTTTTACTTAAAAATCATAATATACTACTGCAACGACTGTAATATTATCATTGCAGTTATTTTCAAGAGCTTTTCTTACGAGAAGTTCAAGACGTTTTGACAGACTTTTCGGCATTTCAAGTATTTCCTCCATATCAAGTGCGGACACATAATCTGAAAGTCCGTCCGTACATAAAAGAAGTATGTCACCGTACTGCATACCGCCTTCTATGGGAATCAAGTCTATTTTCGGGACAGAAGTAAGACTTCCGAAAACAGGAAAAATAATATTCCGCCTTGCGTGAGTTTTCCGCTGTTCAAGGGTAATAGTGCCTTCCTCATAAAGAAGTTGTACCAATGACTGGTCACGGGAAATTTGCCTTATTCTTCCGCCCCTGAATCTGTAAAGCCTTGAATCGCCGACATTAAAAGCTGTTATAATGCCGTTTCCGTCAAACATAAGACCGCACAAAGTCGCCTGCATATTATGCATATCAGGGTTTTGAATGCTGTACTCCGTAAGCCTGCGGTGAATTTCCATAAGAGAACCGCTTATATCTGAATTATGGGAAAAATCCATGTCACGAATATATTCAAGGCACATTCTTGAGGCAAATTCTCCTGAATTTTCACCGGAAACACCGTCTGACACCGCTGTTATAAATGAACCGTCGATTTTATGTTCATACATTCCGTCGTCAACAACATTTCTACCTATAAGGAAAGCGTCCTCATTATGTGACATTACGCCTTTGTCGGTAATTCCACAGCAATAATACATAAAAAGTCACCTATTTATATTCCGTAAAGTCTTATTCCGTTTTCACAAGTTATATCAAGAAGTTTCTGAACAGAAACGCCTTTTATTTCAGCAGCCCTTTCAGCAGTAAATGAAATCATTGAACTATCACAGCGTTTTCCCCTGAACGGAACGGGGGCCATATATGGACAGTCTGTTTCAAGCAGAAGTCTGTCAGGAGGTACAACTTCAACCGCCCGAACAGCTTTTTTAGCATTTTTAAATGTAAGTACCCCTGTAAAACCTATATACATACCGAGTTTTACTATTATTTCAGCAGTTTCAGCCGAACCGCTGAAACAGTGTACAACGCCTTTCGGACGGTATTTTTTCAGAATATTCAATGTATCTTCACAAGCATCACGGCTATGAACAATAACAGGCAGGTCAAGTTCATTTGCCGTTTCAACTTGTTTTTCAAATACTTCAATCTGTTTTTCACGGTCAAAACCCTCATAATGATAGTCAAGACCTATTTCGCCGATTGCTTTTACCTTTTTATCTGCTGAAACAGTTTCTTTTAATATGTCAATATAATTTTCAGGAATGTCATTTATATTTTCAGGGTGAAAGCCTGCTGAAGTGTATATATAGTCATATTTCTCTGCAAGCAGGGAATTTTCATGTATATCTTCAGTGCAGGTTGATGCAAGCATGACATATTCAACGCCTTTTTCTTTAAGAGAATCAAGAACTTCATAACGGTCATTGTCAAAAGCACTATCTGAATAATGTGAATGTGTATCAAAAATATTCTTATACATAATCAGTCCTCAAAATATATTGTTCTGACATCTTCAAGAAATGCCTCTGAGGGTATAAAATCATCATTTGAGGCTTCTCCGTCCATTACAAGAAAATCTGCAATTGAACTGCCGTATTCAAACATATTTCTTATAGCATACTGTCTGTTTTTGTAGTCAACAGATGTAACATCAGTAGTTACCATATTTATTACGGAGTCAAAACTCGTCTTGAAATTTTCAGCGATACGCTTTCCGTCTGCCTGATTTACCATTGAAGAAAGTATTGAACTTGCCGTATATGCACGCTGTACTTCTTTACCGCTGAACATAGGATACGTCACAAGTGTTTCAATCTGACGGCTGTTAAGATATTCTTCTCCGCCCTCTTTCTTGAATCCCGCAATATCAGGCTCTACAAAGTATGTAACGCCTCCGAGAATATCACATACTTTTCTGAATGATTCGGAATTAAATTTCATATATCTGTCAACTTCTATTCCAAAACACTTATTTACAAAGTTGACTGCCGCCTGAGGCCCTCCTCTTTCATATGAACTTTTTATATGCTCCTGCTGTCCGTCAATTATAGAAATAGTATTTGCGGGAATACCTATGAAAATTATTCTTTTTTCCAATGGATTTGAACGCATCAGAACGAATGTAGACGAACATTTCATATCAGGTTCATCAAGGATAAACAACATAGTGTGACTGTCCTCAGCTGTAACTATTGCCGCCGCACGTGGAGTAGGCTCATCAAGGGGGTCTTGTTTATTTATTCCGAGGTAATTATATATTCCGAAAGCTCCACCCCCTATAATAAGCAGACCTAAAAAAATTGTGAGAAGAAAAGGTACAGCAATACTTCCGCTTTTTTTCTTTGCCATAAAAACAGCTCCTTTCATTAAATAAAATTTTAATATAGACCGGAAAATACCTGCCTGAAAAAATAAACACGGTTTTTCAACAATTTCAACAGTACGCAAGTTGAAAAAAATTTTATTCCTCTTGCAAAATCCTGCGATTGTGATATAATATTATTGCGGAGCGTCAAAAACGTTCTTTATGAATAATATTTCCTGACCGATACGGCGTATATTAGTTCCTGCAATATCAATCACTCTGAATACATCGTTCATATCAAAACTATATATTTTACGTCCGTTACGGTATGCATAATTTATTGTTTGTGAAGTCCCCGAAAATGATGACTTATTATCATAAAAGGCAATTACTGCTGACGACTTGTCAACCATGCAGTAATTACGGTTACGATAAAGAACAGGCGAACAGTTTTCATAAACACTCTTTCCATACATTATATCGGGATTTTCATTGACGGTAACAAGATAATCGGAATTTTTTTCTATCTCCGCAAGCATTTTCTTGTCATATGAAGAAAAAAATTCTGCGTGCCGTAGAAAAGGCATCATTGATATAAGCGTTATACGGCTGTTGCGTTTTTTCTTTTCAATAACATATTCGGCTGCCCATAAATCCGTACCGCCGGCAAGTCCGCTTATAAAAATTTCATATCCGCATTCAACAGCCATATCTATATATCTGTAAAGCATCAGCTTTACTGCGGAATATGTAATCTGACTGTAAGCAGTATTGCACATATAGGGAGTTATTTTATTTTTGCGGTGTCCTGATATGCATACAGTTTTATTTATATTTGGAATAACCATTGAAGCAGGGTATACTGTTTCTCCGGAAATCAGTGATTTAAGCACAGATATCCCTCCAGTAAATGTATATCAACATTTCAGATTATAACATATATTATAAAATATTTCAAGACATTTTCAAGTATATAATAAAATTTTAGTCAACTTTATACAAAAAAGACAGAAAGGAAATAATAAAAAATGAAACCATATTTAAAAAGAGCATGGGCTGAAGTTTCACTCAGTCAGCTTAAAACAAATGTAGAGATAATAAAAAATCTTAATTCACCTAAAACAAAAATTATGGCTGTAGTAAAAGCCGATGCTTATGGTCATGGTGAAGAAAAGATTTGCAGATGTCTTTCAGAAGAATGCGGAATTGAATATTTCGCCGTTTCAAATCTTGATGAAGCGATTGCTGTAAGAGGATTTTGCCCCGATGCTGAAATACTTATTCTCGGTTATACTCCGCCTGAATATGCACATGAAATTATACAGTACAACATAATTCAGGGTATAGTATCAGCCGAATATGCCGAAATTCTCGCAAAAAATATTTCAGAACCCGTAAGATGTCACATAAAGATTGATACGGGAATGGGAAGAATAGGTCTTAAACACGATACGCCAGAAAAATGTGCGGAAGAAATAGAAAGTATTATGCATATTAAAAATCTCTCCGTTGAGGGAATATACACACACTTTGCCGTTGCCGACAGCAACGACCCCGACAACATCGCCTACACCGACAGACAAGAAAAATTTATATGTGATACATATCACATACTTATAAGTCATGGAATAAATCTGCCTCATGTGCATTTTATGAACAGTGCGGCTACCTGTTACAGAAATAATCCTGAAAGCACACTATCCCGTGCAGGAATTATACTTTACGGTCTGCACCCCGATATAAGTCTTGACATTCCCGACGGTCTTGAACCTGTAATGTCCGTAAAAGCCGTAATATCCCATGTAAAAACCGTAAACAAGGGCGACTGCATAAGTTACGGACGAACTTTCACCGCCGAAAAAGAATTGAAAATTGCTACTGTTACAGTCGGATATGCCGACGGATATTCAAGACTTCTATCTTCAAAAGGCGAAATTCTTGTACACGGAAAACGCTGTAAAATCGTTGGTAGGGTCTGCATGGATCAACTTATGATTGATGTTTCGGACGTTGATGCAAAATCAGGCGATATTGTAACACTTATAGGCAAAGACGGCAACGACCAAATAACGGCTGATGAACTTGCCGAAATGTACGGCACTATCGGTTATGAAGTAGTATGCGGAATATCTAAAAGAGTTCCAAGAATTTATATAGATTAAGGAGAATTTGAAAATGAAAAAAGCTATGACAATTTCATATGAAGTAGGAAATAATCTTTATATAAACCTCACAAATAAATGCCCGTGTGCCTGTACATTCTGTATAAGAAATTCGGCTGATGGTGCATACGGTTCTGACCCGCTGTGGCTGGAACATGAACCGGATATGAATGAAATTATGTCCGACCTTAACAGCCGTGACATAACAAAATATAATGAAATTGTATTTTGCGGTTATGGTGAACCTACCTACCGTCTTGACACTGTTCTTGAAACCGCACATAAACTGAAAGAACGCCCGAAATGCCCCCTGCTGAGAATCAACACAAACGGTCTTTCGGATTTAATAAACGGCAAACCTACAGCCGACAAACTTTGTGAAGTAATGGATATTATTTCAATAAGTCTGAATGCAGGTACTAAAGACGAATATATAAAAATAACAAGACCAAAATATCCCGATGCTTTTGAAGCTATGCAGAAATTCACTTCCGACTGCGTTAAAAACGGTTCAGCAGAAGTTATTATGTCAGTGGTTGATGTTATACCAACTGAACAGATTGAAGCATCACGTAAAATCGCCGACAAACTCGGTGCAAAACTCCGTGTACGTTCATATCAATCATAATATATGCAAAATGCACTGTTTTTTTCATGTTATTTGTGCAGAATTTTTTTGAAATACTATGGAAAAATTATCAAGAGTATGATATAATATGTTGTTGGAGGAAATAATCCGTCCTGCAACAGTAATAATAAGGAGTTATAATTATGGAGAAAAAAGGAAAAATAATTATTGCTGTCACACTTACCGCAACAGCACTTGCTGTTGGTACAGCAGTTGCAACTGTTGTAATATGCAGGCGAATCTATGAAAAACACTATTTCACGGTAAGTGAATAATAATTTACTCAATTAAAGAAAGCTGGTTGTATAAAATGGAAATCAAATTCACAAAAGCAGAAACCTTAAAGGTTAAACCTGCTCCCGATGAAAAACTCGGTTTCGGTCATATCTTCACGGACTATATGCTCATCATGCCATATGATGAGGGTCAGGGCTGGCACGACCCCGAAATAAAACCGTATGGTTCTATTGAACTCTCACCTGCTGCAATGTGTCTGCACTATGGTCAGACGGTTTTTGAAGGTCTTAAAGCATACAGAACAGCAGACAATAAGGTTCAGCTTTTCCGTCCCGACGAAAATTTCAAAAGACTTAACAGGTCAAACGAAAGACTTGTTATTCCTGAACTTCCTGAAGAACTCGGTATGCAGTGTCTTATGGAACTTCTTGAAATCGAAAAAGACTGGGTTCCTTCAAAAGAGGGTGAATCACTTTATATAAGACCTTTTATATTTGCTGTTGACCCGTTTCTCGGTGTTAAACCCGGTGAACATTATTACTTCATGATTATTCTTTCACCGTCAGGTGCTTACTATGAGAGTGGGCTCAATCCCGTAAATATCTATGTTGAAAGCAAATATGTCCGTGCAGTAAGGGGCGGTATGGGCTATGCAAAAACAGGCGGTAACTATGCCGCTTCACTTATCGGTCAGGACGAAGCACACAAACAGAATTATTCTCAGGTTCTCTGGCTTGACGGCGTTGAACAGAAATACATAGAAGAAGTTGGTGCAATGAATATTTTCTTTGTAATTGACGGAAAAGTAGTTACTCCTATGTTGCAGGGCAGTATTCTGCCGGGTATTACAAGAAAGTCCGCTATAGAAGTTTGTAAGTCGAAGGGCATTGAAGTAGAGGAAAGACGAATCACTATTCAGGAAATTGCCGACGCTTACGACGCAGGCAAACTCAATGAAGTTTTCGGAACGGGTACAGCAGCCGTTATTTCACCTGTAGGTCATCTCAAATGGAATGACAAAGTTATGGAAATCAATGATAATAAAATCGGTAAAATTTCTCAGATGCTTTATGATACAATGACGGGCAT
Organism: uncultured Ruminococcus sp.; assembly: GCA_947627175.1. Lineage (GTDB taxonomy): Bacteria > Bacillota > Clostridia > Oscillospirales > Ruminococcaceae > Ruminococcus. The sequence continues at coordinate 22,081 of CANQVA010000016.1, forward strand.
TCAGTGGGGAAAAATTGAAGATACTTTCGGCTGGACTGTTGAAGTGAAATAATTAAATAATAAAATCAAAAAGACCGGATATTGAAATTCGGTCTTTTTTATATTTTTAAAACATTAAAAAAATACAGTAAACCAAAGGAAACATTTCTTAAAAAAAATCCTTGTATATATTGACTTATTCCGCCCGAAATAGTATAATTATAAATGTATGGCAATACTATATTATTTGGAGGTTTTTTAAAATGAGCAGAGTTTATAACTTCAGTGCCGGCCCTGCCGTACTTCCTGAAGAAGTTCTTCAGGAGGCAGCAGACGAAATGCTTGACTACAAAGGAACAGGTATGTCCGTTATGGAAATGTCACACCGTTCAAAAGCCTATGATGCTATCATCAAAGAGGCTGAGCAGGATTTGCGTGACCTTATGAATATACCCGATAACTACAAAGTTATCTTCTTACAGGGCGGTGCTTCACTTCTCTTTGCAGGCGTTCCCATGAATCTTATGAAAAATGGTAAGGCAGCATATATTATTACGGGTCAGTGGGCTAAAAAAGCCTACCAGGAGGCTCAAAAGTATGGTGAGGCTGTTGCAGTTGCATCTTCCGCAGATAAGACTTTTTCATATATTCCCGACTGTTCAGACCTTGATATTCCCGAAGATGCAGATTATGTTTATATCTGTGAAAACAATACTATCTATGGTACAAAATTCAAGACACTCCCCAACACAAAGGGCAAGGAACTTGTTGCAGATGTTTCTTCATGTTTCCTTTCAGAACCCGTTGATGTAACAAAATACGGCGTTATTTATGGCGGTGTACAGAAAAATGTAGGCCCTTCAGGCGTGCAGATTGTAATTGTTCGTGAAGACCTTATTGCTGATGGTGCTGCAAAACCCTATACTCCGACTATGATGGACTGGAAAATTCAGGCTGACAACAATTCACTTTATAATACTCCCCCATGCTACGGCATATATATATGCGGAAAAGTGTTTAAGTGGATTAAGAAAATGGGCGGTCTTGATGCTATGAAGGCTCACAACGAAAAGAAAGCAAAGATTCTTTATGATTTCCTTGATGAAAGCAAACTCTTCAAGGGTACTGTCGTTCCAAAAGACCGTTCACTTATGAATGTACCGTTTGTTACAGGAAATGAAGAACTTGACAAAAAGTTTGTTGCAGAGGCTAAAGCAGCAGGCTTTGAAAACCTCAAAGGTCATAGAACAGTAGGCGGTATGAGAGCATCTATATATAATGCTATGCCGATTGAGGGCGTTGAAAAACTTGTTGAGTTCATGAAAAAATTTGAAGCTGAAAATTCTTGATTATGCTTTATCTATATGAAAAGAGGTTCTAATTAAAATGTATAACATTCAGACACTGAATAAAATTTCTGCGGTTGGTACGGATATTTTTGATAAAAGCAAGTATTCCGTTTCTGATTCACCCGAAAATCCTGATGCTATTATGGTAAGAAGTGCAAAAATGCATGATATGCAGTTTGGTGACAATCTCCTTGCAATAGCAAGAGCAGGTGCAGGAGTAAACAATATTCCTGTTGAAAGATGTGCAGAAGAGGGAATATGTGTGTTCAATACTCCCGGTGCTAACTCAAACGCTGTAAAGGAACTTGCTATCTGTGCTTTACTTCTTTCTTCAAGAAAAATTACTGAAGCTGCTGCATGGGCTGCTTCACTGAAAGGTACTCCCGATGCTCCTAAAACAGTAGAAAGCGGAAAATCAAAATTTGCAGGTCCTGAAATTCTCGGAAAAACTCTCGGTATTATCGGTCTCGGTGCTATCGGCGGTAAAATTGCAAATACTGCTGTTGCTCTCGGTATGAAAGTAATAGGCTATGACCCTTATTTATCTGTAAATAACGCTGTACTGCTTGATGCTTCCGTAAAGGTAGTAACAGATATAAACGATATATACAAGAATAGTGATTACATTTCAATTCATGTGCCGTATACACCTCAGACAAAGAATACAATTGACACTGAACAAATTGCAATGATGAAAGACGGAGTACGCCTTATAAATCTCGCCCGTGGCGAACTTATCAACAGTGAGGCAGTTGTCAAAGCTATATCTGACGGTAAAATTGCAAAGTATGTTACAGACTTTGCAGACGATACAGTTCTTGGTGTTGAAAATATAATAGTTCTTCCGCATCTCGGTGCATCTACTCCCGAAAGTGAGGACAATTGTGCTGTTATGGCTGCAAATGAACTTATTGAATATATCGAAAACGGCAACATCAAAAACAGTGTAAATCTTCCCAATGCCTCAATGGACGCAACGGGAACTAAAGTTTGTGTAATTCATAAAAACGTTCCGTCACTTATTTCTGCTATCACAAAGGCTGTCGGAGATAAAGGACTTAATATTGAAAATATGGTTAATGCAAGCAAGAGAGATTTTGCTTACTCCATGATGGACGTTATCGGCGATGTTACAGACGATGTTTTAAATGATATTAAAGCTATTGACGGCATTATCAGAGTAAGAGCAATTTAATTAAAATAAAAAATAAAAATCCGGTTTACAACAACCGGATTTTTTTATGCAAAAAGGCTGTTGGAATATAAAATCCCAACAGTCTTTCCACTGAAAACAATTCCCTATTTCACAGGCAAACAGCTTCTAACCCCTCAAAAAAACACCGGACTTTTTTTCTTTATTTATACTGTCCTGCCGAAACAGAAACAGCAATCCGGCATCAACGGTAAACCGTTAAGATTATTATATCATAAAGATATGTAAAAGTCAATAGTTTTTTATGGCGGTTTTAACAAAAAAAAAAAAAAAAAAAATAAATAGTTTTGTACATTTTCACAATAAATACATTTTAAAGTATTTTTTTAAAAAATAAAAAAGCCTGATTTATAATAATCAGACTTTTTTTGATAATATCATTAACTTATTTCGCTTATCAATATAGAAACTCTGTTCTGTATGCGACTGATACATTCATCAATTGAAATTTCATCGGCAAAATATGCAAAAACTTCATCTTCAACAATATCTGAAATATCATCACAACTGCGAACTTCCCAGCGATTTATACTGTTAATATATTCTTCTAAAGCATTACAATCATCAAGTGCAGGAAATTGTACAGTAATTGTTTCGCCTTTGCTCTCAAAATTTGGCGGAGAATATTTTTTATTGACTGTATTATTTTTTATATTTTCATTTGCCTGATTATTCATACAAAAAGCGTTTTGTGAAGCATATCCTTTTGAACGGTCACTATATGTTAATACATTTTCTTCCTGCCATTCTTCCGTAAAAAATGTGCGTATAAATTCCCATGCACCTTTCTGCTTATTTTCGTCAGAGCCTGCACAAATCGAAAAAGAATCACTATAACTACGCAGATAAGCACCCTTTCCGTCAGAACTCGGATAACCTACAAAAGTAATTTCAGGATTTGCACTGCCAATGTCAAGTGAAGCTATATCCATAAATGAAGAAATTCTACATTCATAACAAAAATCAGGTGCTTCATAATCATACTCTGTTTTTTCACGGTCATTATACTCGAATGAATTACAAAATTCAAGAGTTTTTCTGAAATCATCAGAATCAAATTTAACAATTCCATTTTTATAGTCAATAAAAAGTTCAAGATTATCTCTCAATAATGTATAATACACATTTTCTTTAGTTCCTGCTTTACTGATAGTAGCATTATCAGGCATCTGCTCCCAATGGGCTGTCAGTTCATCAATTGTCCAGTTTGCTTTTGTGCCGACATATTCAGGATTTCCGGCTAATGTGTATGCAGTGTAAAAAGTGGGAATTGAACAAAGTTCGCCATTTACTTCATTTAATTGCAGAATATGGCTATTCAGAGTATTTTTATTGATTTCCTCATCGTTTTCCATAAATTTATAAATATCAGTGAAAGCACCTTTTTGCTGTAAATTTTTATAATTAGTTTCTTCCGCAAAAGCCCAGCTTATAACAAAATCAATATCATTTTTATTGATTATATTTTCTATCAAATCAAAATCGGTCAAGTTTAATGAATCATCATTATCATCTAATGTGTGGTCATATTCCACTACTTCAATGTGATAGCCATTGTCAGCTTCATTGAATTGTTTTATAGCTTTATTTATGTAATCATTATTATTTGCTGCGGCAAAATGAATTACTGTTTCTGTTTCTTCTGAATTTGTCAAATTACTCCGGCTATCAGATATATTTAATTGGTTGATATTTTTACCAAAGCTACATGAAACAATACTTATCATTAAACATATACTTAAAATCAACATTTTTATATTTAATTTTTTCAGCATAATAATATCCTCCAAAATCAATTTATGTTTATTTAAATAAATTTATTTAATTTAAAGTAACAGGTAAACCGTTTATTTCAATAGTCGGGTCATCAATATCAATAAGAAGACATCTTCTTCCGTCAATAACGCTTGTGCGAATTTTGTCGCTTGCTGACGGCTTTATATTTACTGTAATTCCCGCCGAAGAAAGCACTGTTTTATTTTCGATAAGATTAGAGGCGGTAAGAGGTGCATCACCACATACTTTTTCATAAACGGGTTCAACCATATTAACACGCTCTTCAGGTACTCCTATATCGGTAAGAATAGTTTTAATCTTTGAATCATCAATTACAGCTTTGTCAGTATCGTTTTTATTTTCTTCAACGACTTCCTGAATTTTTTCGTTTACTGTCTTTATAAGCATATAGTCAAGGTCATTACCGACTACACTTTTAAGTATCGTCTGAAAATTTGCCTTTTCATCTTCAGCAGACATAACAAATGTACAACCGAGAACGTCCTCAACCATTGATATATTAGGGTCATTTGCCTTTTTGGAATAGTACATTACATGATTAACATCTGTACTTCTGTTACTGAAAACAGGATAAAGAAAACCATCTGATGCAGATTTGCTTATAATAAGTTCTGTATTAAGTTTTTTAACTATTTCATTATTGAACGAATCAAAGACAAAACCGTCACTTCCTGTATTCACCGGGCATATTGCCGTCAATATGTATCTGTAAATTTCGTCCTCACCGTCATAAAAATCGTCGTTTTTGTCTTTACGGCGGATTGTATAACAACAGTAAGCCGTAAATACAGCATAAGAACCTTCATATACAAGATTTTCTGCGATATGGTTCACAAAATTTTCGCACGCCTGCTCGTCCTTCAATTCAGATTTAAGGAGAGTGTAAAGTATATTCTGTGGTTTTCCCTCGTCATATGCTTCATTCGGAAATTCATATTCAACAAATGCCTTTCCGACGTTTGTATTAAGTACTTTTTTAAGTGTTTCGCTATAGACTTCATGTTCATCTGCCGACATGGTGAGGCATGAATTTACCTGATTATAACGTACATTCTTTTCTGCATCAACAAAAGCGGTCAGAATTTTTTCCATTATGAAAAAACCGCTCTTGTCGGAAAAATTCTTTTTGATTTCCGCAGTTTCTTTTTTGTTCATAGTTATTTCCTTTCTTTATTTGTAGTATATATATTATAGCATATCTGCAAAAAAATTGCAAGCGGAATACTTGTACTTAACAGTGAATATAATGTCATAAAGCAATTTTCAAGGAGGATATATATGGACTTTAAGATTAACAGGGAAACTGTTCCCGCTGCTGAAAACGTTTATGACGGTGTTCAGGAGCAAAGCGTGGAACTTGATTACATTCTTCCCGACTATTATCCCGACATTTTCCGTCTTGTACGCTGTGAGGTTATTCCCGTAATAAGCGGATATTCCATAACAGACGACAGACTTTCCTATGAACTCAGATGCGATATAAGAATTTTATATTGCAGTGAGGGCGGTTATGCATTGCAATGCATAACACAAAGACAAAACTTTTCAAAGACTGTTGAGCTTAACAAAAGCGGTGAAAATTTTACCGCAAGACTTACACCGAAAACAGACCATATAAATTTTCGTGCCGTAAACAAACGCCGTCTTGATTTAAGGGGGGCAGTTTCCGTGAAAATATCAGTGAACGGCGAAACAGCACAAGAAGTTATTTCTGATGCATTCGGAATGAATATACAAGTTAAAAAAACACCTGTAAGATTTGCCGCAAAAAAAATCTCTGCCGAAAAGTCACTTCAACTTGATGAGGAGATTGAAATTTCACCGACTCAACCGCCTGTTATGAGTGTTATAAACATACGCTGTGTCACTCCTGAATGTGAAAAGAAAATGATTTCAGGAAAGCTACTTGCAAAAGGTGCTGTAGAAATGAAACTGCTTTATTCTTGTGAAAAAGACGGTTCAGGTGCTGTTGAGCCTCTGTCTTTTTCATTGCCATACAGTCAGATTATTGACATAGACGGTATTGACGATTCATTTGAATGTAATGTAATTCCCGAAGTAGTAAGCTGTGATATAACTCCCTCTGCGGACAAAAACGCTGAAAACCGCATTGTAAAATGTGAGATTGAATTAAGGCTTATATGCTGTGCAGTGAAAACGGCTTCCGTTATGCTTGGTACAGATGCCTTTTCAACTGTTTATCCGTGCAGTGTACTTGTTTCCGAAATAAAAGCCGAACAAATACCCGTCATATATGACGAAAGCTTCAGACATTCCGCAAAAATCAGCGAGGGCGAAAACGTTCCGCAGACTATATATTCAATGTGGTGTACTCCTAAAAATATAAATACAAGAATAAGCGATGACGGAAAATCCGTAATTATAAGCGGTATGCTTTCTTATTCAATGGCAGCAAGGGACAACGCAGGAATGATAATAATGCCCGACAAGGACGAGGCATTTGAAGAAACAATAAATATCCCCGATAATCTTTCAGGCTGTACAGTTTCCGCCGAAATAAGTGTCAGGGACGTTTCATATAATATATCGTCTGAGGGGATACTCTCCGCAAAATCAGATATTTCAGCTAAAATCTCCGCATATAGCTGTTCATCCATAAATGCCCTCACGGAAATTTCCGTTGACGATTCAGTGAAAAAACAACGTGACGGCGATTATGCTATAAAGCTGTATTTTGGTACTGAAAATGAAGAAGTATGGGATATAGCCAAACGTTACAGCACAAGCGTCAATGCTGTAATAGAAGAAAATGACCTTGCAGGAGATAGACTTGAATCAGGCGGTATGCTGTTAATACCGATTGTTACATGATGAAAAAGGAGAAAGACATGGCTAAAGATATTTACACAAATATTGCTGAAAGAACAAACGGTGATATTTATATAGGCGTTGTGGGTCCTGTAAGAACGGGAAAATCCACTTTTATAAAACGTTTCATGGAATCGCTTGTAATTCCGAATATAACAAGCGAATTTAAACGTGAACGTGCTGTTGACGAATTACCGCAGTCCGCCGCCGGAAAAACTATAATGACTACTGAACCGAAATTTATACCGGAAGATGCTGTTGAAGTCAATATCGGAAACGGTGCTACAATGAATGTACGGCTTATTGATTGTGTAGGGTATATTGTGCCAAGTTCGTTGGGCTACATAGAAAACGAAATGCCCCGAATGGTCATGACATCATGGTTTGATGAGGAAATACCTTTCAACATGGCTGCCGAAATAGGCACACAGAAAGTAATTACAGACCATTCCACAATAGGTCTTGTTGTCACGACAGATGGCACAATATCAGATATTCCCCGTTCAGAATATGAAGAATGTGAAGAACGTGTTATACGTGAACTAAAAGAACTCGGAAAACCGTTTGTCGTAATACTTAATACTATCAATCCGTCATCGCAGGAATCAAAAAATCTTGCTTCACGTCTTACAGAAAGATATGATGCAAAAGTAATCCCTGTCAGCTGTCTTGACCTTGATGAAACAGATATACGAAACATAATGAAAGAGATACTTTTTTCTTTTCCTATCAAAGAAATAAATATCCGTACTGCACGGTGGATAAATTCACTTGAAAAAGGTCATTGGCTTAAAACTGAAATTCTTGACTGTATACGAAATGCGGCTAAAGATATAAAACTTGTGCGTGAGGCTGAAACGACTGTTGAGGCAATGTCACAATGTCCGCACATTATGAACGCTGAAATTTCCGCTATAGACTTGGGAAGCGGTTCTGTTACAATTACAGCCGAACTTGACAGCAGTCTGTTTTATAAAATTCTCGGTGAGGCAACGGGCATTGAAATAGAAAGCGAAAGTGACCTTATGCCCCTGCTTATGGAACTTAATGACATACGCAGAAAATACCAGCGTATAGAACCGGCTCTTGCTGAAGTAGAGGCAACAGGCTATGGGATAGTTATGCCGGAAATGGAAGAACTCACCCTTGAAGAACCTAAAATTATAAAACAAGGCGGAAAATACGGCGTAAAACTTAAAGCAACAGCTCCGTCACTTCATATTATGAAAGCTAACATAAATACAACAGTAAGCCCAATAGTAGGTACGGAAAGACAGTCAGAAGAACTTGTTATGTACCTGCTTGACGGATTCGACGACAACCCCGCCAAAATATGGGAAAGTAATATCTTCGGAAAATCACTTCATGAACTCGTCAATGAAGGACTTCACAACAAACTTTACAAAATGCCCGTCGATGCAAGACTTAAATTGCAGGAAACACTTGAACGTGTAATCAATGAAGGCTGTTCAGGACTTATCTGCTTTATCCTATGAAAAAATCCGGCTGAGAAATTTCAGCCGGTTTTCTTACTTTATGTCTTTTACTGTTTTGATTGCGGAATTTATAGTCTTTTCGCTTATGCCTGTTTTTTTGGAAACTGTTTCAACAATTTTCTGTTCCTGTCCGCTTTTTTCAAGTTCGTCAAGTGCTTTCTGACCTGCCTTTACAACTTTATCAAGCGGAATATCCGGTAATTTTGCCATATTAACCCTCCTGAAAAATATGAAAATAATATTATAAAATCCTGCTTTTACTTTTTTATAATATCACGTATTTAACATGATGTCAATATAATTTTTATATATTTTTATATTGACAAAAGATAACATCAGGTTTATAATTAAATTGGAGTATTATGAACTCTTAAATTATATATAATCAATGGAGGAATTATGGACATTATCATTGTAGGCTGTGGAAAAGTCGGCAGTACCCTTGCAGACGTACTCAGTGAAGAACATAATGTTACAGTTGTTGATGCAGATGAAGAAAAAATAGAAGATGTTGTAAATGACCATGATGTTATGGGAATAACAGGAAACTGCTTGCAGACGAGTATTCTTGAAGAAGCAAATGTCGGAAAAACAGATATTTTCATTGCGGTTACAAATTCTGACGAAGTGAACATACTTTCATGCCTTATCGCAAAGGAACTAAAGGCACGCCACTGTATAGCACGTGTTAGAAATCCCGAATTTGACAAACAACTTGTATTTATGCGTGAGAATCTGAAAATAAGCATGATGGTGAATCCTGACTACAATGCAGCCAATGAAATAGCAAAAGTATTACGTTATCCGGAAGCAATCAATATTGAATCATTCGCAAAGGGACGTGTTGACCTCGCAGAAATAAGAATAACAAACGGCAGTATACTTGACGGCATTGCCCTGAATCATCTTTCAAAAAGGTTACGTCTTGATGTGCTTATATGTGCAGTACAGAGAAATAATGAAATATTTATCCCTAACGGCGATTTTATGCTCAGAGCCGGAGATAAAATCCACATGACCGCTTCACATAGTGCAATGGTCAAGTTTTTCAAGAGCATAAGTGCGGCATACCGTGAAAAACGTGTAAAATCGGCTGTTCTCATAGGTGGCGGACGTGTTGCATATCATCTTGCACAACAGCTTATTGAAATGGGCATAAAAGTAAAAATCATAGAAATTGATTATAACAGATGCCTTGAACTAAGCCAAAGACTTAACAAAGTAAATATTTCATGTGCTGACGGTACAGACCATGATGTTCTTGAAGAAGAACGTGTTTATGATGCTGATGCCGTTGTGACGCTTACGGGAATTGATGAAGAAAACATTCTGCTTTCACTCCTTGCAAAGAATAACGGTGTTGAAAAAGTTGTTACAAAAGTAAACAGAATGAACCTCATTCAGCTTTCAGACACACTTTCCCTTGACAGCATAATATCACCCAAATCAATAACAGTAAATCAGATTTTACAATATGTACGTGCAAAACAGAACGCAAAGGGAAATAATATAACAACTCTTTACCGCCTTGTAAATGACCGTCTTGAAGCTATGGAATTTGTAATACGTGATGACAAGCCATATCTGAATACCCCCCTGAAAAAACTGAAAGTAAAAAAAGGTATACTAATTGCAAGTATAGTAAGAGGAAATGAACTGATTATTCCAAAGGGCGACGATTGTCTTAAACTCAATGACAGCGTTGTAATAATAACAACAACAAAAGGTTTCAACGACCTTAAAAATATTTTTGAGTAAAGGCGTTTTCGGGTATTAAGATATGAATTACAGAATGATTTTATATATTATGGGACAGATTTTAAAAGGTGTCGGACTTTTTATGCTCCTTCCCATAATAGTCGGATTCATCTACGGTGAAGAACACGTTGTTTCTTCTTTTGGAATCCCTTTTGTTGCACTTATGATAGTTTCTTTTACGCTTACAATAAAAAAACCACGTGATAACTCTATTTTTTCAACTGAAGGTTTTGTAAGCGTTGCGGCATCATGGATAATGATGTCCGTAATAGGGGCGGTGCCGTTTGTTATTTCAGGGGAAATTCCCAACTTTGCCGATGCTCTTTTTGAAACAGTTTCAGGTTTTACAACAACGGGTGCAACAATTCTTAGTGATGTTGAATCAATGTCAAAATCTTGTCTTTTCTGGCGTGCGTTTACTCATTGGATAGGCGGTATGGGAATACTTATGTTTGTTCTTGCAATCATGTCAAGCAACGATTCACGCACAATGCACATGATGAGGGCGGAATGTGCAGGCCCTAAAGCCGGTAAACTCGTTTCAAAATCAAAATTTTCCGCACGTATTCTCTATGGAATATATATTTTTCTTACCGTTTCTGAAATAATAATGCTGATGTGCGGAGGTATGCCTCTCTATGATGCAATAATACACGCCTGCTCGTCTGCCGGTACAGGCGGATTCTCAATATGGAGCGACAGTATAGCACATTACAACAGCGTATATATTGAAATGGTAATAGCAGTATTTATAATTCTTTTCGGTGTGAATTTCAATATTTACTATTATCTTATTATAAGGAAATTTTCGCTTGCTTTCAAAAATGAAGAAGTGAGAACATATTTAGGAATTATTCTTACAGCAACCATAATAATAACTATAAATACAATGAAAGTTTTCAGTTCAGCAGGTGAGGCTCTGAGATATTCTTTTTTCATGGTAGCATCAGCAATAACTTCCGCAGGATTCGCAACTGTTGATACGTCGCAATTCCCCGTATTTTCGCAGACACTTCTTACACTGCTTATGTTTGTGGGTTCGTGTGCAGGTTCAACAGGTGGCGGTATGAAAGTTTCAAGAATATTGATTCTTTTCAAGACAGGTATAAAAGAACTTAAATATATCGTAAATCCCCGTGCAGTTGCTACTGTAAAAATGGACGGAAAACCCGTTGAAAGTGATGTAGTTCGTGGTGTATCATCGTATTTTATACTTTTCATGATTATACTTTCTTTTTCACTGCTGCTGATTACACTTGATAAATATTCAATTGAAGAATCAGCTTCTGCTGTAATAACTTGTATGAATAACATCGGTTTCGGCGTTGGAAGTTTCGGAACTGCCGGAAATTTCGGCGGTCTTACGTCATTTTCAAAAATAGTATTAAGTTTTGATATGCTGATAGGCAGACTTGAAATTTATCCGTTAATAATGCTGTTTGCATCAAAAAAATATTAAAAGGAGGTTTTCAATGTGAAAACAACAGCACAGAAATTATTTTCCGTTATGCTCAGTCTGCTTACAGCATTTATGTGCATAACAACAACATCTGCATATGCAGATTATCAGCCACTACCACAACAGACACCAAAATCCACAAGCAAAATGATATTTTCATTATCATCAACACAAGCAATATCGCCCGGTGATGATATTCAGCTTGACATTAACGCAGCATATACTACTGCAATTTCAAGCATTGAACACGTTATACTTACAATTCCTGACGGCTTTGAATTTACAGGAATGTCGGACTATTCGCCTATGTTCAATGGTTCTGTTAGTTATATCACATCAGGAAATAATGTTAACATTTCTATTTCAAGCGATGGTTCAGTAAATGAAGGTAGTGTAGTTGCATCAATATATCTTCATGTATCTGAAAATTGTTCTATAGGTATGCATAATTTTTTGTGGAAAACTACAGCAATGTCGTGTACAACACCTTCAGGCAATCGTTATTCACCAACTTTTTTAACAGGAATTATCAATGTCGGAAATTCAAGCGGTGGTAATACTACTACTCCGACTACTACAACCCCGACAACAACAACAACAACAACTACTACTACTACTACCACTACAACTACAACAACTACTACCGCCACTACAACTACAACCACAGTATCTGCATATATGGAAGTAAAAATACAGTCATATCCTACTAAAACAGCTTATACAGTCGGTGAAGAACTTGACCTCTCAGGCGGTGTATTCTACGCTGACGGAGTTGATGAATACGGATACCGTTTCCAAAGCCTGAATAATGATATGACAAACAATGAATATGTTGATACTTCTGAATTTGACAATACAAAAGCAGGTACTTACAAAATCTTTATCAGAATGAATTTTAAAACACTGTTTAACGATTTATCCGATGAGACTTACTTTGAAGTAACTGTTTCCGAACCTGAAACAACAACAACAACAACTACTACCACAACCACCACAACGACAACTACAACAACTACAATGTCAGATTATCTTCATGTAATTATTGATTCATACCCCACAAAGCTTGCCTATAATATCGGTGAAGAACTTGACCTTTCAGGCGGTTCATATCATTATTCAGGTCATAAAGGCGGTGCTGATTTTGTTTCAAAAATATATTATATGACAGAAAGTACAGAAGTAGATACTTCCGAATTTGATAACACAAAAGCAGGTACTTACAAAATATACGTAAAAGTCACATTTGAAGGTATATATGGAGAAAATTATTTTGAAGTTACTGTTTCTGCATCTGAATATGAAATGGGCGATATAAACGGCGACGGTTATATTGACTCGGTAGACGCTACAGCCGTACTTATAGAGTATGCAAAACTTTCAACTTCAGGTGTTGGCAGTTTTGACGAAAATCAAAAACAATCCGCCGATATAAATAAAGACGGTTTCACCGATTCAGTTGATGCTACACTTATAATGATGTATTACGCCTATCTCTCAACAGGCGGTGCTGATACAATGAAAAACTGGCTTTTTACTAATAATATCTAACTTCTTCCCTGCAAACAGCTTATTTCATGGGAAATATAACAAAATATCAAGAAAATTACGGCTTTTTTAAGTGAAACACTTGACAAGCCGTATTTTTTGGGTTATAATATATGAGTGTGCTTCTATAAGTACATGAATCTAAGGAAAAGGAGGAAAAATATGCCTACATTTAATCAGCTCGTTCGTAAGGGTAGAAAAGACTTGGAGGTTAAATCTACTGCTCCTGCTCTTCAGAAGGGCTACAATGCAAAAAAGAAGGTTCAGATTAACCAGAGTTCACCTCAAAAAAGAGGCGTTTGTACCGCTGTAAGAACTGCTACACCTAAAAAGCCTAACTCAGCTATGAGAAAAATCGCAAGAGTTAAGCTCACAAACGGTTATGAAGTAACATCTTATATCCCCGGTATCGGTCATAACCTTCAGGAACACAGCGTTGTTCTTATCAGAGGCGGACGTGTTAAGGATCTCCCCGGTGTGCGTTATCACATCATAAGAGGTACACTCGACGCTCAGGGCGTTGCAAACCGTGCACAGGCTCGTTCAAAGTACGGTGCAAAGAAACCTAAGCAGAAGTAATTTTATTTCTGCTGTCAGTTTGACAGTACGTTAAACTGCTGTATTTAAAAAATAGGATAACTACTACCGCAGATAATGCGGAGATTTTATATAGATTTTTTATGAAATCCTCTGCATTCTGACGCACTTGACCGGTGAAGTTTGTTCCAATAGAACAGTAATCGGTCGGTACGAGTACCTATGAATTCATGAATCTATGTGAAGGAGGGAAGCGAAAATGCCAAGAAGAGGTAATATCGCAAAGCGTGATGTATTACAGGATCCTGTATACAATTCAAAGCTCGTTACACGTCTTATTAACAATATAATGCTTGACGGTAAAAAGGGCGTTGCACAGAAAATTGTTTATGGTGCATTTGAAATCGTAGCTGAAAAAACAGGCAAGGACGCTCTTGAGGTTTTTGAACAGGCTATGGAAAATATTATGCCTGAACTTGAAGTAAAGGCTCGCCGTCTGGGCGGTGCAACTTATCAAGTGCCTATGGAGGTCAGACCTGAAAGACGACAGACTCTCGGTCTTAGATGGATTACAAAATATTCCAGAGAGAGAAACGAAAAAACTATGAAGGAAAGACTTGCCGGTGAAATCCTTGACGCTCTCAACGGCACGGGCGGTGCTTGCAAAAAGCGTGACGATACACACAAAATGGCAGAAGCAAACAAGGCTTTTGCTCATTACCGCTGGTAAGCGTCTTAAAGGAGGATTATTATGTCAAGAGACTGCTCACTTGAAAATACAAGAAATATCGGCATAATGGCTCACATTGACGCAGGTAAAACCACAACCACAGAACGTATACTTTATTATACGGGTGTAAACCACAAAATCGGTGAAACTCATGAAGGTAACGCTACTATGGACTGGATGGCACAAGAGCAGGAAAGAGGTATCACTATTACTTCCGCTGCTACTACTTGCTATTGGGCAGGCCACAGACTCAATATAATTGACACTCCCGGACACGTTGACTTTACAGTTGAAGTTGAACGTTCACTCCGTGTACTCGACGGTTCTGTAACAGTCCTTTGTGCAAAGGGCGGTGTTGAGCCGCAGTCTGAAACCGTATGGAGACAGGCTGACAACTACAAAGTACCCCGTATGGCTTATGTAAATAAAATGGACATTATGGGTGCAGATTTCTATCATGTTGTTGACATGATGAAAGACAGACTTAAATGTAATGCCGTTCCAATTCAGCTCCCTATCGGTGCTGAAGACACTTTCTCAGGAATTATTGACCTTGTAGAAATGAAGGCTTACGTTTATTATGATGACCTCGGAAAAGATATCCGTGTTGAAGATATCCCCGAAGATATGAAGGAAAAGGCACAGCAGTATCATGACGATATGGTTGAACACGTTGCCGAAATGGACGAAGAACTTATGGCTAAATATCTTGACGGTGAAGAACTCACTCAGGACGAAATCAAAAGCTGTATCAGAAAGTCCACTATCGCTAATACTATGGTTCCTGTTACTTGCGGTACTTCCTATAAAAATAAAGGCGTTCAGAAGCTCCTCGATGCTATCATCGACTATATGCCTTCTCCGCTTGACGTTCCTGCTATAAAGGGCGTAAATCCCGATACAGGGGCAGAAGAAGAAAGACCATCATCAGATGAAGAACCATTCTCTGCTCTCGCATTCAAGATTGCAACTGACCCGTTTGTCGGTAAACTTGCTTTCTTCCGTGTTTATTCAGGTGTAATCAATCAGGGCGATACAGTTCTTAATGCTACTAAGGATAACCGTGAAAGATTCGGACGTATTGTTCAGATGCACGCAAATCACAGAAAAGACCTCACTACAGTTTATTCAGGTGACATTGCCGCCGCTGTAGGTCTTAAAAATACTACTACAGGCGATACACTCTGCGACGAAAAACATCCTATTGTTCTTGAATCTATGGAATTTCCTGAACCCGTTATTCAGCTTGCTATTGAACCTAAAACTAAAGCAGGTCAGGAAAAAATGGGTATCGCTCTCTCAAAACTCGCTGAAGAAGACCCGACTTTCAAGACATGGACAGATGAAGAAACAGGTCAGACTATTATCGCAGGTATGGGCGAACTTCACCTTGACATCATTGTTGATAGACTTCTCCGTGAATTTAAGGTAGAAGCTAATGTAGGTGCTCCTCAGGTTGCTTATAAAGAAGCTATTAAGGGTACTGCTGATGTTGACAAGAAATATGCACGTCAGTCAGGCGGTAAAGGTCAGTATGGACACGTTAAAATTCGTGTATCACCTAATGAATCAGGTAAAGGCTATGAGTTTACGAATGCAATTGTCGGCGGTGCTATTCCAAAGGAATATATTCCTGCTGTTGACAAGGGTATTCAGGGTGCTATGAAATCCGGTATCCTCGCAGGATATGAAGTTGTTGATGTAAAGGTTGAACTCTATGATGGTTCTTACCATGAAGTCGACTCCTCAGAAATGGCATTCCAGATTGCCGGTTCAATGGCATTCAAGGAAGCTATGGAAAAGGCTAATCCGGTACTCATGGAACCTATTATGAAAGTTGCTGTTACTGTCCCGGATGACTATACGGGTACAGTTATAGGCGACCTCAGTTCACGCCGTGGTCAGATTCAGGGTCAGGAGTCAAGAACAGGCTCTGTTCAGGTTGACGCTCTTGTTCCGCTTTCTGAAATGTTCGGCTATACAAACGATCTCCGTTCAAACACTCAGGGTCGTGGTCAGTACACTATGGAACCCCACAGCTACCTTGAAGTTCCGAAGAATATCGCTGAAAAAATTATGACTTCCCGCAATAAGGGTAAAGAATAATACGAAAAATCATTTGTTTTGGAGAAAATTTCTCCAAAACACTTGAATTTATTAAAATAATCTGATATAATATATATACAGATTACTGTATTTTCTATTTAAGGAGGAATTTTCCAATGGCTAAGGCTAAATTTGAAAGAACTAAACCCCATGTAAACATTGGTACTATCGGCCACGTTGACCATGGTAAGACAACTCTTACTGCTGCTATCACAAAGACTCTCGCTATGAAGGGTCAGGCTAAGTATGAGGCTTATGACATGATTGATAAGGCTCCCGAAGAGAGAGAACGTGGTATCACAATTAACACAGCTCACGTTGAGTATGAAACAGACGCTCGTCATTATGCTCACGTTGACTGCCCCGGTCATGCTGACTACGTTAAAAACATGATTACAGGTGCTGCTCAGATGGACGGTGCTATCCTTGTAGTTGCTGCTTCTGATGGCCCTATGGCTCAGACAAGAGAACACATTCTTCTTGCTCGTCAGGTTGGCGTTCCTGCAATCGTTGTATTCATGAACAAGGCGGACCAGGTTGACGACGAAGAACTTCTTGAACTCGTTGAAATGGATATCCGTGACCTTCTCTCATCTTACGACTTCCCCGGCGACGATACTCCTATTATTAAGGGTTCAGCTCTTGCAGCTCTTAACGCTCCCGATGACCTCAATGACCCGGCTTATGCTCCTATCCTTGAACTCATGGACGCTGTAGACAACTACATTCCAAGCCCTGAAAGAGATGATGCTAAGCCTTTCCTCATGCCTATCGAAGATACTATGACAATTTCAGGTCGTGGTACTGTTGTTACAGGTAGAGTTGAAAGAGGCCGTCTTAATGTCAATGAACCTGTTGAAATCGTTGGTCTTTCTGATGAAAAACTCAACACTGTTGTTACAGGTCTTGAAATGTTCCGCAAAACTCTTGATTTCTGCGAAGCAGGCGATAACGTTGGTGCTCTTCTCCGTGGTATCACAAGAGATCAGGTTGAAAGAGGACAGGTTCTCTGCAAACCCGGTTCAATCCACCCACATACAAAGTTCTCCGGTCAGGTTTACGTTCTTAAAAAGGAAGAAGGCGGTCGTCATACTCCGTTCTTCAATAACTATAGACCTCAGTTCTATTTCAGAACAACTGACGTTACAGGCGTAATTACTCTTCCTGCTGATAAGGAAATGTGTATGCCCGGCGATAACGTAACTATGGACGTTGAACTCATCACTCCTATCGCTATCGAAGAAGGACTTCGTTTTGCTATCCGTGAGGGCGGCAGAACAGTTGGTTCAGGCGTTGTAACTGCTATCAACGAATAATTTTTTTCATACCTCAAAAAAAGACTGTCGATTCATTTCGGCAGTCTTTTATTTATGTAAAATCACACACAAGCCGTCATTTATATGACATAAAAAAGCCCGTTCATTGGAAACGGACTTTCAGTTGTGAGTACCAGAATAACCTATCTCTCTTGTGCGGGCAAAGTGTACTGACATTGTACTAACGCATATAATAAAAAATCGGAAGCCATAAAGACTTCCGATTAAATATAGTGTCGGCATTGTTCTGCTTTCCCGTGTCGTCGCCAACCAAGTATCATCAACGTTAATGAGCTTAACTTCCGTGTTCGGAATGGGAACGGGTGTGACCTCATC
>CANQVA010000017.1 GCA_947627175.1 uncultured Ruminococcus sp.
ATGGTAAACTTATTATACCATATCTCGGTTGGAATTTCTATTTTTTTGGGTTCATATCATTTTAACACATACATTTTCAGAAATTTTTTATTTTTATTTTGTCAATAAATATGAATCAGCTTTCAAAATTCAATAAAAACTTTTCACAGCAACTTAAAAGTATTTTTCATATTTTTCACTGAATAAGTCCCATACATGACGGCAAATATATTTCTTTAAGTCTGAAATAACTTTCACTGTTTATATCAAGACTTATTTTCTGTTTCGGAGAAACCATTTTTTTCATATCTGTAAGATAAAATACAACAGGAGTATTTCCCGGGAATTTTTCGCAAATATCAAGTAATTTATGATTCCGTGACAATTCCGGCGAATTAATTTTTATACAGAGTTTCATACCGGAAGTCATGCGTGAAAAATCATGTTCATTTATGACCGAATTGCATATAATGGAAATACTTTCATCTTTCACGGATATTTTGCCATTTACAAATATTATGCCGTCCTCTTTAAGATATGAAGAACAGATATTGTAAAGTTCAGGAAAAACAACTGCATCAACTTCACCTGTTTCATCGGCAAGAGTAAGAAAACACATTCTGTCGCCTTTTTTGGTAACATGGTTTTTCTTATTCTGTATAAGACATAACAGCTTTACATTGTCACCGTCCTTTAATGCTGAAACAGAATTTAATTTTCTTGTTTTAAGAAGTTCTGAAATATATTCATATTCATAAAGAGGGTTTCCGCTTAAATATATACCTGTGGATTCCTTTTCCATGAATAATAATTTTTTGTGGCTGTATTCCTTAACAAACGGGATTTTTATATTCATATCTTGTGTTTCTGTACTGTCAAGAAAATTAAGCTGACCATCTATTATACTGTTGTTATCAGAAGATGATGCATCAAGAATCATTTCATAATTTTCAAGCATCTGACGGCGGTTAAGTCCCAGACCGTCAAAAGCCCCTGCCATTATCATGCTTTCAAGGGATTTTTTGCTAAGTTCATGACAGTTCATACGTTCACAGAAATTCTGTAAACCCGTAAATCTGCCTTGTTGTCTTTCAGCTATAATTCTCTCTGCAAGACCTGCACCGACATTTTTTATTGCAAGAAGTCCGAAATACATTTTTCTGTCACAGTATGAAAAACCTTTTATGCTCCTGTTTACATCAGGACGTACTATTTCCGTACCGTACAGACGGCACATATTTATATATTCGGAAAGTTTTTCAGCAGATGACATAACACTTGACATAAGGGCTGATATATATATTCCTCTGTAATGATATTTAAGGTATGCAGTCTGATAAGAAAGACAAGCATATGCTGTTGCATGGGACTTATTGAATGCATATGATGCAAAACTAATCATTTCATCAAAAATACTGTCTGCAATATCTGCGGAAACACCGTTTTCTTCTGCACCCTTTACAAAACTTTCACGTTCACGGAGCATTACATCTTGTTTTTTCTTAGCCATTGCACGGCGTACAATATCTGCGTGTCCATAAGAATATCCCGCAAGTTTACGGCATATTTCCATTACCTGCTCCTGATATATTATACAGCCGTATGTTTCTGAAATAATATCTTTCAGAATTGGGTGCTTGTACTGTACTTTTTCAGGATTATTCTTATTTTTTATATAAAGTGGTATTGACTTCATGGGGCCGGGACGATAAAGAGAAAGCATTACTATCAAATCTTCTATGCGTTCAGGTTTAAGTTCCATAAGGCACTTTGTTATGCCGTCACTTTCAAACTGAAACACTCCGCCCGTATCGCCTTCCGCAAGCATTCTGTAAACGTCTTTATCGTCAAGCGGTATTCTGTCAATATCAAAATTCGGTTCTGTACGGTGAATTTCATTTACAGTGTCACGTATTACTGTAAGGTTACGCAAGCCGAGAAAGTCCATTTTAAGCAGTCCCAGCGATTCAAGAATATTCATTGTATATTGTGTTACTATTGTATCGTCATTTTTCTGAAGCGGTACAATATCACTCAAAGGAACAGAGGAAATGACAACCCCTGCGGCATGGGTTGAAGAATGCCTCGGCATACCCTCAATTTTTACAGCAAGGTCAATAAGCCTTTTAACTGAATTGTCTGAAACATACATTGAATGAAGTTCAGGCGATTTTTCAAGTGCATTTTCAATAGTACTTCCTGTGTCAATCTGTTTCGCCACTTTGTCGCACAGCTGATACGGCAGACTTAATACACGACCAACATCACGAACAGCCGCTTTCGCTTTAAGTGTATCAAATGCTATTATTTCGGATACTCTGTCACTTCCATACTTCCGTACAACATAATCCTTTACTTTCTTTCGCCCCTCAATACAGAAATCAATATCAAAATCAGGCATACTTACACGTTCAGGATTTAGAAAACGTTCAAACAACAAACCATATTTTATAGGGTCTATTCCCGTTATTCCGATACAATAGGCACAAAGACTACCTGCTCCCGAACCCCTGCCAAGCCCGACGGGGATTTTATTTTCCCTTGCATATCTGATAAAATCCCATACTATAAGAAAGTAATCTGTATATCCCATTTTTATTATAACTGAAAGTTCATATTCCATTCTGTTTTTTACACTTTCAGGAGGGTTAAAACCGTATTTTTCATACATTCCCTTAAAGCACATTTCACGGAAATATGCTTTATTGTCGGAAACACCGTCCGTTTTAAATTCAGGAAGTCTTATATTTCCAAACTCAAATGAAACATTACAACGTTCCGCAATTATAGCAGTATTTGTAACAGCTTCTTCATGTCCTAAAAAAATACGTGCCATTTCGTCCGCTGACTTGACATAAAATTCTTCCGTTTCAAAACTCATTCCGTCAGGTTCACCAAGAATTTTATTTGTCTGTATACACATCAGAACATTCTGCATTTCAGCATCACTTTTGTTTATGTAGTGACAGTCATTTGTTGCAACAAGCGGTATGCCTGTTTCTGCTGAAATCCTGTAAAGCATGGGCAATATTTTAATTTCGTCACGTATACCGTGATTCTGAATTTCTATGAAATAATTTCCCTCCCCGAAAATATTACGATATTCAAGAGCTTTTGTTTTTGCCTCTGTGTAGTTTCCGTTTACAAGCAATTTCGGAATTTCACCTGCAAGACAACCCGAAAGGCATATAAGTCCAGAATGATATTTTTTCAACAGTTCAATATCAACTCTCGGACGGTTATAAAATCCCTCTATACTTGCGAAAGATACAAGCTTGACAAGATTTTTGTAACCCTCGTTGTTCTCACATAGCAGTATAAGGTGAAAAGGCGATAAATCTATTCTTCCGTCCTTATCGTGACGGCTTCTCGGTGCAACGTAAACTTCACAGCCGATAATTGCCTTTATTCCGTTTTTTTCTGCCTCATTCCAAAATTCAACCGCACCGTACATATTACCGTGGTCTGTTATCGCAACAGCAGTCTGTCCGATTTCTTTAACACGTTCAATAAGTTTCTTTATACGGCACGCCCCATCAAGCAGGCTATATTCAGTATGGACATGAAGATTAACAAATTCATTATTCTCCATTTTTCATCACCCCTTTTTTTATATCGGCAATTCTTGCAATTCTTCTGAAACGGTGGTTCACTCCTGAACGGCTTATAGAAAGAATTTCCCCTATATCTTTAAGGCTCATATCAATATTTTCAAGACGTATTTCAGCAACTTCACGGAGTTCGTCCGGCAGACTGTCAAGACCGTCTGTTTCCTCAATAATGCGTATATCTTCTGTTTGTTTTATTGCGGCGTTTACAACTTTGTCTATATTTGCGGAATCGCAGTTTGCAATTCTGTTTGCCTTGTTGCGTACATCTTTATAAATCTTGACATTCATTATTTCAAGAGTACAATTTTGTGCTCCTATAAATGTAAGTGTATCTTCAATTGACTCACTGTCTTTTATATAGACAATATACTGTCCCCGCCTGACTGCTGTTTTTGCATTCACGCCTATATCCCCCAAAAGAACAGTAAGTTCTTCCGCAAGAATTTCTGTAGGCACGGCAAATTCAAGATGATATTCTTTTGAGGGGTCATTTACACTTCCACACGCAAGAAAAATCCCTGCCGTGAAAACTCCGATACTGTTTGTTACAATAATTTCAGAATTTATAGTACGCACAGAATCTATCAATTTATATGTCCTGTAAACTTCACTGATAATATTTTTGTCGTAAATGTCATAGCTGTAAAGGATACTGCCGTTTTTATGGGCGTTTTCGTGACACTCCGGACTTACTTTAAAAACATTTTTGAAGAGTTTACCGAAAAGTTCAGCCGAAATAACACTTTCACTCTGAAAGCATATATGCTCCGCAGTCAATGTACGGCAAAAAAGAAGCATTCCGTAAAGACACGCAAAACGTTTGTCATTATCGCATATTGCCGAACATATTTCACTCCTTACATCATTTGAGAAAGACATTCAAAAAATCAGTCCTTTCCGAAAATTGTCCGCATACGCCTGAATAACAGAATATTCGGCACATACGGACAAAGCATCAGATTTTTTTATCCTTTGTTATATCACGGTGATATTTCTGAACTTTATAATTATTTTCCAGAAGATGACGTGACATAAGTTCCGCAAACGTAATTGAACGATGTTTTCCGCCCGTACAGCCAAATGCTATTACAAGCTGACTTTTTCCCTCATGCACATAAAGCGGAATAAGATAGTCAATAAGGTCTGTGAGTTTTCTGAAAAGTTCCTGTGACTGTTCAAAACTCATCACATAGTCCCTCACACATTCGTCACAACCTGTATGATTACGCAGTTCTTCAATATAATATGGATTTGGCAGACATCTTACATCAAATACAAGGTCTGATTCCGTAGAAACTCCATACTTAAAACCGAATGACATTACTTTTATAGTAAGTGAATCTGAACTGCGGTTCAGGAAAAGTTCCTTTACCTGTTCTTTAAGCTGTCCTGCCGAAAGTTCCGACGTTTCAATATAATAGTCGGAAATTTCCCTGAGTTGTGAAAGTTGCATACGTTCATATTCTATAGCCTTGTGCAGATTTCCGCTGAATTTATCATCAAGAGGATGACGGCGGCGTGTTTCCTTGTAACGCTTTATAATAACTTCATCGCTTGCTTCAATAAAAATAACCTTTATGTCAAGTTTTTCATCACTTTTAAGATACTGCCATGAACGAAAGATTTCCGCAAACATATCCCCTGTTCTTATATCTACAGCAACGGCAATTTTATTTATTCCGCTTTCTGACTTACGGCAAATGTCAACGAAACGTGAAATAAGTTTAGGCGGAATATTGTCAATACAGTAATATCCTATATCTTCCATAACGTCCATAACGCAGGACTTACCTGAACCGGACATTCCTGTAACAATTAACAAATGCATAAATATCCTCCCCCGATTATTTTTACATCAGAAATAATTTACTTCAATATTACCGGTTCAAGTTCAAGGGAAAAACCGGTTTTTTCCTTTACTGTTTTCTGCACGATACTGCAAAGTTCTAACACGTCTGCACAAGTCGCATATCCTTTGTTTATAACAAATCCGCTGTGTTTTTCGCTTATTTCCGCACCACCGCATGAAAAGCCTTTAAGACCGCATTCTTCAATAAGCTGTGACGCATAACTTCCGTCGGGTCTTTTGAAAGTACTGCCTGCACTCGGAAACTCCAAAGGCTGTTTTGAACTTCTTTTTGCCATACAGTTATTCATTGCCTCTTTTATATTATCGGCGTTTCCTGCTGAAAGTTCAATTGTAACAGATGTAATCACAAGAGGAGTTCCATAAAAAATACTATGCCTGTAGGAAAGTTCCATATTTCCACGGCTTATAAACTGTCTTTCGCAGTTCTCATCTATATATTCAGCAGAAACAACTATATCAGCCATTTCACTGCCATATGCTCCTGCATTCATATATAAAGCACCGCCGACTGTTCCGGGAATACCGAAAAGATTTTCCATACCTGTAAGTGATGACTGCTGTGCATGAACACACGCAGAAGCAAGCAATGCACCGGCATCGCATTTTATGGTATTTCCGGTTACTTCAATATGTGCAAAGTCACTGCCGAAAAGAAGTATAACACCGTCAAATCCCTCATCAGAAACAATAACATTGCTACCCCTGCCGAGAACGAAATATTTTACGTTTTCCGCCCTTATATACCTGAGAATTTCAACAGCCGAATCTGCTGAATTTATGTTTATCAAAGCACGGCATTTTCCGCCAAAACGAAAAGTTACATATTCACTGAGAGAACATTCGGGCGTTATACGACAGCCAAGCTTGCCACATAGATTAGTAAGTTCATTTATATTTAACATAATTCACCCCTGAAACTTATTTGATTAAAATGTTTCATAGTCACGGACAACTTCCTTTGATTCGGATTCCATACCGAGCCTGTGAAGAAGTTCCGCAGCTGCATTGTAGCCCATTTTCTTTTGTCTGTTGTTCATAGCGGCAACTTCAAGTATAACCGCAAGATTACGTCCCGGCTTTACAGGAATTGTAAGTGCAGGGACTTTTACTCCGAGAAGTGAAACATATTCCGTATCAACTCCCATTCTGTCATAGAGTTTTTCGGAGTTCCATTGTTCCAGCTCTACAACAAGGTCAAGTTTTTCAGTCATTTTTACTGCACCTATACCGAAAAGACGGCGTGCATTTATAATTCCTATGCCCCTTAATTCAAGGAAATGACGAATATTGTCAGGCGAACTTCCAACAAGACTTATATTTGAAACTTTTCTGATTTCAACAGCATCATCAGCAACAAGCCTGTGTCCACGCTTTACAAGTTCAATTGCTGTTTCGCTCTTTCCTACACCGCTTTCACCTGTAATAAATACGCCTTCGCCGTATATTTCAATAAGTACGCCATGCCGTGTAATTCTTGGTGCAAGGGTCAGATTGAGAAAAGCAATAAGCCCCGACATGAAATTTGAAGTGCTTTCCTTGCTTCTCAAAAGCGGTACTTCATATTCCTTTGCAAGTTCAAGCATTTCCGCAAAGTAAGGCAGTTCCCTTGTTATAATAAGTGCGGGTATTCTCTGTGCAAAAAGAAGTTGAAGTCTTTCACGCCTTGTTTTTTCGTCAATTGTCGAAAGATAGGCGAACTCCATTTTTCCTATAATTTGGATTCTCTCCGGATTGAAATATTCATAGAACCCCATAAGCTGAAGCCCCGGTCTGTTTACGTCGTTTTCGTCAATCATAACGTCCTTTGCGTCCTTGTGGATATAGATTATTTCAAGTTTAAATTCATCTATCACTTTCTGAAGTGACACTTTAAAATTTTCAGCCATTTTATTCTCCGTTTCTCCGAAAAAATTCGGATTTATTTTTTATCCCAGTACAAAAGAAACATAGCCCTTTTCCTTTATATCGTCCTTTGCCGTAAGTATATCGGAAGTATTATTTGAACCGCCTGATATACGCACCGCAATGTTGAAGTCGGATAATTCCTCTTTTGCAAGTTCAAGCATTTTAATTACATTTTCGGAAACAGTTCCCTCAAATTCATATACTGTATTTCCCGTATCAACTCCCCTGCTGATTTCGTCAAGATTTATATCGACAACTATCGTATCAGCGTTAATGAACGTCGGTTTTAAAATTTCGGATTTTCCGCTTATAACATCAGATGCAGAAACTTCAATAAGCATATCGGAATTATTTGAAGTTATCGTTTCATACAAGGCATTTGCAGTATCAGCAAGATATGTATACCTGCTTTCACTTTCAAGGCGTTCATCATTGATTTCCTGAATATCTCTGTCAGTAAATTCAGGAAAAGACAAGTCTGAACAGATTATTTTTTTAAACCCTGCACCTGAAATTTCATCTGCAATAAATGTCAGATAATCATTGTAACCCGAAGAAAAAGGAGATGCCCATAAATCCGCATTTTTATCCTGCCATGCATAAAGAGTTTCCGCTATCATATAACTATACTGAGGATATATTTTCGGAATTGTACTGTCTGCAAAAACGCTTATATGTGCAGATGGCGTATATCCCTCTTTTCTTATTGTACGGGCTATTTCCTGCAAAGTAATTTCAGGCTGTACAATATCTGAATCAATAATTTCCTGTACAGATGATTCATAAGTAAGCTTGCCGTTTTTCAGTTTAAGAGGGACTTCAATATATTCAATTCCCTGCTCCTGCGGTATACGTTCAATTGCCGTCTTTATTGATTCGGTACTTGACATATCATACTCACTTAAAAAAAACGCCTTGTATATTTTGTCCTTATTTTCATAAACCGTTGAAACGTCACTGTTTTCTGTCTGTGTTTCGGTAGATATTTCTTCAGGTACTGTTGTTTCGGATTCCTGCGGTTCTTCGTCACCCTGTTTTCTTGTATAGTTAATCATAGGGCCTGCAACGCTGTACCCTATAAAACCTATTCCGCCGATTAGCAGAATTGAAAGAAGTGCAGAAAAAAATTTCCCTGCCGGGCTTTTTCCGTAATAGTTTTTTTCTTTTGTCTTGTAAATTTTCCTTCCTTTGTTCTTTAATTTCATTAAGTTCTCTCCTATTGAAATCTATTTATATTTTTTTATTTATTTTTATATAATCCGTCTTTTTGTTTTCATCATATTTTTGACCTTAATTTATCTGCGGTATCTTTCATGTTTTCGGACTTAAAAAGGCAACTGCCCGAAACAAGCACATTCGCTCCTGCTTTCTTTACAATTCGTGCCGTAACGTCATTTATACCGCCGTCAACTTCTATATCAATATCATAACTGTTTTCGTCGGCATATCTGCGGATTTTCCTGATTTTTTCACTCATGTCCATAAATTTCTGTCCGCCGAACCCCGGTTCTACAGTCATTACAAGAATCATGTCAAGATAAGGCATATATTCATAAACGGCTTCAGCAGGAGTTGCCGGCTTGACTGCAAGAGCTGTTTTTACACCGCTTTCCCTTATTGCATTGATTGTCTCCATTGTGTCGCTTTCACTTTCAAGGTGAAAAGAAATAATGTCCGCTCCGCTTTCTGCAAAACGCTTTACATATTTTAAAGGGTCTGTAATCATAAGATGTACATCAAGAATAAGATTTGTCTTTTCATGCATTTTTTCAAGAACAGGCAAACCAAACGTTATATTATTTACGAATACACCGTCCATAACGTCAAAGTGAATCATTTCAATACCGTTTTTTTCAAGCCTCTTAATCTCTTTTTCAAAGTTGAGCATATCTGCACTCAGTACAGACGCTGATACATAATTATTCATTTTTTATACACTTCTTTCACTTGATAAAATTATATGTTATCCTTATTTTAATTATATAATATTTATTCTCTGTCGTCAATATGCCTGAATTGTTTTTTTCTTTTACTTAAATAAAAAATAAAAAAAATTCTGAAAAAGCTGGAAACTATCTTATCGAAATAATGATACATATTTGAAGATTTTATTTGTTTTGGAAACGGCTTGTTGCATTGTTGTATTTTTATAAAACTGCAAAATCAGCATTTTTTGTGAAAATAAAAATCCGTAAATACGTCATTTAACGTATTTACGATTCTTTTCAGCATTTTGCATAAAGGCTGTAAGCATTGCACTTACAGCCTTATTTTTTCAATATAGACAAAACGTCGTCATATGGGATATTTCTCGATTTTTTGCCACCTGATGCGAACCAGAACGCTATCAGACCAATCACCAACGGTGCGGCGATTACAGGAACAACAAGCATCGGGTCAAGCTGAATTGCATCTGCCGACACCAAAACCGTTCGGGCGTAAATCGTTTCGATTCGGTGTGCCCTGATTAAAAGCCTATGTGTGTTGATTCCGTAGGGCGTGCAGGTCATCAGTGTAACGTAGTCTTTTTGCGGAACTATCGCCAATTTGTCCACTTCTTCCGGCAGAACGATTAAAATTTCCTCAACTTCATAGGTGAAAATCTGGTCAAGCACCGTCACCGTGAACACGTCGCCTGTTACAAGTTGGTCTAAATCGGTGAAAAGTCTTGCGGACGGTAAGCCACGGTGTGCAGAAATAACAGCGTGCGTATTTTCTCCGCCAACCGGAAAAGAACTTCCCTTCAAGTGCCCTGCGGCGATGTTCAAAACGCCCTCACTTGTGCCGTGGTAAATCGGCAATTCTACTTGTATAACCGGAATGGTAATATAGCCCATAATTCCAGTACCAGTTATATCTAAAATTTTTTCATAGTTCGGGACTTCGTCGGGGTTGGACAGCGGTGCATATACATCCGCCAGCTTATTATTGTAGTCGTGAGCCTCTGCGAGTAATTCCTCCGCCTTGCCGTCGTCCAACTCCGCAACGACTTTATCATAGCTTGCCACGGCACGGCTCTGCGTGTGCGAGTTCCACCAATCGCTGACAGTGGGGTAAAGCATAATGCCCAACCCCACCATCAGAACCGCCGTCAGAAAGAACGTCGAAAACGAGAACTTACGTTTCTTCATTCATAGTCATCTGCGAATTATTCTTTTGTCATTCTCTTCTTAGTGATGAGCATTACGCCGGCAACTGCAACCAACGCACCACCGCCGAGATAGAACAGTGTCGTACCGATACCGCCGGTGCTGGGGAGTGTTGCACCCTTCTGGTTGAGAACTGTATTATTAGTCAAACTATAATTAGCCTCACCATTTTTTGCACTCAACGTAACATTATTCTTTGTTGTGTCACTTGCTCCATTCTCCTTGTGTGTTGCTGTGATTGTGAATGTAGTATCAGGGCAAGTGTTGAATCCGTTAGGCGTTGTTTTCTCGTGCAGTGTGTAAGTACCTGTGTCAAGACCCTTGAACTTGAACTCGTTGTTTCCTGTACCCTGATTTGCTGCAACATCAGAACTACCAGTTTTACCTTCCACAGTTACTGTTCCATCGTAAGGAATGTAATAAGTAGTGCCATCAATTTCTTCTGTGTAAAATTTCATGAGAGTACCAGATGTGTCATTTCCTTTATACAGTTCAAACACTGCACCTGTAAGGGGCTTAGTTGATTCACCAGTATCAGGCTGAACCTTGCTGTTGTCTGATTCATAGGTGAACACCCATACACTATCTTTAGGTGTATCACCGTGATTATCTTCAAAATCATCACCTGAACCGGAAGCATTCGGATTATTGGAATACTGAAGTCCCACTGTGTTTTCATTGGTGGTAGCACCGCTTGCATTGTTTGCTTTTGCCTGAGCATTCAAATGTGCGTTGTAGATAACCTCAATAGTAACATCTTGTTCTGTACTCCATGTAAACCCATCAATATTTTTCAGGTCATCAATCGTCAAAGTCCATGCTTTTGTTCCGTTACCATCGTAAGGTGTTGAATCCCATGCAGTGAAATCAGTTGTATATTTAGTGCTAACATCATCTGCACTCCAACTAACCGAAGAAGTACCACAAGTTAATTTAACAGATTCTATGCTGTCAAACGTCACACCTGTCGACATAACATCGCTGAATCTAACAGTATACTTTTCATACGCATCATAATTGTCATCAGCAGCGAGTGTTGCTGTCAGTTTGAACTGGAATGACTCATTGATAGCATGATCAGCTGTTTCGCCCCAAACTCCACCAGCACTTGCATCATATGCAGTACCTCCTGTTTTGTCTGTAATACTTTCAGCTGTATCATTGTCGAGAACCTGCTTATCAACAGTAGGTGCAGCAGCTTTAGCAGTTATGTCAAGAGTTGCAGAAGGGTCAAGAACTTCGAGGATATATCTTGTCATTGCACCATTATTGCTACTACCAGTTCCGCTTGGTGCTGCACTATCCTGAATTAAGTAGTAACCTGCTCCAGTAGTAGCGACATCAATGGTATACTTATTGTCAGCACCACTCGTAGCCGTTGCTTGAGTTGTAAATGCACTAATATTAGCTGCAACAACATCAGCAAATTTCTTGGTTATCTCCATGTCCATTGTCTGTTTTCTGAAATCGCCCTTACTTTCTACATCACTTTCCTTATATACACCAGTGGCTGCATCAGAAAGAACTTTTGCAATTTCAGCAGCAGTGTTCTTTCCTGAAAAAGGTTTAATGGGATTGGGATCTCCACTAACTTCTATGTCCTGAATGGCTTTCAGGAAATTGATAGTGTTACCAGCAGTAGCCCACTTAACATCCGTCAAAGTTCCACCAGAAAGAGTACCTTCAAAAATTTTATAAGCGGTGTATGTGTGTGTTGTGGCAGTATCACTTGTAGCCGGAGTGATTGTTATTGCCGCATTTGCCATCAAATTAGCGGACATCGGGACTGCTACGCACGCAGCGAGCGAGAGGGCAGCGATTGCGGATGCGATTTTCTTGAAGTTTTTCATAATAATTCTCCTTTTTTAATCAATATTTTGTGCATTCTGTGCAGTGAATGCACCGGCCGTTTCGGTCTGCACACCGTTTGTTTGCGTTCGTTTCGGGCTTTCCGACGGGTATCAATGCGGTATCACCCGCTTTCTGCGGCGCATTGCCCAGCCACACGCCGACAGCATCAACAGCATTCCGCCGACCGTGTAGTATTTCCTTGCACCGTTTCCGCCCGTCGAGGGCATCGTGGTTGTGCTTGATTCTTTTTTGGTGTTCGTGACAACAATTTCTGCTGTGTCACCTTCCACCAGTTTAACGCCATCCTCATAGGTGACGGTATAGCCTGTTGTTCCGTCGGTTTCCTTAATATAGTAAACATAGGGGTTTCCGTCGGGATCTGTCACCGGCAAATTTGAAAACTCTTTCGTCCAGCCGGGTGTTTGTGTCAGTTCAAATTCCTCTACAAGCGTTGCACCTTCCGGAATTATGTGAACCGATTTAGTCATATCCGTAGCAATTGCCATAGGCGTTACCGCTTTGTTGCGAATTGCCGTTGTCTGTAAATCATTTTTAAGCACTTCTGCCCATTTTTCACCCATAAGCTTGTAGCCTGTTTCGTTGGGGTGGCAATAATCACCATTACCTGTCAACAATGCTTCAAATCCTCGACTGTCATTGAGAAATGTTGAATACATATCAACATATTTACAATAATTGCCTTTTGCCATTTCAGAAGCTACAATTTCTTGAATTGCTGTATTATAGTCCGTCTGATTCTTGTCAATTTTGGCTTGTGTAATTGCTCCGCCATATCCACCCTGTACATTAAAGAAAGTAGATTTTTCAGAAAGAGGAGGCGGACTTGCAATATACAAGTGAACATCTGGTACATGGTTGAAAATATATGTTACCAATTCTTGTAAACGGTCTTTAATGGATTCACTCGTTGCAGTATCATGCCCATCTAAAATATCATTTGTACCAATCATTAACAGAACTATGTCCGGTTGATTTACATCAAATGCTTTTCCTTTAGCATTGTCTACTGCATTTTCATTCTCCAATGTTTCATATAATCCTGTGCGGTTTTGCGGATTATTGTAGGATTTAATAGAATAAGTTGAATATCCTTCATGTGCCGGATCATAACTAAATGTTTCACCATTGTCAGTATAAGTACGTTGTAAGTCATTATTTTTTCTGCCAACCATATCAATTTTATAGCCGGCTTTCGTTAATATATTGTACATATATTTTCTATAACCATTATCCCCATTGATATATCCATCTGTAATAGAATCACCCATTGCCATGATTTTGACTTCTCCGACTTGATCCGGTTCAATTGCGGCTTTGACGGTATAATTGGAATTGTCCGCATAGCCAACAGCAACACTTTTAATTTTGTCTAATCCCGTTCCGGTGAAGTGTATATTTTTCACTTTTCCGGTAGGCGTATCTGTCCATGTATTACCGTTTGCATTCGCAATCGGCATTATGATTGAAGCCGTCGCCGTTTCTTCGGTGTAGTCGTAACTTACATTAAATTCACTCGGAACGTTGCCCTCAAATGTCACTGTAATTTCCGAAATATCCTTACTTTGGAATTTTTCGGGAATCGGAACATTTACTGCCGTATCGCTAAATGTCATTGCTGTTGTTTCTTCGTCAGGTTTAGCACCTGAACCGCCGGAAGTATCAGCTTTTCGCCAGAGTTGCAGTGTAACTTTTCCATTTGTCGGAATGCTTTCTTTGCCGTCAGAATCTTCCCACTTTTTGGTAACATTCAGATTACCTTTCGGAACAGTCGCCTGCTTGTTAGTGATTTTGACAGTGCCGTTATCGTCATAGATGTTGTTATTCTCGTAAATCACGCTGTAATCATCTGTCGGGTGTTCAACGCAATAGTAATAATAACGGTTGCCGTCCTTATCTGTTGCAGGCAGATTTCGCAAAGTGTCTTTCCAACTGTTAGCGGAATTTAATGTCAACGTACCCATATATTCGTCATCAGGATTGTATGGCGTTGTGTTTTCGGTGATTCCGCTGCCGGCTCTCGTGGCAATATTCGCATAGGTGCTTACAAGTGATGTGGCGGAAATTGGTGATATTTGTGTTTTGGTTGAATCATACACTTCCAATCCCTTAGTAACAGGATTTTTATTAGGATTTTTAGTTATTGTATATGTTATGTCACTTGTTCCAACTGGTAACTTAGCTGAATAATTATTATCATAAAAATCTGTATAACTTGAACCATCTTTTTCAATATTTAACTGATATTGATACAAATGTCCACCATATTCATCCAATAAATTCACATAAATTTCAGAATTACTTTTTACTAAGTACTTAGAGGTGAAATATTGGCTACTATCTTCAGGATTAGTTCCTAATCTAATATCAAATGTTACTGTTACATATTCAGGAATAGTTTCTTCACCACCTGATTCACCACCAGTTTCACCGCTACTTCCTGATTCCGTCAATTCTTTATCATTTAAGTATAACTTATAGTCATGATCCATCCAACCATTATTATGAGTAATAACAATTGTTGTATCATCAGTTACTTTATATGAGAATGAAAGTGTTCCTCTTGTTCCAGCCATATCTCCGTCTTCAACATTATAAAAATTAGAATCAAGTTCTTCATCATTAATTTTAACAATAACATTGCTCTTAAATAATGATATAGATGTCATTTTCAGGTTTATAGTTGTATTAACCGGAACATTAAATGTTCTTGTTACATTATAACTTTCATTTTTACTATCAACAACCATAAATGTAACTGTCTTTTCGCCTGTCGGCGTTGGGTCTGTGGGTTCTTCCGTTTCGCCCGGTTTGTTACTTTCGGGGTGCTTTGATATCGAACGCCATACATCAACCTGAACTGCATCTTCCGGCGGGTCAATTGGCTGGTCATAACCGTCAGTCCACGATTTTTCCGCACCGACAGAAATCTTTTCGATATTGACATAGGTATTTGTGACGTGAATTGTACCGTTTTGAATGCCGTTTCCTGCATACGATACTTTATAGTTGCTGTCGGGGTTAAGTTCCTCAATGTAGTAGTAAGCACCGTCTTCAAGCCCCTCTGTCCACGAATATCTCCAGCTGTTTGAATCATCAAGGGTAACAGGGTCACCGACTTTTTCCGCATCTAAGGGATTTTCATATTGTATGGTATCACCCTCGATTTTTTCGCCGCCCTTTATTATGTCGATAGATTCTATGTTTCTATCAGTTTCTATTTCAATATTTTTTACTACTTCTTTTGTTGTTTCATCTGGTGTGAAAGGATCTAACTCAATGTTACATGATTTTGTCCACATATCATTATATTTAAAAGATACATTAGTTGTTTCACCTGATAAAGTAATTGTACAGCCCTCGCCGTCTTTTACTGCGAAAATTACTTGTTTTGTTCCTGGGTGGTTTGAATCAATATCTGTCACATTAACAGTAACTTTATGATAGCCCGTCGGTACACTTGGCAAAGAATTAGATTGATAGAGCTGAACCTGAACACTGTCCGGTCTTACCATTATATTTGGCTCATTCTCCCACGACTTCTCAACAGAAATTTCACGCTTTTTATTGCTGATAGTCAGAGAATCATTCTGAATTTCGTGAATTAACGGAACATCAGGAGGTGTTACTGTTTCTTCCGGAGCTGGGTCAGTCACAAAGTAGAAATATTTGTCATTTTCATCTGCATAGTAACCAACAGGAACATCAACTTCATGCAACTGATAATATCCTGAATAGTTACTCAAATCAGGCAATGCAAAGACACCAGAACCATATGTTGTATATTTTTTGGCATCTTTTTCATTTTCACTAAAAGTTATTTCAGTTAAATCATCTTTAGTTGTTACTTCTTTTACATATTCCCATTTGTTATTACTGCTATTCCATCTCGCAAGCGTAAATTCAGCACCGTTAATTTTAACCTCATAATGTCCTTCTCGAATTTTTTCTACTAATATGTTACTTCCTGTAACAGCACCTGCTCCGGCTGTAGATTCCTTAAATTTATAAATATAGCCACTACCAACTTCTATAGAATTTTTTGAATCTACGATTTCCACACTATTTCCACAATTTGATGAAGACCAAGCACTGTTTGGAGCAAGTTCAACATTATAAGTATACTCAATTTGCAAATGCATTTTATCAGGTAACTTTAATGTCATATCACATATTTTAGAACCGACATTTTTGTCGGCATCTTTCACTTTATAATCCATTGTGTACAAATCAGAGGACAATTGAACCAATGTACCATCTTCTTTGACCTGATATATTTTCAGGCTGGAAACATCTAATGTAGGTACCACTTGACCTACTCCGCCATTATTCATACTGTCAATGACAGTAATCATTCCATCGCCGTCGCTGTCGAGCTTTCTTTCATAAGGGTTGATGTCTAATGTATAGCATAACCTGTTATTTTCAAGCAATTCTACATTATAATTAGTACTTGCAGATCCCCATGCTCCCTCAGGTGAAACAGATTTTGAAAGGTCTTTAACTTTACCCTCTACGGATTGTGTTTGCTTTGATGTTTCTTCACCAATTTTAGCTGTATTATCAAACGTGACAACACCGTTATTTGCTATAAGCAGACGTGTCATATCCGCAGAAGAAACATAACATTCATACTCAATCGTGAAAGCGTTTCCATTATGAACCGAAGCGGGTATATGGAACGTTAAACCTTGTTCTGTTTGTTCGATATATGCTATACTATCCCAATTACGGCAGTTAGCATCATGTTTGTGTTCTTCTTTTTTACAAACTAATTCACCACTTTTATTTCCGTCTTTATAGCAAGAATCTGTATGTGTATGCTCCAATTTACCACAAGTTACATAACATTCTTCTGTATGTGTATGCTCTGTCATGCCACAAATTGGATCTTTTTTGTTTTCATCAGCATAACAACTGTCACTATGTGTGTGTTCAGTAAAACCACAACCAACACTATTTTCTTTTATCAAAATATTTCCAGTACCAGATTCAACAAACTTAGCACTTTGCAGTTCTATGCCCTCGGGCAGAGTATCTGTAATTGTGATTTCTTTATCACTGGAGTAATTATGCCCGCCGTTGACCACTAACTGCCAACTTAATTTATAATTACCTGTTTCATCTTTTTTAAGTTGGTTAGAAGCTCCTTCATTTATACTCCAGTTAGCAACGCCTGTTGTCCATTCATCGGAAGCAGTCTTACCTTTCTTGACAATTCCTTTTTTCTTTTCAACAGGAGTTTGTGCTTCAGCGGACTTGCCGTTTCCTGAAATTTTATTCTTGAACAGCAACTTGTCGCCGGTCTTGAAATCAGAACCACTTAAATTTTCTATGCCTTCACCTGTAGTAGAATAAGTAACCGTGAAATCGGTGATTTTCTTTACATTATCAGTGCTTTTCCATTCAATTGTAAAGCCTGTGTAATTTCCGTTTTCGTCTGTACCTGTACCTGTAATTGAATAATCATTGTCTTTACTAATTTCTACCTTATTGCCATCTGCATCTGTTGCCGAAATACTGATTCCTTCAAGCTGGGTACTTGTCATGTAATGTTTCAAGTTGTCAATAGTTGTTTCACCTTGAATATCAGAACCGGTAGAAAGCGTATCTGTAAATGTCTGATTAACTAATTCTCCCTCAACAGTGCCGTGCTTTGCCGTCCAATTGATTGTTACCTTGTTGCCATTTTCTGATTCTATTGTGCCGGATGATTTCGTTAAAGTATTTCTCTGTGCAGGTGGAGTTACAGTAAATTCTGCTTTTTTGTCCTCAAATTCTGCCTTGTTGTAAACTTGCAACGGACGTTTACCATTTTCACCATTAACAACCCTTGTTGTATAGGTGAATGTGTAAGAAGTAGAACGAAATTCTTTATTTCCTGCAAATGTAATTCCTTCATCACTAACAGTATAATCAGTGCCTTGTTCTAATTTATTCCAAATGGCATCTACCACTTCTAAAGTATCATATTTGCCTGTTTTTAGATAACTATCTGTCAGTTTTTTTCCTGCCAAATTCAGCCCATATTCATTTTTAATAGTAACTGTCCATGTAATAATATCTGTCTTTGAATCATGTGTACCTTTTTTCTCTAAGCTATAGAAATCGTTCGGAACAGTGAAACTCTGAGTAACGCCCTCTTGACCTTGAATATTTGCAGTATTACTAAGGATTTTCCCTTTTTCACATGATGCAATATCTGTTTCATATTCAATATAGTAATATTTTTGTGTCTGTGAAGTTGTAAAAGTCAGTGTTGTTCCACTAATCTGATAATCTGAATCACTTAAAGCTTCACCATCTGCGCCCTTTACAGTGAGATTTTTTGCCTTATCAGTACCGAAAAAGTCATCTGTTACACTTAAATTATTGGTACTTAAATCATCTCCATAGGGATTTGAAATTGTAAGTGTCCATTTAATTTTGCCATCTTTGATATTACTGCTAACTGATTTATTAAGTGTCTGATTTTTTTCAGGAATCTGCACAGTAGTAGTTGCATCATCAACAACAATTTCGCCGTTTTTCAGTTCAGCCTTATTTGTAAGAGATGTACCCTTTTGACCATCATTAACTTTTGTTTTGTATGTCAGAGTATATTTTTCTTCTATTGAATTTTTACCGAAAGTATAAACGCCATCAGTAAGAGATATAGCCTCATTGTTCAGCTTAACATCACTAACTTCTCCATTTCCGCTATTCAGCATTTGGTCAGAAATTGTAAAACCTTTCAGGTCACGTCTATATGGATTTTGAATAGTAATCGTCCATTCAATATACTCACCGTCAAACAGACCGGTTTTCTGTACTTCCTGCTGTTTGGGAACGTCTACATCAGCACTATCTTCGCTTTCATCGCCCCACCATGCGAAATGAGCGTCATTGTGCACGGTTTTACCATAAAAATCCTTTGCACTTGTTGAATAATGTAACTCGTATCTTGTATTTACTGAACCACTCGGAAAGACATAAGAACCGCCTGTTAATGTAACAGAATCTTCATGTTGAACATCTTTATTCTCTGCATCTTTTGTAACATAACAAAGTTTCAAAGAATCAGCAGAAGCCTCGCTCAGATAATCATCTGAAATAATTGACCCATTCAAATCAACGCCTTGCGGATTTTCCACAACAATTACCCAGTCAATTGTATCTTCTTTTGAATTGTATGTTCCGCTTTTGGACATACCCGGCGTGAGTTTTTCAGTAAATTCTGCATTTGCTGGACCTGCCTTAACATTTCCGCAACTTGCATTTGCGGTATTGCTTGCTTTTACTTCAGTATTATCTTCGCTGTCTTCTTTCAGCTTTACAGGACAATTCCATGTATATGAAAAACCATTTGAAAGAGATTTATCTGAATTATCAATTTCAAGTTGTAATTCACCAGCTTCATTATAATGAACTGTTGCTTTCACAATATTAGGGGAAGTATTTCCTGATTCACCACGTTCATTATTGATTGTTCCAGTCAAAGTTACTACTTTTCCTTCAGTCAATCCATCAAATTCAAAATCTCCTGAAAGTACGTCTGTGATAATTAAAGGATCATCATCAACGCCATTCTTAGAAGAAATCTGAACATTAAAGGAAGCCTCGCCATTTTCATAAGTAAAATCTTCATTGTATTTTTTAGTTATACTCAAATCTTCGGGCTTATCTTTACGTTCAAATGGAATTGTTACTGTCTGACCGAAAACATCAACATCTGCATCTTTGCCATCTCCGCCTGTAGCATCTGCCTGAAAATAGAAGTAACCGTCAATGCCATCATCAGCAACATTAACGAAAGATTCATCAAAAGTAATTGTTACTTCTCCCTCTTCTGTCATTTTAAATGTGCCAATGGCAACTCCTGTTGAACCACAAACTATGCCACTTTGATCGGAATCTATGCTAAATTCCAAACCTGTTCCTGAAATTTCACTAAGGTTAAATTTCAAAGTATGGTTATTAGCATCTCTGAAAAATGTTTTCGTGTCTTTCGGACTGATAAAGTAATTGATATTAAATTTTACAGTATATTTTTTAATATCATTTTCTGTACTCTCATTCAAGACTTCGGCGGTAACACTCTTAACCCAATCCGGATGTGCAGACAAATCTTGAAACTTTTCAGCCGGTGTATCTGCTTGTGGTGCAATGTCTGCCTCATCATTTTGTGATGAAGATTCATTTTCAGGAACATCATCAGCTATTGCCATAGGTTCATCAAAAATTGCAGGTTCGTTAATCTGCATTATCTCTGCAGCTTGTTCATCTTCATGAATATAGCAATTTTCAGAATGAGTATGTTCTTCTTTGCCACAAGTAATTTCCCAGCACTGGTCAGTATGAGTATGTTCTGCTCCTTCTTCCAGATCACAAGTTAAAGTACGGCATTCATTTGTATGAATATGTTGACTCATATTGCAAGCAAGTTCACCGGTCATACTTTCTGCCGGTTCAATCAAAATAATAGAAACTGTAAACGCCATAATCATGCATAACGCCGTTACAAAAGCGACATACCGCCTCTGACGTTCATGATTATGCAATAATTCCTGTACAACAGTCTGAAAATTTTTCACAGATCACACCCCCTGTTTTGATTTAATAATTGTCATTGGATATAATATGTTTTTTAATTAACTAACTAAAATATTTTGATATTCTTAAATGGGTAAATTCTTAAAATAACCCTGCCGATGATGTACTCATCAGCAATGCACCCGATTGTGCTTGAACGGCTGTCAACCGAAGTTGCACGGTGGTCGCCCATAACGAAAATTCTGTTTTCGGGTACCTGATACGGCAATTCAATATCACATTCACCGAAAGCGTGTTCGGAAACATACGGTTCGTCAAGCATTTCGCCGTTGACGTACACAAAACCGTCCTCCGTGACATCAATCACATCTCCGGCAGTGCCGATTACACGCTTGAGAAGAATCTTATTGTTGAAGTAAAACGCCACAACGTCACCGCTTTTGAAATTGCTCCGTTTGCTGCAAATCACAAGTTCGTCATTCATCAGTGTCGGTGTCATACTTGTACCTGTGACACGCAAAACGGGCAAAAACAACATTGAAATCAACACTGCAATTGCCGCAACAACAATCAGTGAAGAAATCGTGTTTGCGAGCATCTTCCGGTAGTCTTTTTTGTAACGGATACGCTGTAACTCTTTAGAGTACTGCTCCGCCGTTGGTAAATTATTTTTATCAATCATGGCTTATCACCATTGATTTCTTGTATAGTTTCACGGATTGTTGACTTTAACTGTTCTAAAATTTCAGGAGTAAAAACATTTTCTGTCGAACCTTGTTTCAGCGTTTTCAGTTCAGTTTTCAATGTTTCATTCTCCTTCTGTAAATAGAACAGAATTTCCAACAATTCCGCACGTTTCAAATGACGCAACTCTTTTTCAGTCATAACTTTTCTCCTTTGCGTATAATTTCAAATCATGAGTTGCCTCAGTTTCCGATTTTGATTATATCACGCTGTTTTTATTCTGTCAAGAGTTTTGTTGTTATTTTGTATAAATGCCTAAAAAAAAAAAAAAAAAAAAGTTAATATTTCACAAATCAGATGAAAAGTAAAATAAATATATCAAAATCAGCCCGTTAAATTAAAATATATTTCAATTATCTACTAAAAAGCACTTATATATACAAATAGTATATCCAAAATTATATATTGTAAGTTAAAAAAATTTGAGATGTTGTGAATCGATTAACACCTTTTTATAATTTTATTTAATTAAAATAGTCTTGATATATTGTGCTGAAATTGCCTTATTTTAAGTATTTATTACTCAAATCAATATTCCTCCACTAACAGCATAGTACAGTAATTTTTAAATGAGTATATTCCTATGTCATTAGCAGAATAACGTAATAAAGGAACTGAATTGAAATTCTATTTATCATTGTTTCAAAGGTTCAATATATTAAATACTCCTGAAACTGATGTTGCATTTTTTGAAATATATACTTAACTTGTCAAACCCATTATTACACCTGATGAACACCACAAAATTGCGATTAACAGACGATTATGATACAAAAATAGTGCCACCTTGTTTGAGGTTCATCGAGCAGCCTATAACTGAGATTTGCAACAAAGCCGCTGCTATTACGTTTACTATGATATAACGACTGCTCCATCATGCTTTATTGTTTTGTGATTCTTGTAACTGACTGTTGTTGTGCGGAGCTGAACAAAGTGTCCGAGATAGCTGTCTATAAAATATAAAAGCTCTTTACGATTATCTGTTATCAGACACCGTAAAGAGCTTTTTTCACATATTAAGCGCATCGAACATTTATAATTCAACTGAACTGATTACTTGAAACTTGAAATTTTACGAAAACAATGGTATTCTATTAAAGCTATATGCAATTATAACATTCTTATAATATTTACATTATACATGAATTTTCGTCAAATTTCAACTAAAATATAGAAAATCAGCAGTTTATACAAATTCAAAATAGCAGATATGTGCAATTTACACATAATTAACCGGTTGGGAGGGGTACATAATGTATAAAATTAGTGTAAATATAACAAAACGTAAAGACGGACGGTACATGGGTAAATTCATTGTAGGATACGATGACAATGGTAAGGCACAGTATCAATATGTCTATGGCAGGACTTATGACGAAGCCGAATGTAAGGTGCTGATTGGACGTGAGGTCGCTTCACGCTATCTTTCAGACAGATATGTAACTATTGGTAAGGTCTATGAGGAATGGCTCAATGCTGTTGTGAACCGTGTTAAGGAGTCTACTTTTGCAAACTATAAAGCGAAGTTTGAAAAACATATATTACCTGTATTTGCCGATATTCCATGCGCTGACTTGTCAGCAGGTATAATAAATGAATTTATAAACAAGAAACTTGCAGAAGGACTTTCTGCAAGCTATGTAAGAGATATTTTTACGGTTTTTAAGTCTATGTTGAAATATGCTCAGGAAGAATATGGATTTAAACTATCGCTGAAAAATGTTGTACTTCCAAAAACTGAAAAGAAACAAATCAGAAAAATTAGCGATACAGAGCAGAAAAGGCTTATTTCTTATCTCCGAAATAATATGTCCGTTACAGCTTTAGGGATTCTGATTTCTCTTTTTATGGGATTGCGTATCGGTGAACTTTGTGGTTTGAAATGGAGTGATGTGGATTTTGATGATAAAATTTTGCATATCAGAAGAACGGTTCAGCGTATTAGTTTACCTGATGGCAGCAGAAAAACAAAAGTAGTAATCTCAACTCCAAAGTCAGAAACATCATTCAGAAGCGTAGCCATACCTGATTTTCTTATGGAATATTTTAAAATGTCCCGAAACAAAGATGATTTTTTCATTCTGTCGGGTTCGGATAAGGTTATCGAGCCTCGCACTATGCAGTATCGTTATAAAAAGATGATTAAATCTGCTGAGATAGAAAACCATAACTTTCACAAACTTCGTCACACATTCGCTACAAATTGTGCCGAAAAAGGTTTCGATGTGAAAACGCTGTCTGTAGTCCTCGGTCACAGCAGCGTAAACCTCACACTTAACCGTTATATT
The DNA here is from genome assembly GCA_947627175.1 of uncultured Ruminococcus sp. Taxonomy (GTDB): domain Bacteria; phylum Bacillota; class Clostridia; order Oscillospirales; family Ruminococcaceae; genus Ruminococcus. Next base: position 23,948 of record CANQVA010000017.1, read on the forward strand.
CACCCTGATCACTCCCATGAACGCAGGCTGATGAACAGTATGTATATGTGCCTTTAGTTGTAATTCGTTGTCAATTCTGTATCTTGAAAACTAAATATATACGAATCTACGCCGTTTTGAGAAACTTTCGTAAAATTTCAAGTTTTGAGAAAAATGATGTAATATTCCCTTTTATATTATATCACAATTTGGCAGACTGATAATTCCAATTGTTTCATTTCAAAAAACCTCCGATTTTGATAAAATCAAGCGCTGATTTGCCCTATTTTGCATTGAAAAAACTCAAAAATACGGCTTTTAAAGTTTGCCGTATTATAATAGGGATTTTTCCAAATTTTTCTGCATCATCACAAAATGCAAGCATAGACAGTGCAGAAATTTACTTGAAAAATATTTTGAACAAGAAGTATCTGAAAACAAAGAAAAACGAAGACCTGGCAGGAATAGAAAAGAATGTATGTGATGTAATTCGTATATGTAAAATCAAATTGCAAAGGAGTGCTGCACTATGTTTGATTTAAACGATCTGAACTTTGATTTGAACGGCGACGGAATACCCGATGTTCATGCCGAATCGGTCGATTTTAACGGAGATGGACTCCCGGATATGTTTTTAATTGACACGGACGGCAACGGGTCAATAGACCTTATAGCGAATGACCATAACGGCGATGGCTTAATTGACAGCTATCATGTGGATGCAGATGAGAATAATATGATAGAAACGATCTATCAGGATCTGAACGGTGATGGTATTACCGATATTATCTATGACAGCGACGGTGATGGAAGAGCAGATACCAATGTCTACGGAAGCTATGAGGGTGAATATGGATATGAATATGATCCGGGGGTCTGTGATTCAGGAGTTTCGGACAGTGGGTTCGAAGTAGATATAGACGGTGATGGTCAAATAGATAGCATAGGGTACGATACCAATGGCGATGGCGTACTTGACACATTTGAAGTCGATACCGATGGTGATGGATATACAGATACCATATTTGCAGATGCTGATTTTGACGGCGAGATTGATACAGTCAGCGATCTTTTCGGATACAGTATGGATGATGATGTCTCCTTTGATAATGGACAGGCTGTCGACCTTGACGGCAATGGTGTTGAAGATGCCATTGGCTTTGATTCGGACGGCGACGGCAGACCGGATGAATTTTACCTTGATACCGACAATGATGGAGAGATTGATACGATTCTCAGGGATACAGACGGCGATGGTATCAATGACTTTTTCCTTTCCCAGGTAGATTCGGATGGTGACGGAGTAATTGATACTATTGTTCGTGCGCATGACTATGACCGTGATGGTATTATGGATTCGCAGGATACGTTTACGGATCTTGACGGCGACGGCATTTTCGATGTCCTGACTAAAGCATACGATTCCGACGGAAACGGTGAAATTGATACCTTCAAAACATATGTTGATTATGATGGCGATGGAGCAGCGGACAGTTTCATGGAAGAACATCTCATTGATACCGATGGGGACGGAATTGCGGATCAATATGTGGTGCAGGTTGATGAGGACGGCGACGGAAACTTTGATTATGCCGAAATGTACGGATTTGATCCGGTGACCGGAGAACTGGAACTGCTGACAGTTGAGGGAAATCTCGAAGCAGCCTATGAAAATACATATGGTAATTTTAATCCCGACAGCACCGATCCTGATGATGTTGTGGGAGATCCTGCACACTCCATGAAGGAATGGGAGTACCAGGGAAATACACAGAGATGTGCACTGTATTCACAGAAATTCGTCATTGAGGAACTTACCGGACAAGATGTGGATATCGAAGAAATTGCTGATCTTGCTGAAAAAAACGGCTGGTTTTCTGAGGAGGGCGGAACGCCTTTCCTTAATATGAACAAGGTACTTGAACATTATGGAATTGAAAATCATATGTCTTTTCATAATGATATTGATGATATCAGAGATTGCCTGGATTCCGGAGGAAAGGTTATTGTTTCATTGGATTCCGGTGAGGTATGGTCAGGAGAAACCAATGATCTTTTTGATCCCTGCGATAATGCCGATCATGCGGTAGAGGTCATCGGAATTGACAACAGTGATCCGGATCATCCTATGGTGATTCTGAACGATTCGGGAACTCCGGACGGATGCGGGGAACTGGTACCGCTGGATACGTTTTTGGACGCATGGGAAGACAGCAACTGTCAGATGATAGCTTGTATGTAGCTAAAGGAGCATTTCACAATGGAAAACATAATGTCAATAAAGAAAGTAATAAAAAATCTGAAAACAAGTGACTTTGTACTCAATTGCAAGATGCCGATGGGATACTCCGCCGGATATCCTATTCTGCAAATCCATAATGAGCATCTCTGTATGATGATACCTTATCTTAAATTCAAGTCGACAGGTATTGTGGATAAAACACTGGTATATCCGGTTCGGTTTACGGTCACGGTAGAGTTGCCGGAAATAAAACCTGTAAAATTTGTAGATCTGAAATATGAGCCGTCCTTTGGAAAAATAGATTTTTCAAAGCCCATTGGATACTTCCGGCATGAGGCTATTAAAAAGTACGGAAAAAAGGAATATTTTACACTGCAAAATGAGTTAAATTCGTGTTATGATAAGCTGATTGCTTATTTACTGTATGATTCCGATTACTCCGAACAGGATGAACAGCATATGAAATCATTACTGAGATTATTGATAGAACCGTCGCAACTTCCAATTTACCGAATGCTGGATCAGGATTTTTACCTGAAATTCCTTTCTGAAAGATTAACACAAAGAGGTGAAATATGAGTAAGATAAATCACACTGAATTTTTTAAGCAGACACCGCAGTCTGTCACCGCTAAAAAGGTGCAGAAGCCGGACAACAAAAACAATGTCTCTGATAAACCGGAGGCTGTTTTCATAAATGAAAAATCTGTAAGACCTAAAGTATCAGTGCCTATCTGTATAGATGACCGTATCACCAGTCTGCTGCGGGAAACAATAAATCTGCTGACCGCAGAGCATCAGAACGCTGTGGCTAAACAGATTGATAACATTTACAAAGATGCTGTACGCAATCGCTTTTCAGTTGCAGTCGTGGGTGAGTTCAGCAGAGGAAAAAGTACGTTTATAAATGCTTTTTTAGAGAATGACTTTCTGCCTGTGGGCGATCTTCCCACAACAGCAATGCTGACAAGAATCCGTTATAATTCCAAAGAAATGCTGGTCATATTCGACAGGAACGGCAAAAAAGTAAAAAACCTTCCTTTGAATGAATGTGAAAGATTTACTGCTGAGAACTTCACCGGCAGAGATCCGATGGGTACAATTCTTGCCGGTGTTAATCACAACTGGCTCTATGAAAACAATGTGGAAATCATTGATACTCCCGGTGCAGGTGATCTTGAGGAAAAAAGAACAAAGCTGATCGGCGATGCCCTGCTCGGCAGCGATGGTGCAATCATTACAATAAGTGCTTCACAGGCACTCAGTATGAGCGAAAAGCTATTCATAGAACAGCGTATTCTGTCAAGAAAAACGCCGTTCATTATGATGATTGTGACTAAACTTGATGATGTACCGCAGGAGCAGAGGGAAAAAGTCATGAATTATATTTTCCAGAAGCTGAAGGCGTGGGGAATGAATATCCCGATGTTTATTCCGTATCAGACCGAAATTGGAAGCGAACACTATGCTGACATCATGGGAATGGATAAAATCAGAGATGAAATAGTTTCATGGATCAACGCCCCGGAACGTGTTAAACTGACAGAGGACTGGATCATTGCACGCACCTTGTCTGTACTGAATGAACTGATTTCCTCGTTGCAGGAGCAAAAACTGCTCCTCAGTGCGGACAGCGATAAACAAGAAAAGCTGATACAGCAAAAAAAGCAGAAGTTGTCACAGGCTGTTCTTGCATGGGGCGATATAAAGCTGAAAATGATGGAGCGTTGCAATGAATGTTATTCTCTGATGCTGGAAAAAGCGGATGATTATAAAAACTCGATTACAGAAAGACTGCAATATGAGGCATCTCATAGCAACAGTCCGCAGAAATGGTGGAATGAGGATTATCCGTACAGACTGAAAATAGAACTAACCAATATGTCCGTCAGCATAGAGAATACAGTGTCCCGCCGTGTCTCTGAAGATGCGAAATGGTTCAACGATGCTCTGGAAAAAAGCTTTCAAACGCACGTGCTGTTTAAAAAAGATACAATCTCAGATAAAGAGATGTTCAAACAGTTTTCGGCAGGCAACAATCTGGAATTTGAGGATCTGGGCAAGCAGAGGAATATGGTGCGTGTGGGAACAACAGTACTGAGTATTGCCGGCTCTGCAATTTGTATGTCTGTTGGCTTTATGCCACTGATTGCAACTATGGGTGTTGGAACAGGCGTCGGTCTTATCTCGGAAAAGATTTTTAAGAATAAGATTGAAAAACAGCAGGCGGACATTAAGGCGGCTATTGCAAAGGCTGTTCCCACTATTATTGATGATGCCATGAGCGGAAGTGAAAAACGGCTGAAGGCAGTGTATGAAGATATGATACGTTCTGCTGCCGAGAAAGAAAAGACATGGATGTCCTCACAGGAAAATGTTATCGAAAAGAGTGCTATGGCTTCAGGGAATACGGAGCAGGCTGCCAGATTGGATAAGCAGCTCAAACAGTTTCAAGATGTATATACAAAATTTCAAACTATATAAATAAAGGGGTTAATTCATATGCCGGTAACTACAAATTATAATCAATATGCAAAGTTTAAGGAGAGACAGATTGAGCTTGCAGATATGCTCAATGATTCCGCTGAAGTCATATCCGAGTTGAATATGAACCAGTTTCAGGAAAATCTGAAACAGCTTGGCATGAAAGTGCAGAATGATACATTTAAAATTCAGGTAGTGGGTACGTTTAAGAATGGCAAGTCTACCTTTATCAACTCGTTTTTGGGAGAAGAGATACTCCCTGCTTACGCACTTCCTACCACGGCTGTTATCAATGAAGTAAAATGGGGTGAAGATAAAAAAGCGGTCATTCATTTTCGCAATCCCCTCCCGGAGAAGCTTCCATCCGGCATTCCTGAAAAAGCAATGGCACATATGAGCAAATTTAATATGCAGAATATTCCGCCGCTTGAAATTCCATATGATGAGATTGAAGATTATGTAGTGATTCCCTTTGATAAAGATCCTACTGAAATGCTGCTGGAAAGCCCGTATGAAAAGGTGGAGCTTTTCTGGCCGCTTCCGCTCCTGAAAAACGGTGTCGAAATCATAGATTCCCCCGGTTTGAATGAGCACAGAACCAGAACAAAGGTTACAATGGATTACCTCAGCAAGGCGGATGCAATCCTCTTTGTACTGAATGCCACACAGCTTTGCTCTCAGGAGGAAATGCGGTTTATTGAGAATAATCTGAAAAAAGAAGGCTTTACAGATCCGTTCTTTATTGTCAATCGTTTTGACCTAATCAAAAGTGAGCGTGAAAAGGAAGCAATGAAAAAGTTCGCTAAGATCAAGTTGCAGGGCTGCTCCAAAAACGAAATCTACTATGTATCTGCCCTGAATGCCCTACAAGGAAAAATGGACGACAATGCTGAAATGTATTATGCTTCGGGAATGAAGGAATTTGAAGATCGCCTTACGGAATTTCTCACCAAGCAGAAGGGCAAGGCAAAACTTTCACAACCCGCACAGGAACTCAAGCGGATACTGAATGAGGAAGCACTGTACAAGGTGATTCCCATGCAGCGGAGTATGCTCGGTTCCTCTCTTGACGATGTTAAGAAGCGATATGAAAGCATTCAGCCTAAGCTTTCAGAACTCAAAGCCAAAAAGGATCAACTCTACAGCCGTCTGATGCTGAAGATAGAGCAGACCAAGCCAGAGTTCAAACGCTTGTCTAACAGGAACACCGCCAACCTGACAGAGAGCATTCCAATCTGGATAGATGAGTTTACTCCCCAGACAAGTCTGGGTGCAATTCCGTCAGAGAAAAAAGCGGGTGAAGTAATCCGTGAGATTTCAGAATATGTAATTAGTCAGGTAGAGGAAAATCAGCAGGATTGGCGCAAGACCGTGCTCGAACCAATCATAAGCGAAAAGGCAAATGATATCTTGGGTTCTGTGGAAGCTGACCTGACAGAGATATTAAATCAGATTGATTCCGTGAATATAGAAATCGCTGGTGGAGGTTACAAGGTCAAAACCGTTCCTACCTGGCAAAGAGTTGTGGGTGCAGTTGGCGGACTGGCTATCGGAGATGTGGGACTTGCTTTTTCGGGCGGTGTCAATGGTCTTAGTGTGGAACTTGCAAAAACGGCTGCCTTTGAAATTGGTGCCGGTATGGTACTTGGTGCGCTCGGTCTGTTCAATCCGGTCACATTGATCGGTGTCGTTGTAGTTGCGTTTGTTTCCAACTGGCTCAAAGGTGAATCCAAAGCTATGAAGAAACTGAAAGCAAATATAACAGAAAATATTGTTAATCAGCTTTCTAAAAATGCAGATGAAAGCTCCACAGCGCTGGCAGAAAATATCGGAAACAAATTTACAGAGTTATCCGCTCAGATTGTCAGCGCAGTGGATATTGAAATTAAGGAAACAGAAAATCAGATCAATTTAATCATTGATGAAATGGAAAAAGGTAAAAAGAACATCGAAATGAAAGAAAAAATGATTGCAGGATGTGAGGACAAAATCAAAGATATAAGCGTAAAGCTTGATAAACTGATCTTCCAGTTGATCAATGAGTAAGGGGGAAACTAATGAAGGAGAAAGAACAAGATAACAGCCAATTCTTTACATATGATAATCTTGAAGAGATTGCAGATTTCAACAGTCATCTGAGTTTCGCTGAAAAAACCATTGAAAAATATCAGTGGAATCAGTCGGTAAAAGCGGATTTTCAGAGACAGCTTCAGAAAATAAGGAAAAAACAGAATGACAAGCTTCTCAATATAAGTGTTATCGGTGAATTTTCGACCGGAAAAAGTACATTTATAAATGCACTGATGCGAAGTGAACTTTTGAGTGCCTGTTCGCTGCAGGGAACGACCGTTGCCTCGACTGTTATTGAATATTCGCCTGACTATGCCATTCTTCTGCAATATAATGATGATAGTATGGATAAGGAGTTCTCCTTTAAAACAATTGAGGCACTGAAAGCGTGTCTGGAGGAATATACAACAGATCCGGACAAGGCAAGACACCTGAATAATGTTAGGGTCTGTCTGCCGTCTGAACAGCTGAAGTCGAAGTTCCGCATTATTGATACGCCGGGTACAAATGCAATTGAACTCTGGCATGAGGACGTAACCCGGAGGGCGCTTTCAGAACTTTCCGATGTGTCAATCATTCTGATTGATGCGAACAAACCGCTGCCGGAATCCTTCTGTAATTTCATAGAAAACAATCTGGAGCATATTCTGCCGCAGTGTATTTTTGTTGTGACAAAAATTGATCTGGTCAAAGAAAAGGAACGAAAGCGGGTTCTTGAATATATCAAGGTCAAGCTGAAACAGAGTTTCGGGCTTGAGTCGCCGCTGGTGCTGCCTTATGTTTCAGTAGAGGTAATCGACGATTACAACGGAAGCGCACAGCCGTCAGAGTTGCTTGCGCAAAGCTACCAAAATGAGGAAAAAATCCTTGCTTATACCGGTGAATACCGAATGCTCGTACAGGCTAAAAAACTGATTGCTCTGATTGACAGTATGTATGATTCCATTTCTGCACAGATGGACGAAATGACAAAGACGCATAAGCAGGAGCTTGAACTGCTGCAACGCTCAAAACAAGCTGATTTGTCTGAGTTTATTGATAAGCAGAAAAGAGAACGGCTGACTGCTTTTGATAATACCGCCAAATCGCTCCGAACGGATATGGTAAATCTTATGTATGAAAAAACCGCAACGTGCCGGACAAATATTGAAAAAGAGATTGATAGTGCGGTGACATCAGAGGCTGTGCGTAACTTTATTGATATTTCACTTGCAGACAAATGTTCTGAGGAAGCCGAGTGGCTGACAAAACTGTCGGAAGATTGCTATACAAAGTTTTTCCAGTCGTTTGAAGAAGAAATGCTTAAATTTCGGACTGCATTTGAGCATCTATTTCAGGATATGGACATTCTTGAGGTCGAACTGAACAGCAGGGACTATTCTCCGCCGGCAAAGCCCGCAATTGGAAAATCTGATTTTTCCGCTGCGAGCAGCTATGTGATGGAACAAATCAAAAAAGAAAACCGTACCATGGGGGGCGGCTTAGCAGCAGGTGCACTGATCGGATCCGCCATTGTACCCGGAATCGGAACTCTGCTCGGAGCTTTCGTTGGTTTTATAGGCGGCAGCTTCATGAACGACTATGACGCAGTGAAAACGAAAACCAAGGAAAAAATAAATACGCCCCTGCGTAACTATTTTAATAATGTGGTTGTAAGGACAGAGAAAAATCTGAACTCATACAGTGATACGCTGAAAAATGATATATGCAGCGAAATAGACAGGTATCTTGCAGTATACTGCAATGAAGTGGACAGAAAAATTGCTGAGGAAAATCAGAAAAAAGCTGACATTGAGAAAAAAATAAGTGATATTCGTCACGATATGAGCGACATTGAAAACAGAAAATTCAGATTAAGCTCAGTGAACACTGAACTTAATGTACTAAACAGGAAGGAGACGTAATATGAGCGGCAATGCAAAAGAGGATTTTGAAAAGTACTGGGGAAAATTCATCACCCAGTTAAAGGGAAGACTGATGGCGGTTTCCAAAAATCAGAAACTTTCATACCATATTGCAAAGCTACAACTTACAGATATTGCAGCAAACTGGGATTCGGAATATGAGGAGAGCGGAAGATGGCTCATACAGTATTGCAATGAAAATCCTGAGAAGGGGCAGCTTGTGCGTGAGGTATTACTTGAGCAAATGTGCTTTAGTGAGATTCAACCCAAGAAGGATTACAGCGAGGTTATGAATTATGCCATTCCTGTTGCCGGAGCAATCGCAGGTTTTGGAATTTCCAAGCTCGCACACGCCAAAACCGTCGTCAGGGCTGTTTCTACTATTGCTCCTACTGTATTGCTTTATCCCTCGGCAAAGGCGGTCGGAACTACCCTGAACCAGAACTCTAAGGCAGAGTTACTGGACGAATACATTCTCCAGCTTGAAAAGTATCATCAAGGTGTAATCAGCATTATAGACGAATAGATATGGAACAGTATATCTTTGTCTGATAAAATGCAGTTTGGGCAAATCAAAAATCTCCGCAGGAGTTAATCTTGCGGAGATTCATTTTTTATTGATAAATAGATAACTTTTTAAAACGATTCAGCAATTTCTGACAACTTACGTTGTTCCCACTCATCAGAAAATCCGAAAAATCGGATTTCATGCGTGTTGTCATCTTATCCCTTCCAGTATTTTCATCAGTTCGGCAAGTCTGCAATGATTGATGTGATTTACATCAATCACGAAAACAAAGATGTTTAAATTTTTCTTGGCATTTGAAAATGCCGTAAAAGAGGTAATATGTTATGAGTATATGCGCCAAAAAAAGGCGAAAAATACAGATTCTCATATCAGTTAATTTGACAACAAATAAATTTAAAAAAATTGGTTATTTTTTACTAAAAATCCAATTAAAATATATCTATTGTGACAAAAATAATCATCATATGCAACAAATTGCTTTTTTTATGACACTTTATATTCAGAAACATTTTGAAAGGATGATTATTATGAAAAAAAATCATAGCTATAACTTTTATGGCAATTTTATTGCTGATTGAAAAAATGCATATTTTTTGTGAAAATACACATTTTCAAGTGATAGAGACGATGCGTGACTCTTTGATTCTGACAGAATCCTCGAATTATTTTTCAGAAGAAAATACTCATTTAGCGTTTATGGAGATGTATATTGATAACATAATTTCATAGTAAAGCCCATGAAGCGACTTGACTTCATAGGCTTTTTTATTTGTAAAATAATTAAATTTACTAATTCAGCAGTACAAGGCTATAGATACTAAATTTATTAGAAAAAATTTCATGTGTGTCTTTCAAAGTGACAGCAATTGTATTTTTCAGATTTTGATATATCTGTCCCTTCTGAAAACCATAAATATATGATTTTGCCCAATAGAACAATGTTCTTTTATGATAATCATCTTGTCGGCAAATCTGAATTTTCACATCGACCAATATGCCATTAACTTTATGGTATAGCACAAAATTCACAAAATCGCAATTATTTTTTGAAATTTATGCACTATATTTTAAAACGTTGTCATATGGGATATTTCTTTATTTTTTACTGATGTTTATTATTTCTGCAAGCCTCATTTCGCTCATACAAAGCAACAGAAAATTTTTTGCATTGTTCCAATGCTTGTTCCGAATTACTTTCAACACTTTCTTTGAGAGCTGTAAAAGCTTGTTGCAATTTTGTTTCATAATCTGCAATTGCGGGGTTGCTGATCGGGTCACTGAATTGCAAATTTTCCGCTATTTTTTCTAATTCTTTTCGTAGATTATTATCTTCCGTATAATTAACCAACTGTTTTGCTTTAACACGAAGTGTTTGCATTAAATGAGTATCTTTTTTTTCAATATGTTCAATTTCTTCATGAGCAATATCAACTGAAATACCGCAAATTATACCGCCTCCCAACAGCAGAATACATATCACCGCTGCAAGCCATATCGGAAATCCCGGCAGAAATCCAAGTGAAAATAATGCTAATGATACAGCAGTCTGAATACCTAAATAAATATATCCTACCCTAAATATCGGGAAACCTAAAACTTTACTTTTCAGTTCATTTTCATTATCAAATGCTGCCTTAAAAAAAGGTATCTGCAAAGCAAGTGCAATTATCTCTGCTGTAAAAGCAATCCAGAATACACCGCCTTTCGGGAAAGGAATAAGTAATGCAAAAATTGTAAATACAACAGCAGCAATTATAAGAATAGTTAAAAGTTGTTTTTGCCTCTTGTTCATATTTTATTCACCTTTCCTTTTTCCGCAATTATTACAGAAATTTCCGATAATTCCCTTATTGCCGCAAGAACAATCCCAAGTTTCGGGCGGTGTTGGTTTTCTTGCTCCACAGTTATTACAAAAATTTCCGATAATTCCCTTATTGCCGCAGGAGCAATCCCAAGTTTCAGGCGATGTCGGCTTTCTTGCTCCGCAGTTATTACAAAAATTTCCGATGATTCCATTATTACCGCATGAACAATTCCATGTATTTGAAAGGGTACTATTCATACTGCTACCAATAGATGTTGCATTATCAAAAACAGGATTCAGTGCTTCTCTTGTCATTCCCATAACACCGCCAATTGCACCAAGCGACACGCCAAGTCCGGCAATATCTCCAAAGCCGCCGCCTGAACTTCCGCCCATGTTCTGAACTGCACCAAGTCCAACTTGACGGGCAGTTTCCTGTTGATATGTATATCCTTTCATACGCATTTCTTCTGCTTCTGCTGCGGCTTGAATTTTGTATGCCTCAGCCTCTCCCTGTGCACCAATAACTCTCATTCGTGCGGCAGTCTGTGCTTCAACAGTCTGACGTTCTGCACTTGCCATTGCCTCGGCTTTGCGTATCTGTTCTTCACGCACTCTCAGGAACATATCAGCGTGTTGTTGTTTCAGACGTTTGAAATTCGGGTCGTCATCGGGAGTCATTATTGTTGTTACAAAAAATTCCGGCATAACAAGTCCATAATCTGTTAAATTTTCATTGATAGTATCACGCAACCGCATTGATATAGTGTCAAGATGTTCATCAATTTCAAGAATATTTATACTGTTATCCTTGATAATACGTGCCAAATTGCTTTTTACTTTTGTCATTATGAGAGCCTTGAATTTTGCAATAGTCGGCTTGAGTTGATAACCGTTGTCAATTATATCTTCTTGTGTAAATTCATTTGCTGTACCAACAAGTTTAATGAGCAGACGGCGTGAATCACTCACTTTAAGATTAAATTGTCCACAAGCACCTATTTCAAGATGAAGTCCTGTTGCAGGGTCAAAAAAACGTACTTTTGTATCCGTTCCCCACTTTATGCCCATTTGTATAGTTTTGTTGATGAAGTATACTTCAGAATGAAAAAATGTATCAGCATTTGTGGGTAATTGGTATAAATTTTCCAAAGCAGGAAGATTTTGTGTACTAAGAGTATAGCGTCCTGCCGGGAAAAGGTCAAGAGCCTGACCGTCACGGAAAAAAATTGCCTCTTGTGATTCATGTACAATCAGCTGTGAACCAAGATTGAAATCTTCAATAGGATGTTTCCAAACAAAAGTTTGATTATCACCTTCATATTTTATAACGCTTGCAAGCCCTTTTTTATTTTCAGTTTCTTTTGCAATCTGTTTCTGTACATCAATAATTGTATTACAGAGTGGACAAGTATATTGTACGGCACTTTTGTCTGCTGAAAGTCCACATGAGCAGGACGGACAATGAAATTCTACAACTGATGAAAGTTGGTCAGAAGTATTTATTTTTTCTTTGCAGACCGGACAAATAGCCTTTTCTCCCTTTGACTGGTCAAAAAGTACATTATTTCCGCAATGCGGACATATTCTTGATGTTATTCTGTCTGTGCGTACATTTATTGTATAACCACAAGTACAGTTGATTTTTTTGCTTGCAAAAAAACTGTCACTTGCTTGTACGTATCTTCCGCATGACGGACATTCAATAGTAAATTTAGACATTATTTTTTATTCCTCCTCTATTTTTTCCTTTAATCCAATATCTTTCCAGCCTGAAACATCACATTGACCACTGTAATTAACCCCTGTTGCAACAACAGTACCATCGGATTTTAAACCGACTGTGTGATTATATCCTGCTGATACTGCTACAATATCTTCCCAGTCTGAAACATCACATTCATCATCATAATTATGTCCAGTTGCAACAACAGTACCATCAGATTTCAAGCCTACTGTGTTATGACCTCCTGCTGATACTGCTACAATATCTCTCCAGTCTGAAACATCACATTCATCATTATAATTACATCCAGTTGCAACAACAGTACCATCAGATTTCAAACCGACTGTATGACAAGCTCCTACTGATATCGCTACAATATCTTTCCAGTCTGAAACATCGCACTGACCATAGTTATTATTCCCTGTTGTAACAACAGTACCATCAGATTTCAAGCCGATTGTATGACGAGCTCCTGCTGATACTGCTACAATATCCTTCCAATCTGAAACATCACATTGACCAAGGTCATTACCCCCTGTTGCAATAACAGTACCATTGGCTTTTAAGCCGACTGTGTGGCTCTTTCCTGCTGATACTGCTACAATATCCTTCCAATCTGAAACATCACATTGACCAAGGTCATTACCCCCTGTTGCAATAACAGTACCATTGGCTTTTAAGCCGACTGTGTGGCTCTTTCCTGCTGATACTGCTACAATATATTTCCAGCCTGAAACATCACATTGACCACTGAAATTAACCCCTGTTGCAACAACAGTACCATCAGATTTTAAAACAAATGTGTTATAATCTCCACATGATACCCATACTTTATCTTCTTCCGGAAATTTAGAAAACGTTTCCACTTTCTTTTTTGTAGAAACAACACAGTAGATAATAGCAGCAATTAAAACTATTAAAAAAATAGAAGAAATAATAGACTTTTTTATTATCATTTTCTTTCTCTTTTCTTTTTGCATTTCAAGAATACGTTTTTCACATTTTTCTATAAGTTCATCAGAATCTTTCCAACCTGAAAGTTCTCTAAACATTTCTTGTGCATTGCGAATATTTTCTTCTCTTAAATATTCATTTTGCAAAATACTAAATGCCTTTTTATATTTATCATCTTTAAAAGAAATGTCGGCTTTTTCCATGCATATCTGCGATTTTGACGCAGAATCCTGAAAATCAATTATATCTTTAAATTTTTCTGCTGCATTAAGATAGTCTACACCTTTTTCGGCATCTCTCATTGCTTTTTCCGCTTGATTATAGAGATACTGTAATGCTTCTTGTTCGCATCGTTCTGCCTTTTCCGACGAATCTTTGAATTCGGAGATAGAAGTATATATTTTTTTAATTTCTCTTAATTCCTCGTCAGTTATTGCCTTATTAAACACATCTTCCGCAAAATTGTATATAGTCTGAATATTGAGATTATTTAAACGTTTCTTTTCTGCGTCATCTGCAAAACGAACAGCCTTTTTATAATAATCATCTCCTGAAATTCCATCACGAAAAAGTGACTTTTCAAACTCTTCATTTGTATGAATTTTCAGTTTTGCCATAAGCATATAATAGTAAGCCTGTGAGCATTCCGGAACAATATCAAGTATCTTGTTACAATATTCTATTGCACTATTCCAGTCGCTGTCCTCCAAAAATAATTTGATACGTTTCAGCAAAGGGGAAATTTTTGAATTTTCCGTCTGCACAACCTCTTCGCCGGCGGATTCTGTTTTTGTAGAATTTGTTGATGCAATTTTTTTGATTCCTCGCAACAAATCCTGCATAAATCCAAGTTTAGACATATCTTGTGCCTGAAACATAGAAAGTGCATCGGGAAGGTCATAAGGATCCATGTTTTTATATGCCGGAATAATAGTTTTATTGTGGTCATTCTGCATAATCTGCAAATATCTGCTCCACTCATTTTTTACCCATACCGCATTGAAATATTCCGGTTTTGTGCCGACAACAACCATGACTTTTGAACTGTTAAGTGCTGCAAATATGTAAGGCTCATATGCTGAACCAAGTTTATCTTCTAATGTAATATGAGAGAAAAATACTTTAAACCCTTCTTGTGTCAATTGATAATACAAATCTTGTGCAAGCACGCTGTCTTGTGTACGATTGCCATTTTCATCTGATTCCTTATAGCAGATAAAAATATCAAATGGTTCTTCCTTGTTTGATATTTCAAGAATGCCCTTTTGAACCGAATCAATATATTCAGCTTCTTTCTTGTATAATTCCGCTTGAAAACTGTCAGCATTTTCAAGTGCAGACAAATAGTCTGCATCTTCTAAAATACTCTTGAACTGTGTACGATGACAAGTAGGAATCTTTTTATTAGTAAGTGGATCATCTACATACTCAATACCATAACGGCAAAGCACGAGTGACCAGTATAGTTCAGGGTCGCTGTCATTTGTACTCAACGCACGTTCATAAATTTCAAGTGCCTTGTCAAATTCACACTGTTGACGGAAATGATTAGCACGTCCGAGCATATTCAAAGTCTGTGCATTATCCATTTTCGGGAGAGTCTGCTTTGTACCACAGTATTCACATTCACATACAGTCGCATTTTCAGCGACTTCAAGAGAACCGCCGCACATTTTGCATTTAAAAATTGCCATACAATATCCTCCATCTTTTCAATAACTTTTTTTACAATCAAAGTGTAATTAAGTAATAACAATAAAATAAGTAAAAAATTTTTTGGAAATATTTTACAGGAAATAATTTTAAACATTACACTGTTTATTCAACTTAATTACTGAATATTTTTTTGCAATAATTGTAACTTTAATTATATCATAATATTTTTATTTCATCAATAGTTTTGTAGTTATTTTGTATAAATATGAAGGAATATAACCATTTTCTTAATATTAAATTTTCCGTTTTTAATTTTGGATGAAAGAGCATTTAATTATTCCTTACCTTTTTACTAAAAGTGTTACAGATTCGATATGGCTTGACACGTCCATTTTGATGTCAGAGCCTCCGTTCGTTCTCGGAAACAAATCCAGCCGAATACATCGGAACATATCAGATTTTTGCCTCATTCGCCTCAACCCATCTGTTAGCGGAAACATATCCACTGTTTTCTGGAAGCCCGCATGAAATGGGACTTTTTCGAGAATCAAGGCGGCCATCGCCTCAGCCCTTGATGGTTCCGCGAGTGCATGGGATTTCATC
>CANQVA010000018.1 GCA_947627175.1 uncultured Ruminococcus sp.
CAGATTTTTTGATTTGTGACAAAAATCAAAAAGCATAGGGAAAAAGCTATCAGATGCTTTGATGATATGCTTTTCAACTCTTGTTTTGGTTTCCTTTGTCATCTTCCATCACTCTTTTATATTCTGAATTTTTTTTTGCCATTTTTCATTGTATCATATTTTATATAAAATGCCAATACTTATTTTTTATATTTTTAATATTATTTTTGATTATATTACTATTCTACACGGTATTTTAAAAAAAGTCAATAACTTTCATATTTTGTACCAATTTGTAATAATTTGAATTTTTAGTGACTGACTTTAATATCTGTTTATACAGACTGAAATATAATATAATACAACTCAAAAAAACGGCGTGTAGGCGTGTATTCCTCTATATTTCGGAAAAAATGGCGTGTAATCGTGGCGTGTGGGGGACGTGTAATGAAAATAACCTGACATCAGACGTAATGACAGGTTATTTTTTTCGGATTTTACTCAATTCCTGCCTGCTGTTTTGCGGCGGTGAGAGTATTTTTCATAAGCATTGAAATTGTCATAGGGCCTACACCGCCCGGAACGGGTGTTATGTATGAGGCTTTCTTTTCAGCCGATTCAAAATCAACATCTCCGCAGAGTTTGCCGTTTTCGTCACGGTTCATTCCTACGTCAATTACAACTGCACCTTCTTTAATCATATCGCCTGTAACAAATTTTGCACGCCCTATTGCAACAACAAGAATATCAGCATTCAGGCATATTTCTTTAAGATTCTTTGTTTTTGAATGACATATTGTAACAGTTCCGTTTTTCTGAAGTAAGAGCATAGCCTGCGGTTTTCCTACTATATTACTTCTGCCGATTACAACGCACTGTTTACCGGTTATATCAGTACCGGTACTTTCAATAAGTCTCATAACTCCGGCAGGAGTACAAGGAAGAAAAGAATAATTTCCTATCATGATATGACCGACATTTACAGGGTGAAATGCATCAACATCCTTTTCGGGTGAAATTGCATTTATAACAGCAGTTTCGTCAATATGTGACGGAAGGGGGAGCTGTACAAGTATTCCGTTCACTCTGTCATCACGGTTAAGAACGTTTACAAGGTCAAGAAGCTGTTCCTGCGTTGTGTTTTCGTCAAGAGCATATTCAAATGACTGAAAACCGACTTCTTCACAAGCCTTTTTCTTATTGTTTACATAAACTCTTGATGCCGGATTGTTTCCGACAATTACAACCGCAAGACCTATTTTAAGCCCCTTTTCATCTCTCAGTTTTGCCGTTTCAGCAGCTACTTCAGCCTTTACAGCGGCAGAAACTTCTTTTCCGTTAATAATCTTTGCCATTTTCATTCTCCTCCTGAATATCTTCTTCCGGTGTACTTTCATCACCGTCATTATCAATTATTGTATCGTATTCTTCTTTATCGTCATCATCTTCTTCATCATCGTCAATATTCCAACGATTCTCTTTGTCAAGAAGAATACGTGATTCGTCCGTATTGCAATAAAGTATATATTTTTCAGGGTTACGCTTTATTGAAAAATACATTATTACCTGTACTATTATTGATGATATACATATTATAAGTGAAAATAGTTGTGATACTCTTATATTGCCAAGCATAAGACTATCTGTGCGGAGACCCTCAACAATAAATCTTTCCGCACCGTACCACGCCATATACATGAGCAAAATCTGTCCGTCATACTTACGATGTTTTGAATATGTCGATAGTATAAGAAAACCGAGAATGCACCATACCGATTCATATAAAAAACAAGGGTGAACGGGTTCAAGATAATCGATATTAAGCATAGAGCCGTCTATATAATCAGAATTGACAAAAATTGTTTTCTGAATTGTACCGCCCGTCATACCGAAAATATTCCCGGTATTAGTGCCGAATGCCTCTTGATTCACGAAATTTCCCCAACGTCCCACGCCCTGACCTATCAGAAGACCGAGAACCGTTATGTCAAGCATGGGCAATAATTTTACTTTTTTAATCTTGCATATTATAATACCGACTATTAAAGCACCGATTATACCGCCGTAAATTGCAAGACCACCGTTTCGGGTGTTTATAATTGCAAGAAAATCGCCTTTATAGTAGTCCCAGTTCCATAATACATAGTAAGCCCTTGCACCGACTATTCCGCCAAGAATACCGCCTAATATAGGGTCAAAAGCTTTATCTGCATCAAGACCGAAACGTTTCATTTTCGGAATCACATAAATCATAGCAAGAATAAGTCCTAATGTTATAATTAAGCCGTACCACTGTATATCAATTCCGGCAATTCTGAATGCTGTCGGGTTTATGTTGAAAGACCAGCCAAGGCGTGGGAACTGTATTTCATAAGGCTTTCCTATTAAATTATCACACATTTTCCGCACCTTCAACAACAGACATAACAAGTTTATCCTTGTCAAGTTCTGTACGGACGTATTCAAGAATAGTGTCACTCGTCATTTCAGAAACAGTGTTTATCACGTCATAAGGTTCTATTCCCGACATATAGGCGTCAAGCATCATACTTGCAATGATGTCAACATTATTCAGCTGTCTTATAAGCGAGCCGTACATACATTTTTTAATTCTCTGGAAATCCTTTTCATTTACTCCCTCATCTGACATACGCTTGACTTCTGAAATTATTGAATCTCTTAATTTTTTCGGGTCAGTTGATTCACCTGAAAAAATCACTGAAAAATAACCGTCACCGCAGAAAATTTCCGAACCGAAAGTTGAATTTATAATTTCCTCTTTGAGAAGTTTCTGATATATGTCGGAAGATGCATCTGTAATAAGTGCTGTTGCCATTGTCAGAGCGACACTTTTTGTAAGTCTCTCCTGACCGTTGCAAGGTCTGCATTTATATCCGATATGGAAAATAGGAGTTCCTACGGGTTGAGTTTCATATATTTCAGATTGTACTATGCTTTCGGGTTCTTCGGGGAAAACTGTTTCAAGCCCTTTATCTTCACATTCTTTAAGGCATTCATCGCATATTGAAAGCACTTCATCAGCGTTTACATTTCCTGCAATTGCAAGAACCATGTTATTAAGATTATAGAATGTATTATAACACTTGTAAAGCAAATCCGCATCAATCTTTGCGATACTTTCTATAGTTCCCGCAATATCAATTTTTACCGGGTGGTTATGGTACATACAGCGGAGCATATTAAAAATTACTCTCCATTCGGGGTTATCGTTTGTCATCTGAATTTCCTGTCCGATAATTCCCTGTTCCTTGTCAACATTTTCCTTTGTGAAATAAGGTTTCTGAACAAAATCAAGCAGAATACGCAGTGAATCCTGATAATTCTTTGAACAGCTGAATAAATAGCACGTTCTGTCAAATGAAGTGTATGCGTTACCGTTTGCACCTGTCTTTGCATAAAGTTCAAATACGTCGCAGTCCTCATTTTCAAAAAGCTTGTGTTCAAGAAAATGTGCTATTCCCTCGGGAACAACTGTATATTCTTTGTCATCTCTCATTTTGAACATTGTATTCACTGAACCGTATTTAGTACCGAAAAGTGCTTCTGTACTGCTGAAACCTTCCATTTCACATATATATATGTCAAGACCGCTCTTATGCTTTACATATATACAGCTGTCGCCTGTACGCTGACTTGTAATAACTTTTTTTTCCATTATTCCTGACTCTCCTTATCATACATAATATATATGCTGTCAAGATTAAGTGAATTGGCAACCCTGACAATATCTTCTTTTACAACAGCTTTATATTTTTCAATTTTTTCCTGCGGTGTAATGATTTCCCCGTTACAGAAACATTCAAAATACCATGCGGAATATGATGACGGCGAATCACCTACCGCTGAAAGATTATTGTCAATACTTTTCAATGCACTTTCTATTTCCTCATCAGTGATATTTCCTTTTCTGATTTCGTCAAGCTGATGAATTATTTCTTCTTTAGCCTTTTCTATATTCTTTCTTTCAACGCCTACATCAACCATAATGGTTCCTTTTGCGTTAATAATCCTGCTTGAACAGTAATAGCACAGACTTAATTTTTCACGTACATTCATAAAAAGTTTTGATACAGGAGTTTCGCCCCATATTTTGTTAAGCATCTTGACTGCATAAATATTTTCACAATCAGTCTTGAAGTTAAGAACCATTTTACATTGTCTTACATCAAATTCTTCCGATTCAGTGACAACTTCATTTTTCAGGGGGCTTGCATTTTCAAATAAAACTTTTTTGGGGATACGTTCTATTTTACTGAAATTTTCACGGAACATTTCTAAAATTGCCGGGTTTTCCTGCGGAGCGATATAATGAATTTCCACGGGGGCAGTTTTCAGAAGATTTATATATGATGAATAAGCCGTTTCAGGAGTTACAGCCTCTGCTGTTTCCTTTGTTCCGTAGCTTGTATTTTCAGCCGGTTCACCTTTGAAAGCTGTTTTTAAAGCCTGTGTTACGGCATATTCACGTTTACTGTTTATTTCAGCCTCTATGCGGTCAAGAAGTTCCTTTTTAGTAATTCTGAAAGATTCTTCATCAAATTTTCCGTCATTTACATTCGGACTGAAAACAGTGTCCCTTATGAGTGAAAGCATTTCGTTTTCAATGTCCTCACCGTCTATAGCGTAACGATTCAAAAGCCATGATGAACTTATTCCGAGAACTTGCACATCTCCTCTTTTTGCCGAAAAAGAAGCGAGCGATGCACCATAAAGTGAAGAGAGTTTTTCATTAAGTTCTGAAAAAGTTTTAATTTTGCTGTTTGAATAGGTAATTGTATCTATACCCATTAAATTTGAAGAAACTTTATCTTCCGAAAGTTCTGTAATAAAACGCACTGCAAGGCAGGCTGTTTTGAATTTTTCGTCAATAACCGACGTGAAGCCGATATTTCCGTCAAGTTCGGTTCTGTTATACTTCATTATCTTACACTCCCGTTATTTTATATTTTTTACAATATCACAAGTAAATTTTCCACTGATTTTCATTATACTATCATATAACCGTTTTGTCAAGTAAAAAACGGTAATAATAATACTTAATATTCTCCACTTGACATCTACGCCATAATGATATATAATCAAAGTGTACATAAAACTTATTATTATACGGAGGTAAATTTTATGAAAAAAATGCTTTCATTTATAATGTCGGCTGCGATGGTATTTTCTTCAGCAGTTGTTGCGGACGTTGCGGCAGAAGGCGAAAAAGTCGATAACATGGTTATTTTCGGTGACAGCATATCAACAGGTTACGGACTTGACCTTGAAACAGAATATACATATGGACAGATATGTGCCGATTATCTCGGCTGTAACGTTGAAAATTATGCCGTTGATGGTCTTGACACATCAGAATTATGCACTATGCTTGAAGAACTCACCGACGAACAAAAACAGGCAGTTTCCGATGCTGATGTTGTAGTAGTTTCAATAGGTGGTAATGATATTATACACTACAGTTCAAAGAGTATTCTCGACTATGCCGCAAGAAGAAATTTATTGAAACCTGAATACACGGCAGAGGACATTCCGGAAGACCCGGGTGTGAGTGCTTTAACACAGATGATAAACTTCAGAGGAGAAGGCGGACTTCAGGAATATGCCGAAAGCGGTCTGCTTGCCCTCGGCGACCTTAACAAAGAATTAAAGGCTCTTTCCATGAATCTTCGACTTACAACGGGCGATAATGCTTACGGTGCAAATGAGGGTGTTATACATAATCAGATTATGCCGAATATAGACAAAGCCGTAAAAATGATTGATGCTGTAAATCCCGATGCAAGAATTATTGTTCAGACTGTATACCAGCCTTTGCAATTCTCTCCATACTTTATGGAATCTGAATACGGTTCGGGAAATTATGCTATGATGCTTACACAGCTTAGAGAAGATTTCAGGCTTATAATGGATACATTCAAAGAAGAATTACAGACTATAGAGGGAATAGAAATTGCAGATGTTCTATATCAGTTCACTTCGCTTAAAGAATCTTCCGATTCATGCAACGCAACTCCCGGATATGCCCATTACTTCACAAATATAGAAGAACCGCTTGAACCCGAAACAGAAGGCGGTAAAACAAAAGATATTCACCCGAACCAGAAGGGACAGCTTGCAATTGCCGCAACAGTCCTTGATGTAATCGGAATTAAAAATACATCTCTTGATACTCTCTATGTAAAAATTTTCAATGATATTAAAGATAATGGATATTATCCCGCTATAGCATATAAAACATTTATGAACAACATTGACCTTGTGCCGGGTGACGTAAACGGCGACGGTCTGACAGATTCAGTCGATGCGACTGCCGTACTCAGTGAATATGCACTTGCTTCTACCGGTAAACAGACAACTTTCGACGAAACACAGAAAGTTATCGGAAATATAAATCATGACCAGTTTATCGACTCTGTAGACGCTACAATGATGATGATGTATTATGCAAAACTTTCAACGGGAAGTTCTATGGACGTATTTGAATTTCTCCACACAATTCAGGAATAACCCTGTTTTCTGAAATGAAAAAGATACACATAAAAAAAAGGTATTCAATACTTCTTGCAATATGTCTTATAATGGTTATTATAAATATCATTGCGAGAGTGTGTACACCGTTTGCAGATTTCTATACGGAAAAAATATTTCATTTTGTAACAATTCCATTTTCTTTCATAAGCGGAATATTTCCCTTTTCATTCGGCGAAATACTTATAATACTTGCGATTATTCTTGTATTCGCCGGTATTCCGCTTACTGTTATTCTTTTGATTTTCGGGAAAAATTTCCGCAGAAAAACAGTCGGTATTGCCTGCTTTATATATTTATTTGTTTTTACTTTTGTACTTTCAACAGAAACAATGAACTGCTTTATTATGTATCAATGTACACCTTTTGCTGAAAAATATCTGAATCCCTCACAGCATACAAGAAATCAGCTGATTGAACTCTATTCTTCTCTTATTGATAAAACAAATGAACTATCTGAACAAGTCCCACGTGACAGCATGAATTACTTTGAATATAACGGAGATGTAAACAAAAAGGCACGCAGTGCAATGAAAAAAGCAGGGGAAACGTTCCCGCAGTTAAGAGGATATTACCCGAAAGCTAAACCCATACTTTTTTCTTACTTTATGAGTCAATCGCATCTGACGGGGATTTATTTTCCGTTTTCACTTGAGGCAAATTATAATGATGATATGTGTAAAACAAATCTCCCTGAGACGGTATGCCATGAGTTTTCACACCTTAAAGGCTTTATTCAGGAAGATGAGGCAAACTTTATTTCTTTCTATGCAACAACACAATGCAGTAATGATATATGCTTTCAATATTCAGGATATATTGAAGCACTTGAATATGTACATAATCAGATTTATAAAAATAATATAACAGATGCATTTTATCTTACGGATAATATTTCCGATAATGTAAAAAAAGACTGGTTCAGATTCATGCCCGATAATTATTGGGAGGAAAACAAGAAAAAAGAAGTTATTCCGACAGAAACAGTAAGCACAGTTTCTACAGATGCACTTGATACAAATATAAAAATGAACGGCAGGACAGAAGGCGTTGAAACATATTCACTTATGGTTGAATTGCTTTTAGATTTCTATTATCCTGCATAAAAAAACAACCGAACACAAAGTCCGGTTGTTTTTTGTTTTATTTAATTTTTAATTTATTTAATCAGGAAATACAAAATCCTTTGCAACGGGAAGAGCGGATTCGTTAATACTCTTAATTTCAACATACTGAATAATAAGAGCGTCATTATTTGTTATTCCGTCGCCGTTATTATAAACATCGCCGTTTATACGTCCCTGTTCAGACAGATTAAATTCATCGGGATTTGCAATTGACTGCATGATGAGAACTGCATCAGAAATATTTACTGTTCCGTCCTCATTTGTATCGCCGAATTTAGTTTTTGAATTGTCTGTTGTATTCTGAACGGGTGCAGTAGTTGTTGTGGTTGTATCTGCATCAGGTGTTTTTGTAGTGGTAGTTGTTGTAGTAGAATCTGACGGCGAACTGTCAACAGGCTTTCCGTCTTTTACAATTGTACCGCCGTCGAGGTTGCTACCCTCTGTTGAAGCATAACTTGTATAATACTCATTGAGTGAAAGTCCGTTATTGCCGAGGGCTTTCTGATGGTCAAGACCTATATATTTACCTGTTTCCTGTGTCTGCCACAATGCTTTTTCCATAAGTGCATATTTTTCTTCTTCCCACGTAATCTGTGTTGAGCCTGCTTGCTGACCGCAGGAAATATTTGCCCACAGTCCGCCCGTATCACCTGAATTTGTATTCAGACACCAGAATGTATGATTTATATGATTATCAATCATGTAATCACGGAGAAGTTCCATCCACTTCTGATTTTCTGCACCGTCCATATGACCGCCCCATTCGCCAATGAGTTCAGGAGCTATGTCTTCAGCATTTATATATGCCCATGTATCATACCAATAATCATCAAGTAATGTCTGTGTTGTAAAATCTTTATTGAACCATTCCTGAGCATAAACAGATGGGCCATAATCATGGGGAGAATATACAATCTGACTTGTACCCTGTTTCGGTTCAATGGGGTATTCTCTTGCACCACGGAAATTACCGCCCCACCATGCACCTATATACGGGGAATTGTCACGTCTGTCGGCAATGCCCCAGTAGTCACCCGGCATAGCACCACTTAATGACTGTTCAACACCCTCAATGAAAATAAGTGCGTGCGGATTTACATCAAGTATAGCCTCTGCACAATTTGTAGCGGCATAAGCCCAGTTATTTTCATCTGTAGAGCCGTCCCACTTTGCAGCATTTACACCTTCAGGGCCTTTGCCGTGTGGTTCATTCTTCAGGTCATAACCGATGAGTGTATCATTATCCTTGTATTTATCAGCAAGCCATACAAGAGTATCCTGCCATATTTCCGTTGTAATCATAGTGCCGTCGGCAGTTTCTTTACCATACCACAAATTATAATTATGACCCGAGTTATCAGCATGGGGGCTGTGAATATCAATAAAAGCCTTTATTCCGTACTTTTTACATTTGTTAAGAATAACATCAAATCCACGGTCACTTGTAATAAGTGTTTTTCCGTCAGCCTCAACGAAATCTTTATTAAGATTTCCATATGTTCCTGCTTTAATAACACCGCCGTTTCCGTCGTCTTGGTCTACAGGGGGATTATAAACCGCCTGCATACCGCCTGCACTTATTTGGTAAGGTGTACCATTCATCCATGAAAGAATAAGTTCCGTTGAAATCGGGAAACGGATAACGTTTATACCTCTGTCTGCTACTTCCTGCAACATATCATCAATATCACCTGCATAGAGATAGTGCGGAGAATATTCTATACAGTTCATACCGAACCAGTTAGCACCCGTAAGCCATACTTCATTGCCGTTCATATCATAAAGACGGCTTCCCTCAGCGTGTAACCAGTCGTCGTTGTTATCATCAACGGCATTCGCAGTTACAGAATTTTCAACAGATGTGAAAGATGCCGGAACAGCAGAAACAGCAAGAATTGCAGCTGACAAAAGTGCTGTTGTAATTTTTAGTTTTTTCATAATAATTCCTCCTTTATTATTTTTAATTTTTAAGACTTTGCATAGGAGCGGGAATGCGTCCGCCACGGTTTATAAATTTAGCGGCTGATTTTTCTCTTACAGGCATTACGGGGCCTCCGCCGAGAAGTCCGCCAAATTCAAGAGTTTCGCCCTCTTTTTTGCCGATAGCCGGAATAAGGCGTACTGCTGTTGTTTTTGAATTTACCATACCGATAGCAGCCTCATCAGCGATAATTGCGGAAATCGTTTCAGGGGTTATGTCACCCGGTACAATTATCATGTCAAGACCTACTGAACATACAGCGGTCATTGCTTCAAGTTTTTCAAGACTTAAAACACCTGCAACGGCTGCATCAATCATTCCTGCGTCCTCAGATACGGGAATAAATGCACCCGAAAGCCCTCCCACTGATGAAGATGCCATTACACCGCCTTTTTTAACTGCATCATTAAGCATTGCAAGACAAGCTGTTGTGCCATGAGTACCGCACATTTCAAGCCCCATTTCTTCAAGGATATGTGCAACGCTGTCACCGATAGCGGGAGTAGGTGCAAGCGAAAGGTCTACAATGCCGAAAGGTACACCGAGTTCTTTTGATGCCCTTGCACCGACAAGCTGACCCATACGTGTTATTTTAAAAGCTGTTTTCTTAATTATATCGGCTAATTCGTTTATTGATGCGTCGGGATATTTTGCAAGTGCTGAACGGACAACACCCGGACCCGATACGCCTACATGAATTTCACAGTCGGGTTCTCCCACACCGTGAAAAGCTCCTGCCATAAAAGGATTATCTTCAACGGCATTGCAGAAAACAACAAGTTTCGCTGAACCTATGCATTCACGGTCTGCTGTTCTTTCGGCGGTCTGTTTTACAATCTGTCCCATGAGTTTTACAGCGTCCATATTTATTCCCGACTTTGTAGAGCCTATATTAACAGATGAACATATATTCTGTGTTACGTCAAGTGCTTCGGGAATAGATTGAATGAGAGCCATATCTCCTGCACTGAATCCTTTATGTACAAGTGCGGAATATCCGCCTATGAAATTCACTCCGCATACATCGGCAGCCCTTTGCAGAGCTTTTGCGAATTTCACGGGGTTCTGATTAGGACACGCCGCCGCAAGCATCGAAACAGGCGTAACGGAAATTCTCTTGTTTATAATCGGAATGCCGTATTCCTTTTCAATCTGCTGACCAACCGGAACAAGATTTTTTGCACGGTCAACAATTTTGTTGTAAACCTTTTCACAAGCTTTGTCTATATCTGTATCAATACAATCAAGAAGGGAAATTCCCATTGTTATAGTTCTGATGTCAAGGCATTCGTCCTGAATCATTCTTATAGTTTCGAGTATATCATATACATTAAGCATTTGCGGATTTCCTTTCTTTTAATCAGATACTGTGCATTGAATTGAAAATATCTTCATGCATTGTATGTATAGAAAGTCCGAGTTCTTTGCCGAGATTTTCCATTCTGTCAACGAGTTGTGAAAAATCTGCTGTCATTGCAGAAATATCTACAAGCATAATCATCGCAAACATATCTTGTAATACACTTTGTGTTACTTCAAGTACGTTTGCATTGTATTCAGCACATATTCCTGACACTCTATGAAGTATGCCTACATTGTCTTTGCCTATTACAGTTACAACTGCTTTCATAAAAAAACCTCCATTGATGTTGATTATAACTTAATTATACCACATCGCAAATACAAATTCAAGAGATTATCAAAATATTATTTTAAATTTATGAATAAAAGTCAGCTGAAAAAAACTTGCATATATCTGATTATTGTGATATAATATTTCTGAAGAAAAAAAAAAAGAAGGTGTTTTCAATGAAATTGATTGATTGCCATACGCACACACAATTTTCAATGGATTCAAGGGCAGATATAAATGAATGTATTGAAAAAGCTATTGACATGGGTCTTTCTGCTTATGCTGTCACAGACCATTGTGAATGCAGTGCATGGTATCCGAAAAAACATTATTCAGATACAGAAAATTTTGATTATTTCAACTATGAACAGGATTTTTATAAATCTGTCAGTGCAGTTACTGAATTAAAAGAAAAATATAAAAATTTTAATCTTATTTGTGGTGTTGAAATGGGTCAGGCAACGCAGGATATTGAAGTTGCTGAAAAGATTGTTTCTGATGAAAGACTTGATTTCATTATAGGGTCACTTCATCAACTGAAAGGCGAAAAAGATTTCTATTATTTAGACTATAAAAATATGTCGGCAGATGAAATTTATAACTTGCTTGAAAGATATTTCAGAGAAGTATATCAGCTTTGCAAGCTGAATTGTTTTGATGTTCTCGGTCATCTTACATATTGTCTGCGTTATATGAAATGCAGATATAATATAAATCCCGATATAAGCCGTTTTGATGAAATTATTGCGGAAAGTTTCCGAACTCTTGCACAAAACGGAAAGGGCATCGAAATAAATACTTCAGGTTTAAGACAAGGTTTTGACGACGTTTTCCCGTCGCTGAAATATGTAAAACTCTTTAAAGATATGGGCGGTGAAATAATTTCAATAGGTTCTGATTCGCATTATGTTGACGATATAGGAAGAAATATTGCCGAGGGAATAGAAACCGCAAAGGCGGCAGGCTTTACACGCCTATGCTGTTTCAGGAAGAGAAAACCATACTTTATAAATATTGATTGATTACGAAAGGAAGATATTTTATGACTGATATTGTAAAAATATTACAGCAGAATGCCCGCATTTCAAATACTGAACTTGGCGAAATTCTCGGAATTACAGCCGAAGAAGCAGAAAACGAAATAAAGAAACTTGAAGATGAGGGAATTATAAAGGGTTACAGCGTTATTGTTGATGATGAACTTTATGATAATTCTACAGTTTATGCAACTATAGAACTTAAAGTTACACCACAACGTGACTGTGGGTTTGACGACATCGCAAAAACAATTATGATGTATGACGAAGTTGAAAGTGTAAATCTTATGTCAGGTTCATATGACCTTGCTGTTGAAGTAAAGGGCAGTAACCTTAAAGATGTGGCACTGTTCGTTTCTGAGCGTCTGTCAACTATTGACGGAGTACTCTCAACCGCTACACACTTCATTCTGAAAAAGTACAAAGAAAAAGGTATTTTCATTGACTTTGAAGAAACTGATGAAAGGGGACTCTGTTAACCGTGATAGATTATGACAAAGTTCTTTCAGAAAAAATCAAAAAAATGAAACCCTCCGGCATAAGAAAGTTTTTTGATATTGCAGGAAGTATGGAAGGCGTTATAAGTCTTGGTGTAGGTGAACCCGATTTTTCGACCCCGTGGGTAATAAGAAAATCGGCTATTCAGGTACTTGAACGCAAACATATAATATATGGACCTAACAAGGGACTTGAACCCCTCCGCAATGCTGTTTCAAATCGGATAAAAAAGAAACATGGCGTTGAATATGACCCCGAAAACGAAATAATCGTAACGGTAGGCGGTTCGGAGGGAATAGACCTTGCTATACGTGGAATTGTTGACCCGGGCGACGAAGTGCTTGTAGTAGAACCGTGTTTTGTATGCTATGCTCCTCTTGTTGAACTGGTAGGCGGTGTGGCTGTTCCCGTTCCGACAAGAATTGAAAATAATTTCAAGCTGACTCTTGATGATTTCAAAGATAAAGTTACCGACCGAACTAAAATGATTATTATGCCGTTTCCGAATAATCCGACAGGTGCAGTAATGACAAGGGAAGATTTAAAACCTATTGCTGAATTTCTGCGTGATACTGATATAATAGTTCTTTCGGATGAAATATACTCCGAACTTACATACGGCAGAAAACATTTCTCTATAATCGAACTTGACGGCATGAGAGAACGCACTATATATGTGAACGGCTTTTCAAAGGCTTATGCAATGACCGGTTGGAGGTTGGGCTATGTTACAGCACCTGAACCTATTATATCCCAAATTGCAAAAATTCACCAGTACGGCATTATGTGCAGTCCCTATATAAGCCAGAATGCAGCTGTTGAGGCTCTCAACTCCTGCGATGATGAAATTGTAAAAATGAGAGATGAATACGATGCACGCCGTCGTTATCTTGTAAACGAATTTAACAGAATAAGTCTAACCTGCTTTAATCCTGAGGGTGCATTTTATGTATTTCCCTGTATAAAAAGCACGGGGCTTACAAGTGAGGAATTTTGCGAGAGACTTCTCTATGAAGAAAAAGTTGCAGTAGTTCCGGGTAGTGCTTTCGGTGACAGCGGTGAGGGATATATACGTATTTCTTATGCTTATTCATTAAAACACCTTATGGAAGCTATGAGAAGAATTGAAAATTTCCTTACAAAATTAAAAGGTGAAAATCATGAAAGTTAAAACAGCCGCTAAAATAAATCTTTCACTTGACGTTACAGGCAGACTTGATAACGGTTATCATACAATTGAAAGCGTTTTCCAGACTGTCAGTATATATGATGAAGTAACAGTTGAACTTACAGATTCGGGAATAATACTGTCATGTGAAGTACCTGAAAAATTTTCCGACTGCGACAATATACCATGCGATGAAAAAAATATTGCATACAAATCCGCAAGGAAATTTTTTGATGACAATAATCTTGATATCGGTTGCAGAATACATATTAAAAAGGGTATTCCCTCACAGGCAGGCATGGGCGGAGGAAGTTCCGACTCTGCTGTTGTTCTGTACTGTCTTTCAAAGCTGACCGGTAAGAAAATTATTTCCCCTGAAAAACTTGGTGCAGATGTGCCGTTTTTCCTTACAGGCGGTACAGCTTATGTAACGGGAATAGGCGAAAAAATAATTCCCATTGCCGACTATTCGGGAAGATATTTTGTTATCGCAAAGGGAAAAGAAGGTGTTTCAACATTAGAGGCTTACAGAAAAATTGACTCACTTGTAAATCCCGTTCACCCGCAAACTGATAAACTTGTTGAGGCTATCCAAAATTCTCCCGAAAATGCTTACAGGTATTTCGGCAATCTCTTTGAAGATGCCGTACAGCTTGAAGAAGTAAATAATATAAAGTCAATAATGTTAAGATATAACGCACTTTCGGCAGCTATGACAGGAAGCGGTTCAGCAGTTTTCGGACTGTTTTCAGATTTGTCTACAGCTGAAACTTGTTATAATGAACTTCTGCATTCAGGATTTTATGCGGAAATATGCAAGTCCGTAAATAAATCATTTGTCGAAACGGAATAATTTCATCATCTGCAAATAATAAGATTCCCGTATTTATAAAATACGGGGTTTTATTATTTTATTATTTTTGTTTCCAAATTGTTTTTATAATTTCGTTGACATTTGTATTTTCTTATGGTAAAATTATGATATAAAAAAATGCGGGAGATGGTGATATGATATGAAATGGATTTATGTTTCAGCTTTATGCGGAGCAGTAATACTTATGCTGTTCTGTTTTTTCTATAGTAAAGTAAAGACAAAGAAAAACGTTCTTGAAAAACCCATGCGGAGAATTATGATTTTTGCAGGAATTTCAATTACTGCCAACTGTATTGCGGTGCTTATGACTTCTAAGTTTTATGCACTTATCTGTTATGCAATTTATCACTGTTTTTTAGATGCTTTCGGAATGGCACTTCTTCACTATGTCAGACTTTATACGGGAATACGGGCTAAAAATAAGAACGGAATTAAAATTATGGGCATTTCTGCTCTGATTGACTGTTTGTTGCTTTTGAGTAATCCTTTTATTAAAATTGTCTATGACTGCGTTTTAATAAGCGATAAATACGGGCATTTCTGGAAAGTAACGGACAGGGGATTTCTATTTCTGTTTCACCTTGCAGTGATTTACAGTTTCATTGTTGTTTCGTTTGTTACTTTAATTAAAAAAGCCTCGTCATCACCGGCTATATATAAAATCAAATATGTAACTGTTGCGTTTATGGTTGGAATTTCCATGGCAATGAATTTAATGTATATGAATTTCGATTTTAATTTTGACAGTTCGCTTGTTTGTTATGCTCTCATGACGTGTGCAGTGTATTATTTTTCTATACTCTATATCCCGAGAGGACTTATGGAAAAACTGCTTTTCTTTACAATCGCTAACATGAAAGACGGTATAATATGTATGGATATTGACGGAAAATGTGTTCATTTCAACAAAAATGCCGATATTTACTGTGACGCTTACAACGATTTTCAGGCAATTGAACAGCAGGCGAAATATATGTTCCGTGAAAATGTCGGTGAGGGAGTGACAGAAGCGACATGGGAATCTGTAAGGCGTGTTGATGGGGAAATGCACCATTATACACTTGAATACAAGAGTATTTTCGACAATCACCGCTGTTATCTCGGCTGTTTTTTCATTATCCATGACCACACGGAAGAAACAAATAAATTTTCTGCTGAAAAATACCGTGCGACGCATGATATGCTTACAGGTGTATATAATAAGGAATATTTCTGTGAAAAGTCAAGTCAGATGATTCGTGAAAATCCTGATACCTCTTATTATATAATATGCAGTGATGTTAAAAACTTTAAACTTGTGAACGATATTTTCGGTGTTGAAACAGGCGACAATCTGCTTAAAAAAATCGCTGCTTTATTACAGGAAGTTATTCCTGAAAACTGCGTATACGGCAGACTTTCTTCAGACCGTTTTGCAATGTGTGTTCCGAAAGATACTTTTAATGAAAGTGTGTTGCTTAAACGTATAAGAAAAATAGATTCACTACCCGAAAATACTTCATTCAAGATTCATATACACATAGGCGTTTATGAAGTTACAGACCCTGATATAAGAGTTTCTGTAATGTGTGACCGTGCAAACCTTGCTATACATACAATTAAAGACAGCTATCAGAATATAGTTGCATATTATGACAGTCATCTCAGAGAAGACTTTATTAACGAACAAAAAGTTATAAGTGAATTTGAAAATGCACTGAAAACAAAACAATTCAAGGCTTATGTACAACCGCAGATTACAGCAAAAGACGGCAAAATAAACGGCGGTGAAGTTCTTGTCCGCTGGCTTCACCCTGACGGAATGATACCGCCTTATAAGTTTATACAAATTTTTGAACAGACAGGTCTTATAAGCCGTCTTGACAGCTATATGTGGGAGCTTGCTTGTATTCAGCTTGATAAATGGAATAAAGAGGGGAGAACAAATTATTATCTTTCAGTAAATATTTCTCAGAAAGATTTCTATTTGCTTGATGTTTACGAAGTAATTACTTCACTTGTAAAAAAATATAATATCAATCCGAAAAATCTGCACCTTGAAATTACTGAAACTGCTATTATGAACAATCCTACTGAACAACTTAAACTTGTAAGCCGATTAAGGGAGTTTGGTTTTCTTATTGAAATAGACGATTTCGGAAGCGGATATTCTTCACTTAATACCCTTAAAGACCTTACAGCAGATGTTCTTAAAATTGATATGGGATTCCTTAAACATACCGAAAACAGGGAAGAACGCAGTAAAACTATTCTCCGCATGATTATTTCACTTGCAAAATCTCTTGATATGGAAGTAATCAC
This sequence comes from uncultured Ruminococcus sp., assembly GCA_947627175.1. Classification (GTDB taxonomy): domain Bacteria; phylum Bacillota; class Clostridia; order Oscillospirales; family Ruminococcaceae; genus Ruminococcus. Next base: position 17,148 of record CANQVA010000018.1, read on the forward strand.
GGAAGGCGTGGAAACAAAAGAACAAGTTGATTTTCTTACAGAGTTCGGTTGCGATATTTTTCAGGGGTATTTTTTCGCAAAGCCTATGCCTATAGAGGAATTTGAAGAAAAATACATCGGTACTTATACTAAAGTATAAACTTTATATATTTTATATTTTTTGATACAGAAAAGAGGAGTAAATTTGGCTAATCAGAAAATAAGAAACTTTTGTATTATTGCCCACATAGACCACGGAAAGTCAACCCTTGCTGACCGCATTCTTGAAAAGACGGAAACTGTCGCAATCCGTGATATGGAAGACCAACTTCTTGACAATATGGACATTGAACGTGAAAGAGGTATTACAATAAAGGCTCGTGCCGTCCGTCTGAAATATACAGCTGATAACGGTGAGGATTATATTTTCAATCTTATTGATACCCCCGGTCATGTTGACTTCAATTATGAAGTTTCACGTTCACTTGCCGCTTGTGAGGGTGCTATACTTGTAGTTGATGCTTCACAAGGCATAGAGGCACAGACACTTGCAAATACTTATCTTGCAATTGAACATGACCTTGAAGTAGTCCCGGTTGTAAATAAAATTGACTTGCCGTCCGCCGACCCTGACAGAGTATGTGCAGAAGTTGAAAACGTCATAGGCATACCGGCTATGGACGCACCGAAAATTTCCGCTAAAATGGGTATAAATATAGAGGAAGTCCTTGAAAAGATAGTAACAGATATTCCCGCACCGCAGGGCGATACCGAAAAACCTCTTAAAGCACTTATTTTTGACAGCTATTATGACTCATACAAGGGCGTTATAATTTATGTAAGAATTAAGGAAGGGCGTGTCAGTGTCGGTGATAATATACGCCTTATGGCAACAGGAGCTGTTTTTAATGTAGTTGAAGCAGGATTCATGAACGCATCTGACCTTGTGAACAGCGGTTCACTTGAGGCGGGGGAAGTAGGATATATTGCGGCATCTATAAAAAGTATCGGTGATACACGGGTAGGCGATACTGTTACAAATAATGACAATCCGTGTGATGAGGCACTCCCCGGATATAGAAAAGTAAATCCTATGGTTTTTTCAGGTATATACCCGGCTGACGGTGCAAAATACGGCGACTTGCGTGAAGCTCTTGAAAAATTACAACTTAACGATGCATCACTTTCCTTTGAACCTGAAACTTCTGTTGCCCTCGGATTCGGTTTCAGATGTGGATTTCTCGGACTTCTGCACATGGAAATAATTCAGGAACGCCTTGAACGTGAATATAATCTTGATTTGATTACAACAGCACCGTCTGTTATATATAAAGTTACATTGACAAACGGTGAAATTCAGTATATAGACAACCCGACGAATTACCCCGACCCTGCATTGATTCAGACTGCTGAAGAACCTATGGTAAAAGCGGATATTCTTGCACCGTCTGAATTTATCGGAAATATTATGGAACTTTGCCAGGACAGGCGAGGAATTTTCAAAGATATGCAGTATCTTGACGATACACGGGTAAATCTTCACTATGAACTTCCGCTTAATGAGATAGTGTATGATTTTTTTGATGTTCTCAAATCACGTACAAGAGGGTATGCTTCTTTTGATTATGAAATGCTCGGATATGTGCCGTCAAAACTTGTTAAACTTGATATTCTGCTCAACGGTGATATAGTAGATGCACTGTCATTTATTATTCATGCTGATAAGGCTTACGGCAGAGCAAGAAAAATTGCTGAAAAACTTAAAGAGAATATACCGAGACAACTTTTTGAAGTTCCGATACAGGCAGCAATAGGCGGAAAAATTATTGCCCGTGAAACAGTAAAAGCTATGCGTAAAGACGTTCTTGCAAAGTGTTATGGCGGTGACATAACACGTAAAAAGAAACTGCTTGAAAAACAGAAAGAGGGCAAAAAACGTATGCGTCAGCTTGGCACGGTAGAAGTTCCGCAGGAGGCTTTTATGAGCGTTTTGAAACTTGATTCATGAGGTCTTGCAGATGATTGAAAATATAATTTATTATTCTGTTTTAGCGTTGGCTTTTGTCATAATGGTAACAGATATTGTTGCAGTTGTTTCTTCAAATGTCCGCAACGCAGGAAAATTTATACGCTGTATAAGATTCATAACTTACAGCATAACACCGGCAATTTATTTTATAATGATTCTTGCAGTCTTGTTGATTGGCATAAATTACTTTAATTTTGTATATGAAATTATTATAATATCTATGCTTGTGATTGGTTGCTTTACGGCATATGCAGAAAAAATTTTAACACTGAAAAAAGCTAAAAAATCCGACAAAAAACGTGTACGCAGGAAAAATCTTAAATTTTGCAAAAAACTCGGATATGGAAGACAAAAATATTAAAAATATTAAAATATCTATTGAAATTATATTAAAAATATGATATAATACAGCAAAAGGAAAATTCAAAAGGTAAAAGAGGTGCTGAATGATGACGAACGAAACGAAAACCAGAATTGAAAAGCATATCATCAAAGCATCTGATAGCTTTTTCCCTATGCTTTTTGATTTTTGTCACAAATCAAAAAATTTATACAATCATGCAAATTATATTGTACGTCATGCGTTTACAAAAGAGAAAAAACGGATTCGTTATGCAGAACTGGACAAACTATTGAAACTTGATGAAGAATATCCTGATTACAGGAATATGCCAACGGCACAGTCCGCACAGCAAATTCTTCGTCTGTTAGACAACAATTGGAAATCTTTCTTTGCAAGTATCAAAGATTGGAGCAAGCATAAGGAAAAGTATCTTGGAAAGCCTAAATTGCCAAAGTACTTAAAAAAGGATGCTAATTTCTTACTTGTTCTTACAAATCAGAACTGCAAATTGAAAGGTGATAAAATTCATTTTCCAAAAGCCTTTCAAGGATTTACAATTACTCCGAAATTTATTGAAAAGGAAAATTTTGATTCTTTTCAGCAAATTCGAATGATTCCACACAAAAATAAAATTGTTGCAGAATTGATATATACAATTAACATTCCGGAACAAAAACAGGATAATCAAAAATATATCGGAATAGATATTGGTGTTAATAATCTTGCAACAGTTTGCAATAACATAGGTCAACAGGCGTTTATTGTCAATGGTCGCCCGTTAAAATCTATCAATCAGTTCTATAATAAGCAAATCAGTCATTATCGAGAAATTTGTAAACGAATGAATAACAGAGATTATTCTCAAAGAATGGATAGGCTAACGGAAAGGCGTGATGCTAAAATTTCTGATTATTTGCACAAGGCAAGCCGATACATCATTGATTATTGTCTGGAACATGACATACATACAATTGTCATTGGTAAAAATATAGGATGGAAACAAAATGCGAATATGTTGAAAAAAGTGAATCAGCATTTTGTACAGATACCTTTTGCAAGATTCATTGAAATGATACAGTACAAAGCAGAAGAATATGGTATAGCAGTCATTCTGACCGAAGAAAGCTATACGAGCGGTACGAGTTTCATTGATAATGAAAAACCGTCAAAAGAAAATTATAACAAAAAAAGACGGATTCACAGAGGATTATTTGTTTCCAATCAAGGCATCAAAATCAATGCAGATTTGAATGGTGCGTATCAAATTTTAAGAAAAGCATTCCCAATCAAATGGGATAAAGGGTGTGTGTTACACCCATTTGTAGTAAACATGGCGTAAATTTGTTGAACAATAAAGAAAAGCTTTTAATAAAAATTTGAATATGTTTTCAGATTTTTAATGTTTTTTATAGCATGATTGCCAAGATGAAACGTTCCGGAATGTCTGACGAACAGATACAGATGATATTGAATTTGTAAAAAAAGCAGTGTACAAACTGCACACCGCTAAGCTTTCAAGAAAATAATACGAACTGCTGTACAATTTAACTGTACAGCAGTTATTTTTTAATTTTTTAATGCCTTTTCAAGCCATACTCTTGCAATGTCAAGTGCCTCATAAAGTCCGCATTCGCACTCCATATTCTTTACGCAGGCTTTCAAGGGGTCTAAGGTAAGGTCAGTTGACATCTGAACAACTCTGACTTTACTTGAAATATCAGTATCACCGATTTTTTTCGTTTCAAGAATCTGAATCATAATTACATATTGGTCAGACATATAACCATAATAAATAGTATCTTTATTCCTCACAAGTGGGTATCCCTTATAACTATAAAATTTTCCATTCACTCATATAGCCTCCTTTATTGTCATTGTATTATTTCCAGGTTTTTATATACTCCTCCCCTGTTTCAATTCGTCCGACGTTTTCAAGCAAAGTATCAACATATGATTTCGCACAGAAATATTTGCTTTCACCGTTTATAGCAATAAGTGCTGTAAGATTTGAATACTCATAAAATTCAATTTTCGTTTTCTTCTTTGTGTATGAATCACTGTATTCAACTGTTACAAGAGGTTCGCTGTCGGGGATTTTCTCTCCGAGTGCAAATTCTTCCGCTGCCGCACTTATCAGAAAACTATAAAACTGTCTGTATCGTTCACTATCGAAAGCATTATTATTTCTTGTTACGTCAAAATCAGATGCTTTAGTATTATCGGCGTTTTCGTCTTTGGGTTTTATTACAAACTCTTCTGACGTTCCGTCACTGCATTTTACAGAAAGGTCTGTTATATTCCATACATAAGAACCTATCATTATTCTTGATGCTATATCAATAGGCATAACAGTACACCATTTAGCATTTTCTGTATCAACAATATAAATTATATTGCCGTCATCAAACATCGCATAACAGCATTTTTTATTATTTTCGTCTGTAAACGGTTCACTTAAAAGGAGTGTATATTTATTTCCATCGTCACAATCCATAGTAACAGTACAGAAAGGCTCTTTCAGTCCTGCTTCTGCAATGTCTGAATCCTTGCAATGAACAGAATATATTCCCTCTGCCTGCAATCCGAACATACCGTTTGTGATGCTTTCCGAACGTTCAACAGTAAGATAAGCATCTGTTGGTTCAACCATTACATGGCTTGCGGAAGTACCGCCCGAATATTCGCTGTCATCACTGCTTTTGTCGTATTCAAGAAGAATGTCATAGTCAATGTCCTCACGTTCAATTTTAAGACTGTTTATTTTCGGGTAGCTGTCTTCCGGGGGTTCTTCAAGAATAACAGTATCAATAAAATCATTAAGGACTTTTCTATAATTTGCAACGTATGAATCGGAAACAGTATATATAGTGTTTTCCCCGTCAATCATCACATATGTTTCAGAATTTGCGGGGGCTTTATCGCCTACCATAAATTTTTTTACAGTTCCCGTCTGAAATTTTACTTCAATTTCCGCCTGTGGATTGTCAAGCCCGAATTTTGCGGGGTTTTCACCGTTTTCGTCAACAATTGCACTTGATGTCATATTGACCGCATTGTTGGCAAGAGTGCTGACAAGTGAACTATTCAGCGGAATATCTTTGTAACCGTCAAGTGTATATGTTGCCGCCGATTCATCTGTAGGGGCTTTATCCATTACAACATGAAGTGTTCCGTCGGCGTTTTTTACGGTTACTTCTTTTACAGTGCTTCCTGCTTCTGTAGCTTTTTCGTCCTGAATAAGAACAATTCCTGAACCCTCAGCAACAGATGATTCTTCCGATGACGAAACAGAACTATCTGTATTTTCATTTTCTTTCGGCTCGGTAAGCATCAGAGCGGCAAGACCTCCGCCAAGAACAACAACCGCAGCACTAAGTCCTATAATACTTTTAGCAGTCTTGTTCATCGATTCTTTCTCCTTATAAATACAAATATTCCTATAGCGGCAACTATGGCAGGAATTATATAAACAGAAATTACTTTTATTACTTTCATTTCATTTGCAGTAGGAGCAATAAGAGCCTGCTGGAGTGCCTTTTCAGGAATAACAGCAGATGCTTCTTTTCCTGTCATTGTGTTAATCATACCAATAATTACATTTGCATTATTGAATGTATTGGTTTCATTCAAAAGTGAACTGTCTGTCATTAAAGAACTTCCCAATACAAGCAGATGACTTGTATAAGTATCAAGTTCTATGCTTGTTTCCTTTTTAGAAATGACTGCAACATCTCTTGCACCTTTTGTTTCGTCGTTCTGGTCATATGATGTATCCATTGACTTCAGAACAGATGTTGCCACGCTGTCATTATTCTTTGTAAGAATAGAAATTTTCTTTGAAGCAGGTGCAACTATGGGCAACGTTTCATTAGGCAGATTGCCTACGGAATCACTGTCACTTATTTCAAGATTTATATTCAGATTTCTTAATTCATTTATATACATCCAGTTAGTATCATCAAGTATAATGCTTTCTTCAACCTGAATACTCCAGTCTGCAAGAAATTCAGCAATATTCGGAAATTCCGGTGTATAGGCATTAGGTATATAAAGCATATCACGTTCATAATTTCCGTCGTTATAGAGGAAATCACCGAGTTTTTCAATAATATCGTTGCTGAAATCAACTGACGGCATAGGCACTACAACAAGGTCATAATCATCGGGGTTAAGCTCATCTGACGAAATGTCAATTTCCGTGCAGTCATAGCCATTCTTTCCGAGAAAATCTATAATTCCCTGTGCCAGTGAACTGCTGTCTTCTCCGGGGAGTGATGCACCGTTAATTTGAGTGGCAACGGCTGTTTTTATGGGGTTTGCATCTGTAACATTCATAATTGCAGAAGTCAATGTACTTTCGCCAACGAAATTCATAGTAACTGCTGTCTGTGTACTTGTATTTGACGGCTGAATCATTCCGACAATTTCCTCACGGCTTATTACTTTTACTCTGCCGTTATCACCATCACCGGAAAATATAATCATACTGCCTTCCGGAATATCATTATTATAGAATTTTCTGTACTTTGCAATTATATCGGGGTCTTTATTCATATCAACATATTGAACTTTTATACTTCCGTCCCCCTGCTTTGCGTACATTTCATAATTTTCAAGAATAGACGGTATCATTTCATAAGGTGTTTCAACGTTCATACCGTAATATGCGTACATCTGTTGATAGTAAGCACCCATAGATTCAAAATCACTCTTCGGAAAAGTCACTGTAATTTCAACATCACCTTTGAGTTTCTTTAATGCGTCAATTGACTCCTGACTTAATTCATATCTGTTATCGGAAGTCAGGTCAATTTTAATAGGTGAACGCTTTGAAATCATACTGCAAATCAGGTTCAATATTATAACAAGCACTATAACAAGAACTATTACAACTACGGACATTGAACCATATTTGAATTTTTTCAGGTTCTTTTCCGACTTATTTTTTTTCGGTTTATTTTCTTTTGTTTTTGCAACTTCTTTATTACTCATCTTAAAAATGCCTCTCTTTCCGTATTATTATCCCCAACGCCTCTTGTCAAGAACTCTGACAGTGAAGAAATTGAACAAGAAGGCTACACTAAGGAAAAATAAAACACTCGGCAAGCTGAAAATTCCCTGTGTAAATTCAATATATCTTGAATAGAATGAAAGAGAAGTTATAACCTTGCTGATGTATTCATTTGAGATATTTGCGGCAAAAGAGTCAAAAAGATAAAGCACGAAAAGTGCAAGCATACTCGCAACAGCAGATGCCATTTGATTTTCCGTAAGTGAAGAAATAAAAATACCTACAGCTATAAATGCAGCACCAAGAAACAGCATCGCAAAATAATTACCTATAAGTGTAGGCCATACAACATCACCAAGATATGCAAGGATTCCCGAATATATAAATACAACGCTTTCCGCAATTACAAAGAGAGTAAGTGCAGCGAAATATTTACCGAGAACAATGTCCCATAATCCGACGGGTGCAGTAAGTAAACCCTGGTCTGTTTTGTTTTTCTTTTCCTCACTCATAAGTCGCATAGTAAGAATAGGTATCAAAAAAAGTACTATCATAAACATATTTCCGAAAAGCGGGGAAGTGTCCGTTCTTCCCGAACCTATAACGCCCGCATAAAAGAAATATCCCGAAAGAAGATAAAATACTGAAAGAAATACATAGGCTACACCCGATATAAAAAACGCATTCATTTCACGTCTATAAATTGCACCCATTAGTCATTACCTCCGTTTTCGTCGTCATCGTCATATTCTTCTTCATCACTGCTTTTAACCTCTAAACGCACCCGTGGCTTATCTTCAACAATTTTTACATCATTTTCACCCATTGTAATTTTAAGGAAGATATCTTCAAGTGTAAGGTCTGAAAGCTGAAGCATAAGTATATTCCAGCCTTTTTCACGGCACAGGTCATTCAATGAACGTCTTATATCAACTTTTTCGTCTGCCTCAACGTCATAATCATATATGCCTTTTTCACGCTCCATATCAGCACGCACATATTTTATGCCTTCGATATTTTTTATAGTTCTTACAATTTCGTCCTTGTCGGAAGCTGTTTTTGAAGTTCCCTCTATACGGACTGTCATTTTATGTTCATTTGTAAGCTTTTTTGCAATTTCGTCCGCTGTTCCGTCCGCTGCTACTTCACCCTTGTTTATTATAATTATTCTGTCACATACCGCCTGAATTTCGGGGAGAATATGCGACGAAAGTATAACAGTATGACGTTTGCCGAGTTTTTTTATTAAAGTTCTTATTTCAATAATCTGATTCGGGTCAAGTCCGACTGTCGGTTCATCAAGAATAAGCACGGGCGGATTGTTTATAAGTGCCTGTGCAAGTCCTACTCTCTGACGATAGCCTTTTGAGAGATTTTTTATTATACGTCCCCTTACGTCTGTAATTTTGCATAAATCGCAGACATCTTTAAGATGTGCTTTTCTTGGGAGTTTACATTTTTTTAAATCATATACAAAATTAAGATATGAATCAATTGTCATATCAATATAAAGAGGCGGAATTTCCGGAAGATAACCTATAAATGACTTTGCTTTTTTCGGGTCTTCAAGTATATCCGTTCCATTGACAAGTATCTGTCCGGAAGTTGATGAAATATAGCCCGTAAGCATATTCATAGTAGTTGACTTTCCTGCACCGTTAGGCCCCAGAAAACCGAGAATTTCGCCTTCTTCAACTTTAAAGCTGATGTTTTTGACGGCTTGTTTGTCGCCGTATTTTTTACTGACATTCTTAACTTCTATCACTCAAATTTCCTGCTACTCAAAATATGAACAAATATACCTATATTGAGAAAATTCCTGCTTCGACCTGTATGCTTTTGAAAGTGAAAAGCCACTATCTACTAACAAGTTCTTGTACAGTCCACAGGCGTAAATTCCCGTATAGCCTACGGTACTACTCATCATAGTTTTTATGCTGTTTGATAAGTCGGACAATCTCTCAAATTCAAGCTTGCATTGAAATCTCTGTCTGTGGTATATCCGCATTCAGAACAGTGATAAATTCTGTCAGATAGCTTTAAATCATGCTTAATCCAGCCACATTGATGGCATAACTTACTTGACGGATAAAATCTATCCACTAATCTTAATTCAATGCCATACACTTTACACTTTACAGTAAGCTTTGTTCTGAAATCAAAGAATTTCTGCTGTGCAATTGCTTTTGAAAGATGTCTGTTCTTCATCATACCTCTGATGTTCAGATTTTCAAGTGTTATCCACATTGGCTTGGTTTTCATCAATTCAGAAATCACTTTATTGATATAATTCGTTCTGATACAATCCAACCTATGATGAATTTTTTGTACCTTTAGCATTTGTTTTTGGATATTCTGTCGAGTAGCTCCTCCTTTCAAATTATTTTGTATTTTTTTCAAACTTTCGTATTTCCTCGAAAGTTTTCTCTGTTGCCGTTTCAGACTTTTTTCAAGTTTTCTGATACGGACAGATTTGTTAATATTTGCAAAAAATTTACCGTTTGAACAAACTGCAAATTCTTTTACACCTAAGTCAATACCAATCCCAAAATCATTCAGAACGGGCTTTTGTGGTTCCGATTCTTCTACCAGAACAGAAACATAATATCTTCCTGCTTTCATAGAAACTGCACCACTCTTAATTATATGTGTTTCTGAATTTGTTGGAATATAACCTTTTTCTTTCAGTCTTACCCAATCAAGAGTAGGAATTTTGATTCTGTGCCGTTCACAGGAAACGGGCTGTTTACGTCCATTTCTGACAAAATACATTTTCACGTCAGAATTTCTTTTCTTCTTCCATCTTGGAAATTTAGTTCTGTGTTGAAAAAAGTTTCTGAATGCTCTTTGAGCGTTTATTATGCTCTGCTTGACGGATTTACTGCTGACTTCCTGTATCCATGAAAATTCCGGATTTTGGGAAAGATATTCATTGTTCATCCATTTTGAAAATTCATATCCCGAAACAAATCGTTGTTCTTTCTCATAAATTTCTTTATTATGTGCAAGATAAAAATTGTAGACAAATCTGCACACACCGATTGTTTTGTGAATAATCTGCTTTTGTTCAGGTGTAGGGAAGATTTCAGTTTTATAACTTCTTAGCAATTTCTTCATCTCCCTTAACATTAGTTTTGTACTTTTTTAATCAATAAATCCTGCATACCATGTTCAAATACTTTTGTTAATGTTTTTATTACTTATTTTATAATTCTTTGAAACAGTTTTACTACGGCTGTTGATTTCAGATATTACAATGATATTCTCTTTTTGTGATAATGCAGTGAAAACACTGCGAACATTATATTAACATTATAATATCACTATTCACTTATGTCATATATGCTTATATCTTTTGAAATCTGATTTTTCAATTCCTCAACGGACGAGAATTTCATTTCAGGGCGGATAAATCTGCAAAATTCAACTTCAATATATTTATTATACAAGTCACCGCTGAAATTAAGTATATGTGTTTCGGCAAGCGGTTTTCTTTCGCCTCTGATAGTGGGCTTAACTCCGACATTTGTTATTGATTTATACTTAACGCCGTCAACGTCCGTCACCGTCTTATATACGCCGTATTCGGGAACAAGTTGACCGTCGGAATATTCCTGATTTATTGTCGGAAAATTTATTGTTCTGCCTATTTCGTTACCGTGAACAACATTTCCTGAAACTCTGTAAGGCATACCTAAAAGTCTATTTGCCTTTTCAATTTTGCCGTTCAGAATCAATTGACGTATTTCGCCCGAAGATACTGTTATTCCGTCAATTTTTACATTGTCTGCCGTATGCACCTCAAAGCCGTATTTTTTGCCGAAACGCCTTAAATCTTCAACGTTACACGACGCATTTTTACCGAATCTGAAATCATTTCCGCAACAGACTATTTCCGCATTGAAATAATTTTCAAGAATGTTTTCCGCAAATTCTTCACCCGTCAATCCGCAGACTTTTTCAAATTCTGCTGAATATATATTTCCTGAAAATCCGTATTCAGTCAGAATATTATATTTATGGATATGATTATATATATAACCGTCATGACCGCTTGTCTTACGGAGTACAGCTGACGGACTGAATGTAAAAACTGTAGGTGTAAGACCGTTTTTTTTCTGTTCAAGTGCAAGGTCAAGCACAGCACGGTGTCCGAGATGTACACCATCGAAAAGCCCCAGAGCAACAGCACTTTTTTCCATTATATCACCTCACACAAGATTCTTTCCCACACGCAACAAACCGTTTTCATGTTCTGCTATGGCTGTACCGATAAAATTATTATCATATCCGTAAACCGCATATTCTTTTATGTCTGCTTTTATATTATTGATTCTTTTCAAATCCAGCTTAACACCGTTTTTATACAATTTTGTCTGCACTCCGTTAAGGCGGATTTTGTCAAGATTCTTAAAAGCGTATTCTATAGGGGTTATAAGATTTTCAAGGCGGTTTTCGTCCTTTGCCGTCTGTATCTGTTCAAAAGTGTAACAGTCATCAATAAAAAAACCGCCGTCGGCTGTTCTTTCAAGTGCTGTCATAATTCCGCCACAACCGAGTTTTTCGCCTATATCATTTATAATAGTACGGATATATGTACCTTTTCCGCATACTATTTTCACTTTTCCGGTGCGTGACTTTTCGTCATACTGCAACAAGTCAATTTTTTCAACTTCAATTTCTCTTGGTTTTCTCTCAACTTCAATTCCCTGTCTTGCAAGGTCATAAAGGCGTTTTCCGTTTACTTGCACTGCGGAATACATCGGCGGTATCTGCATTATTTTCCCTGTAAATCCGGGAATAACTTCTTCCAGTTCTTTCAGCGTTACAGCTTTATCGGACATTGTTAAGACTTTCCCTGTAATATCTTGTGTATCTGTAGTTTGTCCGAACTTAAAGTCCGCCACATATATTTTAAAACCCTTAACCATGTCACACGCCTTTGTTGCATTGCCGACAAAAACAGTCAATACACCTGTTGCCATAGGGTCAAGCGTTCCTGAATGGCCGAGGCGTTTCATTCCGAGTATTCCCCTTAATTTTGCGATAACATCAAATGAAGTAAAATCCTTTGGCTTGTTTATGCCTATCATACCATTCAACATATAGCTTTTCTTACCGCCTCAACAAGCTGTTTTTTAATATCGTCAAGATTTCCCGAAATATTACAGCCTGCTGCTTTTGCATGACCTCCACCGCCGAGAGTTTCGCATATTTCAGAAACATTTACTTTATCTGCTGAACGGAATGAACATTTATAGTCGTCTGAACGCTGACGAATGAAAATTCCGACTTCTGCGTTTTCATACTGAATTGTAAGAGGTGCGAAACCTTCAAATTCATCGTCATTCATTCCGAGTTCAGACATAATTTCTCTTGTAACAGAAATAATACAAAGTTTTCCGTCAAGGTACGTTTCAATCATTTCATTAAGTCTGCTTTCGAGTTTTACTCTTCCGACTGATTTTACATCAAACATATACCTGTTTATTCTTGCAAATTCTATATCGCTGTATTCCCTCATAATTTCGGCAGTAACTTCATGTGTATGCGGAGTTGTGCTTGCAAACTTGAAACAGCCCGAATCAGTCGCAATTCCCGTATACAGGCACTCTGCACAATGTTTTGTAATCTTTATACCCATAAATTTCGCAAGGTCATATATAACTTCACAAGTCGCTGCTGCATCCACACGGAGTAAAGTTTTTTCAGCATAATTCTTGTTTGAAATATGGTGGTCTATACAGAGATTGACTTTATCACCATAAATTTCCTGATACTTTCCCATTAGTTTAGTATCTGCAACATCAACGGCAATTACAGCCTGCGGTTCAAATTCCTCACCTGCTCCGCCTTGTGTAAGAAAATCATAACGTTTCGGGAAATCGTCATGACATATTACCCTGCTTTTTATTCCGAGCTGTTTAAGAATCTCTTTTATTGCAAATCCTGCACCGATGCAATCACCGTCGGGATTTCTATGAGTAATTATAACAGCGTCTTTACAGTTGCGGAGAAAAGTTTCCGCTTCACTGAAACCTATATACATAAAAATAAACACCTCTTTCCCTTATTATCAGTCAATCAGTTCATTAAGCTTTCTGCTTATTTCGGCACTTCTTTCAATTGAATTATCAGCTATAAAAGTAAGTTCGGGAGATTTACGCATTTTCAGACGGTGAAAAAGTTCACGCCTTATAAATCCGCTTGCACTTGTAAGCCCTTTAACTGATTCTTTTGTCTTTTCAATTCCCTGAAAACTTGATACATATATCTTACATACAGACATATCGCCCGACAAATCAGCTCTTACAACTGTCAGCATTTTGTCTATTCTGGGGTCTTTAAGTTCTCTGAGAATAGCCGTCATTTCTCTTTTTATATCCTCTGCCATACGGCTGTTTTTAAAATTTGCCATTGGTTTTCCTTTCTGTAATCAGATTTTCACTGTAAAGCTTGTGTCGTCTTTTTCTTCTGAATTTTCAGACGGTTTTCTTGTTTTATACTTTTTCTCATTGGGAGCAATAACAAAAAAACCCTTACTGAAAATACTGTTGCTGAAAGCCTCTTGTTCTGAAATAGAATTATCTGCATCATCATTTTCATTTTCTTCATCGTTATCATAATAGACATCGGGGTATTTTTTGTATTCGGGTTCAAGTTCTTCTGAAGTAACGGGATTTTTTATATCTGAAAATTCTTCATTTTCTTCAGGTGTTTCAACTGCACTGCATTCACCGAGAAGAATTTTTTTTACAGATTCAAAGAAATATATATCTACAGGGCCGAAAGCCTCCCACGCAAGAGCCTCATCGCAATATCTCAACATATCCGCATTACTCATTCTCATATTCTCCACAATAAAACCCCTTTCGTAATTTATTATTCCGGTATTTTTCAGAGCATATCCACCTGACAAAAAAGCAGATACACTCTGAGTAAATACATTATAATTTCAGACTGTTTCAGTCCTCACGATATTCTTCAATTATATATGCCTCGAATATATCGCCCTCTTTAACGTCACTGAACTTTTCAAGGCTGATACCGCATTCATAACCCTCAGCGACTTCTTTTGCATCGTCCTTGAAACGTTTAAGACCTGCGATTTTATCATCAGCAATTATAATTCCGTCACGTACAACACGAATCTGACAACCTCTTGTTATTTTACCGTTAAGAACATAACTACCTGCAACCATTCCGACATTTGAAATTTTGTAAACCTGACGAACCTCAGCACGACCGAGTTCAACTTCACGCAATTTCGGTGCAAGCATACCTTTCATAGCTGTAGTAATTTCTTCAATAGCATCATATATAATTCTGTAAAGACGAATGTCAACGCCGTCACGCTGTGCGTTTTCAGCGGCAACAGGGTCGGGTCTTACATTGAATCCGACGATAATCGCATTAGACGCATTCGCAAGCATTACGTCGCTTTCCTTTACAGCACCTACTGCACCATGAATTACTTTTACTCTTACTTCATTATTTGACAGCTTTTCAAGCGATTGTTTTACAGCCTCAACAGAACCTTGTACATCAGCCTTTACAATAATCGGGAGTTCTTTTATTTCGCCCTCTGCAATCTGACTGAACAAATTATCAAGGGTAACTTTTCTGTAGGCATTGAACTGTTCCTGTTTAGCTTCATGCTTTCTTTTCTCGACAAGTTCCCTTGCAAGTCTTTCGTCCTCTACTGCATTAAATATATCTCCTGCACTCGGAACTTCTGCAAGACCTGTAATTTCAACCGGAACTGAGGGTCCCGCTGATTTTACGATTCTTCCCTTATCATTTGTCATAACTCTTACTTTTCCTACTGAAGTACCGGCAATAAGAACATCACCCTGTTTTAATGTACCGTTCTGAACAAGAAGTGTAGCTATAGGCCCTCTTCCCTTGTCAAGACGTGCTTCAATTACAGTACCCTTTGCAAGCCTGTCGGGATTTGCTTTCAGTTCCTTTACTTCGGCAACAAGCAGAACATTTTCAAGAAGTTCGTCAATGCCTTCACCTGTCTTTGCAGATACGGGAACGCATATAACATCTCCGCCCCATTCCTCACATACAATATCATATTTTGTGAGTTCTTCTTTGATTTTGTCGGGGTTTGCTCCCTCTTTGTCCATTTTGTTTATAGCGACTATAATTGAAACTCCCGCAGCCTTTGCATGATTGATTGATTCAACAGTCTGTGGCATTATGCCGTCATCTGCGGCAACTACGAGAATGGCAATATCAGTAATATTTGCTCCTCTTGCACGCATAGATGTAAATGCCTCATGTCCGGGAGTGTCAAGGAATGTTATATCCTGCCCGTTTACTTTAACCTGATATGCACCGATATGTTGTGTAATACCGCCTGCTTCACCTGCGGCAACGTGTGCGTGTCTGATTTTGTCGAGAATAGAGGTTTTACCGTGGTCAACGTGTCCCATTACAACAACAACGGGGCAACGCTCTTCAAGGTTTGTGTCATCGTCGTCGCTGTCATCAATAAGACGTTCTTCAATTGTAACAATAACTTCCTTTTCAACCTTTGCACCGAGTTCTTCCGCAACGAGTGATGCTGTATCAAAATCAATCTCCTGATTGATAGTAGCCATAACGCCAAGGCTCATAAGCTTTTTGATTACCTCAGTAGCAGTAACTTTCAGACGTGCAGCGAGTTCACTCACAACTATATTGTCGGGAATGAGAACTTTAAGCTGTTGTTTCCTTGCACGTTCAAGTTCAAGTCTTTTGAGCTTTTCAGTTTCTGTTTCCTTTCTTGAATATTGCTGTCTGTTTCTCTGTGCGGACTTCTGACTTATTTTCTGTTTCTTTGAAGAATAATTATCATTCTTATGCTTATTGGTAGGGGCTATCTGTTCATAACGTTCATTGTATTTGTCAAGGTCAACGTAACTTCCTCTTGTGTCAACAGTTCTTCTTTGCGTTGAAGTCTGTCCTGTTTCAGAACTGAATGAAACATTGAGTTTTGAACGCTCTCCCCTTTCCTTCGGTTTAGCCTGTTGTTTATTTTTGTCATTCTTTCTGTTTTTGGATTTCGGCTGTTCAGACGGTTTTTTTTCTTCCTGTTTACCTGTCTTTTCGTTTTTCTTAATATTCTTCTTGTCCTGTTTCTGTGAATCTTCCTTTTCGGGCTTTCCGTCATTCTTTGACTTGTAATATTCGTCAAATGAATTTACCTCATGAACCTTTGTATAATGTTCAAGAATAAGATTCATTTCTGTTTCAGTGAGATTTGTTGCGGCTTTCTTTTTAGTATCGCCTTTTTTTGCAAAATAATCAATGATTTCCTGTGTTGAAACATTGAGATCTTTAGCGGCATCGCTTAGTTTTATTTTTTTCGTCATAGGCTTAAGTACCTCCAATTAAATAGTGCCATATTATATATGGCTTTGTTTCAGTCTGCCGAAATCAGCGGACAGACATTTTCTAAAAATATAGTTTTACTGTAATCAGGCACCGGAAATTTTCGCAAATCCGTCTGCAAATCCCTTGTCACATACGGCAATAACAGCCGTAATTTTTCCGCATAGTACAGCAATTTCTTCTTTTGAAAGTTCCGTGCGGAAAAGAGGAACGGAATATTTTCCGCATATAAAGGAAATTTCCTTGACGGTTTTTTCCGATGCGTCTGAAGCAGTGAGTACACATGAAGCACTTCCATTTTTTACAGCATCACATACACTGTCAAAACCTTTTACGGCTTTTCCTGCTTTCAGACATATAGTAAGCAGATTAGCCGTTTTTTTCAAGTTCATCCGCCATCACCCTGTAAATACTTTCATCTATCCTGCATGAGAACGATTTTTCAAATCTTCTTGCTTTCTTTGCCTTTTCAAAACATTCCGCACTTCGGCATATATATGCACCCCTGCCCGACTTCTTCCCCGTAAAATCAAGGCTTATTTCACCCTCGGGCGATTTCACCACACGGATTAGTTCTTTTTTAGGCTTCATCTCGTTACAGCCTAAACACATTCTCATAGGAATTTTTTTCGGTTTCATAAATTCTGTTCCTCTTTCGGAGCAGTTTCTTCCGCTGTATCTGTTTCAACCGGAATTTCCGCATTTTCAGTATCTCCAATATTTTCAGTATCTTCAATATTTTCAACCGTTGTTTTTTCTTCCGGAATCTGTACTTTAAAATCGGGACTTAATTCGGGGGCTTCTTTGTTTGATTCAGTGTCAAACTGTGGCTTTATGTCAATCTTATACCCCGTGAGTTTTGCGGCGAGTTTTGCATTCTGACCTTTATTTCCGATAGCAAGTGAAAGCTGATTGTTCGGTACTATAACAGTACACATTTTTTCTTCTTCTGAGATAATAACAGTTTTAAGAACAACAGCAGGTGCAAGAGCCTTTGAAATGAATTTTTCGGGAACTTCACTCCATGGTATTATATCTATCTTTTCATTGTTGAGTTCTTCAACTACTGCCTTTATTCTTGAACGTTCCGTGCCTATGCAGGCACCTACTGCGTCAACGTTCGGGTCTCTTGAATATACTGCTATCTTTGTTCTTGAACCGGCTTCTCTTGATATGGCTTTGACTTCAACAGTGCCGTCATAGATTTCAGGGATTTCAAGTTCAAAAAGTCTTTTTACAAGGTCTTTGTGAGTACGTGATATTTTAACAATAGGTTTTTTAGTCTTTCCTACTATACTTGTGACATATACCTTTACGGAAGAACCCTCTTTGAGAACTTCTCCCGGAATTTGTTCATTTCTGAAAAGATAGAGTTCTGTTCCATCATACTCAACAGTAACAGTACCCCTGCCCGGGTCAATCTGCGAAACTTTTACCGTGATGCATTCATGCTCTTTCGATTCAAAGCGGTTAAGCATCTGTTCACGGTTTATTTCCCTCAAATCACCTTTTATTGACTGTTTGGCTGAAAGTGCTGCCATTCTGCCGAGTTTTGAAATATCAATCTCTTTGAGGATTTTACCGCCAACTACAGCATATGGGTCAATAGTTCTTGCAACGTCAATATTTATTTCGTTTTCGTCAATAGGATAATCGTCAATGATTTCCTGTTCAATATACATGGCAAATTTCTTTGTTGCAGGGTCAATTTCAACCTTTATGCGTTCTTCACTGTGCGGATAAGCCTTTCTTGCGGCTTTAAGCATTGCCGACTTTACTTTTTCGATAAGCAATTCAGTTTCAACGCTGTTTTCTTCTCCGAGAGATTCAAGTGCATCGAAAAAGCTGTTGTTAGTATTCATTTCTGTTTATTCCTCCATATTTTATTTTCGTTTCTACATCTCAAAATATAGTCTTACATATGCAATATCAGCAAGCGAAAACTTCTTTTCACTTCCGTCATCAAGAACAACTGAAACGCCGTCCCTGTCCGCACATGAAAGCACGGCAATAATTTCCTTTTCACCGTCAACACTTCTTATGAAACGGATTCTTACTTTATCGCCCTCACATATTTTAAAATGTTCTTCCTTTACGAGTTCCCTCTCAAGACCTGCCGAACCTATTTCAAGTATATACCCCCCGGAAATGGGGTCTTTTTCGTCCATTACTGCATTTATGGGAGTTGTTGCTCTTTCGCAGTCCTCAATTGTAATTCCCTCATCATTGTCAATGAATATGCGGAGATACCAGTCTGCACCTTCCTTTTCATAGCATACGTCCCATAAATAATAGCCGAGTTCGTCGGTTATAGGTTTCACAAGTTCATATACTTTTTGTTCAGTAGAACCGAACTTTTTGAATTTCATAATATGTTCCTCTCCTAATATAAACGAAAGACCGGAATTTTCCGGTCTTTGAGGTTACTACTACCTTATGATTATTATATCATACATTTCAGCAAAAATCAAGCCTTTTCGGAAAATTTTTTTTGAAAGCCGAAAAATGCGGATATACCGCAGTTTATGCACTATATTCCGTGGCTGTTCAGACTGTTTTTTTATTTAAAAAAATACTTGCCTTTTTTCGTATTTCGTGATATAATATAAAAAAGGAGTTGATTCCAATGGAAGAATTTATTTCTGCATCTCATGATATAGTATTCAAAGCGTTATTCGCTAAAAATAAAGATATCCTGAAAGCTTTTCTGCGTGATGTGCTGAATTTGCCATTGACGGAACAGGCGAGTTTGCAAGTATTGAATGATGAGTTAATTCCCGACGTTGCAAACGGAAAATTGAGCCGTCTGGATATTCATGTCATCATGCCGAATAAAAAATTTAATGTTGAAATGCAGGCAAGAAAAAAAGGTTTTTCCGCAGACAGAGTTCTGTATTACTGGTCAGAAATGTTTTCCGATGGGTTTGAATCGGGCAGACATTATGAAAATCTGGATCAGACATTTTCTGTTAATGTGCTGGGATTTAATTTTCTTGAATGTGAAGAATATCATTCAGCATATTCTATTCTGGAAAATAAACGTCATGACCAACTGACAGACAAATTGTCTATTCATATTTTTGAATTGCCTAAAATTCCCAAAGAAACAGACATTAACGACGATAAGCTGATGTGGCTGCGGTTAATCAAAGCTAACAGCGAGGAGGAATTGAATATGGTAAGAGAAAATACACAGAATCCGATGATTCATAAGTCAATCGACACAATTAAGGAACTTAATGCCGATGTGAT
>CANQVA010000019.1 GCA_947627175.1 uncultured Ruminococcus sp.
ATGGTAAACTTATTATACCATATCTCGGTTGGAATTTCTATTTTTTTGGGTTCATATCATTTTAACACATACATTTTGACTATTTTTTTGCAGGCATAACTGTAAAAAAATATTAAATCAATTTTATTTTATAACGTTTCAGCCAATGGTCGAGTTGTATAAAGAAAGCTATTGTTTGCGGGAGGTTCATCAGCTGACCGTACCACTGAACATATTCTTCATGACGGATAAGTTTTTCCAGTTCAGAACGCTTTACAAGTTCAAAAAGAATATTGTCTTTTTCTTCCGTTATAGCCGAGAGTTTTTCTGTAACAGCGTCAAGAAACGACGGATTATGTGTTTTAGGGTAGGGGCTTTTCTTTCTCCAAAGAACTTTTTCAGGAAGCCATTCTTTCATAGCCTCACGGAGCAAGCCTTTTTCCCTGCCCTGATAGTCTTTGTACTCCCACGGAACATTATAAAGATATTCCGCTATCCTGTAATCGCAAAACGGCACACGCACTTCAAGTCCGCTGTACATACTCATTCTGTCTTTACGGTCAAGCAATGTCTGCATAAACCAATGAAAATTTAACTGTGTCATTTCTCTCATACGATATTCAAGAGGACTGTCGGAAGGTAGTTTCATAGCATAGTCAGCAGTATTGCGGTAAGCACTGTACACATATTCTTCTGCATTTATTTTTTCTGCATAGTAATCACAAAGGAAATTTTTTCTGTAGGCTGTACTTTGAGCCCATGGAAAACCGTCTGTCATGCGTATATCTTTATCCCTGTACCACGGATAACCGCCGAAAATTTCATCTGCACATTCTCCCGAAAGTGCTACAGTACCATGTTTTTTTATTTCATGGCAGAATATAAGAAGTGATGCATCAACATCAGCCATTCCGGGAAGTCCACGGGCTTCTGTCGCATCATACAAAGCATTTACAAGTTCAGGTGTGTCAACTACTGTCCAATGATGATTTGTGCCGAGATATTCCGCCATACACTGAATATATTCAGGGTCACTGTTTGGCTGAAAATGGCTTTTTTTGAAATATTTTTCATTGTCACGGTAGTCAATTGAAAACGTATCAAGGACTTTGCCGTGCTTTTTCATTTCGGCAGATGCAACGGATGAAATAAGACTTGAATCAAGTCCGCCCGAAAGAAACGTACATACGGGAACATCTGAAACAAGCTGACGGCGTATTGAATCAAGAACAAGTTCCCGAACGTGTTCGGCTGTCTGTTCAAATGTTTCATGAAGTTCATATGCTTTCAATCTCCAATATTCACGAAGTTCAAGACCGTCAGGCGTATAATATCCGCACCAACCGGGGCGTATTTCCTTTATTCCCCTTATAACTCCGCATGACGGAGTACGTCCGGGAGCCATAAGAATAAGTTCAGCAACGCCTTGTTCATCAATTTCATGAGGGACATCAGGGTGTTCAAGCAGTGCAGGTATTTCCGAAGAAAAAATAAATTTATTTTCATTCTCATAATAGAAAAGAGGTTTTACTCCTACTCTGTCACGGGCAAGAAAAAGTTTTTTCTGTTTCTGATTATATACCGCAAACGCAAATATACCGTTGAATTTATCAACGCACTTTTCACCCCATTTTATATAACTTTTAAGTACAACTTCTGTATCGGAATGTGTTTCAAATTGAAAATCATCTCTAAGTTCACGGCGTATTTCATCAGTGTTATAAAGTTCGCCATTGTATACAATAGTAAAATCTCCAAATGACATAGGCTGTCTGCCGTTGGGGACATCTATAACTGCAAGTCTTGTATGAATAAGAACGGCTTCTTTTGTAAGTACAATTCCCCGTTGGTCTGGCCCTCTTCTGAGAAGTGCATGCTGTATGTTTTCATAGATTTTCATATCCTCACGCATATCTTCCTTAAAGCTGATTGCTCCTGCAATTCCGCACATAAAAAAATATCCTCCTTTTGTGGTTTGTATTATTATATGCAGTAAAGCGTTCAGCTGATACTGTTATTTATCTATACAAATAATCAGGGGTGACGGATTTATATAAAACCCGTCACCCGAAAGGAGTGATTTTTATTTTTTTATCTTCATGGAAATATCAAAACATTTTACAGAATGTGTCAATGCACCAAGTGAAATTATATCAACGCCTGTTTCAGCAACTGAACGGATATTTTCAACGGTAATATTTCCCGACGCTTCAAGCAATGCACGACCGTCTGTAATTTCAACGGCTTTTTTCATTTCGTCGTTTGTCATATTGTCAAGCATGATTATTTCGACCTTGTTGTCAAGTGCCTCTTTAAGTTCATCAAGTGTGCGGACTTCAACTTCAATCTTTATTGTATGACCTATTTTTTCACGGAGTGCGGTTACAGCCGGAGTAATACCGCCGTAAGCGTCAATATGATTATCTTTAAGCATTGCACAGTCAGAAAGATTAAATCTATGATTTTTTCCTCCGCCGACTGTCACGGAATACTTCTGCAATGCACGCAGACCGGGGAGTGTTTTTCTTGTATCTGTTACAGATGTCTTTGTACCCGCCACAAGTTCAACGCATTTATTTGTAGCTGTAGCAATTCCCGACATATGCTGTAAAAGATTCAGTGCAGTTCTTTCGCCCTTTAAAAGTGTAAGAGTACTGCCTTCCATTTCGGCTATAATATCGCCTTTTTGAACTTTCGTTCCGTCCTTAATAAGTATTCTGAAATCAACGTCACCGCCTGAAAGTTCAAATACACGTTTTGCAACTTCAATTCCACATACAACGCCTGTATCTTTTGCTACATAATATGCAGAACTTTTATGTTCTTCCGGAATAAGATTATCCGCTGCAACATCAATATAGTTGATGTCTTCCATTAAGGCAGTTGTTATAATATTGTCAACATAGCATTTTAAGAGTTTCATTTTTTCTTCCTTTCAGTATTGTATTTTTTACTGCATTACTTCACTTAAAATTATATATGCAACAGTAACTATTGATTTAGCAAGAATGTAATCTGTATCAACAATATATCCGTTTTCAAGCAGATTATCACGCATTTTCTTTACACATTTAAAACCCTCTGCCGCTTGTTGCTTGTCGGGAATTACAAAATGACTTTTCTGCATAATACGGCGTGTTTCTGTACGGAAACCTTTCGGCATATGCTTTCCGTCAAGATGTGCATCAAATTCAGCCGTTTCAAAATCTTTCGGGGCATTGTCCATTCTTGATTCAATACATTTTGCCGCATGGCGTGAAAATACAAGTGCTTCAAGGAGTGAATTGCTTGCAAGACGGTTGCTTCCGTGTACGCCTGTATGAGAACATTCTCCGCAAGCAAAAAGATTATGCAGACTTGTTTCAGAATTATTATCTACATCAATACCGCCCATAAGGTAATGCTGGCACGGGAAAATCGGAACAGGTTCTTTTGTGAGGTCAAATCCCTGTTTAAGAAGATTTTCATAAATCATTGGAAAACGTTTTTTCAAGAACTCACTGTCTTTATAACTTATATCAAGGAAAAATTCCGTTGAGTTCTGTTTTCTTGATTCAAGTATTATTGAATGTGAAACAACGTCCCTTGGTGCAAGTTCAAGGCGTTCATCGTAATTATGCATAAAACGTTCTTTTTTGCAGTTGAGAAGATATGCACCTTCTCCCCTTACAGCCTCCGAAATGAGAAAGCACTCACGAGTTGCCCTGTTATTGAAAGCCGTCGGGTGAAATTGTACATAACTTAAATTTTTAATCTTTGCACCCATTTCATAAGCGAAAGTAATTCCATCACCTGTAGCAATAGCTGAATTTGTCGTATATTCATAAATACGACCTATACCGCCCGTCGCAAAAATCATGAAATGGCAATTATATGTTTCATAATTTCCGTCTTTCAGCATAAAAGCCGAGTATCCGGTAGAAGTTTTTTTAGTCTGGCAGATAATGGTATTTTCCATTATTGTTACATTTTTAAGTGTCTTAACATTTTCAAAAAGAGTTTTTGTAATTTCCTTTCCGGTTGCATCAGCATGATGAAAAATGCGGTGATGACCGTGACCGCCTTCAAGTGTGCGGTGATACGTTCCATCGGAGTTTTTATCAAAATCAACGCCGAGTTCAATAATATGTTCCAAATCCTGAGCTGCCTCACTAACAAGAGTATGCACAGCATCAACATTATTTTTAAATCCGCCGGCAATCAGAGTATCATTCTGATGATACTGTATGTTGTCTGTCGGTGATTTGTAAACACCTGCAATTCCGCCTTGTGCAAGATATGAGTTGCAGAGAGTTGCCTCACGTTTGCAGACAAGAAGAATTTTAAGTGATGACGGTAAATTTATAGCCGCATAAAGACCGGCTGCACCACAGCCTGCAATGATAACGTCATAATTCACGTTTATACACGTCCTTTGTTAATTTTATATACGATTTTTTTCAATCCACGCCCTATAGGGCAAAAAAACTTTTTACGTTTAAGATTTTACATACAATATGATTCAATTGTAAAAATGCACATCTTAGACTTATCAAGTTGTTAGCACTTATTTTTCGCACCAGATTTATTATAACATAAAAGTTTCTGTTTGTAAAGCAAATTTTTTTATATAAAAAAAATTCGTTATAATATTAAAAGAAAAATATTAAAAAAAGGCTTGACATTTAAAAACATTTGTTCTATAATAAAAATATAAAAACAAACGTTCTTATGGAGGTATTGTTATGTATTCACTTATCAATCAATACAAGCATAGCTGTGTGCTTGTAAAAGACCGCATAAAATTTCTCAAAGAATGGCGGAATCAGTTGATTAAATCAAATAATCAGTCAATGATTGAGGAAAATGACATTGACCGCCGTATCCGCCTTCTTAACACTGAGAATGCCCAGATGCAGGAAATTATTTCTCATCTTTCAAATTATGTTAAGGAGGTTGAAAAACGTGTCAAAACGTAAAAGTTACCTTGACATATTCACGGGCGAATCAGACGAAAATATACATAATATTCTCAATAGTGACAATGACAATTCAAGACTGAAAAAATTACTGTTAAATGTTATAAATAATGAACTTACCCCAAGACAAAAAGAAATTATTATGCTATACTATTTTAAAAATACAAATATAGTTACTATAGCAAAAAAGCTTGAAATCACACCGCAAGCCGTATCCGCCGTAATATCACGTGCAAAAGTGAGAATGTACAAAATTCTTAAATATTACTTATGAAAGAGGTATTGAAAATGAACCCGAAAATCCCATATTTACGTGAAAAAACAAAAAATCTGACCGAATCGCCCGGAGTATATATTATGAAAGACAAAGACGGAAATATAATATATATCGGAAAAGCAAAAAATCTGCATAAAAGAGTAAGCAGTTATTTCAGGGAAAATCCAAACCATACACCGAAAGTTTCGGCTATGGTGTCGAATGTCAATGATTATGAATTTATCGTGACGGACAGTGAATATGAAGCATTATTACTTGAATGCAGTCTTATCAAACAGCATAAACCGAAATACAATATACTTCTGAAAGATGATAAAGGTTATCACTATATCAGAATATCTGACGGTAAATATCCACGAATTACCGCCGAAAAAAACACTTTGCAGTCAGGCAGGTATCTCGGCCCCTATACAAGCGGAATTGTTGCAAAAGAAACTGCCGATGAAGCAAATCATGTCTTTATGCTCCCGACTTGCAACAAGCGTTTTCCGCAGGATTTCCGAAAAAGTCGTCCGTGCCTGAACTATCACATAAAAAATTGTATGGGAGTATGTACAGGGAATATAAGTCCCGAAGAATACGCCGATATAATAAAACAGGCTGAAAGTTTCATGAAAAACGGCAGTAAAGAATCTGTAAAGAGAATGGAAAAGGAAATGAATAAAGCATCTGAAAATCTTGAATTTGAAAAAGCCGCTGTAATACGTGACCGCATAAATGCCGTGCGTAAAGCGTCCGAAAAACAGAAAATCATAAACAGCAGTATAAATAATGCTGATATTATAGGAACAGCGGAATTTCATAACGGAGTATGTATTTCCGTACTTATATACAGACAGAACAGACTTTATGATAAAGCTGTATTTGAATCTGAAAAAGCAGACAGCGGAGAAGATATTTTAAATCAGTTTATGATGCAGTATTACTACAATAAAACTGATATTCCCAAAATAATAATTGTTGACCATATCCCGGAAGAATATGAACTTATTGAAAAAATGCTGAACGTTCAGTCAGGAATGAAAGTCAATATTACAACACCAAAAGGCAAACAGGCGGAACTTCTGCGTCTTGCAAAAAATAACAGTGCAGAATATATTGCTATAAAGAATGACAGAACGGGAAAAGAAATAATTGCCCTTGAACAGCTCGGTAAAGTTCTCGGACTTGACAAACCGCCGAAATATATTGAAGCCTATGATATTTCAAATCTTTCTTCCGAATCAATAGTAGCAGGAATGGTTGTATTTGAAAATGGCAGACCACTGAAAAAAGCATACAAGCGTTTCAGTGTCAAGGAAATACAATATCAGAATGACTATGAAAGTATGTATGAAGTACTTACACGCCGTCTTAAACATATAATAAATAAGGACGGTGACGAATACTTGAACCGCACACCCGATTTAATTCTGTTGGACGGTGGAAAAGGTCATGTAAACACAATTACTGCACTTGTCCGTGAACTTGGACTTAATATAAAGGTTTTCGGCATGGTCAAGAACGACAAACACCGTACACGTGCAATTGCGTCGGGTGGCAATGAAATACAGATAGACAATTTACAGCCGGCTTTTCTGTTCATAACAGCCATACAAGACGAAGTACACAGATTTTCCGTCAGTTATATGCACTCGAAACACAAAAAGAAAACATATATTTCGGAAATTATGTCCGTCCGTGGAATAGGTGAAAAAAAGTGTGAAAAAATTCTGCTGAAATACAAAACAAAGGACAACTTGAAAAACGCATCGCCTGAAGACCTTTCAGTAACAGCAGGAATAAATATAAATACTGCCCGTGAGTTATGGGAAGTAATAAAGAATATGTAAAGGATTTTTTTATGAATACACCTGTTTATGATTTTCTTAAAAAATACTCATCGTCCGCCACTCTCCGCTGTCATATGCCGGGTCATAAAGGATATGCTCTTTCACCTGAATTACAAAATCTTTACTCAATGGATATAACGGAAATATGCGGAGCGGACAGTCTTTTTGAAGCGGACGGAATAATTTTACAGAGTGAAAATAATATGTCTGAATTATACGGCACTGCGGGTACTGTTTTTTCGGCAGGTGGTTCAACACTCTGCATACAGACAATGCTTGCAATTATGAAAGCTGAAAAAAGAAAAATCTTTGCTGTGCGTAATGTACACCGTGCTTTTCTGAATGCCTCTGCCCTGCTTGACCTTGATGTTGAATGGATTCTTCCCGAATATTACGGCGGAATACTTTCCGGAAATATAAATCAGTACAAAGTAGAAAATTTACTGAAAAATTGCCGTGTACCGTCCGCACTATATGTCACTTCACCTGACTATACGGGAAAAACTGCTGATATATCCGCACTTGCTGATATATGCCGTAAATATAATGCTCGTCTTTTAGTTGACAATGCTCACGGGGCACACCTGCGTTTTCTGAATCCTGACATTCACCCTATTACACTCGGTGCAGATTTATGTTGTGATTCCGCACATAAAATGTTACCTGCCTTTACAGGTTCGGCAATGCTTCATACATCAGTAAACGAATATGTCCCCATGCTCAGACAGTCAATGAGTATGTTCGGCTCAACAAGTCCGTCATATCTTATGATGATGTCGCTTGACCTCTGCAATAAATATATATCAGAAAAAATACATGATGACATTAAAAAAAATATTGTATGGATTGAAAACTTCAAAAAAAGATTTTCGGACAGGCTTATTTTTGCAGAAACAGAACCGTTTCATATTACTATAAAGGCTTGCGAAAGCGGTTACAACGGAAAACAACTTTCGGAACTTCTGAGAAAAAACGGCATAGAATGTGAATATTCAGATAATTCTCTTGTAATACTTCTGATGTCGCCTATATGCAAAAAAGACAACTATCAAAAACTTTCCGTATCTCTTTCAAAATCTCTTGTTCAGGCTGAAAAACACCCCCCCCGTTCTGAAAATTTTTCTATTGAACTCCCTGAACGTGTAATGAGTATACGTGAAGCAGTTTTTTCAGAATGTGAAACAATACCTGTTGAAAAGGCAGAAGGGCGTATATGTGCATCTGTAAAAGTACCTTGTCCGCCTGCTGTGCCGATTGTTGCAAGCGGTGAACGCATTGACAGAAAATCAATAAATATTTTCAGAAAGTATGGCATTTCAGAAATAATTGTGGTAAAATAGAATTATGATACAACTCAGGGCGTGTTATCATGCCCTGAAATTTATATAATAACAAAGGTAATTATATGAAAAAAATTTATGGAAATGAATTATTGATTTCAACTCTATGCAATATGGTAAAAAGCGGACGTACTGCACACACTGTTCTTTTTTACGGTGAAAAAGGTACAGGAAAAAAACTTATGGCAAAATTATATACAAGCCTTTTGCTTTGTAAAAATCCCATAAACAATATGGCGTGCGGTATATGCAGTTCATGCAGGAATGTTGAAAACGAATCACACCCCGATGTTACTTATGCAGTAACTTCGGGAAAACTTGGTGGTTATTCAGTCGATACGGCAAGAAAAATATGCAGTGATGCTTTCATAAAGCCGAACAACGACAGCGGACGGAAAATATATATTTTCCGTGACTGTCACAATATGGATATACGCACACAGAATACTCTCCTGAAAATTATTGAAGAACCGCCTGACTATGCACATTTTATATTTACCGCAGAATCAAAAAACGATTTTCTGCCGACTATAATTTCAAGGTGTGTATGTTTCGGCGTTTCTCCGTGTACGGAAGAAGAAACGGAACTCTCCCTTGCGGAAAGCGGTTTCAGGGAAACAGACATAAAAAGTGCTGTAAGCTGTTTTCACGGAAATATCGGAATGTGTACGGAATATATAAAAAATGAAGACCTCAGAAAGCAGGTAGATTTGACAAAACTGCTTGCTGATAGTATAATTAGAAAAGACGAATATGCACTTAACACTGTTCTTTTCTCGCTCGGCAAAGAAAGAAATGATGTTAAAACCGTACTTTCCATGCTTGACAAACTCATCAGGGATTCGGCAGTGCTTATTCATGACAAAGAAGCCGAAAATATAGGTTGTTTCCGTGAGGGAGCAATTAAACTGTCTTATATGATTACATCACGCATTGCAGAAAAAATTCATAGAAGTATCGAAAAGGCATGGAATACAATAGAATGTAATGTAAGCATACCGCTTGCACTTTCGGCTCTATGTGCGGAAATAACCGAAATCATAATATAAAGACCGGAGGATGATTATGAAAGAAATAATAGGAATAAGGTTTAAAAAAGTCGGGAAAATATATTATTTTTCACCCGAAGGAATAAAGGCAAAAGTCGGCGACAGGGCTATTGTGGAAACTGTAAACGGAATTGAATGCGGAGAAGTCGCAATTGCAAACAGAAAAATTGAGGACTATGAAATCGCCTCACCGCTAAGACCTGTTATAAGAATAGCTGATGAAAACGATATGAAAATTGTCGCAAGAAATAATCAGAAAGAAAAAGATGCTTTCAGAATATGTCAGGAAAAAATAAAGTCACGAAAACTTAAAATGAATCTTGTTGACGTTGAATGCACTTTTGACAACAACAAACTTTTATTCTACTTTACCGCTGAAAACCGTGTTGACTTCCGTGAACTTGTAAAAGACCTTGCCTCTATCTTCAGAACACGTATAGAATTAAGACAAATAGGTGTACGTGATGAGGCGAAAATACTCGGTGGTCTCGGCATATGCGGACGTGAATTTTGCTGTAAAAGCTATATGGGGGATTTTCAGCCGGTATCAATAAAAATGGCAAAAGAACAAGGACTTTCACTCAATCCGACAAAAATCTCGGGAACGTGCGGACGACTTATGTGCTGTCTGAAAAACGAACAGAATGCCTATGAAGCACTTCTGAAAATAACGCCGAAAGTCGGGGCGGTTGTCGTTACTCCGAACGGCGATAAAGGACGTGTTGAAGAGGCTAATATAATTACAGGAAAACTTCATATAAAAATCGATAAGTCTGAAATACCTGTAATTTTTGACAGAAGTGAAGTAAAAATTCTTAAAGATGCAGAAATAAAAGTAAACCGTGAAGAAATAAAGGCTCTTAAAAATCTTGAGGGGAAATGATGGCAAAAATAAATTACGGAAAAATTCTTGATGAAAAGATAGAAGAACTTGAAAAAAGCAGTGAAAAACCGTCGCTTTTACTGCACGCTTGTTGTGCACCGTGCAGTAGTCATACATTGACTTTTCTCGAAAAATATTTTGATATAACGATTTATTTCTGCAATCCCAACATTTCCCCCGAAAATGAATTTATATACCGTCTTGAAGAACTGAAAAGACTTGTCCGTGAAATGAATCTTAATACGAATATTATTGAAGAACCTTATGATCCGTCGCCTTTTTATGAATTGGCGGAAGGTCTTGAAAAACTGCCCGAAAGAAGTGAACGATGTCGGAAATGTATATCATACCGCCTGCGAATGACAGGGGAAAAGGCGAAACAGCTCCGATGTGATTATTTTACAACAACTCTGACAATAAGTCCGCACAAAGACTGCACTTTCATAAATGAATGCGGTGCGGAAATTTCGGAAGAATGCGGTGTGAAATATCTTTTTTCAGATTTCAAGAAACATGACGGATATAAGCATTCAATAGAACTTTCAAAACAATATAATCTGTACAGGCAAAATTACTGCGGATGTATCTACAGCAAAATAAATTCAAAGAAAAACGGGTGATTATATGGCAAAGGAAATAAAAACAAATGCAATGCGTTTTCTTGACAAAAATAAAATAAACTATACATTTCAGACATATCAGTGCGACGAATTTATTGACGGTGTTCATTGTGCCGATGCTCTCGGTCAATCACTTGACGAAACTTTCAAGACACTTGTTGCACAGGGAAAGTCGGGAAATTATTATTGTTTCCTGCTCCCCGTCGCACTTGAACTTGATTTGAAAAAAGCGGCGAAAAGTGTTGGCGAAAAATCAGTCACACTTATTCATGTAAAAGACATAACAAAAGTAACGGGATATGTGCGTGGCGGATGTACTCCTATAGGCATGAAAAAACAGTTTATTACAGTAATACATAAAAGTGCCGAAAATCTGCCATTATTTTATATAAGCGGTGGAAGAATCGGAACACAGATACGTCTTTCACCTGCTGAACTCGCAAAATCCATAAATGCAAAGTTTGAGGATATTATTTTATGAACAAGAAAATTACAAGTATTATTTCAGGCATAATAATATTATTAGCTGCAATTGCAACTGTATTTTTTAATATAAGTGAAGAATCTGATGAATTTTCAACAAGTGAGAGTTCAATTGTTGAAAACTCCGTTTCAGAAATAAAAATTGAAACAGAAACAGAAATTGAAACAGTTCCCTTAACCGAATCGGAAATGACTACAGAAAACATCACAGAAAACATTACATACGAAACAATTATTTCCGAAGAAACTACAGACTATTTCACAGACGAAAATAATTATGTTGAATATCATTTCCGCAATGAAAAATTACTGAATCAGCACTTTGAAAAACACGGCGGAGAATTTGCGGAAGATTTCGGATATAATAACGCTCAGGAATATGAAAAAGGTGCAAGCGACGTTATAAACAATCCCGATGCACTTTTCAAAACAGAAGCAGAGGACGGCGACGGCATATATTATATAGAACAAACAAACGAATTTGTTGTACTTTCAACAGACGGATATATAAGAACATATTTCAGACCGAGCGGAAAAATTGACTATTTTAACAGACAATAAAAATGTCGGAATATCATATTTTATAAAACTTTATGTCAAAATTCACAAATCAGAGAAATATTTTTGTAGGTTTTTACTATCTTTATGAAAAAATATAGACAAATAACGAAAAATAAGGTATAATAAATAGTACATAAATCCGGCATCCGTATGCCGTAAATGCGGAAAACCGCACTCCTTATCCGTGCGGCTGCGGAGCGTATGATGAGAGTTATTACAGGTACTGCAAGGGGTAGACGGCTTAATGCCCCCGAAGGTCTTGACGTAAGACCTACAACAGATAAAGTAAAAGAAGCCATTTTCTCAGCTATTCAATTTGAAATTGAAAACGCTTATGTGCTTGACCTTTTCGCAGGAAGCGGTCAAATGGGAATAGAAGCAATAAGCAGAGGTGCATCAAGGGCTGTTTTTGTGGACAATTCGCAGAAAGCCATACGATGTATAAATGAAAATATCCGTAATGTTAAATTTGAAAGACAGTCCGAAGTCATAAACCGTGACAGCTATGACTATATAAATCTAACAAGAAATATGTTTGACATAATTATTCTTGACCCGCCTTACCGTCATAGCCATATCGACAATATTCTGCCATTTGCAGCAAAAAAACTCAAAGATGACGGACTTGTCATATGTGAATATGAATCAGAAGCGGGAGAGCCCTCCGCCCCTGAAGGTCTTACACTCAGAAAAACTTACCGTTACGGAAAAATCAACGTTTCTGTGTTTTGCAGAAAAGTTCCGGAGGTGACATAAAATGAGAAGAATAGCAGTATGTCCCGGAAGTTTTGACCCCGTTACACTCGGTCATCTTGATATAATTACAAGAGCCTCAAAACTCTTTGACAAAGTAATTGTACTGATTTCACGCAATGCCGGAAAATCCAAACCAAGCTTTACCGCAACTGAAAGAATGCTTATGATAGAATCAGTTACGCATAACATAGATAATGTCGTTATTGATATACTCGACGGACTTCTTGCCGATTACGTTAGAAACGTCGGTGCTATTGCAATTGTAAAAGGACTGCGTGCTGTGAGTGACTTTGAATATGAATTTCAGATGGCTCTTGCTAACAAAAAGCTTTATGCAGGTGCAGAAACAGTATTCCTTACAACTTCTGCCGAAAATATGTACCTCAGTTCAAGCGTTGTAAAGCAAATCGCTTATTTCGGCGGTGACATCAGCCATTTTGTGCCCGAAAGTATTCTTGATAATATACAACAAAGACTTATTAAAGAAAGGTAGATTTTATGAATATTGAAGAAATCCTTGATGAAATAGATGAAGTGCTTGATAACGCAACATCTGTTCCATTTGTTCAGCATAAAAAAATTATAGACGGCGAACGTTTGAGAGAACTTGTAAACGATGTCCGTCTGAATATGCCGCAGGAACTTAAAGAAGCTAAAAAAATTGAGGGCGAAAGCCAGCGTATTCTCAGTGCCGCAAAGGCAAACGCAGAAGATATTATCCGCAGAGCAGAAGAAAGAGCGGCACAGATTGTTTCAAAAGAGGCAATAGTCGTTGAAGCAAGGAAAAAAGCTGTTGATATGATTACAAAGGCTCAAAATGCATCAAAGAATATTCAGCAGAATGCCGCCTTGTCAATTGCTAAAATGCTTAATGAAGCCGAAAATCACTACACAAGAAATCTCCAAAATATAAAAACCGTAAAGTCAAGAATTAGTGATACACTTAAAGTATCTATGAACTTTAACAACATGAATAACAATGACAACAATAAATAAAAATAACGGTACTCTTTATGAGTACCGTTTTTTATTATATTTTGGTATATTTCACACTGAAAACTTTCTGTTCATTGCAGTAAGCACTTGTTATATATTCGCTGTTGAAATAAAGTTCGCTGATATGTTCGTCCACAAAATAAAGAGATGAATACGTCTGAAGTCCCACACCGATTATTTCCGGTATAAAGGGATAGCCGTTATTAAATTCCTCTCCGATACACATCATAAAACCGTGCGGATATGGAATTTTCATATCAGTATGCGGAATTTCTTTCATGCAAGGTAAAGACGGATAACCGCCGTTCATATCATTACCGACAGAAAAATAACTCCTGTTATATGGTTTTTTCATATCAGTATTGGGAATATCCTGCAATTCAGATATACAAGGATAACCACTGTTTCTGCCGTCCAGTATATAAAAACTCATTCTTCCGCCCCCAGACAGTCAAAATAAACAGAACGAAGATAATCAACATCTTTACATTGTGCAGTTGTAAGCGATAAAACATTTTTTGCATTGTTAGAACTGCTTGAAGAATCAGCTTCAATTTTAGCATTTGGAAAATTTTTTTTAAGTACTTCATAATCATAAAAACATGGTGTTCCGATATGCCCTTTCCAGTGAATAGTTGAAACGTTTGAAAACGGTTCACAAACTGTATAAAATCTGCTGAAATTGCTGTCACTTGACGACATACTGAAACTGAATGACATTTCGCTTTTACGCCTTTCAATTGTCCAAAACATATATGAATCGGAAATTGTAACGCCTGACAAAATTGCATTATAAGAATCATCTGTAGTTGAAAAGTCAATAGTACTTAATTCTGCCCTTATCTGCGTATGGCGTATTATATCACCCGAAAAAAGCGGACGTGTTTTTGTGAAATCTACCTGTACAGAAAATGTACAGTAATCAGTTTCCATAGAAATATTTGTATCGTGAATAAGACAATTTCTTGAACCGTTTGCATTTTTTGACTCCGCCGTGTACGCTGCTTCATTTATAGTAAATGAACAATATTCAAGCGACAGATTATACTTTTTACTTTCCTGTGAGGCGAAAAGAAAAACATCTTTTCCTATCAGACGGATATTTTCCAATACAAGATTATCAATAGAAATCGTGCTGTTTTCGTTGTCATTCATAATTATAAACATATTTGTCGAACTGTCGGGAATGTTATAATTTACATTGCGTATCATATGACCGTTTCCACTGAATTTAAGACATTTTAACGGTATCGGTTCAAACTTTTCAGCATACTTTGTAAGACTTAAATCTATATCAGTACCAAGACTGAAATAAACGTCGTCCCCTCCTGTTTCCCCCATGGAATAGAGGTCATCAACGTTAGTAATAACATATGGATTTTCAAGTGTTCCTGTTCCTGTCATATTATTTCTCCTTTATAATAACGTAAAGTGAATTTTTCTTGTGTTCTGATGAATCATACTCTTTCTGCGTCACGGCAATTACTTCCGGGCGTGCAAGGTAAACGGCAGTATCCGCTTCCATATTGTCCAAACGTCTGCTGACATCATCAATATTGAAACTGTCTATTTTTTCCTGAATAGCCCGAAGTCCTTCTTCTGTAGCATACGTTATATTTCCGACAGTCTGTTCAAACGTTTCAGGAAGAGAACCGTTTTTTCCGTTCGTTGATGGATTTACATAAACAGCAGGCATATTATATTTTACTACAATATGGGCTTCGCCGTCTTTCATATAGTAAGCTCTCAGTTCAAGCTGAAGTTTTCCCGAATTGACGGTAAAATCTCCCGAAACTTTCCATTTAATACGAACTTTGTCTACCGTTGCTCTCCTTTCGCCTATAACCTGATTCACTTCCCAGCCGTCCTCAGTGAGACCGGTCATTAAAAAACTATATTCATTCATATCAGTATCATTATAGAATCTGTCTATAATAATATCAATTGTATCGGCGAAACGTTCGCCCTGCGTAAAAAGATTTCCGAATGAATAAGTAGGAATATTTTTTCCGTTTGCAAAAACTTCCATTTTATGCACTCCTTAACAATAATATTGAGAAGTTCCGCAGTACCCCTCTGTAATAGGGCAAAAAAACAGCCTTATTCAACGGAAAACCATTGAACAAGGCGAAAAATTAACAAAAAGTTCAAAAAAGATCATAGGAAAATTTTATGAAAAAAAGAGTTGGAACAAGCATTTTAAAAAAAAGATATATTTACAATAAGTTAAAATAAAATTGTTTACATTCTCTTAATTTGAATAACTTTTTATCACAAATAATATTATATCAAAAAAATCCTGATTTGTCAATAGAAAATAGCAAGATTTTCAGAAAAATTAAAAAATATCATAAAAAATAATATTCTTTCCGTTTCGGATTTATGCAAAAATACGGGACTGCCGTTAAACATTCAACAGCAGTCCATATATTTTAATTCTTATAATTATTGTTTACTGTTTTTGTAATATTCGGTTTTCCCTCACTTACAGGGACAAAATCCTTTGCTGATTCGGGTTCATATTTAAGAATAATATTTTTTACTTTTTCATCTCTTGTCATATTGTAAGTGATTTTCAGTGCATTTAGGGCATTCGGAATATCTCTCTCTCCGAGATAGTAAGCCGCAAGCTGTGATGCAACTTTTATTACTTCCGGATTAAAGCCAAATTCCATATCATACTTTTTGAATACAGAAATAATCTGTTCATGATTAAAGACTTTAAGCGGTGTACCTTTAAGTTGTGCAAGGTGTCTCATTTCCTGCGGAATTGCCGGGTGCGGAGCCATCATAACACTTGCCGTATAGAAAGCCGCTGCATCGTCATAATCCTGAGAATCTGTAAGAGCATATCCGACGTTTGCATAACATCTTGCAAGTGCAACAGGAGAAGAGGCTACTTCTATAGTGTCACGGGTAATTTCAAGAAGTCTTTTTCTGTTTTTCAGAAGTTTGTATACTTCGGCAAGTTCAAATTTAGCCCCACAGTCAACAGGGTTATATTCCATAGCTTTTTTCAAAATCGGGATAGCATCAAAAGGTGAACCCGTTTCCGTGAGAATATATGCATAAGTAGTAATATATGCGGCAAAATCAAACGGTGTACGGTTAAGAATTTTATCTTGCTTGAAAAGAATCTGACAAAGATTATCTTCAAACGGATTTCTCAGTGAAACAAATTTAGCCTTTTCACCCTCTTTAAATTCAACCGTAATTTTTTTGTACAGTTTTTCTGCAATCGGCTTTGCGGTGACAACATCATGCTTGTTAAGAAGTTCAACAATTTGGTCATAAATTTTGTCAAGCCTTACACCGTCAATGTGGGTGATACGCTTTATTTCTTCCCTTTCTTCTTCGGGCATATTCTCAACGAGTAATTCAGACGCTGCTTTTACGCCGTCAGCATTTTTTTCCTTTGCAAATTTTTCTGCTTCCCTGCGGAGCATTCTATCGTTTTCCCTTATATCGTCACCGAGTTTTGACTTGAGTTCCGCAAGAATTTTGTCATATGACATAATTATTTCCTCATTTCATGATTATCTAAAAATTTTTATCAGAAACCTTTTTTAGCAAGGTCTTTCTTGAATTTAGCATCAATTTTTTCCTGCTTCTTCTTTTCTTTGAGTTCTGCTTTTGTAAGCGGACGCTGTGGTTCTTCTTTTTTCTTTGGAGCAGAAGAATTATTGCGTGTAGGAGTAGAAGGAACTTTATATTCCTGATATACAGGTACATTTTTCTTCATCTGTTCTTTTTTCATCTGTTTCTTCTTTTCTGAATCATCTCCCATTTCGGAAAGAATATCTTCAATTGAAGTAAGAACAGGCATTCTTGACTGAAGCCCTTGTGTTTCTGTAAGGCTCTTATTTGCGTATTCTTTAGATTCTGCAATTGCATTTATGAACGCCTGAGAAGTTGAACGGCTGTGTTCGTGAACGGAGATTTTTGAAATATTTGACGCATTTGCAGGCATACCGCCGTTTGCTGCTGCGGCTGCTGCAATTTTCTGTCCGGGGGTAAGCGGTTGATTTGTATTTTCAGGTTTTGCAGGAGCAACTGCTTTTTTCGGAACGTTTGGAACGGGTGCAGACTGTGGAATATAAGGCTGTTGCATCATTGGCTGTTGCATCATGGGTTGCTGCATCTGTGAAGGCTGTCCGAAAGGTACATATATAGGCTGTCCGTTTGCATCATAGCCCGTCATTTGCATTTGTACGTACATATAAATAGGCTGGTTATTCTGGTCATATCCCTTAAATTGTGGTATGCTGACAATCTGTCCTATCATAGGCTGTGACATTGCAGGCTGTGGCATTGCCGTCTGCTGAATTACAGGCTGTTGAACGGGTACAGGTGACGGCTGTGCATAATTCGGCTGTACGGGAACAGGCTGAGGCTGTACAGGGCGTGCAGGCTGTTTTTTCGGCTGATTATCAACAGCAACTTCTTCCGTTGATTCATAATATTCATCTGTTTCATCTGTTTCATAATCTTCATATTCTGTTTCTTCGGGTACAGATTCGTCAACTTCCTGTTCTGTTTCTTCCTGAACCTCCATAGCATCGTCAAGTGACGGTAATTCTACATCTTCAAGAACAAATGATGTATTTTCATAAGTCTTTGTTTCTTCTTGTACAGGCATAACGTCATCAAGTGACGGTAATTCTACATCTTCAAGAGCAGGTGATGTATTTTCATAAGACTTTGTTTCTTCTTGCACAGGCATAACGTCATCAAGTGACGGTAATTCTATATCTTCAAGAACAGGTGATGTATTTTCATAAGTCTTTGTTTCTTCTTGTACGGGCATAACGTCATCAAGTGACGGTAATTCTATATCTTCAAGAACAGGTGATGTATTTTCATAAATCTTTGTTTCTTCTTGCACGGGCATAACATCATCAAGTGACGGCAATTCTACATTTTCAGGAACAGAAACCGTATTTTCAGGTATTTCCGCACTTTCGGGAACTGTCAAATCAAGGTCTGCCATTTCTTCAGGCTGTTCGGGTTCATTTGCTGATTGTCCTTCAACGCCGAAAAGCTGATTTGCAACATAGTCCCAATCGGAACTTGCAGTTTCTTCTTCAGGAGATGGAGCAGATTGTTCTTCTTCAAGTGCAGAATAGTCATATCTTGAAGGACTTACTGCGGGTGACTGACTTGAGGATGCTTTCACATTTCCGAAAGCGAACATTTTCATTATATCATCTTCATCAATAATACCGACGGGGCGTTCATCATTTTCAGCAGGCTTTTCAATCGGTTCTTCATATGCCGATGGTGGCGGATTGATAGCTGTAAAATCAATAGATTCTTCCTCTTCATTCTTATCAGAAGCAGTATTATTTTCAGGTACGGCAGATTGAGTTTCCTCGGACTGACCCGGCACGGAAATAGCAAACTGTGCAAGAAAATCATCCTGAATATTTGCTACACCATGAGCCGGCTTTTGCTTTACGGGCTCGGACTCCGGTTCGGGTTCAGGTTTCTTGACAGCAAACTGTGCCATGAAGTCATCATCACTTTTATTATCTGTCTGAGGTTCTTCAGCGGGGGGCGGAGTAATTGCAAATTGAGCAAGACTGCTGTCAATAGCTACACCTGTACCCGGAATAGTACGCTGAGGGGCAGAAGGTGCTGATTCTGTTACAGGAGGAGTTTCAGGCTGAACGGGTTCAGGCTGAACAGGCGTCTGAGCAGATGTAATTTTTGCCGTAGTATTTCCAAGCGGAACAATTCCCTCATCAGCAAGACCTTTCTTTTCACGCACTTTTTCTTCTTTCAGCAAACGTGCCATTTCTTTTTTGTCTGCCTTAATCATTTTCTTTGCGAAAGCATTTTTACATCTTTCACAAGTAATATCTTTCAGGTCATTCATTTTTCCGCCACGACGATATTTATTGACATTTTCGCCCTTTTGCAGATTTATACCACAACCGGTTTTTTTGTCATTGTCAGTACCATGAATATCGTCATTCATAATAGATGTCACAAGTATAATATCCATAAGCTATTCCTTTCTGTACATTAAAGTACAGTTTTCGCTTTACGGGAGCGAATACCGATTTTTCCGGAACGTATAATTTATATACGCATCACAATACATATACATTATACAATATTAGCGTCAAAAAATCAACAGTTTCTGAAAAATTTGCACTATAAATTATAAGATTTTAAAACTTTCGGTGAAAACAACAAAATGTTATGAATATTTTTGTCAAAAACCGCCTAACAAGTTGAAATTACTTTCCATAATCAACATAATTCGGGCAAATAAATATTCAATATTTTATATAAACCTGAAAAATTAAAAAATATGTGATTTTACTCTTGCATTATCAGAAAATTTGTTGTATTATTATAGTGTATTACTAATAATGTTAGGGGGAGTTTCGTGAAACTCGTTTCAGTAGTTGTTCCGTGCTATAATGAACAGGAAGTACTGCCTATGTTCTATGAGGAAATAATAAAGGTAACAGACAAAATGTCAGTTGATTTTCCTGAACTTGAATTTGAATTTCTGTTCATAAACGACGGTTCAAAAGATAAAACACTTGAAATATTCCATACACTTGCTGACCGTGACAAAAGAGTAAGATATATATCTTTTTCAAGGAATTTCGGCAAGGAATCAGGAATGTATGCCGGTCTTAAAAATGCAAAGGGTGATTACGTCGTTGTAATGGACGCTGATTTACAGCATCCGCCCGCATTTCTTCCCGAAATGTACAAGTATGTAAAAGACGGCGAATATGATTGTGCAACAACAAGACGTGTAAACCGTAAGGGAGAATCAAAAGTCCGTTCATGGTTTGCAATGAAATTCTATCAGATAATGAACAAAATATCTCAGACGGAAATTGTTGACGGTGCACAGGATTTCCGATTCATGACAAGGCAAATGGTTGATGCTATTCTTGATATGTCGGAATATAACCGTTTTTCAAAAGGTATTTTCAGTTGGGTAGGCTTCAATGTAAAGTATCTGCCATATGAAAACGTTGAACGACCGGCAGGTACTACTTCATGGTCATTCTGGGGGCTTTTCAAATACTCACTTGAGGGAATAATGGCATTCTCAACAGCACCGCTTGCGATATCGTCATTACTTGGAATAGTAAGCTGTATTATTTCATTTATCCTTATAATAATAACAGTCTTTAAAACCCTTGTTTTCGGCGAAAGCGTTGACGGATACCCTACAACGATATGTGTTATTTTCATGCTTAGCGGATTACAGCTTTTCTGTACCGGAATACTTGGACAGTATCTTTCAAAAACATACCTTGAAACAAAACACCGCCCGATTTACATTGCAAAGGAAACGGACGAGCTTTACCGCAGAAAAAAACAGGAAAATCAAAATAAAGACGGAAACAACAACA
The DNA here is from genome assembly GCA_947627175.1 of uncultured Ruminococcus sp. Lineage (GTDB taxonomy): Bacteria > Bacillota > Clostridia > Oscillospirales > Ruminococcaceae > Ruminococcus. The sequence goes on from CANQVA010000019.1 coordinate 21,123, forward strand.
ATAACGATAATTCTCAATCCGTCAAATAACAGCGGAGGAGGCATGAATTTCTGAATAAGCAGACAAAATTTATAATTTCTGCACTTTTCATAGTTATTATACTGCTTGCATTTGCTATCAGAAAATTTTACTATGATACAACCCAAAACGCCGAAAACAACAGTTTTCATACAGACATGATAAGCAGTATTGACTCTGATTCTTCGGGAAACAGAATTTTCAGGGACAACGGCGGACTTTTCGGAATTATAGACAGCAACGACAGAATTATTGTTGCCCCTGAATGGCTTGACCTGAAATTTGCAGATGGTAATATATGCATAGCTAAACAGCGGATAGACGGAAATCTTCTTTCAGGCTGTATTGACTATGAGGGGAATATATCAGTTCCGTTTATATATCAGAATATAGAATATCATCAGGAAGAAGAATTTTCTTTTTATATTGCAGACTCGGCAAATGACAATTCCCATGTGATATATGACAGCCGTTTTGTGCCATGTTTTTCAAGAGCATGGGAAAGCTGTAATATTTCAGACGGTGAAATCACACTTAAAACAAATAACGGAACTTATGAATATGCCATAAGTAAAGACGGTTTCAGGCTTAAATCAGCGGAAGTAATAGGAAAAACTATGGAACGCAGTTATGTTATAGACATATCAAGCAGAATATTACTTTCAAAACTAAGCGTATCCATGATTGAAAAAATAGCTGAAGATACTGAAAAATATATTGAGTTTGCATATACAGGAAACGATGAAATACTTTCCGATATAACAACAGGCGGACGTTCCTCTTTTACACAGCTTTTTCCTGATGACCATAAAATTCTTTCAAAAAAATTGCTGAATATTTCCGAAATATCTATATATTCAGTAAGGTCAGAAGACAACACGCCTCACTATGCAGTATCAGTAACTGCTGATACGAAAATAGAATATTCTGATGAGGCAAACGGGAAAAATACTCTTAAAGATGAATATACGGCAGTTGTGGAATTTAGCGGATATTCCGAAAATGACCTTACAGCAGTTTCGGGAAGTTTTACTCAGGAAGAACCCGAATATCCACAGTTGGAAGAAGAATCCGAAAACGTTTCCGAAAATGAAGTGACTGAACAGTCTACATGATTATTTATATTATTATGAAAAGGAGTTTTTAATTATGCCAAAGAAAGTAGCAGTTATAATGGGAAGCAACAGCGATTTTCCCGTTGTAAAATCAGCTCTTACAGAGTTAAAAAAATACGGTGTTGAATTTGAATGCCGTGTAATGTCCGCACACCGTACACCTGTTGAAGCGTGTGAATTTGCAGACAAAGCAAAAGAAAACGGTTTCGGCGTTATCTTATGTGCAGCAGGAATGGCGGCACATCTTGCAGGAGTAATTGCAGGACACACAACACTGCCCGTCATTGGTATTCCTATGAAATCATCGGTACTTGAAGGTATGGACGCACTTCTTTCAACAGTCATGATGCCCCCCGGTGTACCTGTTGCAACAGTAGGCATAAATGGTGCAAAGAATGCGGCTATTCTCGCAGTGCAAATGCTTGCAATTTCAGATGACGAACTTGCTAAAAAATTAGCAGATGAAAAAATAAAAATGGCTGACGGTGTTCGTCAGAAAGATATTGATTTACAGGAGGAAATAAAAAATGTTTGATAAAAAGGAAAAAAAAGGTAAACGCTTTGTTATCAAAGAAGAACAGGGACTTGGTATGTCAGGAGCAGTACAGATTATTGTTGATACTGTTACAGGTGTTAATTATTTAAATGCTGTCGGCTCATTACCTACAGGAATTACACCTCTTCTTGACAGCAACGGAAATGTAGTCATTGACAAAATTTTAGATAAATAACCGCTTACTTGTCCGATAAAAAGGACTTGTATATATTTCATGTAATTCTCAGGAGGAATTTAAAAATGGAAAACATTGTTAAACAGAAACAGCTCTATGAGGGAAAGGCAAAAAAAGTATATGCCACAAACGACCCTGAACTTGTAATCGTTGATTACAAGGACGATGCAACAGCTTTCAACGGCGAAAAGAAAGGCACTATCTCCGGAAAGGGCGTTGTCAACAACAGAATGACAAACTTCATGTTCAAGATGCTCGAAAAGGAGGGCGTTCCGACACATCTCGTAGAGGAAATAAGCGACCGTGAAACTATCGTAAAGAAAGTTTCAATCGTTCCGCTTGAGGTTATTGTAAGAAACGTTGCAGCAGGTTCTTTCTCAAAAAGAATGGGCGTTGAAGAGGGAAAAGCTCTCCTCTGTCCGATTCTTGAATTCAGCTACAAAAATGATGACCTCGGCGACCCGTTCATCAACGATTATTACGCCCTCGCCCTCGGTCTTGCTACAAAGGAAGAACTTGACACAATAAGTAAGTATGCATTCAAAGTAAACGAATTTATGCTTAACTTCTTCAAAGGTCTTAACATTGACCTTATCGACTTTAAGATTGAATTTGGCAAAACATCTGACGGTACTATTATACTCGCTGACGAAATTTCACCCGACACCTGCCGTTTCTGGGACAGTACAACACATGAAAAACTTGACAAAGACCGTTTCCGCCGTGATATGGGCGGTGTTGAAGAAGCATATCAGGAAATTATGAAAAGACTGATGGGAGAATAATTTTATGGGTGGATTTTTTGGTGCGGCTTCCAAAAACGATTGCGTTACAGATGTATTTTTCGGAACAGATTACCACTCACATTTAGGTACAAGACGTGGCGGTATGACCGCATATTCTAATGAACTCGGATTTCAGCGAAATATCCATAGTATTGAAAACTCGCCGTTCAGAACAAAATTTGAAGACGATGTTGTAAAAATGCGTGGAAAACTTTGCATCGGCAGTATAAGCGATACAGACCCACAGCCTATTCTTGTCCGTTCAAAACTCGGACTTTATGCTATATGTTCAGTAGGCATAATCAGAAATGCAGACGCTCTTGTTGAAGAACTTCTTGAAAGCGGTTGTGCAAACTTTGAAACTATGAGTAGTGGAAATATAAACTCGGGTGATTTAATCGGTGCTTTAATTGCACAGAAAAATTCATTTGTAGAGGGAATACGCTACGCACAGGAAAAAATTGAAGGCACTATGTCGCTTATTATCCTGACAAAAGAATGCATTATCGCCGCAAGGGACAAATTCGGCAGACTGCCTATAATTATAGGAAAAAGAAGTGACGGTTTCTGTCTTTCAACTGAATCATTCGCATTTCAGAAACTCGGCTACACTACATATAAGGAACTTACAGCGGGCGAAATTGTACAAATAAATTCCGACGGTTGTGAAGTTCTCAGTGAGGGCGACCCCTCAAAAATGAAAATATGTACCTTTATGTGGACATATTATGGTTATCCTACCGCCGTATATGAGGGCGTAAACGTTGAAGTCATGAGAACACGCAACGGCGAAATAATGGCTGAAAATGACATTAAAGCCGGAAAACTCCCCGATGTTGACTATATATGCGGTATTCCCGATTCGGGAACGCCTCACGCCATAGGCTACGCCAACAAGAGCGGTATACCGTTTGCACGACCTTTTATTAAATATACTCCCACATGGCCAAGGAGTTTCATGCCTACAAATCAGAGTATGAGAAATCAGGTTGCAAAAATGAAACTTATTCCTGTTCACGAACTTATTGAGGGAAAGAAACTTCTCTTTGTTGATGACAGTATTGTGCGTGGTACTCAGATGAGGGAAACTGTTGAATTTTTGTATGAAAACGGTGCAAAAGAAGTGCATATGCGTTCTGCTTGTCCGCCTATTATGTATGGCTGTAAATACCTCAACTTTTCACGCAGTCATTCTGAACTTGAACTTATTGCAAGACAGATTATTGACGAATTTGAAGGTGCAGAAGGTGTTAAATATCTCGCAGAATACAGCGATACAAATACTGAACGTGGAAAACGTATGCGTGACGAAATCTGTCGCAGACTTAAACTTACATCACTTGAATTTCAATCTCTTGAAGGTAAAGTAAAGGCTGTAGGACTGCCTGAATGCAAACTTTGCACTTACTGTTGGAGCGGAAATGAATAATTTATAAACAAAATTCAGAACCTGTTTTCAATGTCGGAAACAGGTTTTGAAGAATACAAGGAGGTATTACCAATGAATAACAGTTTTTCAAAAAGCTATGAAAAAGCCGGCGTTGATGTTACCGCAGGATACAAGGCTGTTGAACTCATGAAAAAACATATTGCACGTACAATGACAGCAGGTGCTATTTCAGGAATAGGCGGTTTCGGCGGACTTTTTGAACTTGATATGACAGGTATTTCAAAACCCGTACTCGTTTCAGGTACTGACGGAGTGGGCACTAAAATAAAAATCGCATTCATTATGAATAAACATGATACAGTCGGAATTGACTGTGTTGCAATGTGTGTCAATGATATTATATGTTGTGGTGCAAAACCCCAGTTTTTCCTTGATTATATCGCCTGCGGAAAGAATTACCCCGAAAAAATCGCAGAGATAGTTTCAGGTGTTGCAGAAGGCTGTGTGCAGGCAGGCTGTGCCCTTATAGGCGGTGAAACTGCTGAACACCCCGGACTTATGCCTATTGATGAATACGACCTTGCAGGTTTTTCTGTAGGCATAGTTGACAAAGATAAAATTTTAAAACCGGAAACTCAAAAAGCCGGTGATATTCTCATAGCTATAAAATCAAGCGGTGTACATTCAAACGGATTTTCACTTGTAAGAAAAGTATTTGAAGTAAATGAAAAAAATCTTGCTGTACATTTTGACGACCTCGGAACAACTCTCGGTGAATGCCTGCTTACACCAACAAGAATTTATGTAAAAGCAATTTTAAATCTTATTGATTCGGTAAATGTAAAATCAATATCCCACATCACGGGAGGCGGATTTTATGAAAATATTCCCCGTGTTCTTCCATCGGGTCTTTCTGCAAAGATAGAAAGAAACGCTGTTCAGGTTCTTCCTATTTTTGATTTAATTCAGCGTTCGGGCGACATTCCTGAAAGAGATATGTTCAATACTTTCAATATGGGTGTCGGTATGGTAGTTTCAGTTGACAGAAACGAAGCTGACAAAGCTGTTGAAATACTTAAAAAATCAGGTGAGGATGCTTATATTCTGGGCGAAATCGTTGAATCTGATGAGGGTGTAATTATCTGCTGATGAAAAAAATTATAAATACAATTGCAGTAATTGCTGTTATGCTGAATGCATCATCTGTGACGGCATTTCAGGCAGAAAATTCACTTGACAAAAACGCTGACGGGCGTGTTGATTGTTTTGATTTAGTATCGGCACGCCGTGACGGAGCGTCCGCAGAAGAACTTGAATCAATAAATAACTTTATTCTCGGACGTGATGAAGATTTTTCCGTTACAGATGATACATATAATATAGATGAATCATGCATTCTTGAACCAAAGGGGACTATTCATACAGGGGACGGAACTTTTTATGGCGGAGGCTATGAGGGAGGCTGTGCAATGCTTGACCCTGTTTCAAGTGATTATTGGGTAGTTGCCATGAATCTCGCCGATTATAACAACGCACAACTCGCAGGTGCATATATTGAAGTAACGGGCGAACTTGGCACTATAAATATGCTCGTCACCGACCTGCTCCCCGAAGGAAAAAAAGGCGACCTCGATTTATATACAGATGCTTTTCCGCTTATTGCTCCTGTTGAAAAGGGACGTGTTCCTGTAAGCTGGAAAATAATACCGCTTGACAGTGCTGAAAATGAGCCTGTTTCATATAAATACAAAGAGGGTACTACTGAATATTGGTGTGGTGTTCAGGTCAGAAACCACCGCTATCCAATTACAAGGCTTGAATATCTTGACGAAAACGGTGAATTTGTCGAAATAGAACGCCGTCAGTATAACTATTTTGAATCTGATAAAATGGGAAAAGGGCCTTTTACATTCCGAATTACTGATATATACGGTCAGATGGTCATTGACGAAAATATCCCCCTTTCATATGATGACACCGAAATAATAAAAGGACACGTCCAATTGCCGAAATAAATATGAAAGTAAGTATTATTGATATTGTATGGTCAGTTGTTTCTATGATTGTGCTTGCCGTATCTTACCTTAAAGGACATCTTATATACGGTCTGTTGATTATATATGCCATGATGTTTGTTATATTTTACATTCATATACTTAAAATACGGAAAAGCATATCCGAAAGTATCGCAGTATATGGTGAAATAACCGGCTACCATACAGAAAAAACAGGAAAAGGGTTTTGCCCTATTGTAAAATATACGACAGAGGACGGCAGGGAAATTACTTCTATATACACAATTGTTGAAAAAAAACAACGCTATGAAACGGGAACAGAAATAATGATATGCTATGACCCTGAAAAGCCTATGTCATTTTACTTTGCAGGACAGGAAGATGCCCTTACATCAACATATTACCGTTTTATTATAATAGGCGGTATAATTTCAGCCATTCTTTTAATATTGTCACAAATAAAATAAAAAGGAGTGATTTAATTTGAAATGTCCATATTGCGGAGCTGAAACACGTTATTCAAAATGTGAATACTGCGATTCAGTTATAGAACAATCAGCAGCTGAAACAGTCAATGAAGTTATTCAGGACGTAACACGAAACATTATACAGAGTATGAAAGCAAGTCAAGATGCTGATGAAGATGCATCTGTAAAAAAGAAATCAACGTCAATTATACTTTGTTGTCTTGGATTTTTCGGAATGGGAGGTATTCACCGTTTTTATGCCGGTCATATAGGAACGGGCATTTTATGGTTTTTGACAGCAGGTTGTTTCTTCATAGGAACTCTTGTTGACCTTTGTTCAATCCTTACGAATAATTTCTATGACAACAACAGAAAACGTATTTCAAGATGGTAACGGAGGAAAAAACATGAAAAATATAGTTGTTCTTGTATCGGGAGGCGGAACAAATTTACAGGCACTTATTGATGCCGAAAAATCAGGCATTATAAAGAACGGAAAAATTACTTGTGTAATTTCTTCAAAGCCTGACGCTTACGCCCTTGAGAGAGCAAAAAACAATGACATTGCAACAAGAGTTATTCCCCGAAAAGAATACCCCGACAGCGTAACATACAGTAAAGCCATTCTTGACGCTCTTCGTGAGGAAAAAGCTGACCTTGTTGTTCTTGCGGGATTCATGACCATTCTTGACGAATGTGTAACAAAAGAATATGCCTACAGAATAATAAACGTACACCCTGCACTTATACCGTCATTCTGCGGTGAGGGATATTATGGACTTAAAGTCCACGAAAAAGCCCTTGAATATGGTGTGAAAGTGTCGGGAGCAACAATTCATTTTGTCAACGAAAAAGCAGATGCAGGGGCAATAATATTGCAGGGCGTTGTTGATGTTGAAAAAGACGACACACCCGAAATTTTACAGCGTCGTATCATGGAAAACGTTGAGTGGAAATTACTGCCGAAAGCGGTTTCACTTTTCTGTCAGGATAAGATTGAAATTATTAACGGAAAGGCATATGTAAAATCATGATTACAGATATAAGAAAAACAGAATTCGGCATCGAGGGAAAATTATACTCCAAAGTATTCAATACTGAAATGGAAGTTATGATTGACGAAGAAGTGAATATTGAATATGCACAGAAATGTGCCGAACATTTCAACAGTCTTAACAGTGAACTTGTTGAAACTATATGCAAAGGTGCAAAAGCCTACTGTCTTGACTTTATGGAAATGGCGGAAAACTTTGATGAGGAACTGACAATTCCCGTAAATTCTGAAACTCCGCCACTTGAAATGCTGAAATGTTTCAGTCCTACTCTTCTTATAATCGAAGAACCCGATGACGAAAATAAAATCGGCTATAAGCTTGAATGTTGCTGTGACTGGGAAATTGAACATGGCATGGAAATCGACATACTTGACAACAAAGTTGTTTATCTCAGTTCATTCAATGATTATTCGCCATGGCTTGAATACGACGACAGCGAATACAATTATATAAATCAAATATAAAGGAGAATTGAAAATGATTAAACTTGATTTAGCTAAAGAACTCAGTTCAAACGCATACCCCGGAAGAGGTATAATCATAGGAAGATGTGAATGCGGAAAGTATGCCGTTACTGCATACTTCATCATGGGCAGAAGTGAAAACAGCCGTAACCGTGTATTTGTTGAGGACGGCAAAGGAATCCGCACAGAGGCTTTTGACCCGTCTAAACTTACAGACCCGCATCTTATTATCTATGCACCTGTAAGGGTTTTGGGAAACAAACTCATCGTCACAAATGGTGACCAGACAGACACAATTTATGAACTCATGGATAAACAGTACACTTTTGAACAGTCCCTGAGAACAAGAGAATTTGAAGATGATGCCCCAAATTATACACCGAGAATTTCAGGTATACTTCACTTTGATAACGGCGGTTTCAATTATGCAATGTCCATTCTTAAAAGTGCAAACGGCAACCCCGATTCATGCCTGAGACATACTTTCACATACACAAACCCCGTCGCAGGTGAAGGACATTTCATTCATACATACATGGGCAACGGAAATCCGCTCCCGAGTTTTGAGGGAGAACCGAAACTTGTTGAAATAAAGGGAAACATTGATGAATTTACAGAAATGCTGTGGAATAATCTCAATGAGGATAACAAGGTATCACTTTTTGTCAGATATGTAAATCTTGAAACAGGTGAAACAGAAACGAGAATCATGAACAAAAACAAATAAAATAGCATAAACTGATAAAACTTGAACATTATATGACAGTTTCTTTTGATTTGGACGAAACACTTTTTGTAAATCCCGAAAAAGTTCCGGCGGAAAATAAGCTGAAATTTCCGCTGGACAGGATTTACAGGGACAGACTAAGAGCAGGTACAGTTGAATTACTTAAATGGATAAACCAAAATAATATTCAGTTATGGATTTATACAACTTCTTTCCGTTCGGAAAGATATATCCGTAATATTTTCAGGCACTACGGCATAAAAATTGACAATATCATAAACGGAAAACGTCATGCAAAGGAAGTTCAGAGCAATAAAAAAGAAATTATGCCGTCTAAATATCCTGCAAAATATCATATTGATTTGCATATAGATGATGAAATTTCCGTATATCAGAATGGTATTGCACACGGTTTCAGGGTATATCTTCTGAAAGAAAATGATACAGAGTGGATTGTTAATCTTAAAAAGGAAATCAACCGCATAAAAAGAATAGTGGAATTAAATTAAATTAAATTAAATTAAAAGGAGGACATTATTATGTCAAATGAAATGCAGTTAAAATATGGCTGTAACCCTAATCAGAAGCCGTCAAGAGTTTACATGGCAGACGGTTCAGAACTTCCTATAGAGGTTCTTTGTGGTAAACCCGGCTATATAAACCTTCTCGATGCTCTCAACGGCTGGCAGTTGGTAAAGGAGTTAAAGACGGCTACAGGAATCTGTGCGGCAACTTCTTTCAAACACGTTTCACCTGCTGGTGCAGCAATCGGCAGACCGCTTTCCGATGACCTTAAAAAAATTTACTGGGTTGACGATTTAGGCGAACTTTCACCGCTTGCAAGTGCATATGCAAGGGCAAGAGGTGCTGACAGAATGTCATCATACGGCGACTTTATAGCACTTTCAGATAAAGTTGATGTATGCACGGCAAAAATGATACAAAGAGAAGTATCAGACGGAATTATTGCACCTGACTATGACGACGAGGCACTTGAAATTCTCAAATCAAAGAGAAAAGGCACATACTGTATTCTCAAAATAGATGAAAATTACAAGCCTGCACCGATAGAAACAAAACAGGTTTACGGTGTATCTTTTGAACAGGGAAGAAACGAACTTGATATTAACAAGGAACTGCTTTCAAATGTCGTTACAGAAAATAAAAATATTCCTGCCGAAAAGCTTGATGACCTTATGATTTCGCTTATAACGCTGAAATACACACAGTCAAATTCCGTTTGCTATGTAAAAGACGGTCAGGCTATAGGCATTGGAGCAGGTCAGCAGTCAAGAATACATTGCACACGTCTTGCAGGTCAAAAAGCTGATAATTGGTGGTTAAGACAGTCACCGCAGGTAATGGGGCTTGAATTTGTTGACGGAATCCGCCGTGCAGACCGTGACAACGCTATTGATGTTTATATAGGCGACGAATATGAAGATGTATTGCGAGAGGGTGAATGGCAGAAGATATTCAAGACAAAACCCGAAATTTTCACTGTTGAAGAAAAAAAGGCATGGCTTGCAAAGAATACAGGCGTTTGTCTGGGTTCTGATGCATTCTTCCCGTTCGGCGATAATATAGAACGTGCAAAGAAGTCAGGCGTTGAATACATAGCAGAACCGGGCGGTTCAATCCGTGATGACAACGTTATTGAAACTTGTAACAAGTACAATATAGCTATGGCATTCACGGGAATAAGGCTTTTCCATCACTGATTTAAAGGAGATATAATATGAAGACATACGATAAAATAGACACAATTTTTGAACGTGATACAGAGGGCACAAAGAAACTGATAGAGGGAAAATACCGTGATGCAACAGTAGAATTTCTTTCAGACAGCATAGAATGGGTGTTTACTGAAAAAATTGACGGAACAAATACCCGCATTTATTGGGACGGTCATAAAATTTCATTTGGAGGCAGAACAGACAATGCTCAAATTCCGCAACATTTGTTAAATAAACTATCTGAAATCTTTCTTAATAATGAAACAGAGGAACTATTTGAACAAAAGTTCGGAGAAAAGGAAGTTATTCTTTTTGGTGAGGGCTATGGTGCGAAAATTCAAAACGGAGGGAAATATCGTTCAGATGTTGGCTTTATCCTGTTTGATGTTATGATTGGGGATAACTACCAGAGCCGGGAAAGTGTCGAAGATGTAGCAAAGTGTTTTGATTTGGAGATTGTACCTGTTGTGTTATGCGGTACAATTCAGGATGCTGTTGATTTTGTTAAAAAAAATCCCGATTCTACAATCGGCACTGCAAAAATGGAGGGTGTTGTAGGCAGACCTAAAATTGAACTGCGTGACAGATGCGGAAAGCGTATTATAGTAAAAATTAAGGCACGTGATTTTTCAAAATAGTATAGGAAATGAGGAATTTCAATAAATGAAGATTTCCTGAAAGCCATGAACAAAAGGTGGTTCCGATAAAAAATTATGAGGTGATAAAAATGAAGAATGTATTAGTAGTAGGCGGTGGCGGACGTGAACACGCTATCATTATGAAACTCGCCGAAAGCAAACACGTCGGCAAACTCTACTGTACCCCCGGAAACGCAGGTATTTCAAAGTACGCTGAATTTTTCAGCGTTTCCGAGGAGGTCTAATATTATGTCAGAAAACAATCATGCACCTAAAAAACAACAATCTACAATTATAAAAATTACAATTGTCGCAACAGTTCTTCCGATAATTTATATAATTCTCAGCCTGATAAATATTTATAATGTGGATATATCAACATCAATTTTCCATGAAACATATAAATTCTGGAAAAACTCAACATTTTTTATTCCCCTTTCACCCTACTTTATTGAAAGTTATATCTATTCAATAATATTTATTTTGCCATATATCATAGTGTGCATAATAAGTATTTTTTCGGAAAAACTGAAAGGCAAAAGAAAACTCAGATATTCTGTAAGTAGTTTTCTGATATTTCTGCTTATCAATTACATACAAATGGACGAAATACATCAGTTAACTTGTTCTGATGACTGGGTAATGATTGGACTTGTTTCAAGATTGCAGAATATTTTTATGTGTCTTAATATAGCATCATTTTTAATTATATGTTGTATGGCTGTTATTGAAATCCGTACAACAAACAGAAATAAATCAAAAAAATTATGAGGTGATAAAAATGAAGAACGTATTAGTGGTAGGCGGTGGCGGACGTGAACACGCTATCATTATGAAACTCGCCGAAAGCAAACACGTCGGCAAACTCTACTGTACGCCGGGAAATGCAGGTATTTCAAAGTACGCCGAATGTTTCAGCGTAGGAGCAACTGACATTGACGGCGTTGTTGAACTTGCAAAGAAAATAAAGCCCGATATGGTAGTAGTAGCACCCGATGACCCGCTTGTTATGGGCATGGTTGATGCTTTACAGGCTGAAGGCTTTATGACTTTCGGTGCAAAAGCAAATGCGGCTATAATAGAGGGTTCTAAAGTCTTTTCAAAAGAACTTATGAAAAAATATAATATTCCTACAGCTTTCTATGAAGTTTTCACTGAAAGCGATAAAGCTATTGAATATCTTAAAAAACAGAACACATACCCTGCTGTAATAAAGGCGGACGGGCTTGCACTCGGCAAAGGCGTTATAATTGCACAGAATGAAGAAGAAGCTGTAAAAGCTGTACATGATATGATTGACGGGCTTAAATTCGGAAAGAGTTCAGCAAGAATTGTAATTGAAGAATTTCTTACAGGCTCTGAAGTGTCTGTACTGTCGTTTACGGACGGCAAAACAATTGTGCCTATGATTTCATCTATGGATCATAAACGGGCATTAGACGGCGATTTGGGACTTAATACGGGCGGTATGGGAACAGTTTCACCTAATCCGTACTATACAGAAGAAATTGCAAAGGAATGTATGGAAAAAATTTTCATTCCAACTATTAACGCCATGAATGCTGAAGGCAGGACTTTTGAAGGCTGTCTTTATTTTGGGCTTATGCTTACACCAAATGGTGCTAAAGTGATAGAATATAACTGTAGATTCGGCGACCCTGAAACACAAGTAGTATTGCCTATGCTTGATGCGGATTTATATGAAATTTTCGAGGCAATTTATAAACATGAACTTGACAAAGTTGACATAAAATGGCATGACGGAAATTGTGCTTGCGTTATTATGGCAAGTGGAGGATATCCCGAAAGTTATCCAAAGGGTATAGAAATGAACGGTTTCGACGAAAAGGGTCAAATTGACGGCTGTTTCGTTTACCATGCAGGAACAAAACTTTCAGATGACGGAAAATTCCTGACAAACGGCGGGCGTGTAATAGGCGTTACCGCAAAGGGAAAAACCTTGAAAGAGGCTCTTGACAATGCATATAACGGCGTTTCAAAAATCAGCTTTGAAAACGCACACTATAGAAAAGACATCGGACAAAAAGCACTGAAGGCTCTGAACTAATGGAAGATATGCACAAAAAGCTCAATTATGGGCTTAATCTCGGACTTGCCGGAAACGTTATGTTTATAATATTCAGTGCAGTATGCTATATATATTACATTATTTACCAACCCGACAGCGTACTTTCAAAAATCCTTGAAATAACAGCATATGTATTTGAATTTTCCGGTTTTGCCTCGCTTATTGTTTCCGACATACTTATAAGCAAAACTGCACGTATGCGAAACTTACTTAAAATCGGATTTTCATTGTATATCATAACAGAGGCTGTAATGATGACACTTGAACTCAATTCATACAGGATTGACTTTTACAAGCCGTATTCAATGCTTTTAGCTATAATACATTCAATATTTTCCGCAGCGGTATGTTTTTCATTCCTTACACTTGACCCCGACAAAAAACCGTATGAAGTAATTACAATAATATGCATAGGAATAATGCTCGGCGGAATGATGGGTAATGTCATAGGAATAAGAATATATTTCAGTATATTTACAAATGCAATTGCTTTTACACTGCTTTTTGCATCAATAAAATATATGCTGAAACGTGAAATTATTGAAATTGACTGTTACGGCGACAGGGCACGTGTTGCAGAATATAAAAGCACATTTTTTGAAGAATGATATATTAGGCGGAATCGGAAGATTTCGCCTATTTTCTGTATAAGTTAAAACGATTTGTAAAAATATCTGACATTGCACATATAAGTTCACGGTTTGATGGTCTGAAATTTTGTCCGTCTTCAAAAAATTGCTCAAACAGACCACGTTTAAACGAAACATTTGAAAAATGCCTTATTGAGCGTTCAACAATTTTCGCTCCCACTCCGAAACGTTCCCCTATAGATTCATAAATATCAAAAATATTATTTAACAGTCTTTTCGGACTTTTAATGCAAATTTCCACAGCAACGCAGAGATAATAAAATCCGTTAATATTATCAGGAAAACCATAACTTTCCATAAAATCAGCGATTTCCTGAATATAAACTTCACTGCTGTTAAGTGTATTTATAACAATTTTACATACATTTTCGACTGTATCAGGCATTACAATGCACTTTTCTGCTCCTGATTCTATAAAACGCCTGCAAACAGAGTATAAAGAAGTATATGAAACTGCAATTACAGGCAATTTTGAAAAACGTTTCTTTATTCCGGAAATGCTTTTCGCTGTTTTATTTGCATTCATACCGTTGACTACAATTACAGAACAGTATTTTCTTTTAGAAAGCTTTGAAATTACATCGCCACGACTTCTGTCTAACATTTCTGCATCAACACCATATTCTTTAAAACGTCTGCATAAAAAACGAAAGTAAAAATCATAATTTCCGTATATAAGTATCCTATTATTCATTTTACTTTTTTTCCTGCATTTCTAAAAGAATTTCCGCACGTTCCATAATTTTTATTTTGTTTTCTTCGGAAAGTTTGCTGAAAAGTCCAAGTATCTTAAATTCTTCATCAGTCAACATATCTGATTTACTTCTTGAACGTCCAAAAATATAATCTGTGCTTACGTCGCACACATCAGCAACGTCTCTTATAAAATTTACGGGAGCTTTTGTTTCACCGCATTCATAACGGCTTATTTCCTGCTGTGATATTCCTATATATTCTGCAAGTTCTTTTTGAGAGAATTTTGACTTTCTCACTGCCCTGAGATTAGGATACAAATATAAATGGTTACGCATCTATACCACTCATTCCTTTTAAAATTGTATTCCTAATTATTTTACAACGTATATGTTGTATTTACAAACTAAGAAAAAATTGTATTTTGTAAAAAATACATATAATACGTTGTATAAATGATGCATATAATACAAAAGACCGCAAATAATATAAGTGCAAATCCTTATAATAAATAGGAGGTATTCATTTTATGTACGGAATTACACCTTTCGGAAGAAATCCGTTTAACCTTTTTAACGTTTTCAACGAACTTGACAGAGACTTTTTCAGTGACAGTATGCAGGTTAATTCCTGCCGTACCGACATCAGAGACAAAGGCGAAAAATATGTCATGGAGTCTGAACTCCCAGGATTTGAAAAGGAAGATATCAGTATTGATATAAAAGATTCATATCTCGTTATATCAGCTGAACGCAGAAACAATAATGAAAAAAATGACAGTGAAAAAAACGGAAGTGAAAAATATATCCGCCGTGAACGTTCCTACAGTTCTTATAAAAGAAGTTTTGATATTTCAGATGTAGATACAGACGGAATAAATGCTGAGTATAAAAACGGTGTTCTTACAATCGACTTGCCAAAAAAGAAACATGAAGAACCTGTCACAAAAAGACTTGAAATAAAATAATAACAAAAACACCGTTGACATGGCATTACAGAATATTAAGTAAAAAAGGGGAACAATTTCGTTCCCCTTTGCAGCCTGTCAAAAAAGTCCAGCCGAACGCTGGACTTTTTCGTATATAGGTGGTATAATAGAGATAAAGGCGGTGAAG
>CANQVA010000020.1 GCA_947627175.1 uncultured Ruminococcus sp.
TGATACAGTACAAAGCAGAAGAATATGGTATAGCAGTCATTCTGACCGAAGAAAGCTATACGAGCGGTACAAGTTTCATTGATAATGAAAAACCGTCAAAAGAAAATTATAACAAAAAAAGACGGATTCACAGAGGATTATTTGTTACTAATCAAGGCATCAAAATCAATGCAGATTTGAATGGGGCATATCAAATACTGAAGAAAGCATTCCCAATCAAATGGGATAGAGGGTGTGTGCTACATCCAATTGTAGTAAGCATGGCATAAGCCTGTTGAACAATAAAGAAAAGCTTTTTTAATAAAAATTTGAATATGTTTTCAGATTTTTAATGCTTTTTATAGCATGGCTTTTTTGTAAACAAAAAAATAATTGAAAGGCAATTTATTTATGAGATATGAAATTATAGGTCAGACTGTTCCGGCGGTTGAGTGTGAACTCATGCAAGGAGAATCAATGTTTACACAGTCGGGCGGAATGATTTGGCAGACCGAGGGCATAACAATGACTACAAACGCAAAGGGCGGTATTGCAAAGAGCCTCGGCAGAATGTTCACGGGTGAGTCAATTTTTATGGCTAATTATACGGCTGAAACAGACGGTGCGAAAATCGCTTTCGGTTCTACAGTTCCGGGTTCGGTAGTTCCTGTTGACGTTTCAATGAGTGATATTATATGTCAGAAAGGTGCTTTCCTCTGTGCAGAACAGGCTGTTAATTTGCAGATTGCTTTGACGAAAAAGTTTACAGCAGGCTTTTTCGGCGGTGAGGGATTTATTTTACAGCGTATTTCAGGAAAGGGAATTGTTTTTCTTGAAGTTGACGGCGATATGGTAGAAAGAAATCTTGCCCCCGGTGAAGTTCTTAAAGTAGATACAGGAAATGTTGTTGCTTTTGATTCTTCTGTAGGCTATGAAGTAGAAATGGTAAAAGGTCTTGGAAATATCTTTTTCGGCGGTGAAGGTCTTTTCATAACAAAACTTACAGGCCCCGGAAGAGTTCTTCTCCAGACACAGAACTTTAATGACTTTGCAGGAAAAATTATTTCAAGAATACCTAACAAATAATAAAAAATTCTGAAAAACCTCTTGACAAATCTGAATAAGTGTTATATAATAATATAAATAATACAAATGCGATGACGGGAAACAAAGCCTGACTATATTTTTGCAGAGAGCTGTTGTGTGGTGAAAGACAGTAAAATATTCCGGGTCATAGCTCCTCCCCGAGCAGTCGGCTGAAAACTGTTTTTTTCGGTGATTAGGTTTGAACGTAATTTCTCACGTTACAGAGATACGCATTTTTTACGATGCGGAAGAGTGGGCGTATTATTATACGTCAATGAGAGTGGTACCACGGATTTTTTTCGTCTCTCCTTTGCTTATTGCATGGGAGAGACTTTTATTTTTTATAAGGAGGAATTTTTTATGAACAATTACAAAAAATACACAAGGCAGTTTTTTGAAGCACCTGAAACTGCTATGAAATGGGCTAAAAAATCATATATCGAAAAAGCCCCGCAATGGTGCAGTGTTGACCTCAGAGACGGCAATCAGGCTCTTATAACTCCTATGAGCCTTGACGAAAAAATAGAGTTTTTCAAGGAACTTGTAAGAATAGGCTTTAAGGAAATTGAAGTAGGTTTCCCCGCAGCCTCCGAAACAGAATACGATTTCTGCCGTACTCTCATTGAGGAAAATCTCATTCCCGACGATGTTACAATTCAGGTTTTAACACAGTCAAGAGAACACATAATTCAAAAAACGTTTGAGGCTCTTAAAGGCTGTAAGAATGCAATAGTTCATCTTTATAATTCAACGTCGCTTGCACAGCGTGAACAGGTTTTTCGCAAAAGCAAGGAAGAAATAAAGGAAATTGCCGTAACGGGTGCAAAACTCTGTAAAGAATTTCGTGAAAAGTATGACGGCAATTTCAGGTTTGAATATTCGCCCGAAAGTTTCACGGGAACAGAACCCGAATATGCTCTTGAAGTCTGCAATGCTGTTATTGATGTATGGGAACCGACGGAAAACGACAAAGTTATTATAAATCTCCCTGTAACAGTACAGCTTTCAATGCCTCACATATATGCGAATCAGATTGAATATATTTGTGAAAATATAAACAGACGTGAGAATGTTATTATTTCTCTCCACCCTCACAATGACAGAGGTTGTGCCGTTGCTGATACTGAAATGGGACTTCTTGCAGGTGCAGACCGTGTTGAGGGTACGCTTTTCGGAAACGGAGAGAGAACGGGAAATGTTGATATAATTACTCTTGCAATGAATATGTATTCACAAGGTGTTGACCCTGAACTCGATTTCAGCGACATTCCGTCTATTACCGAACTTTATACACGTGTTACAAGAATGACTGTAAATGACCGTCAGCCATACAGCGGAAGTCTTGTTTTTGCGGCGTTCAGCGGTTCACATCAGGACGCTATCGCAAAAGGCATGAAATGGCGTGAAGAAAAGAATACTGAACATTGGACAGTGCCGTATCTTCCTATTGACCCGTCAGATGTCGGCAGGGAATACACGGCTGATGTTATCAGAATCAACAGTCAGTCAGGAAAAGGCGGTATCGGTTATATTCTTGAAACAAGATTCGGATATAATCTTCCTAAAAAGATGCGTGAAAACGTCGGTTATCTTGTAAAAGGCGTTTCAGACCGTAATCACAAGGAACTTATGCCCGATGAAGTTTATGCGATATTCAAGTCAAATTATGTTGATTTGGTTTCACCGATTAACGTTACTGAAACTCATTTCGTACAGAGAAACGGAATTGAGGCAACAGTAAGTTTTGAGTATAACGGAGAAAAAATTATTTCTTCCTCTTGCGGAAATGGCCGTCTTGATGCGGTAAGTAATGCGATACGTTCATATATAGGTGCTGAATATAATATAAACACTTATACAGAACACGCCCTTGAAGTTGGTTCAGCGTCAAAAGCCGTTTCATACGTGGAAATTAAAGATAAAGACGGAAAAAGTTTCTGGGGAACAGGTCTTGACAATGATATAATTACATCATCTGTAAAGGCACTTGCAAGTGCATTAAATAATATGCTTGCAAAAAACAGCAAGTAAAACAAAAAAGGGGCGGAGTTAAATCCGCCCTTGATTTTTTTATTCACCCGGTGTCATAATAAAGTCTGTAGCATTTCCGGCATAGTAAGCAAGAATTGCAGTAGCATCTGCCGCATCAACGAATCCGTTTTCATCTTCACATACATTACCGTACATTTTGAAGTTTGCGTGTTCTTCTTCCGTGTAGTCATCATAATGATCTGTTGAAAGGTCTGCATAGTATACCATAATCATAGTAGCGTCAACGCAGTCAACATAACCGTCATGATTTACGTCGCCAATCTGTGCTTCAGCGTCTAAATCAGTGTACATTTTTGTTATCAATTCAAAATCATCGAAATCAACATAACCGTCGTTATCTGCATCAGCGTATTTTGCGAAAAATGCATCATCTTCTTCTGTGTAATCATCAATGTTAAAATAATATTCTGAAAGAATATCCATGTCAAGATTATTGAATACGCCGTCCTGATTTACGTCGCCCATAACAAACTCGGCACTTGCTCCCATAGGGATAGCCGAAACAGCAAGAATACTTGCTGACAGTAAAGAAATTAACTTTTTAGTTTTCATAAAACTCCCTCCTTAATCATCAAAAAGTTCAAAGATATCAATCTTTCCGACGTTTGTGTTATTTTCGTTTCCTGTAGCCATATCTGCATAATATTGCAGAATAAGATCACCGTCTTCATAACTAATCCAATTGTCCTGATTTGCATCGGGTGCAGCAGCACATTTAGCCTTAGGAAAGATTGATTGATATGTGTTCTTTATGTCATCAACACAATATGACCTGTCTTTCGTTTCTGACCATACCATACTACAGTCAACAGCATCTACATAACCATCACTGTTTACATCACCTACTTTATATTCATATGCTCCAAGCATAGTAGGAGTAGTTTCTAAAGTTTGAGGTAACAAATTTGTATAACTATGATCAGGTGCTGAATGATATAGATTATCAACAAAATTTTCTCCTGATTTATAAACTACATTGATACCATTATTATTAGGATCATAGTTTTCGCTTTTAGCAACATAAAACGATACCAATCTTCCGTTGAAATCTATATTTTCCATATCAGTTGATGTAATAAAGATAAATGCACCATGTTCACCAGCTTCATGAACACTTGCGTGTCCTCCACTTCCTGTACAATCAGTAGTTGTAAAAAAACGTCCTTGACTATTATTTGTAGTTGTCCAACTGTCACTTAAATCAATATGAAAACTACCAGTAAAAAATGTTGGTACATTTTCAAGCATAACATCTGCTCTTATATCTCCGTCATCTTCATAATGAAGGTCAACGTAGATTTTCGGGTCGTTTGATGCTGCTGATACATTTGATATCGGCATTGCACCTGCAACCATTGAAACAGCTATCAATGGTGCTAAAAGTTTCTTTGTTTTCATAGTAATCATCCCTTTCAAAAATCAGACAAATATAAGCAGCTGTACCTTATACTTCCCTATAATTAAATTATATCATTGTTCCATGATTTGTCAATAGTAATCAAGAATTTTTCACAAAATTCGTTGTTTTGCACAAGAAAGCCGTTTGAAATTTGAATAGTGATAAAAAGCAATAAGTTTCCGGATTACAAAAAATAACATTTTTTTCACTTTGCAGGTATAGACAAATTTCACAAAACATGATATAATATCAGTGAAACTACACATATAATGCCTTGTAAGGCAGGAAAGGAACTTTGTATGCTTCACGAAAAATCATGCGGAGCTATTGTATACCGCAAATTTCATGGGAATACAGAAATACTTCTTATTAAGCATATAAACAGCGGACACTGGTCATTTCCTAAAGGTCATGTTGAGGGCGAAGAAACCGAAGTTGAAACGGCAAGGCGTGAAATTAAAGAGGAAACTTCCATTGATGTTATTATTGACCCGACTTTCCGTGAAACAGTTACATATTCGCCAAAAAAAGATACTGTAAAAGTTGTGGTTTATTTTCTTGCAAAAGCTAAAAATGTTGATTTTGTCCCGCAGGAAGATGAAATTGCTGAAATACGCTGGGTTGATATTTCATATGCGGGAAATATTCTTTCTTACGAAAACGACAGAACTATTGTGACAAGGGCAAAAAATGCCATAAAGGATAACCATTGAATTTAAGGGGGGACTGCCGTTGCAGTCCTGTTTTTTAAAAAAATTTAAGGAAAGGAAAGATTTTATGCTGAAAAAAATTCTGAACAGCGGTACTTGTGCCGAATGCAGACTATGTTGTGTGTTTGACCGCTATGACGTTTGGGAAACGCCTGTTTTTACGGAAAAAATACGTGACATAATACTTGATTCAAAACCCGGTACTGAGTTTGTTTCAAAGGACGGCGGTTATATATTCAAAGTGGGCAATTTGTCTGATGACGGGCTTTTTTCATGTCCTGCACTCACTGAAACAGGCTGTATGCTGGGCGATGAAAAGCCTTTTGACTGTCGTATATGGCCGTATAGGATTATGGAAATTAACGGACGGCGTGCAATTACAATTGCGTCGATATGTGAGGAACTTTATAACAGACCTCTTTCACAGCTTGTTGAATTTCTTAAAGACGGTCTTGCAGATGAAATTTTCAGTTATGCAGACAGTCACCCGGAAATAGTAAAACCCTATTATGACAGTTATCCTGTACTTCTTTTTGAGAAGAAACCTCTTTGATGCGGGAGGAACAAAAAATGTCTGAAAATAATAAAGATTATCTTTGTTTTGCAGATTTTGAATTTACCTGCGGATATTATATCAATAAATATGAGTGTGAAATTCTTTCAGCAGGTGTAATTATATGTGACAAAGATTATGAAATAAAGGAAAAATTTTACTGTACGTGCAGACCATACCGACACCCGAAACTTACTAAGCAATGCAGAAGACTGACGAAACTGACACAAGAGGAAATAAATGATTCACCCGATAGCAATGATGTCATGGAAATAATTGTAAAACTTTTGAAGAAATATAAGATAAATGATATTTATGTGTGGGGAAGTTCCGACAAATCTGCTCTTTCTTCCGATGTAAAACAGCATCAGAAATACAGAAAAGAGTACGGAAATATTCAGCGTGTAAGGGAAAAGATTTTTGATATACAAGAAAAAATCACTGATAAAATGGAACTCCCCGAACCTGTTAATATAAAGGAACTTGCCTCAGCTTTTGATTATACACCGACGGGAAATTTTCACAATGCACTTAATGACGCTCTTGCACTTTATGTTATTTACAAGGCGGTCTGCACCGATGACATTAAAAGCAATGAAAAACTCTCTGAAATCCGCCGTAAAAGACAGGACAAACTTAAAGAACAACGCTCCGAAAGTGAAAAGAAACAAAAAGATACAGCTTTTTCTCTTCCGCTTTCAGAAGAAGAAAAGCTGTATTATGAAGAAATAAAAGAAGATTATAAAAAAGAGAGGTATTATATACTAATGCGGAGTAAGATTGTAAATTCAATAAACAGAAATCCGAATGAGATTGAATTTCTGCTTATTTACATGAAAGGAAAAAGAAATATAAAAGTTATTCCGAAATCAAAGTATAATTACACTTTACAGAATCTTTCCGAAAAAGCAATAACTTTTGAGAGAAATAATTTTTCCGAATTGATTTTGAGCGAGTGCCGAAAAGTAGAAACAGTTACAATATAATAATATAATAATTATCTTAATCCTTTGGCATATGCAAGTGTTTCAGAAATTCCCTTTACGTCAACGGCGGTCATATTTATATCGTTTTTTAGTGTTTCAATCAATTTTTCCGTTATAGGGCATACGGATTTTTTTGAAGTTATAAGATTATAGTATTTTTCAACCACTGATTTTATATCAAGTTCTTCCTGAGCAAATTTCCGTGCATTCATTCCCGTTTCGTTTCGCTCCTGTTCATTTTCCGTCAGTCTTTTAAGGGTATTGTAAATTTCGTCAGGTTCACATGATTCGCCCATCTGTTCAACAGACGGCAGCTTTATACAAGCATTATCGGGAATTTCTGAAAAACTTCCTATATCGTTTACAATAACGCATTTTCCCTTTGCAAGAATACGCATAAGACTACCGCTTGTTTCGCCGTTGTAGGGATAGCGGAGATTTATACATATATCTGTCATATCAATATATTCATTGAATTTATCAATATCTATATAACCCGTTACTGTAACGCTGTTCTGAAGATTATCATAAACAATTGCCTGTTCAAGTTTCTGTTTTATATCTTCGGAGGGTTTTCCCGAAAGAAGAAGATGAATATTTGAATGTTCTTTTTTCAGTCTTGCAAAGGCTTTTACAATCGGAATTATACGTTTTGTTTCATGTATCATACCGAATGCGGAAATAATAATTGTATCAGCGGAAAAACCGTTTTTCTGTTTTAATATCCTGCTGTCAGCCGGCATAAGAATTTTTGCATAGAGAGGAATGACTGTTACATTTCTTTCTATGTTTTTCATCAGTAGTTTTTTCTTTGCGTAATTGCTGTGAACAATAATTCTGTCGGCTGAATCTGCAATATAGCTGTTGAGTTCCATATTATAAATATCGGGGAGAGCTGAACCGTTTTTAAGTGACTGAATATAATTTTCGGCTTTATCGGCGGGCAGGTCTGTATCTATTAAGTTTTTGTAAAGCAGATAATTTCCGTTTCCCTTATTTATTGCGAGATGATAGAACGCACCGTGCATATTATAGTCATGGAGTACTACTGTTCCGCTAAATTCTTTTATATACTGATACATATAAAAATGATATGCGGAATTTCCCACCTGAAAAACAGTGTCTGCATATTGTGAACGCCTTGACGGATACGCCTTGTGACTGTATATTACTACATTCTGAGGAAATACCGACGTTGCATTATAAGTATCTTCAATGAAAACATCAATATCACAATAACGGCAGAGTTCGTTTATTATATCTTCACTGTAGTCGGAAATTCCCGATTCTATCGGCGGCAGCGGAGTAAAGAACGCTATTTTGAGTCTTTCGGATTTTGAAAGACTTATTTTTTTTGTCTGAATATTATTTATAAGTGATATTATATTTTTGCTTACATTTTCCCAACGGTAAAGTTCAAGGCGTTTCATGCCTTTTTCCCTGTATTCCGCAAGTATTTTTTCATCGGTCAGAATTTTTTTCATACCGTCCGCAATGCTTTTATCGCTGTCTGCGTTTACAAGAATAACAGCATCACCGCCTATTTCTTTAAGGCTGGAATTATCGGCTGTAAGTACGGGAGTTCCGCACGCCCACGCCTCAACAATAGGAAGCCCGAAACCCTCATATTTCGACGGGAAAGCCATAAGTGAAGCGAGATTATAAAATTCAAGAAGTTCTTCATCTGAAACAAAATTTGTAAATATGACATTGTTTCCGACGTTGCGGGAGTTTGCGACGGCTTTAAGATTTTTCAATCCGTTTTCCGAGAGTTTGCACACAACAACAAGCTGATATGAATTTTTTATATCATCGGGCATAAGACTGTATGCACGTATAAGACCGTCAATATTTTTTCGTCCGTCTTCTCCTCCCGTACACATAATAAATGATTTTGTTATGCCGAATTTGTCAAAGAGAATAGTTTTTTCGCTGTTGCTTATTTCTTTTATTCTGTACCTGTCGTCAACTGCTCCCCATATTACTTTTATATTTTCGGGACTGAAATTAAGGTATTTTATCAAGTCGTTTTTTACGCTTTCGGAGATAACAAAAAGTTCATCTGACCATCGGAGATTTTCAATGCATTTCATATAACAGTCAAAACTGTTTTTATCGTTCAGGTATTTTTCTTTCATGATATAGGGGATTATATCATATACTGTTGTTATTACCCTGACACCCTCAAACCATTCTTTTTTATATCGTATAAAATCAGTTTCAAATGGTGATGTTATATAGAAAATGTCAATATCATTTTCACGTATATAGCGTTTTATTATGTTGCCTGTAACTTCACTGTATTCATCGTTGCGGATAAGGAAATTATTTTTTCCTGTGTATATAAAATCCTCAGTGAAGTTGTCATTTTTTATCACGGGGGAAAGTTTAAAATCACTGTCAATCATATTAAGAAAAAAATATTTATTATCATGGTCATTGTTTATCATTGATGTAAACTGATTCAGAGTATAGTTGCCGATACCCCTGTTTCTGCTCATATATCCGAGTATCGCATAAGAATCAAATGCTATATTCATTTTAATTTTCCTCCCGAAACTCTTCTGTCTATAAATATTGAGTTTATACCCGTAAAAGCAAATTCTTCATAGTCATTTTTATTCATGAAGTCAATAATTTCCTTATTTTTCTGACCGACTGTAAGACCGTTTTTATATTCAATCATTTCACATATTACAATAAGCGGACGGAATTTTTCAAAATCTGTCATTTTTAAAACTGTAAGTTCCATTCCCTCAATATCTATATTAAGTATTTCGGGAGCTTTTTCAGGGAAATATTTTTCAATAATTTCATTTATCGTTATTGAATCGACTGAAACGGTACGTTCAATTTTAAGTGCGGGATTTTCTTTTATAAAGCCCTGCACCGCCTCATAGTCTGCCGAGGAAAGACCGTCACCGTTCAGAATATAGAAATCAAGTTTTTCGTCTGATTTTTCGGAAATACACTTGTTTATTACAATATCTTCCGGGCGTTGTTCTGAGAGTTCTTGTGCAAGTTCGGGGTTAGCCTCAATAAGTACACCCCTTGCACCTTTTTTATAAAAGTCATAAGTATTGCTGAGGTGAACAGCATGATTTGCACCTAAGTCAAGATATTTACATTCTTTTATATTTATTTTAAGAATACTGAAAATATATTTTATAATATTATCTTCACCCGACTGTGAAAATGAAAATTTCACTTCTTCCTTTTCATTCTCTTTCATAATCAGCGAATTTTTTTTAAGGAAATCAATTTCACCGCAGAGTTTTTCAATACGGCTGTTCATATCCTGAATTGTTTTTTCAAGTTTTTCTGTTTCTTTAAGTCTTAACCACAATTCATTTATTTCGCTGTTGACTTCTGTTGAAAAAATATTGTTTGCTGAATTATATTCTGTCTGTTGTATCATGCACGGTTCAACAAACCAAAAAGTAAGACGGCGTATAAGCCTTTTAAAAAGTCGTATAATTTTTTCGCCCGTTCCGTTGGCGGATATCTGACGATATGAACGGTTTACATATGTTCTGTTCATTATGCTTAGTGAGTCAAGCATTTTAATATTTATATCATCCGAAAAAGAACGGCTGTTTTTTTCTGTGATGTTTTCGGAAAGTTTTGACATAATTATTTCCGATTCAAGTTTATCATATTCTATACTCAATTTTTTTATATCCTCCATTCATGTTCAATACTGAAATAACCTGTGCTTCTGTCATCTGAAACTACTTCAAATTCACAATAGTTTCTGTAAAAATCCATTGGTGTTCCGTCTGAATCTACCACAGCGACGTTAAGGACGTATTTTCCCGCAAGAAGAGGAAGTTTTTCAATAACAACCGAAATAACGCCGTCTGTTTTTTTACTGTTTATTTTCATGCGGTCAAGTTGTGTGTTATTGCCATAAAGGCATTCGCCCTCAAGTGTGTAGAATCCGAACCCGAAAACATATTCTTCAAGGGGTTTATTTATGTGATAGTGAATTTTCACGGAAAGTGCGTCACCCGTCCTGAAAATTCTCACGTCCTTATTTTCGGAATTTATCATTTCCGCTTTTTTTATTTCGACATATTTCAGCCCGAAACGGTTAGCAGAGTAGTCAATATTATTATTATCATTATTATTATTATTATTATTATTATTATCGGCTTTTTCTTCAACCGGTTCGGGATTTTCTTTTATGGGTTCAGGTTCGCTTTCTACTCTTTTCTGATTCATGAAATTTCTGTAAGCATCTACAACTTCATCAGAACGCCCCTCACATACAATAAGCCCGTTGTTTATCCATACAGACCTGTCACAGAATTTTTCTATCGTTGATAAGTCATGAGTTACTATAATAATAGTCATGCCTTTTGCTTTTAATTCACGCAGGCGGTTAAAGCATTTTGTCTGAAAATTCGTATCTCCCACTGCAAGAATTTCATCTATCAGAAGTATATCAGCATCAACATTTATTGCAACTGAAAATGCAAGTCGCATATACATACCTGAAGAATACGTTCTTACGGGATTATCTATAAATTCTTCAAGTTCTGAAAATGCTATTATTTCGTTGAGGCGTGCATCAATTTCCTTTTTTGTAAGACCGAATATTGAAGCATTTGTGTATATATTTTCCCTGCCTGACATATCGGGGTGAAATCCTGCACCAAGTTCTATAAGGCTTGAAATTCTTCCTTTCATAATTATTTCACCGCTGTCGGGATACATTATTTTAGTAAGCAGTTTCAGTGTAGTGCTTTTACCACAGCCGTTATGTCCTATAAGTCCGACAGCCTCACCTTTTTTTACCTGAAAACTTATTCCCTTTAGTACCTCTCTTTCTTCATAGCGGTTTCTTTTACGGAAAATAAGTCTTTCTTTAAGCTGTGAGCCTTTATCCATGTATATTCTGAATTTTTTCGTTATGTTTTTTACATCTATCACTATTTCATTTTTCGTCATTATAATTCCTCCGCAAAGTGACGCTGTAATTTAAGAAAAAGAAAATGCCCGGAAATAAGAAATACAATTCCGAGTATGAATGACGACAACAGAGCCGAAAGTTGCGGAACGGTTTTATAATACAACACGTCCCTGTAACAGCCTATAATATGTGTCATCGGATTGAGATTGAACAACGGAAGAAGTTTTTCGGGGACTATTGATTTATCGTACATAATCGGTGTCATGTACATCCATGCCATTGTTACTATTCCGAGAATATGCTCCAAATCCCTGAAATAAACGGTAACAGCCGAGGCGATTAGTGCCGTTCCGAGGGCAAGCATATATTCAACAATCATTATCACCGGCAGACAAAGTACGGCAAGAAAATTTATTCCCGCTCCCGAAAAAATAATTACAATAAATACAACTATAAAACTTAACAGCATATTTACAAAACTGCTTGTAACGTATGAAATGGGTATTACCTGACGAGGAAAATATATTTTTTTAACAAGGTCTTTCTGTGCGACTATTGAGGCAGAACCTCCTGTGAGAGATGCGGAAAAGAAAATCCACGGAATAAGTGCGACAAAAAGATATAGATAATAGCGTTCTATATTTGTTTTCAGTATAAGACTGAAAACAACAGTATATACTACAAGCTGAAGCAGGGGGTTTATAAAAGTCCACATAAAACCAAGTACAGAGCCTTTATAACGTCCACGCAGGTCTTTTTTTACAAGACTGAAAACCATTTGTCTGTAATCATATATTTCTTTAAGTGTTTTCATTTAACTCTCCTTGAAAAATTATCAACAACATTATATCATGTCAAATGTTTTATGTCAATCATAATTTTCTGTACTGTTTTTATTTTTATGTAAATCGTTTAATTCTATTCACGAATCATTCCAAAAAAAGGACGGTAATTAACCGTCCCTGTTTTTTCTTTCGTGTCTGACTATAAGCTTTTTTATAAGACCGAAAATAATTCCTGCAATAAGTTCAAAACCGCCCGTTATAAGTATAAAGAGATTAAACTCTGTAAGGAGTTTTGAACCGAGATAGAAAACAATATGACTTGTCTGACTGTATACAACAGGCGGAACAAGAGTTGATGTAATGCCCACTAAAAGACATATTATTCCGCTTGTCATGAAAACGCCCTTATAAAATCCGGTCAGATGACGTCCACGCTTGTCCACTATAACGGCAGTCCATATCATCAGCACAACAACTACAGCAAGTAGAATACCAAGAGTTACAAAAGAAAAAATATAGCTTGTTATTCCGAAATCAAAACCTGTTTTTCTTTTCCATTCGTCAGGTGAAAGAAGTGTATCGGCTTCACCGTCTGTTAAATTATATATCATTGATGAAAAGTCATTTCTTGTGAGATTATTATAACCCGACCTGTTGAAAAGATTTTCGGCAACATCTTCACTTGTAAGAGAAGGCTTTTTTCCGCCGTTAAGTATATAGTCGGCATATATTGAGACATTTTCCCCGACATAGTCTGTCAGATTCAGATTAAGCAGAAAATTCCTGAAATCGTTTTCATCTGCATTTTTATTTGTAATTCTGTAGAAATCTGTCTTTTCATACAGATATTCATTTACATCAAGATTATCATCACATTCGGCTTCAAGAATTTTTTCCGTGTCAAGACTTTTTATACTTTTTTCAAGGACTGTACCCGAAAATCCGAGTTTTATACAGAAGAGCAGGCTAAGAAGAGTAAGAAATATAATTGTAAAAAATGTAACAATTCCCGCACCGAAAAGCCTCAGAAAACCTACTTTTACCGGTCTGTACTCCTGAAAAACAGGCTGCGGCGGCGGATAAGGAGTATTTCCGACATATTCCGGAAAATCTTCGGGCGGTGCATCATACGGAGGGGGGAACGGTTCTCTGTATTCATCGTCATAATAATTATCATCGTAATTATTATTATTATTATTATCTATCGGAATATATTGTGTATTCTGATTATCGTCAAATTGTCCCGAATGATTTTCTTTAATATTTTCGTCATGTTTTTCAACGTTCTTTTTAAGAACCATTTTCGGCATACTCTCTTTATGTTCTTCATTGTTGTATTCGTCAATTGTCTTCTGAATCTCTTCAACACTTTCCTGTTTAGGTTCAGGGTTTATATGGCTTATTGGTTCGGTACTGCCGAAAAAATTTTCCGTTTCGTTTTCGGGAACGGTTTCAGAAACGGAATCATCTTTCGGAGAAAATTCTGTCTGTTGATTACTTTCGGGCGTGTACAGTGAATCCGATAAATCAGAATTTTCATTTTCCTGATTTTTTTCGTCAGTGTTATTGTCGGACGGTTTGGCAAGAGATACTTTTTCTTTATCTGAAGAAATACTGTCTATAGCAATACGATTTATTTTTGCACCACATTCAGAACAGAAAAGCGAATCATCATCAATTTTTTTTCCGCATGAATTACAAAACATAACAATTCCCCCTGAATAAATTTCATATTATTATTTTACCATTATACAACATTAAATTTTCTATGTCAATAATTATTTATGTTTTGTAGGTGAAAATCGTGCGATAAGTTTATTTTATTCAGATATCGGAATAAAAAATGCACAATTTTATATATCTTAAAAAAATTTTTTTATAAAATTTCACTGAATATTCATGTTTTTATTGATTTTACGATAATAAAGTGATATTATATTATTTGAAGAGTATTCGGGAGGTTGAACGAAAAATGAACGCTGTTTTTATTTTTTCCGGCATAGTCATTATTAACGGCACAGTCCTTAGTGGCTTGTGTCCTTATTCACTCTGCCCGTTCACCGCTGAGACTTTAGCCTGATTTGATGTATTATTCAGAGCAATGAAGCTTAGTAAGAGCCTCCGGCAGAGTGTCGGAGGCTTGTTTGTTAATGCATGGAATCAGAAAAAATTTAATCATAAAGGAATTGTTGAAATGGAAATATCAGGAGCAAAAATTGTTGTTGAAACCTTAATTGAACAGGGCTGTAATACCGTTTTCGGCTATCCCGGCGGACAAGTTATAAATCTTTTCGATGAGCTTTATCTCAGCCGTGACCGCATAAAACACGTTCTTACAGCACATGAACAAGGAGCATCACACGCCGCCGACGGATACGCAAGAGCCACGGGAAAAGTCGGTGTAGTAATTGCTACTTCGGGACCCGGTGCAACTAATCTCGTTACAGGAATAGCTACTGCTTATCTTGATTCTGTACCTATGGTTGCCATTACGGGAAATGTTCCGTGCAGTCTTATCGGACGTGACAGTTTTCAGGAAGTTGACATTGTGGGCGTGACGATGCCGGTTACAAAGCATAATTTTATTGTAAAGGACGTTTCAGAACTTGCCGATACTCTCCGCATGGCTTTCAAAATTGCAAAGTCAGGAAGACCGGGGCCTGTTCTTGTTGATATTCCGAAAGATGTACAAGTTGCAAAATGTGAGTTTACACCGAAAAGTCAGCCTGTAGTGCCGTACCCTCTTAACTTTGCATCTGAAGAAAAATTAAAAGAAGTTGCTGAAATAATCAATAAAAGTGAAAGACCGTATATATATTTCGGTGGCGGTATAATTTCGGGTAAAGCATCGGAAGAACTTATTGCTTTCGCTGAAAAAATAGACGCACCGCTCGGTTGTTCGCTTATGGGTCTTTCGGCAGTTCCGTCAGATAATCCTCATTTTCTCGGTATGCAGGGAATGCACGGTCATTATGCCGCCTCTGTTGCTGAAGATGAATCAGATTTGGTTATTGCACTCGGTGTAAGATTTTCCGACAGAGCAACAGGCGACAAAAAACGCTTTGCAAAGAATTTTAAAATAATTCACATTGATATTGACAGTGCGGAACTTGATAAAAATATATCTGCAAACTTTGCCATTCAGGGAGATATAAAAGATGCCATTGAACGTCTTACAGCTATGGTTGATGAAAATAAGCATGAATCATGGTCAGCACGCATTCAGGAACTCCGTGAAGAAGAAAAACGCCGTATTGAAAGTGCAAAGTCAGGCAGGGAACTTGACCCGTTTGCAATTGTTGATATTGTAAGCGAATATGAAAAAGATGCTAATATCGTTACAGACGTAGGACAGCACCAGATGTGGACGGCACAGCGTTACCCGCTCAAAAAGCCGAGAACATTCCTTACAAGCGGTGGTCTTGGTACTATGGGGTTCGGCATGGGTGCGGCTATCGGTGCATCAGAAGCTACAGGCAGAAGGAGTATTTTATTTACAGGTGACGGAAGTTTCGGAATGAATCTTAATGAACTTGCAACTTCTGTAACTCAGAATACACCCCTTACAATTGTAATTATGAATAATGGCGTTCTTGGAATGGTTCGTCAGTGGCAGACACTTTTCTTTGACAAACATTATTCAAATACAACGCTTGACGGACGAAAGACAGATTTTGTAAAACTTGCTGAAGCTTTCGGTGCAAAGGGTGCAAGAGTATTTACTAAAGACGAACTCAGAAAAGCCGTTCAGGAATCGTTTGCATATAATGGTACTTTCGTTATAGATTGTGCTGTTGACTGCGATGAATTTGTACTTCCCATGTTACCGCCCGGCGGTTCAATTGATGATATTATTACAGAAATAAAGTGAGGTGGAAAAAATGGCTAAACAGTACATAATAGGCGTAATTGTATCAAATATTGCGGGTGTGCTTTCAAGAGTTTCGGGAATGTTCACAAGGAGAAGTTTCAACATTGATAGTCTTACAGTCGGTGAAACGGAATCAAGTGAATTTTCACGCATCACTATCGCTTTCCATGGCGATGACGAAATAAAAGACCGTATAATCAGACAGCTTGACAAACTCCATGATGTAAAAGAAGTTGAAGTGCTTGACAAGCATGAAACAGTTATACGTGAACTTCTTCTTATAAAAGTAAGAAACACGCCCGAAACAAGACAGGATATAATGACGGCAGTTGAAATTTTCCGTTCAAAGATTGTAGACTATTCCCCTTCTTCGCTTACTATAGAACTTACAGGCGAAACTTCAAAAATAGATGCTTTCATTGAACTTGTAAAGCCTTACGGAATTATGGAAATGTGCCGTACAGGAATTGTCGCTGTTGAACGTGGCGAACGTTGTCTTAAAACTATAAAATAACAGATTATAATTGTCCGTACAGGGCAATGTAATAAATTTATAATAAAAGGAGTAACCAGAAATGGAAAATACTGCAAAGGTTTTTTATGAACAGGATTGTGACCTCTCTCTCCTCTACGGAAAGACAATTGCCGTAATAGGCTACGGCTCACAGGGTCACGCACACGCACTCAATGCCAAAGAGTCACTCGGTGACAATGGCAGGGTTATCATCGGTCTTTATGAAGGCTCTAAGTCATGGGACAAGGCAGTAAAACAGGGTTTTGAAGTTTATACTGCTGCTGAAGCTGCTAAACAGGCTGATATAATCATGATTCTTATCAACGACGAAAAACAGGCTGCTATGTATAAGAAAGATATTGCCCCGAACCTTGAACCGGGTAATATGCTTATGTTCGCACATGGTTTTGCTATCCACTTCGGACAGATTGTCCCCCCGGCTGACGTTGATGTTACAATGATTGCACCTAAAGGACCCGGACACACTGTAAGAAGTGAATATCAGGCAGGAAAAGGCGTTCCTTGTCTTGTTGCCGTACATCAGGACGCTACAGGAAAAGCTAAAGAAATGGCTCTTGCTTACGGTCTTGCAATAGGCGGAGCACGTGCAGGCGTTCTTGAAACAACTTTCAGAACAGAAACAGAAACTGACCTATTCGGCGAACAGGCTGTACTCTGTGGCGGTGTATGTGCTTTAATGCAGGCAGGCTTTGAAACTCTTGTTGAAGCAGGCTATGACCCGAGAAACGCTTATTTTGAGTGTATCCACGAAATGAAACTTATCGTTGACCTTATCTATCAGAGTGGTTTTGCAGGTATGAGATATTCTATTTCAAATACTGCTGAATACGGTGATTATACTTCAGGTCCTAAGGTAATAACAGAGGATACAAAGAAAGCTATGAAACAGATTCTTAAAAACATTCAGGACGGTTCATTCGCAAAGGAATTTCTCCTTGATATGTCAGATGCAGGCGGTCAGGCACATTTCCGTGCTATGAGAAAACTTGCTTCTGAGCATCCGTCCGAAAAAGTCGGTGAGGAAATCAGAAAACTTTACAGTTGGAATAACGAAGAAGATAAATTCATCAATAACTGATTTGCTTAGTAGTCGGAAATAGTCAATTATGCGTGGGAAGTGACAGTTATTGTATATGATGTCACTTTTCACGCATTTTCCTGATAAGGAGATGAATATTTGTGCATAGAATAAGCATTTCGCATATAATAGGAATTTTCCTTATTTTAATAAAAATTTGAATATGTTTTCAGATTTTTAATGCTTTTTATAGCATTGATAGAGTTCAGAGATGAACAGCGAAAAATATGATAAAAAAATTAAAAAAACAGGTGAAATATAATGAGTGGAAATTATTTTTGTGAGGGTGTTGAAAAGGCATCTCAGCGTTCACTTTTCAATGCACTCGGACATACTAAAGAGGAAATGAAACGTCCGCTTGTCGGTATTGTATCATCATATAATGAAATAGTGCCGGGACATATGAACATAGATAAAATTGTTGAGGCTGTAAAACTCGGTGTGGCAATGAATGGCGGTACACCCGTTGTATTTCCTGCAATTGCAGTATGTGACGGAATTGCAATGGGTCATACGGGCATGAAATATTCTCTCGTCACACGTGACCTTATTGCCGATTCAACTGAATGTATGGCTCTTGCACATCATTTTGATGCTCTTGTAATGGTTCCCAACTGTGATAAAAACGTTCCGGGGTTGCTTATGGCTGCCGCACGTATAAACATACCGACTATATTCGTAAGCGGCGGGGCTATGCTTGCAGGTCATGTAAAAGGCAAAAAAACAAGTCTTTCAAGTATGTTTGAAGCAGTCGGAGCATATACGGCAGGGAAAATGTCGCTTGAAGATGTTGAAGAATTTGAAAATCATGCTTGCCCGACTTGCGGTTCATGTTCGGGAATGTATACGGCAAATTCAATGAATTGTCTTACAGAAGTTCTCGGTATGGGTCTTAAAGGAAACGGCACAATTCCGGCTGTATACTCCGAAAGAATAAAGCTTGCAAAAATGGCGGGTATGCAGGTTATGGAACTCTACAGAAAAAATATACGCCCCCTTGACATCATGACAGAAAAGGCTTTTATAAATGCACTTACTGCTGATATGGCTCTCGGCTGTTCAACTAACAGTATGTTACATTTACCGGCAATTGCCAACGAATGCGGAATTGATATAAATCTTGATATAGCTAATGAAATAAGTGCAAGAACTCCTAATCTCTGTCATCTTGCTCCGGCAGGTCATACATATATGGAAGATTTGAACGAAGCAGGCGGTGTATATGCCGTTCTTAATGAACTTTCAAAGAAAAATCTCATCAACCTTGACTGTATGACTTGCACAGGAAAAACAGTCGGCGAAAATATTTCAGGCTGTATAAATAAAGACCCCGAAACAATAAGACCGATTGACAACCCATACAGCGAAACAGGCGGAATTGCTGTTTTGCGTGGAAATCTTGCACCCGACAGATGCGTTGTAAAGAGAAGTGCAGTTGCTCCCGAAATGCTTGTACACAGAGGAACGGCACGTGTATTTGACAGCGAAGAAGAGGCTATAAAAGTAATTTATGACGGCGGTATAAAAGAGGGCGATGTTGTAGTTATACGTTATGAAGGACCCGCAGGAGGTCCCGGTATGCGTGAAATGCTTTCACCTACTTCAGCAATACAGGGGGCAGGGCTCGGCTCAACAGTCGCACTTATAACTGACGGACGTTTCAGCGGTGCAACACGTGGGGCGGCTATCGGTCATGTTTCTCCCGAAGCTGTAAACGGCGGTACTATTGCATATGTAAAAGACGGTGATATTATTTCTATTGATATACCGAATTATACTATTACTCTTGAAGTGTCTGACGAGGAACTTGAAGAACGCAAAAAGACTATGCCTATTAAGAAAAAGGAAAATATAACAGGCTATCTGAAACGCTATGCGGCTATGGTATCAAGTGCGGATAAAGGTGCTATAATAAACAGAAAAGACTGATACAGAGGGATTTAATTAAATTAAATTAAATAATATTTAAATCAAATAATATTATCGGGGGATAATCTATGAATAGAAGAAAAAGTTCAGCGATTGTTGCAGCAATTATTTCAGTGATTCTTATAATTACGGGCTTGATTCATACTGTAAATTACAATAAATTAAAAGATACCGCAACGGAGAAAGCCGGCGGTGAAGTCACTGATGTTTCAAGCCATACTTCGTATTCACGCAGTAGTTCGCATTCACGCAGAAGACGCAAGACAACATATTATGTCTATGTTGATTACACTGTAGATAAAACTGAATATAAAACGTCATTCTCTCAGTCACGCAGTAAATTCTATGAGGGCGAAAAAGTTACCGTTATGTATGACCCGAATAACCCCGAAAAATGTTATGTTGTCGGTGCTTTTAAGAACAGTGGTGTTACGGCATCAGTTACAGGTATTATATTTTTTGCTGTTTCGATAGCGTTGATAATTGAAGAACGCAGAAAATCAGAGTAAAAAAACATGAAAGGAATGATTTTAAAATGGGTATGACAATGACACAGAAAATACTTGCATCTCATGCAGGTCTTGACAGCGTTCAGGCAGGACAGCTTATTCTTGCAAATCTCGACTTAGTTCTCGGCAATGACATAACATCACCTGTTGCTATAAAGGAGTTTTCAAAACTCAATAAAAGCAGTGTTTTCGATAAAGATAAAGTTACAATGGTTATGGATCACTTCACACCGAACAAGGATATAAAAGCCGCTGAACAGTGTAAAATGTGCCGTGACTTCTGCGGTGAAAAGGAAGTAACTCATTTCTATGATGTTGGAAAAATGGGAATAGAACACGCTCTTTTGCCTGAAAAAGGTCTTGTGACTTCCGGAAATGTCGTAATAGGTGCTGACTCGCATACCTGCACATATGGTGCATTAGGTGCATTTTCAACGGGTGTCGGTTCAACTGATATGGCGTGCGGTATGGCAATCGGTAAAGCGTGGTTCAAAGTTCCGTCTGCTATAAAATTCAATCTTACAGGAGAACTCCGTAAATACGTTTCGGGAAAAGATGTTATTCTTCATATTATCGGAAAAATAGGCGTTGACGGTGCTTTATACCGTTCAATGGAATTTACCGGTGAGGGGCTTTCTTCTCTCTCTATGGCTGACCGTCTTTGTATTGCAAATATGGCTATTGAAGCAGGTGCAAAGAACGGCATATTTGAAGTTGATGATATAACAATTGAATATATCAAAGAACATAACGGTGCTGAACCGAAAATATTCAAGGCTGATGAAGATGCAGTTTATGATGAAGTTATAGACATAAATCTTTCTGAAATTGAACCTACCGTATCATTTCCGCATCTTCCCGAAAATGCTAAAACTTTCGATGAAATCGGCGATATTTATATACAACAGGTTGTTATAGGTTCATGCACTAACGGAAGACTTGAAGATTTAAGAGAAGCCGCTGAAATTATGAAAGGCAGACAGTGTGCAAAGAATGTCCGTGTAATAATCATTCCGGCAACGCAACAAATTTATCTTGACGCTATGGAAGAAGGACTTCTGAAAATATTCATTGAAAGCGGTGCAGTCGTTTCAACTCCTACTTGTGGTCCCTGCCTTGGCGGTCATATGGGTATTCTTGCAAAGGGAGAACGTGCCGTTGCAACAACGAACAGAAACTTTGTCGGTCGTATGGGTCATGTTGATTCTGAAATTTATCTTGCAAGCCCTGCCACAGCAGCAGCAAGTGCAATTACAGGCAAAATCACAAGCCCGTGGAATATATGATATATTGAAAGGGGTATTCCGTAATGAAGTATACAGGAAATGTAATAAAATATGGCGATAACGTCGATACGGACGTAATTATTCCGGCACGCTATCTGAATACAAGTGACCATGCAGAGCTTGCATCTCACTGTATGGAAGATTTGGATAAGACTTTTGTTACACGTGTACAAAAGGGCGATATTATAACAGCAGGCTTTAATTTCGGTTGTGGTTCGTCAAGAGAACACGCTCCTATTGCTATAAAGGCAAGCGGAATTTCAATCGTTATTGCAAAGAGTTTTGCAAGAATCTTTTACCGCAATTCTATCAATATAGGTCTTGCTATTGTAGAATGTCCCGAAGCCGTTGACGGCATAAGCGAGGGCGATAAAGTAGAAGCTGATATGGATAACGGTATTATCCGTAATCTTACAACGGGCAAGGAATACAAGACAGAACCGTTTCCCGGATTTGTGCAGAAAATCATTGAAAACGGCGGTCTGATTAACTCTATAGCAAAAGGAGAGATTTGTTGAAAATGGAATTTAATATTGCACTTCTTAAAGGCGACGGCATAGGCGTTGAGATAGTTGACAGTGCCGTTGCAGTACTTGAAAAAGTGGCTGAAAAATTCGGTCATAAATTTAACTTCACACCGTATCTTATAGGCGGTTGTGCTATTGATGCGACGGGAAAACCGTTACCGCAGGAAACTGTTGACGGTTGTCTTGCAAGCGACAGTGTTCTTTTAGGGGCTGTAGGCGGTACAAAATGGGATAATCAGCCCGGAAACAACAGACCCGAAAAAGCACTTCTCGGAATACGTGAGGCTCTCGGACTTTATACAAATTTACGCCCTGCAAAACTTTATCCGTCACTCCGTTCTGCCTCACCTCTTAAAGAGGAAATTGTCGGCGATGGTTTTGATTTAATGATAGTCCGTGAACTTACAGGCGGTATTTATTTCGGTGACAGAGGTTACAGACAAGGAAAATATGGTGAAGAGGCATTCGACACAGAGGCTTACAGCGTTACTGAAATTGAGAGAATCGGACGTGTAGCTTTTGAAACAGCTATGAAACGCAACAAGAAACTTACAAGCATTGATAAAGCGAATGTTCTTGAAAGTTCCCGCTTATGGAGAAAGACTATGCATGAACTTTCAAAAGAATACCCGGAAGTAGAATATAATGATATGTTTGTTGACAATGCAGCTATGCAGTTAGTCAGAAATCCGCAACAGTTTGACGTTATTGTAACATCGAATATGTTCGGTGATATATTATCGGATGAGGCTTCACAGATTACGGGTTCAATAGGTATGCTTGCGTCTGCATCTCTCGGTTCAACAAAAAGGGGTATGTACGAACCTATTCACGGTTCAGCACCTGATATTGCAGGACAGAACAAGGCTAACCCTATAGCTACAATTCTTTCGGGTGCTATGATGCTCCGTTATTCTTTCGGGCTTTCAGATGAGGCGGACTGCATAGAAAAGGCTGTTGACAAAGTACTGAATGACGGCTGGAGAACTGCTGATTTAATGGGCAGTGCAGAGGGTACACCGCTCACGTGTACTGAAATGACTGAAAAGGTTCTTGAGGCTTTATGAATATGAATCCCGACAATTTCGCAATGAGACATGATATGCTGATTATTTTCAGCAATGCAAAGAGAGATGATGTTATAAGTAGTTTAGCATATCTTTTCTCATTAAAGACAATGGGCGGAAGACATTTTATTGAAGTATATTGTAATATCGCAAGAGAATTATACAAAACAGGCGATACAGATTTAAGCAGGCATATATTGAAAGTTATTCTCGAAGATGACAATTTCTATATCAGAAAAACGGCAAAGGGTGAGAAAATCCCGAAAGAAATAACAGAATGCCTTATAAGTGAACTACGATTTTTTCAGGAACTTTCACAGCTTACTTCAGATGATTTTGTGAAAAATCTTAATTATGACGGCTTTTTGCCGAAATGGACAAATTCAAATGTTGACATTGTGGGGAGCTATCTCGAACGCCTGAAACTTATTCACAGATACGGCTACGGACAATATGCACAGTATACTATGTTTACACTTAAAGGTGAAAATATAGTACCCGTGAAATATCCCGATAAACAAAGACTTTCCGAACTTTTCGGCTATGAACGTGAACGCAAGGCTGTAATTGACAATACACTTGCACTTATTGACGGCAAGCCGGCACAGAATGTTTTACTCTACGGCGATGCAGGAACGGGGAAATCCTCAACTGTAAAGGCTGTTGTAAATGAATTTGCCGATAAGGGTCTAAGGCTTGTGGAAATCACAAAGGAACAACTACGCTCTATTCCGGCGATTATTGACGAATTAAGCGAAAACCCCTTGAAATTCATTATATTCATAGATGATTTGAGTTTCACGGCAGGTGAAGATTGTTTCGGGGCATTGAAAGCCGTTCTTGAGGGTTCAGTTTCGGCAAGGTCTGACAATATCGCTATCTATGCAACGAGTAACAGACGCCATCTTGTTAAGGAAAATTTTTCAGACCGTGAGGGCGATGATATTCACAGAAATGATACGATGCAGGAAACATTGTCACTGTCTGCACGTTTCGGTCTGCGTGTGAATTTCGCCAGACCCGATAAGAAAGAATTTATACGCATAGCGGGAGAAATTGCAGGGCAGAAAGGTCTTGACCTTGATGAAAAAGATTTTGAGATGAAAGCAGAAAGTTTTGCCATGTCGTCGGGAAACGGTCGTTCACCGAGAACAGCAAAACAATTTGTAAATCAACTTATAAATCAGAATAATTTTAATAATTCAAAGTAACAGGGGGGCTAAAATTTTAATGCTTACACTTGATAAAATTTATCATGCAAAATATATCTTGAAACAGGTTATAAGGGAGACAGATATAATTCATGCACTTAACATAAATCCCGAATCGGAAATTTACCTTAAAACGGAGAATCTCCAGATAACAGGCTCTTTCAAGGTAAGAGGGGCATATTACAAAATGTCCCAGCTTTCGGACGAAGAAAAGGCACGTGGAGTAATTGCTTGTTCAGCGGGTAATCATGCACAGGGCGTTGCACTTGCGGCTGCAAAGAACGGAATAAACGCTATAATATGTTTGCCCGACGGTGCACCCATTTCAAAAGTAGAGGCTACAAAAAGCTATGGGGCACAGGTTTGCCTTGTAAAAGGTGTTTATGATGATGCATATGCGGAGGCACTCAGACAGCGTGATGAAAACGGATATACATTCATTCACCCGTTCGATGATGAAAACGTTATTGCAGGACAAGGAACTATCGGTCTTGAACTTATTGAACAACTTCCCGAAATGGACGCTGTAATAGTTCCGGTAGGTGGCGGAGGTCTTATTTCGGGCGTTGCATTTGCTATAAAAAGCCTTAACCCGAATATAAAAGTATACGGTGTACAGGCTTCAGGGGCTCCGAGTATGTTCAATTCAATTCATGACCATAAAATAGAATGCCTTGACAGCGTTTCAACTATTGCCGACGGTATAGCCGTAAAAGAACCGGGGGAGAATACATTCAAGTATGTTTCAGAATATGTTGATGACATAGTGACAGTTACAGATGACGAAATTTCAGCCGCAATACTTGCACTTATGGAAAAACAGAAACTTGTTACAGAGGGTGCAGGAGCTGTTTCAGTGGCGGCGGCTATGTTCAACAAAGTACCGGTAAAGAATAAGAAAGTAGTTTGTCTGCTTTCGGGCGGTAATATTGATGTCACGATACTTTCAAGAGTTATAAAGCGTGGTTTGCTTATGACGGGAAGAACGTGTTCAATGAATATCGAACTCATTGACAAGCCCGGTCAGCTTATGGACGTTTCAAGAATAATCGCAGAAGCAGGCGGAAATGTTATTTCAATACATCATGAACGTGCAAATGAGGGTTCAGCTGTAAACGGATGTTATTTGAGAATAGTTCTTGAAACTCGTAATTATCAGCATATCGACGAAATAAAAACGGCTTTAAAAGAAAGCGGTTTTAAAATAGTCAATGATTAAACAAGGAGGATATAAAAAGATGAATAAAATTCATACAGAAAAAGCACCTGCTGCTGTGGGTCCTTACTCGCAAGCCGTAGTGTCGGGCGGAATGGTTTACACTTCAGGACAGATTGCTATAAATCCGTCCACAAATACTATTGAGGCGGTTACTATAGAGGAACAGACGGAACAAGTTATGCAGAATCTTAAAGCCGTTCTTGAGGCATCAGGCTCTTCATTTGAAAAAGCCGTGAAGACAACGTGTTTTCTTGCGGATATGAATGACTTTGGCGTATTCAATGAGATTTACGGCAGAAATTTTACTTCTCTTCCTGCTCGCAGCTGTGTAGCCGTAAAGACACTTCCGCAGAATGTTCTTGTAGAAGTTGAAATAATCGCAGAAGTATAAGTTTTCAGAAAAGGGGGTTGACAGCCCCCTTTCGATGTGATATTATTAAATCAGTACAAAACAAGTACTGACAACTTAAAAAGTTAAGATATGTGTTTTTACAATCGAATCGTATTGTATGTAAAATCTTAAGCGTAAAAAGTTGTTTTTCGCCCTCTCACAGAGGGCGTGGATTGAAACGATGCCGAAAGCTGATAATCTTGCAAAAATCGCCGATTATCTCAATGTGTCTATTGATTATCTTATGGGCAGAACAGATAACCCCGAATCCCATAAACTATAAAACGGTGACCTATAAAAAATTATGGGTCACCCTTAATTTACGGCTATATATAGCCAAAAATAAGCAATTTATTGTGAAGTTGGTGACCTATAAATGCAATTTTATAAAAGTATATACACTTTATATTTTCTACACGTAAGGAATTTATAATAGCTGATTATAGGTCACCACAAAACATAAAAAAGTCTGTTTTCCCTCTATGAATAGCCGAAAACAGGCGGTGACCTATAAATTTTTATCCGTCACCATAATATGAACCATAGAAATTTATGGTTCATTGCTGGTGGTGGGTTTATCACAACTCACCACCTATTGACAAAGAAATTCTTTTGTGATATTATTAAATCAGTACAAAACAAGTACTGACAACTTAAAAAGTTAAGATATGCAGTTTTACAATCGAATCGTATTGTATGTAAAATCTTAGGCGTAAAAAGTTGTTTTCGCCCTCTCACAGAGGGCGTGGATTGAAATGTATAGAAAAATAAAAGTTATATAAGTTTTTATAAATGCTGCATACTCTACACTCATAAAATAAAAAAGTACTTTTTTTGCCTGAATATAGACAAAAAATAAGGACGTAGGGGCTTACATCAACTCTACACCAAAAGGAGTTATATATATGAAATTACATGAATTACAGGAAGAAATCCTGAAGCTGAAAAAAGAAAGCAATACTGTTATTCTCGCACACAGCTATCAGGCAAGGGAAATCATTGAAATAGCTGACTTTACGGGAGACAGCTATAAATTAAGCGTTGATGCAAAAGGCGTTAATGCGGATAATATACTCTTCTGTGGCGTCCACTTCATGGCTGAAACTGCTAAGATACTCGCACCCGAAAAAAGAGTTTTCCTTGCTAATAAAAATGCAGGTTGCCCTATGGCTGAACAAATGGACGCTGAACTGATTAGTATGCTCAAAGAAAAAGAACCCGACAGAACGGTCGTTGCCTATATAAATACAACAGCATCATTAAAAACGGTTTGTGATGTTTGCGTCACGTCGTCAAGTGCGGTTAAAATTGTAAAAGCAATTGACAATGACAAAATTCTGTTCATTCCCGACTGCAATCTCGGTGACTATGTGAAACAGAATATTCCCGAAAAAGATATAAAACTACTGAACGGCGGTTGTCCCACTCATGCAGGAATTACCGTAAGGGAAGTTATGAAAGCAAAGGAAGAACACCCTGATGCACTTTTTCTTGTTCACCCCGAATGTACTCCGGCAGTAGTAAAACTTGCTGATTATGTCGGTTCTACTTCAGGCATTATGAACTATGCCGTAAATTCCGATGCTGAGGAATTTATTATAGGTACGGAAACTTCAATATCTGAGCATCTTCAATATGAATGCCCTGAAAAGAATTTCTATCCAGTAACTAAAGATATAGTATGTCATAATATGAAGATAACAACATTGCCCGATGTTTATAAAGCACTTAAAGGCATAAATAACGGTGAGGCTTTTGAAATCTTAATGGACGATGAAATTATTTCAAAAGCAAGAAAGTGCATAGATGAAATGATAAGGCTCGGCGGTTGATATGACTGATAATATTATTGAAAAGCTGTATAACAGCGGAAATCTTACAGACAGTGAATTTAAATTGCTGATTGAAACGGACGATAAAGACGATGTTAAACTATTGACAAAGTATGCCGACGAGACAAGACAGAAGTATTACGGAAAAAAAGTCTTCCTCCGTGGTCTTATAGAGATTTCAAGCTATTGTAAAAATAATTGTCTTTATTGCGGTATACGTCGCAGTAATAAAAACGCTGAACGTTATCGCCTCAGCCGTGAAGAAATAATGTCATGCTGTGAAAACGGCTATGAACTCGGATTCCGTACTTTTGTAATGCAGGGCGGTGAAGATTCATATTTTACGGATGATTTCATGTGTGATATAATTCATGAGGTAAAAGAAAAGTTTCCCGACTGTGCTGTAACACTTTCCCTCGGTGAGCGTTCATATGAAAGTTACAGGAGATTGAAAGAAGCAGGTGCTGACCGTTATTTACTCCGCCATGAAACAGCCTCCGACAGTCTCTACAGAAAACTGCACCCGCAGGAAATGAGCCTTAAAAACCGTAAAAAATGCCTCTTCAATCTGCGTGAACTTGGTTATCAGGTGGGAGCGGGTTTTATGGTTGGTGTACCGTTTCAGACAACGGAAAATATTATTGAAGACTTAAGATTCTTGCAGGAACTTAAACCGCATATGATTGGAATAGGACCTTTTATTCCTCACCATGATACACCATTTGCAGACGAAAAAGGCGGTACTCTTGAAACTACTTTGAGACTTCTCGGAATACTGCGTCTCATGTTTCCGAAAGTTCTCCTGCCGTCAACGACCGCACTCGGAACAATTTCCCCTGTTGGCCGTGAACTCGGTCTGAAAACGGGTTGTAACGTTGTAATGCCTAATCTGTCGCCCGTGAGTGTCAGAAAGAAATATGAACTCTATGACAATAAAATCTGCACCGGGGAAGAATCCGCCGAATGCAGAGTATGCCTTGAGAACCGCATAAAATCAGCGGGATATGAAATTTCCTCCGAACGTGGAGATGCATTATAAATAATTTAAATATAAATATATATAAATAAAGGACAGCCTGAAAAAGCTGTCCTTTTTGTTATTCTGATTTATCCTGAATTATGTTTCCGGCATAACATTACTTACTTCCGGAAATTCCGGTGAATCCTGTGCAGCCTGACTGCTTGGTTGCTGATTATTCTGAAAATAATTCTGTGTATCCCGGTATTCTTGTGAATCTTGGTAATTTGCTTGTGAATCAGGTATATTCTGTGTATCAAGTCCGTTCTGTGTATCGGGTATATTCTGCTGAATGTTCTGTTGATTTGTGT
Organism: uncultured Ruminococcus sp.; assembly: GCA_947627175.1. Lineage (GTDB taxonomy): Bacteria > Bacillota > Clostridia > Oscillospirales > Ruminococcaceae > Ruminococcus. The sequence continues at coordinate 29,250 of CANQVA010000020.1, forward strand.
CGGGTATCTGAGGAGCATTGCCTTTAACAGTTACTTTGATTTGTACTTCAATAGCGGAGTTATTATTGAATTTGAGGAGTATATAACATTCACCTGCATTTACAGCTGTAACGTTGCCGTATTCGTCAACAGTTGCGATATTCGGGTCAGTAGATGACCATAATTCATTTTCTTCTGAACAGCCTTGCGGATAGCCGTATATAATCGGCATATCGCTTTCGCCTACATTAAGTGACAATTCACGTGTGGAAAGCTGTACCTGTGCGGAAAGCGTCGGGTCAACGGTTGGAACGGGAATAGTTGTTGTAGTTGTAGTCATTTCTGTAGGCGGTTCTGTTTCAGTAGTTGTTTGTGTAGTAGAAGTTGATGTAGTAGTAGTTTCTTTCTTTGGCTTTTTGGTTTTATCAGTGCAAGCGTTTGCTATAAGAATCATCAGAATAAGCACAATAAGTGCAATGACGGCAAGGGCACAGAGTTGTCTGCGTCTTAAAATTTTCTTTGTAACCCTTTTGCGGGGTTTTTCGGAATTTTGGTTATTATTGCTGTTATCCATTTTTTTGAATCCCTTTCTTTGATTTATTAGTGTTTCTGCATAATCAGCAGATTATTTTAAGACCGTAAGAATCTTTTCTGTTGCAGGCAAATACAGAGAATTGCGGTCTTATAAGATAATATTGCACTGCGGACGGCTTACGCTGTAATAGTAAAAATCACAGACGTTTTATACATAGAAAAGTACCTTTACTACATTATATCACAGTGTGAAAGAAATGTCACGTACTTTTATAAAATTTTCGCACATTGCCATATAATGGAGATAATTTTTGTAATTTTTCGCCAAAATAAAACGAAACATACATTCTTAAACATAACCACGGCTAACTTAAATTTAATATATATACTCTTCAATGATAATTTAATTACTGAATTATGTTTATTTATTGAATTATTATCTCCAAAATTCAATCAGTTCACAGAATATACTTACCAATTCAGGGTAGTCAGATTCACTGAATGAGAATGTAAATATCTGCGGAACGTTTATTATAAAAGAAGCTGTTATTGAGAATGACATAAAATATTTAAATATTGTTTTAAGCGTTATATTTTCTGTATTCTGATACAGAAAGAAAAGTATTACAAATGCACCTATTACTATTTGCCATGAGAAATCAGCCGTATATCTTACAGCGTAACCGCTTTCCCATATGGAGAACATTATCACCAACGGCATTATAACACACGGTAACAGCGTTATAACGGAATATTTTATTTTACTGCATCTGTCGGGGAGTTTTTTCAGGGCTTTTCCGCCGAGAAGATAACCGAACACAGGCAGAGCAAGAAATAATATTCCCGAAGTCTGTCCGACATCTTTGAAATAATATCCGTTTACTCTGAGATATGAAAAAGGCGTATCAACAAAAGGATATTCAAATTTTAAAGACGGGAACGCAAATATATAAGCAAACATTCCTATCAGTACAAAAAGAGTGTGATATTCGGAATCAATAAAATCATTTATTGTCAATGAGTATTTTATTCCGAAATCAAACGGAGAATCAAAGCGGACATAATTATACCACATCTGAACCGAACCAATAACTGCAAAAGGAATCACAGCACAGAGTGTATATTTTATTCTCCTGCTTTTAACCGTCTTTATATTTCCGTCAGCATCATGAACTTCCGCAGACTTGCCGAAACCGATGACATAATATACACAGGCACATATTGAGTATACAGCAAGTGTCGGACGGCAAAGAACGGCAATTGAAAGAAACACCGAGGCGAATACCGTCTTAACAAGTGAAATCTGTCCGCCACCTATTACATTTGAGGATATGAGGAAATAAGCACCAAGAGTTGTAAAGGCAAATCCCGAAGATATTGATATTTCATAGAAAAGAGGTCTTCCTACACTGAACCATATTCCGCAAACCATAATGAGAATTGCAATTCCTGCAATATAACAGCCCGACGGAATACGCCTGAACCAGCGTTTAATTATTGCATTATAAGTCATAGCGAGGAAAACAAGACCGATTGCAGCGAAGATAAACACCGCTATTTCCGTTGAGAAAAATTTTCCCGTTATGAGATGATACGGCAGAAACAGAAGTACAACAGGGGCTATTCCGTAATATGAATAATATTTCCCTTTATAAAAAACATGATCCCATTCAGCATTAACTGAATTTGATTCACGCAGATATCTGTCATAAGGGTCTTCCAAATCAATCAACGCCTGTTCAGGTTCTTTGAGAAGTGAAACCTGACCCTCTTCAAATGCAAGGACAAGTTCTTCCGAAATCTGATTGCCGTAATCACGTGAAAACATACTTTCCAAATCGTCGGGGAGTTTTTTACAAGTAACCCCGAAAGCAACAAGAACGGCTAAAACAGTTATTACAAGCGACGATATCTGACAGAATTTGAAATTCTCTCCGTAATTCCTGTTCATAAGTTCAGAAAATGCCACAGCATAGGCAAGCGTTGAAAGAATAATTATAATCATCATTCTTACAACCGATATATCAAACGGAATAGGTATATTAAGTTCTATTTCCGATATATTGAATAAATCACTGTCATTCATACCGGAAAAATTGAACTGAAGCGAACCGACTTTCCCCGAAAGCATAACAGTTGCATATGTAGTGCTTGGATTTGTCGTAACGATGTTTGCATTGATTATTGACGGACGGTACAGCGATGATGTTTCATCTGTCGCATCAACTCTTGCCGAAAGTCTTTCAGCATTTGCAGATTCTATATTTATTCTTATCGTGCCGACTTTCCTGTTAATATCTTTAAATTCAACTGTAGAAGTCTGTTGACCTGTTACTTGTATTTTTCCCGTATTTTCTGTTCCGGCAGGGTTTACAATAGTTCCCTCTGATATTGAAAGCCGTTGATGTCCGTAATCTCCGAAAAATATTCTGTATGACGGAAATTGAAATACAGTAAGTTCAAGTATCGAAACGATGAGAATAACTTTACTGAAAAATTTTATTGTGCGTGATTTAACTCTACCCCTTACTAAATTGCATACTCTCTCAATAACAAGAACAATCCCCATAACAAAGAATGCACCGTGAAAAATGCCCATATTCATAAGGCGGGTAATATCGGATATTCCGAGAAGTAACGCAAATATCATACATATATCGGCAATCATTCTCTTTTTATCACTGCGTGACATTCTATCTGAACGTTTTTTATTACGTTTTCTTTTATTCTTTTTACTGTCTTGATTATCCTGATTATCTTCATTATTTTCAGGAATGATTATATTTACATTATTTATAAAAATGACCGATGCAAAAATTGTCATTATAATTAAAATAAAAAACAGCAGTTTTATGAACATAAATTTTTTACTCCTATTTATTTAATTATTTAAGGCGTTTTATTTCTTGCTTTATGGCTTTAGCACATGAATCACGCAAATCTCTCCATACTTCAAAAGTACCGCCCGACAAAAGCATATTTTTTTCAATCTGGTCAATTATACCTTCAGAACCTGCTGAACTGTACATTGCGTCGCCCATTCCGTAAGCAAAATCAACAACGGGCTTTATTACAGATGGGTCTGTATATTCCTGTAAAATATCATACTGTTCAGACGTCAGCTGACTTATTACAGCACCAACGCCGTTTGTCTGCGGTAATAGTGCCTGTTCTTTTTTAGGTTCTTCATATTCTTCCTGAATTTCGGCAAATCTTTCACATTTGATATAAGTTGCCACTGCATCGCCCTTTTTGGAATTTTTAACAAGCATCTTAGCATCAAAATCACATACAACATAATTTCCGTCTGCTTTCGGATATTTCGGAAACGGTACGGCAGTAAAATCCATATCGGGGCATCGTACATTTGAAACGCCTATAGTCCAGAATGGAGCAGCGAAAAACAGTGTACTTTTTCCCGAGGGGAAACTGTCATTTCTGTATGATAAATAGAGATTTTTATTTGCTATTTCCTGCATGAATGCTTCCGCCTCTTTTATCGGTGCAACGGCTACATTATTAAATAATTTTCCGTTCTGATATTTTACGATATTAAAACCCGTCGAATGAATAAGAGATTCACCGACATATCCGTTAATACCGTAACCGCCGGTGTTTTCCTTGAATTTCTCCATCATTTTCATGAAAGTATCCCAGTCCCATTTACCTTTTTTATAAAGTTCGTAAGGGTCATCAAGTTCGTTTTCCTCAATCATTTTTCGGCTGTAGGTGAGTACAACGGGATTTGACAATGAATAGGGAATGACATAATGCTTGTCATCATATTCAAATGCATCAATAACATCAGACATATCGTCCCATATACCGCTGTTTATTTCAAGTGAATTGAAATAAGGGTCAAGAGGTTCATAGAGATTTTTCTTTACTCCGTCGGGAACTGCACTTGTGTCATATTCAAACATATCCACTTCTTCACCCGATAAAATCATTGATTCAAGTCTGGTGAATTTTTCTTCTGCGGGAGTATATACAAATTTTACTTTACCGCCGAAAACGTCCTCAAACAGCGACAACGCAACAGAACGACTTCCACCTTCTTCTGTCGGGTTCAAATCATAATCGGAAAGCCATACTATTTCAGTTCCCGATATATCAGCAGGTTCGCCGATTTCTTCAGAGGTTTCCGGCAACATTGCTATAGGCTTTTCACTCGATTCAACAGAAAGATTTCCCGTTACATTTTTTTTACAGGAAACTGCCGAAGTCATAACCGCTATAACGGCAATAATTCCTGCAAGCGTTCTCTTTACATTTTTCATATTTGTTTCTCCTTTCACTTTTTTATTTGTTATATTTATTATTTTTTTAATTATATTTATTTCATGCAGACTATTTCAATTTATTATACATTTTTTGTACTGATATGTCAAGTATCTTAAACAAAAAAGACCACCGGACATAGCAAAACCCATGAAGCAGAATTACTTCATGGGCTTTTTCGTCATTATTACATTTCCTTATTCAACAACGCAAGGCTCTTGTCATATTCTTCCTGTTTGACACCAAGCATAGCTAATACTTCTGTAAGTGTTTTCTGTGTATTGTTCATCAGCATTTTAACGTTTTCTATTAAAGTTTTTGCCTGACCTCTTGATTCACCTCTTGCTTCGCCAATAGTAATACCTCTTGCTTCACCTCTTGCTTCGCCAATAGCAATACCTTCTTCTCGACCTTCCAGCCTTGAAATTTCCATATCATTTTCATGGTCACGGATAGCCTTATCACGCTGACGGATTTTTTCACGGAGAATCACATCGGCATTAAGTTCCTTAATTGTGTCGATTGACTTATGAATCATCGGATTCTGTGTATTTTCTCTTACCATTTTCAATTCACTCGCTGTCATATTATTTGTTGTCATGAAATTTACTGATTTAACAACGCAAGACACTTGTCATACTTTTCCTGTGTGACACCAAGCATAGCTAACACTTCTGTAAGTGTTTTCTGTGTATTGTTCATCAGCATTTTAACGTTTTCTATTAAAGTTTTTGCCTGACCTCTTGATTCACCTCTTGCTTCGCCAATAGTAATACCTCTTGCTTCACCTCTTGCTTCGCCAATAGCAATACCTTCTTCTCGACCTTCCAGCCTTGAAATTTCCATATCATTTTCATGGTCACGGATAGCCTTATCACGCTGACGGATTTTTTCACGGAGAATCACATCGGCATTAAGTTCCTTAATTGTGTCGATTGACTTATGAATCATCGGATTCTGTGTATTTTCTCTTACCAT
>CANQVA010000021.1 GCA_947627175.1 uncultured Ruminococcus sp.
ATGGCTCGTCACCGGGTTTCCACTCAGAAGAATACTCACGGCTGATAACGGTTTTTGGCAAATCATTGCCTTCTGCATCCTTGCCAAATTCAAACCATTTATGCTCGATAATTCTTGTCCACGGCGTTTCTTTGTCGGTATAATTGACTGCGGCATTTCCTTGAAAATTTGGCATATCAAGTAGTTCTGTATCAAAGCAAACAGAACGATATTCCAAAGTTCCCAACTGATACCCAAAATATTCATCAATTGCACCCGTGTAGACAACTTTTTCAGCCAATGCATCCAATTCAGCTTTATGCTCGAAATAATTTGTATTCAAACGAACTTCAATTCCGTCAAGCATATTGGCAACCATCTGTGTATAGCCACCGATCGGAATGCCCTGATAGAGTGCATTGAAATAATTGTTGTCAAATGTCAGACGAACAGGCAAACGCTTAATAATGAATGCAGGCAAATCTTTGCAATCCCGTCCCCACTGTTTTTCCGTGTAGCCTTTGATGAGTTTTTCATAGATATCACGTCCAACAAGGCTAATTGCCTGTTCTTCCAAATTTTGTGGTTCTCCAATAATTTCCTTGCGCTGTTCAGCAATTTTTGCAGTTGCTTCCTCCGGTGTTACCACGCCCCACATTTTATTAAAAGTATACATATTAAACGGCAACGAGAACAATTTGCCTTTATAATTTGCAACAGGAGAATTTGTAAAGCGATTGAATGTCGCAAATTGCGTAATGTAGTTCCAAACCTCGGTGTTGTTGGTATGGAAAATATGTGCGCCATATTTGTGGACATGAATACCCTCAACAGTTTCAGTATACACATTTCCAGCGATATTCGGACGCTTGTCGATGACAAGAACGGATTTTCCGGCTTTTTTCGCTTCATGAGCGAAGACCGCTCCATAGAGTCCGGAGCCAACAACTAAATAATCATACTTCATGTTTACAAATCCTTTCAGATAAATATATGGCAGGTTGAAAAATTATTTTATGTATATTTATTTTTTTGCAAATATAAGAAAACAGAATTGGCAATGCAGTACTTATGATGGTATTCAGAATAATATTCAAGTAAAAATTGTCAATATTCAATTTTTGAAGTACTACTCTGTTTCCTGCTGTAAATACACAATGAATTACATAAATTTCAAGTGAATACCTTCCCAGAAAACTGAAAAATTTTACATGAATCGCTTCGTTTTTGGAAAACAGTATCCTGAAAAGGTACAAAAGAAACAAAACGATTCCCAAAGCAATGATAAAATTATATTTACGATCTCGTAACAATAAATCAGAATTAAAATCATCATATGTATATCCTACCAGATCAACCGCAATTATGATCAATGAAACAACAAAAGTGAAAACAGAAATCCACAATTCGTATTTTTGATATTTGTTGTAGTGTATTGCAATGATAATTCCCAAACCAAAAAACAGCATGTAATACATAATACGCTTTATTTCAAAATATGAACCTATTGTATTGGAAATAAAATTGCTGATAAATGATATACCAAATAAGATAAATACTTGAATATAAATCGGTATTTTGTATATTGTTTTTACTGAAAATATTAAATAATAAACAAGCAAAACATATAAATACCAATAAGGTGCTATAGTTTTCATCCAAATCAGCAAAATATCCATGAATGAAACATCACTATTTGTATATTTTCCGACAAGCATCTTGAAAAGTCCGAATAAAACACTGAATACAAAATAAATGATCAGTATATTGAATATCTGTAATTTCATCTTTGGCTTTTTCTCACCAGATACTGTGAAATACGCTTTTCTATAGACAAACCCACTAATCAGGAAAAATAATGCCATGTGAAAAGAATAAATCAGATTAAATCCTCCACACATAAAATCCCTGTATTCAAGAAAATATCCTGCACGTATATATCCATCAAACACATGACCAATAACAACCAGCAATATTGCAAACCCTTTCAGGCAATCAATATATTGTATGCGTTTATTTCCTGTCTGTGTCATCACTTTATCCTCCAATCATATATTTCAAATCAGTATAAACTAAACATAATAAAATATAAATAATTATAATATTTAGAAAATTGTGCCATATTATTCGCAGTATTTGGACGTTTGTAGATTACAATCACACTCTTGTCTTCTTTTTTCACTTCATGAGTAAAGATTGCTCTGTATAAACCACCTTTATTTACAATGTACCTTTCAAAAAACAAAGAATCCATTTACGTCCATATTTTATCATTATTAAAGTCATGCACCATTAACTCATCCTATCTATTTCTAATACGCTTATATGTGAAATATGGGCTGTATCTCGCTATTAAATATTTACACTTCTGCTTTATGCCACTAAACTCGGACAAATTGGTGTATGTATGCAATACACTGTCAAAATATGCCTCTCTCAAGACACTGATTTTTCTACACTCTTGAGCATTCTCCTTCACAAACTCATTTAAACATTTTTTCAGTCCTTCTTCTATTGGCGTATATTTCATTTTACCTTCACTTAGTCTATCCATTTTAGATGAATCAAAACGTCGATTATAAATACGATTATACTTAAGACGCCATTTTCTTCCAAAAACAATTTCATAATCTTCAGCATGAGGAAACATAACAATCTGTAAATTGTGTTTTCCCTTGAATGATTTTTCAAATGCATCTTTATATATGTTTAATATTTCGCCCCATGTCTTTGACTCGGGTGATGCGATGTTTACTGTCTCACTCAATGCCTGTTGGTTTCCAATTAAATAGCATATTCCTCTTGCTACATCTTCTCCGTATGTCATAGAAGTAAGTTTATCCGCTAAATCATCATAAAATACTACAGACTTACCTCTAAGTGCTCTTCCTAACCATTCATCAAGTTCATAACAGCCAAGCTGCAAACGATAAGAATTGTATGTAACAGTAGGTCTAACAATCGTCCAATTCTTATACTTGGATTCAAAGATGAGATTTTCTTCTCTCGCTTTTGCAAGAGCATATTCCTCTGTTGCAAGATATTCTTTATCTTCACACACGTCAAGAAGACGTGGAGTTTTTTCTGTTATGAGAGTTTTTGATTCGGAAAACACACGGCAAGAACTAAGAAAGATATATTGATCAACAGAATTTAAAATAAAGTCAAATCTTTCCCTTAACTCAGGCAAATTGTAATTCATAAAATCTATGAGTACATCGTATCGTGTTTTCAGAATATCTCTCACAAAGTTCATATCATGGGCATTTCCTATAAGACAGTGAATATTCTCTTTACCGTATTTTCTTGCTTTTCTTGATGTGACATAAACAGTGTGTCCTTGATTTGCAAGTAATTCTACAAGTGGCGTTCCCATTGCACCTGTACCACCGAAAATTAAAATTTTCATACTGATTAGCCTTTCTTATTTTTTCCTCTAATTGACATAATTTGCTTTACCGTTTCAATAATCCATTTTCGTTTAATCACTAATATAATCATAAATACTACAATTGCACCATATCTTATCCAATTATTATAATAGGTAAACATGATGACAAAACCAAATATCATAAATCCAACAGAAATTGCTAAAAGCTTTTTCATACTGTAAACTTTTTTACCATCAAGTTCATCTTTGCATATTTTCCTCATGCCGAGATAATGACATACAGCATAGACGATATAGCAGACAAGGGTGGTATAACCTGCAGCATAATATCCGAAAATTCCAATAAAAATATAATTTAAGATGATATTTAAGACAGCGCCTGCCATTGTCGCCGCAGCAACATATCCTGTCTTTTCAAAGTAAAATTCAAAGCTTGCAAAAAAGCCATATGTAAACATGAAATACACACTCATTGCCACTGGTGGAATTACCCATATTGCATCATGATATTCAGGCGGTGCGAAAATTCGTACTATCTCCGGAGCAAAGGCAATCAGTACAAGATTCAGACCTGCAACTAAAATCAAGGATGGATATGCAAGAGTAGCTATATCCTCTTGCTTTCCTGCTTTTTGCTTAGAATATCTCCACGGTTCCAAAGTTTGCGTGATACCTGTAGTAAAAAGCGTCATAAGTTGAGAAATAGAATATGCAAGGCTATAAATTCCGGCAGTATCTGCACTTACCATTTTTTCAATCATGATTCGGTCTGCACTGTTCAAAATGGTCGTGGAAAGATAGTGTGGAACCAATGGAATATTGAACATCAGCGCATGTTTCCAAAATTCTGGCACACATAGCTTCCTGCCTTTTACAATTTGCGAAATCATCAATCCGCTGTAGCCGATAAATTCAACTACGGCAAGTCCTAAAATACGTGCTGTTACTTTATCTTCTGCATGAAGTACCAAAAAAATCCCAAGAAGCGGTTTTGCAATTGAAACAATTATAGTTATCAACACTAATTTTCTATAATTGAAAACAACTCGTTCCGATGCTGCCCAAAATCCAAATGCTGCACTCATCCAAATCATAAGTAACATTGCAAGCATCTGAACTGTTGTCAATTCAAAAAGTCCGTTCCAGAAGTTGTGAAATGCAAGGTATATTGCAGTCCAAACAGCAACAAGAAGCATTGTAAGACCTTGAAAAGACGATGCATATTCCTTTCGGCGGTCTTCATATTTTACAAGTCCCTGCATGAATACTCCGCTTGAAAGATTCAACGATACGAACACCGTAACAATACCAAGCCACGAATTAAATACACTGTACTTTCCATATTCATCTGTATTTAGCAAACGAGTAAAAATCGGTGTGGTGATGCTCGATATACCTTTCTGCATAAAGGAGCAAATCATAAACCAAAACGCTGCCCGGACTTGAATGGGCAGGGAATTATATTTCCTAAAAATATTTTTCAGCTTTGTAAACATACTTATTTCCTAAATATCTTTTTGACTGTTGTTACCCCTTTTTCTCCGGCAACAGCTTTTACAAGATTCTTTGCTAAATCTTTCGCTTTACCCGCTGAGGTTGAAGCAATATGGTTCATCGCATAAATTCCGTCAGATTCGTCTTGTGCATTTGTGAAAACTTCAAATATCATCGGCTTGTCTGTCATCTCAGGAGTTGTAAAACGTTTTGCACTTTCAATAAATTCTTCCTTTGTAGATGCAGTAAGATATTCATATCCGAGATCTTCTGCATAATGGCGAATCAAATTCGGAGACTTATTTCCATAATGTCCGGCAGCAGCCATATATGGATTTCCTGTCTCACCAAATTCAGACACTGGGTGAGTATATATCTTAAATTCAGCCCCCACGCCGTTATTCACAATCAAAAGTCTCAGATTTTTTCCAACATGATGATTGCCTAAAGAATTCATATCATAGAAGAATGTCAAATCACCAACTGCACCGAAATGAAGCCGGTCGGGGGTTGCAAGAGATTCTCCTATTAAGGCAGAAACCTGTCCGTCTATTCCCATCGTGCCATCATTGGAATAGCACTCTATGGTCTTAGAAATGCTGAAAAAATTCCATGCTCGTGCTGTGTTTGAACCAGATAAATGGAAAACGGAATTTTCAGGAAGAAGTTTACTCAAAGTCATAGCAATCCAGACATTACAGAATGGTAATTCAGAAACTTCTGAAATTATCTGCTCATATTCAGTCTGCCATTGTTTTGCATAATTATTATTTTTTCCTTTTTTCAAATCCGCATAATATCTAAAGAAATCCACTTCCTCCATAGCAAATACACGAGTAAGTTTCTTTTCATTGTCTCTTATTTTACCGTCCGGATTAACTCGCCACATTTCTCTTTCGTTCATATTTGAACCATATCGTGAGACAGAGCCAATATAAATTACAAGATCTGCTAAAGGTGAAGTAGCAGTGTATTGTTTCATGTTATTTATAAGATCGGGATTGTATCCGTAATCCCCTTTATAATTGCTTGCATGATTCATGATAACGACCGCATTGTATGCACCACAAAATTCTTCAACTGCCATTGATAGATTTTTAGACCATTTTCTATGCACACCGACAAGAATCGCTATATGCTTGTATTCATCTAATGAAGGCATATTTCTAATTCCAGATATATGCGTTATTTTCTTGACATCCGGCAATTTTTCGCAGGAAAAGTCCCTGCTGTAAGTAGTGACCAGATTGATATGTGCCGGTCCTCCACCATCCTTTGTAAGCGCAATGAGTGCCTTATTGATATTCACAGCACAAGCCCACTCATCTTCTTCTGAATAAACGCAATCGACTGCAACGCTTTCATTTACTATATCTGCAAGCGGAGAACTTCTATCTATAACTTGACCATAGTTGTTACCAACACGTCCTAAATGCTGAGATGCGGTTATAGCTAAGACAGGGAGCTTTCTATAATATGCCTCAGTCAGACCAGGTATATAGTTACGTGATGCGGTAGAACCAGTACAAGTCAAAGCAACTGGTTCACCACTCTCTGCCGCAAGCCCTAATGCAATAAATGCAGCAGATCTTTCGTCAACAGAACTGTAAATTTCAAAAAAAGGATCCTGTTGAATACTCCCTAAAAAGCACACGTTTGTAGCACCCGGGCTTGCTATTATTTTTCGTATTCCGTGTGCTTTCAGAAGTGCAATCAAGATTTGGGTATGTTTTTCTACAGTGTAATGTCGTTCCATAATTTTTCTCCTTTTGATTCCAAAAAATACTATAAATTTCTAATCTAAATGCTTAAGCAAATCTTCCGAACTGCAATCAGCCGAAGAATTAAGTTTCATGCTTCAGTGCAACTTAGAACAACAAGGTTCTTTACTATAATTTTTATGTATTGTTCAAATCTTTTTTAATATTATCCAGATACCGTAAGCCATTCTCTCGCATTGAAGCTACACTTTGATCTACAACCTTCCAGTCTATCTTCTCTGTAATGACTGCTGATGAATTATTGATAGTTCTATCCAATAATCCAGTATACGCAAGCAGATTTTGCACTCGGTCATTTATTTTACCATCCTCCCAGACAGTTTGAGAAAGAAACTGCTTATGAAAAATGATACTGAAAACTGTTGCATGAAATGAACTGCATAATACATATTTTGAGTGTAATATCAAATTAAGGAACTGATCCGGAGATAGAAAATTCATTGTTAAAAATCCATCTCTGCGATCATTTTTTCCACTTAGATATTGATATTTTTTTAAAGCACCTCCTGAAAACATACAAGAGCAGCATATGACTCTGCATTTAGTTTTTTTAGAAAGTGTTTTCGCATACTCCCTTATTGTTTTTGGTTGTTTTACATAGTATAAAAAAATATAATCATTCTTCACAAGCGGTTTTTCACCCGCAATCTGATGCCACATATCAGCATTCAGCAAGATAGTTGGATCACACGAAACAACCGGCGTTAAACCCAGTAATTCCTCCAGTATTGATACACCACTCTCTTCTCTGACGGACATCATCCGATACCCCTTAAGCCTGGCTCTATACTCTCCAAATAATTCCGAAGGCAGTTTATCCATTCCAAAGCTTGCAGCATACGAATATTTCCTTTTTCCTTCAAAAGCTTTTATACTTAAAAAAAACACAGGGTCAAATTTCGCTGTTTTGTTATGCCACACCTGATCACTTCCTACTATAATTGCATCATATGGAATTGATACCAAATCATCGCCTTTATAATATGTATTTTCACTGAGCGGTATTTTTTCAGAAATGAATCTTTCAAAATTTTCATTGCGTACTTTTAGCATTTTTCGCAGAAGAATATGACAAGTGTATGTAGTAAGAATTGTCTTGGGTGAATGATTTGGCGGAAAGACATTGTACATTTTATAAAAATATTCAGGTGAATAATCCAGAACTTCGCACGCAATTCCGGCAGATGAAAGTGCTTTTGACAGTGCATAACACTGAAGAACTGCCCCATAATTATGCGCACGATGAAATGTTAATATAGCAACCTTCAATCTATTCTTCCTCTCTTAAATAACATCATCATCACTTTTTCCTCTCAACTTTCTGTAAAGTACCCGAAGGCGTGGAGATATACAGATTATTATATACTGCATCTTTGATTTCAGGCTATATTTGTTGCTTTTAAAGAATAAGAGAATGTTAGAAAACGAGGGATAAAGTGCTGCCTCATGTATTCTTACATATAACTTTTTATACTTTTTTTCATTCATTTGATTTCCAGGTATCTTGCAAAGATGTCTGTTAAGGACAATGTATAATCTATACACACCCAAAGAACCAAGATGGATTTCATTCATACTATCATAGAGATATTCAGTATTTTTTATATGTTCTATACTTTGTTCAAGCTTCAACGATGATACAACATTTCCGGAACGATTATACACATAATTATATCCAATGTATGGTAAAAACACACATTTTTTTACTTTTTTAACCACACGGAATAAAAAATCAGTATCCTCTGCATAGGTCATATCTGTATCAAATTGATTATCACCTATGAGTTCTCTGCAAAATATCTTATTCCACAATGTAGCAGATTTGAACATAATCTGATGAATCACATCTTCTCCTTGTAACACAGCATTTTTCTGTAAGTCTCCCCACTTCTTTCCGCATACACGTTTATACTTTCCATTTTCCTGGATACATACATTGTAGACATCACAGGCTGCTATATCCGCTTTATTATTTTCAATTGCATTCATCATTCGTTCTAACATTTGTGGCTCAATCCAATCATCTGAATCAAAGAAAGCAACATAATCGCCTTTATACTCATTTAGTCCAATATTGCGGGCGGCAGATACACCACCATTTTCCTTATGAATGACATGTATCCTTTTGTCCCGATTCGCATAGCTTTCACAAATCTCTCCAGAATGATCCGTTGAGCCGTCATTGATCAATAGCAATTCCCAGTCATCATATGTTTGGGCAAGAATGCTGTCAACACATCTGTTCAAATATAACTCAACATTGTAAACGGGCATTATAATTGAAATCATTTTTGGCAAATCCTCTTTCCCATTATATAGCCCAGAATATCCTGAAAATGTTCAACTTTCAAGTTGCTTTGCTTTGATGTTAAATAATACGCAAAATAAAACACTGACATGGATATTGGATTTGCAATTCCCCAGTCAAACGTTGCAACAATAAGATAGCAAAACACTGCGGCTGAAAAAATCAGTGCAGAAAACGTATCCTTTTGCTTTGGCCGGAACAGGTATATCATAATCCCAAACAAAACAAAACCTATGATTCCTCCTTCATAAAGCAGCTCTAAAATTATATTATGACAATGCGTTTGACCGATTTTTCTCAATACAACTAATTCTGGTTCTTTTCCATAACCAATCAGCGGTGATTCTGCTATTAGTTTTAGCGATTTTGCCCAAATTTTATCTCTGCCAGAAAAAGATGCACTCTTTCCGAAATATGTGCCTATTGTTTCAGCTAAATCACCACCAGTTACTGATATTGCAATAATTGTAATGATGACACCTGACAAAATAGCAGTAAAGTAGTTTATCTTTAATTTCATTTTTTTAAATATTTTTTTAAAATATCTTATAATATAATATAAAGCAATAAAAACAAAGAGCAACATTGCAACCATAGCTGTTACAGCGGTCTTAGAAATGTACATAAATAGGATAAATCCAACGTAACCCCAGTATAAAATATATGCACGTTTTTTATAATAATGCGCATAACATAACAGAAGAGAAGCAACAGGCAAAAAATACACAATAGAATAGTTATCGTAAGTGAGAAAATACCAGTTTTGTCTTGTAACGATTATGCCCCTACCAGTTTTCAATATTTCTCCATGTCGCATTCCGCCTTCTACATCGGCATAAAGGATAAAAGACAAAAAATGCATTATACTTGCAAGTAAACCCGCATAAATAAAGGATCGGACAACAACTTCCTTATGAAGTCGCTTAAAACTATATTCCAATAAAAATATAAAGCCTATGCATGCGATCATGTTCATTTTTGAAAACTGACCATATGATGTTATAATTGGTTCAATTGCAAAAAGCCAAACATAGAATAATGAAACAAAAATCACTCTAAATGGCCATCTATCGGAATACCTCAATAGATATAGTCCGAAAGCACTAATCGAAACAAAAAAACGTAAATATCTCCACAGTTTATATATAATCGCAGGAACTGCATAGGATTGTGGTATAAAAAATGTAAGAAATGCAAACGATAAAATTATTGTTTGCATTGAATAATGAATTTTCCATGTAGTTCTCATTTGATTGCAACACTCCAGAAATACAATGATTTAAATTATATGAATTTAAGTATCATTTTTCATGATTTCAATGGTTCTGCGAACGCCCTCTTCCACTGAATAACGAGCTATCCAGCCAAGTGATTCAAGCTTTTCAGCATTCAAACTTGAGTTATCCATCATATTATAGCTTTTCTTTTCGTAATCCGTTGCAGATTCAAAGATTACCTTTCGTCCAGCTACTTTTGCCATTTGTTCAGCAATTTGTCGAATACTCACAACTGCCCTTCGATTAGAAATATTGTATGCCTCTGTACTCTTTCCTTTCAGTAGTACAGTTAAAATTGCAGTTGCACAATCAGTCATATAACAATAGGAACGAAGCTGATCTCCAGCACTTTTCATAACAATGTTACCTCCTGCAAGAACGTCTCTCGCAAATTGTGCTGTTGCACGTGTGTCATAAGAATTTGCTGTAGGACCATAAATGTGTCCAGGACGAACAATTACTGTTTCTACATTATATTCCTGTGAATACGCAACACAAAGTGTTTCTGAAGCACGTTTTCCGGATGGATAACATGCTCTTGGATTCAAAATATCCACAAAGCCATAATCGTCTTCATTATACGGGCGTGCTTCTTTTTTTCTGCCATATACCTCACTTGAAGAAATATACAATAATCGCTTACTTCCTGCACAGACTGCATAATCTAAAAGATTCTTCAATCCGCTGACATTTGCCATCAGTGTTTCAACAGGCTCTGTGGCATAAGCATCAGGATGGGCATTGCTTGCACCATGAATAATATAATCCGCATCAAACAGGAAGTTCACGGGTTTAAGCGCATCATAATTTACATAATATAGGAATGGCTTACCATAATATTTTGTAAACCTGGTGCTGATCTCTTCCTCTGTTCGAGTAGCAAGATAAATAGAAATATGAGTTCCGCATTCAGAATTTGCATAACACAAGATATCCACCAGTGTTGACAAAATAAGTCCACTACCGCCGGTAATGAGGATTTTTTTATTTTCCAAATTGTGCAAATCCAAATCTGTGCAGGCAACTTTCAATTCTTCCAAATATAAATCACAATATTTCACTTTTTCTCACCTTATTTCAACCAAGTATCCTTTTTTGTATTCAGCAAAGCTTTAAAAATCATCAAATCATCAACCGTGGTAATTTTAATGTTTTCTTCTGACCCTTTGGAGAAATATACTGTTTCTCCCAATTGCTGCATAAGTGTACACGATGCAGCAGTTTCTTTAATTCCTTTTTTTTCCGCTTCTTCGTGAGCCCAAAGAAGCTTTCCAAGCGTATAAGTGTGAGGTGTCTGTGTGCGAAAAAGTTGTTCACGCGGAATTGAAATCGTAGATGAATTGCCATTGTCACTGCTACGAAACACTGCCTCTACACATGGAATCGCAGCAACTGCACTGCCGTATTTCTTGAATTTTGCCAGACTGTCTGAAATAATTTCAGACGAAACCAAACAGCGATTGCCATCATGAATCATAACAACATCATCAGGCATTAGTTCGGTCTCCAGTGTCTTCAAGCCGTTAAAAATAGATTCCTGACCTGTTTCCCCGCCTGGAACAACCCAACGAAGTTTGTTAATATTAAATTGTTTTGCATATGCTTTCACAACATCAATCCATGAAGCAATTGTCACTACAATAATTGCATCAATGCTGGGGTGGCTCTGAAAAGCCTCCATGGTATGAATGATAATAGGCTTGTTTTCCACATGCATAAACTGCTTTGGAATGTCCTGCCCCATTCGTGTACCGGAACCGGCGGCGGTCAAAAGTGCTACTGTCATTGTTCAACCTCATTCTTTCCTATATATTTTAAAGGTATGTTCCGAAACTCGTTGACTTTCGGGTGGCAGCTGCATATAGTTCCCATACAGCTGACGCAAATAACCTTCATAACCAACCGGTGCAGGGAGTTTCATACCTTCAAAATCCAAATACACAGTTGTCTGATAGGCTGATTTCGGATTTTTTTCACGGAATAAATGTGCACCTGTACCTATAACGCCCACAAAATTACTATTGTCATAATTATAAGATTGAGCTAACTTGGTCATTTTTCTTACATATGTATTTGCATCCTTGCGGATGAATGGCATTATCATTTTCTTAATTACTACAAATTTTTCTTTCTTCCTATAACCTTCACGAATTTTTTCACTATTTAAAAATCTTCTTGCTTTTACTTTTAAAAGAAATAATTTTGTTAAAATCTCACTGTCAGGAAATCCATCAATTGGGAAAACATCAATAAAAGCGCCTATTTTCTTTTCATGCGCAAATTCTTTTCCCCAAATCAATTTAGTCCTTGTATCCCAAATTCGTGCCTGAAAAGAACAATAATCTTTTTCAAGTTCACAACAGGAAAGATGGTACACCTCATGATGAAAATGATGGATAAGATACTCATAATCTGGACGTGGCATCATCAAATCCACATCATCGTCCCATGGAATAAAACCTTTATGCCGCACTGCACCCAAAAGCGTTCCACCAGATAAATAATAAGTCAAATCGTGCTTTTTAGCAAAAGCATCAAAGACACGCAATATTTCCAATCCAATGCTTTGAATTTCCTTACAGTCCAATTCTTTCATCGGCTTTTCCTCTTTTCACAGCTTTAGTTCCAGCACAACATGCTTCTCAATATCTTTTGGATCTGGTAACTTCATGTAGTCACCGTACATTTTTTGCAAATACTGTTTAACTCCCTTCATCAAAGAAAGTTTTACTGTTTTTCCGTCAAATGTAAAATCACAACGTTCCATGTTGCACGCCCATTCCCGATTGTACATTTCTTTGAAAAAATGCTTTCTGCCAACTGGAACAGTCACATAATAGGAATCCATATTCCTGCACATGGAATTTACTTTATTCCAGATGCGAGTCCAGTCATCCAATGAAGCAAATGCAAACAGCTTTCCAAGAAAAATTTTCTTTTTAAAAACTTTCTCCGCATCAACATTTCCCTTGATTAGTGAAAGATTCAAATCCTGAAATTCAAAAAATCTGCGACAGGAGAAAGCAAAGCCGCAGAACATCGAAAGCAAGCCATGCATTTTCCGTAAAATCGCTGAATCATAAGTGTTTTCCATAATAAAAATATCAATATAAACACCACATTCTTTGTTATGAATATCATCTCTTGAACGGCATATTGTACCTTTTTTACGGATTCGTGCAAATCCAAGCCCATAGCCATCTGTATTTTCTGGAGTATGAAGCCAGTATTTCATTCGCATTTGCTTTGAAAATACCCGTTTTAATTTTTCGTAATCCTCACGAGGCATTAGCAAATCTACATCATCATCCCATGGAATAAAACCGCCATGCCTTATCACACCGAGAGCACTTCCTCCAGCAAGAGAATAACGAATTTGATTTGCTTGAAAAAAATTATCCAGATCAACCAGCATATCCAGCAATGTTGCCTGCAACTGGTGTAATTCTTCATCTGTCAATACTTTCAGATTTGGATTATTCTCTGTATTGATATTCTTAAAAATGTCAAATGTAGATAATCCCATTCCATGATTCCTCTTTCCAAAGCATAAGTATTAAATATAAAAATTTAATTTTGCTTTCCACCTAATTTCCTTTTCACAAAATTAGTTCCCTTAACCAACCAATTCTGTTTCTCCATAAAGATATACGGTTGATCCACATATCGAATTCGGTTAGTATTAATCCAAACATCAAGTAATCGTTCACTAACAAATCCAAAAACTCGTAAATCATTCTGATTGTAAGCAGAAATATCAAGTCGTTTTTCTAATTCAAACAGAATATCGAACAGCCATTCGCAATAAGCATTAAACTTACCCCTCTTCATGATAAACATATTGAACCGATGTCCATATGCTTTTTTCATGCTCATATCATATGCAAGCAGATATTCTGGATATTTTTCAGCAACGATTTTACGAGTAACATCTAAGTCTTCAGCATGATGTGCATGAACATACTGGGAATAATTTGTCTCAATATAATAATTGCGAGGTGTCGGCAGCACAACATCTGTGCGCTTCAGAATGGGTTTCAACTCAGTTTTAGTGATGACACGTTCCTCTTTTGTACCTCTTGCATTTTTTGTTGTGAAGTGCCTTCTGTAATGAACTAAACCAAGATAGTCCGCATCTAAATTCTTCCAAGCCCAATAAAGTCCTGTTAATTCACAATAATTCGCATTCTTGGCACTGATGTTATCTCCAGTGTTGTCACCAATATATCCAAGGTCACTTTTGCCCTCTCTGCCAACATGAAGGGGTACATACATTTCATCACTTGGCATCCAGTAATTTTTATGTGTTGCCACAATGAGTGCAATATCTTTTTTGTTCATCAGTTCAATCCCTTTTCATTACAATCTTTATACCAGTCCCGAATGGACTCTTCAAATGTATAATGGAACTTGTATCCACAGTTTTTTAGTTTTTCTCCGCTGATATTCGTGGATATCATCAATTTTTTCACTCTATCTGGATGTATACCGATTTTCTTACCGCCAAGCGGACCAACAACTTTTGCAGTACCCATGAGCAGCTTCCCATTTACAAGCGGAATATGTCTGTCCATTCCGGTTGCATAACACATTGTGTCACAGATCTGTTCAATATTATACGCCGGCTCAAATGTGCAGTTAAAAATATCCGTTCCCTTGAAATCATTATCAATCATACGGTATTTCATGAAACGCACTAGTTCCTTGACGTAGATACAAGCCTTAATCGTATCTCGTCTGCCAGTATAGAAAAAGTATCTTCTTCTGATACCCCAGTAAAGTCTTGTGAAATTACCGTGTTCGCCTTTACCATATACAACACCCGGACGAACTATCGTAAGTTCTCGGTTATCAGAATCTTTTGCTTGCCAAATCATGTGAATTTTCTCAGCGACCAGCTTCGATATCCCATATGGCGTATTCGGCATTGGAAGTGTGGTTTCTTTTTTTAACTGCTCTGCTGCACCATAAGGAGCAATAGAACTCGTGAACAGAATCTTTTTAATTCCATATTTTTCTGCAAACTCTGTTACACGCTCTGCACCCAAAATATTAGTCTGGAAATACTCTTTATCCGGATGTCCCGGTGTACGGTGAATTGCAGCAAGATTGAAAATAATATCATCTTTGGTAGGTGTGAATTCAAATTCAATTTTTCGTCTAACATCAAGCCGAATGTAATTCACGCCTTCGATTTTTTCAACAATTCCTGGAACAACGCCCTCTTCGCCGGGCATAACAATATCAAAATCATAAATTTGATCTCCATCCTTTATAACTTCCTCTTTCAGTAACTTGATCAAATGTGTTCCAATAAATCCAGAACCTCCAAATATGATATAATTCATGCTCCTAATTCCTCACTTTTTTATTCTATAAATCAAATCTGATGCCTTAATATAAAGTAATAAACGAGCAACCCAACCCATTCACCTTTCAAAATCCATAAATAGTTCAGAATACACCAACTGTGCCGCCCTTCACCTTGTCCATTTCTTGCCTGACAATCCGCATAAATCCTTAAACTTATGCAAATATATATACTAAACCTCAACTAACCCCGTACCACTCAAAAAGAAGTCCCACCATTCGCATTGTTTCATCATGGCATAGTCAACACACTTTGACTGTTTTTATTATAGCACATTTTAAAAAAACTTGTCAATTGATATTTTTTCAGAAGAAAGCGAAATTTAATTTCTTGATTTTGTGGATATTGCACAAGAAGGATAAAAAGGTTTTCACTATTTTTCCGGGATGTAGCTGTAAACTGATTTTGGCAATAATGGAAAATTTTTAAAATATTTAAGATAAATTCAAAAATGAACGTTATCAAATCTTTGTCATGATAAAAAAACGCAGAGTTGTGTTAATCGGCAAAAGCACGCCCACGTCCGAAAAATTTAATCATATTTATTTTCTCCTTTCGTAATGCGATTTTTAGCGTATTTCTTTCATCATAAAATAACTTGAATCCAAATAACTTTTTTGACCTGTTTCAAGTCGATGAATCAGCATCAAAAATCTTTCATCATTAAAATCATAATTACAAGTGTCAACAAAACTTTCGTCAATTATCATTTGACCATGATAATATTGTTTTAATACGGTTTCATCACATGACATCGGCTCTTCTAAATTTTCGTGAAGTATTCGCTGCTCATCAAATAAATGTGATAATTTTTCAGGACAATATTTTGTAAGTAAAGCAACCGGATATTTTTTACACAAAAAGCCATAGCATTTATCATAGCTGACTACCCATGACGGTCTTAACAAATACCAGTAATTATCTGCCCAATCATCCCAATCACCGCATTTAAAATCACCATCAGATTCAATTATTTTACATATGTTTTCAAAATCATATTTATCCTTGTTTTCAATTGCTCTTTTGAAAATTTCTGTATAATCCATAATCAGTTTACCTCCTCATTTTATACAGATGCTTAATATCACGGTCATACACACAATCAGGTGAATAGTGTTTTTCTATGATTTCCCAATGATATGTTCGGCACATCAAAGCTATAAAATTATATGTTTCGCAATCATATCTTTCTTCAATATAATTTATTTGCTTCTGTAACTCAATAAAGCTGTCAACTTTGCCCGATAAATAAGTATCATATTTATAATATTCTATTTCTAAAATCATTTTTATCCTCTGTAACTTATTTTGATTTGTGATATCTGATATAATATCTATATGCTTCTTTCCAATTATGAAAATTTTTTCTGTAATAAACAAATGGATCATATCCCCACTTATCAACATTATTTTGAGATGTATCAAACCAATTCCGTCGAAATTCATCTCGTGTGTATTTCTTTTCAATCCAGGCATAGTCACTTATATTCCAGGAACAATAAAATTTTCTGTACTGTTTCCCGTCTGGCACATCAACAGCTCTCCGTACAGCCGCAGATGCTTGTTTTTTCGCAAATTTGCTGTTTTTTCTTTGAAATGAATAACTGCACCTTTTCTGTACTTATAACTTCTGCTCATAACAGCCTCCTATATTTTTTCGGCAATGCAAATTTAAAAAAATTGGAACTTGGAATAATTTCACTTATTATGATTTAATGGTGAAACTTGCCACATCATAGCATTTTCGGGAATTGCTTCCGTATTGATATATCTGATGAAATCATTCGATATATATTTTCCAAAAATATTCCACACGTTTTCATCATCTGATAAGCGTTCTAATATCGTAACGTCTACGATATTCACAACATCGTCATCACCATTGAGCCACATATCCTCTATAAATGAACAATATTTTGGAATCATATTTTTATCGCTGTCATGAGAAATCATTTCTATCAGCGGTTCATTCAATACTTCAGAAAAATAAATGTGACCGAGTAATTCGTGATAATCGTCATAATGTTCATCAAGTGTCTGCTTTTTATCAGGGAAAAGTGATACAAATTTTTCAGCAAATTTTTCTTTTGATATTTTCATATAAATACTCCATTACTTTTTAAAATGTTGTTATAAGTGTTATTGCATTTTCATAATCATATATTTCGGTTACAAGATTTTCGTCATGTTTTATCCATGCAATTCTGAAAATGACTTCCGTCAGAGAGTAATCAAGCATTTTGAACGAAAAACCCGACCAATCAGGCAAACCAGATAACAAGTAACCATGAAATTCAGATGTATCATAATGTTCAGGCGGTTTCCATCCTACTTTTACATTGCCATCATAAATCGGAATATATTGTCTGTATTTAATTCCGTCATTCGGGTCATATGCACCTAAACTAAGCGAAAAATTATTACTTGTAACTATATTTGCAATTGCATTTTCGTCACTTGCTCCAAAACTATATTTATAATCTCCGCAAAGACGGCAAGTATAATTTTCACCGATTTTAAGTGTATTTGCCGGAATACAAATATTTTTACATATATTATCGACTTCTACCCAGTCTGATTGAATTTCATCGTACACGGTAGTTTTATAGACTCTGTCTATTGGCTTTATCGCAAAAGAAATAATATTTTTATTTGAATCGAAACATCTGAAAATTCCGCAAGGTGTCTGAAATTCTGTTAAAGTTTTCATAATAACCTCCAATATTTTTCTAATCATATTCTATCACAAATTAAGGTTTAAATCAACTATTATGTGAATATCTTATCTGCTTAATTTTAAAAACTGATTTGTTATCTTAATCAAAACTTAACAATAAAATTACAGCCTTTTCCTGCATTGCTTTCTACATTGCAAGAACCACCATGTAAATCTACGATTTGTTTCACAATTGCAAGCCCTAAACCTGAAACACCTTGCTTTTTACGCTGATGGTATGTGTAATATCTTTCCCAGATGTGCGGAATTTCCTCCTGCGGAATACCGTTTCCATAGTCCCGAACGGATAGTAAAATATGTTTATTTTCTTCTTTCAGAATAACAGTAATTTTCTTACTTTCGCCTGTATGACGAATTGCATTGTCAAGAAGATTATAGACTACTCTTTCAAGCTGTCGGGAATTTCCGTTTATGGACAAATTTTCAGTCAAAGAGCTTTCAATTTTACCGTCCTGTGTCTGAAAAAGAGGTTCAAACTGTTTAATTACTTTTTTTACAAGGCTGCTGAAATTCACATCTGCAAAATTTGTCTTTTCACCATTCGCCTGCAATTCCGAATATTCGAGAATTTCATTAACGAGTGCGGTCAATCGGTCTGTTTCTCTGATAATTATATCACTGTCGGAAATCCGCTGTTTTTCGTCATCTCCGAAATCTTTGATACTTTCGGCATATCCCCTAATCATTGTCAAAGGTGTCCGCAAATCGTGAGAAACATTTGCAAGAAGTTCCTGCTGATATGTTTTTGCCTGAACAAGTTTTTCATTTGTATCAGCAAGCACATTTTCTAATTCATCAATTTCCATGCAGAAACCTTTTTCAAATTCACCGGAAAAATTTTTACTGCCAAGTTTATTCGCCTGTTCCGAAAGCATTGCCACGGGTTTTGAAAAACGTTTTGAAATAACATATGCAAGGGCGACTGCGATAACGACCGACAGCACTGACACCCACAGAAGCTGTATTTTTATAATATCAGCTGTAGAGCCGACTGCATCAAGCGTTGTGCTGATATATAAAACCGTTTCATTTTTCAGATATTTTCCGTAAATATAATGCGTTTCAGTCTGATATTCTGTCACCCCGTTTCCATTTTCAAGAGCCTTCAGAAAGTCTTTATAATTTTCGGGAAGATTTCTGTAAAATGATTCCTGATAATTCAATTTTTCACCTTTAAGATATGGATTTTTATTATCAGAATCATTACTTTTATATTCGTCTGCACTGTAAATAATATTTCCTTTTTTGTCAGTGATGTACACAAGCAGGGAATTTTCTCTTGCGATATTATCAATTATTTCAAAATTTCCGTCTGAAATTCCCGCACTCTCCATTTCCCCAACAGCAGATTTAGTGTGATTGATTAGCATATTATTGTAGAATTTCTGTAAAAACACTGTTTGTAAAAGCCATAGCACTCCGAATATAATCAATGTGAACAGTAAAAAATACAGACAAAGTTTAGTACGAAATTTCATTTTACGGTTCAAATTTATAGCCAACTCCTCTCACAGTGTGAATAAAATCCCTGTAAATTCCCAGTTTACCCCTCAAAAGTTTAATCTGCCAGTCAACAGTCCTGTCTTCACCGAAATAGTCATAGCCCCATACACCGTTAAGAATTTTGTCACGATTCAAAACAATGCCCTTATTTCGCACAAAAAATATAAGTAAATCAAATTCCTTTGCGGTCAGTTCTGTTTTTTCGCCGTCCACATAGACATTGTGACCGAGTACATCTATTTCCAGTCCATCAAAAATAAATTTTTCTGTTGATTTGATTTCCGGGACAGTTTTCTTATGGCGATTGATAATTACATTCACTCTTGCCATAAGTTCTTTTGGAGAAAAAGGCTTTGTTAAATAATCATCAACACCGACTTCAAAGCCGAATAATTTATCATATTCCGCACCTCTTGCCGACAACATCAATACGGGAATATCTTTCATTTTTCGTATCTCTTTACACGCCTGAAATCCGTCTGTTTCGGGCATCATCACGTCCATAATTATCATATCGAAATCTTCATTTCTGCAAATTTCAATTGCTTCTGTACCGTCATAAGCCTCTTTTGTTTCGTAACCGCCACGCTGTGCATAACGCCTGACAAGTTCCACAATTTCGGGTTCATCGTCAACAATCAGAATTTTCGGCATTTTCATCACCTCAATGCTATTATACACTAAAACGGGGCAGTTTTCAAGACTGCCCCATCATTTTATATTTTAATGATTATTCGCCCCATGTCCATGTAGCATGATTCTGTTCATAAGACTGTCTGCCGGTGCTGTAGCTGTAACCGGATTTGTCGGGAGTAACTTCACCGTCGGTATCCTGTGCATAGGAAGAACCTCTTTGCTGTCCCTGTACACAGCCATAATCAGTCTTTGCGGACTCATCATATGCACCATCTACCCATGCACCGCCTCCGACATCGTTCTGTTCATAAAAAGCCTCAGCATCTTCTTTTGTACCGCCTTCCGGAAGATTTTCATAAATGCTGTTTCTTGACTGTGCATTCTGCTGACCTGCATTATAACTGTAGTCTGCCTGTACTTCTGTTTCTGTCGTTTCATCGGAAGCT
This sequence comes from uncultured Ruminococcus sp., assembly GCA_947627175.1. Lineage (GTDB taxonomy): Bacteria > Bacillota > Clostridia > Oscillospirales > Ruminococcaceae > Ruminococcus. The sequence goes on from CANQVA010000021.1 coordinate 20,924, forward strand.
TCAGAAGAATCTGTTGAAGTCACAATTTCATCATCGTCAAGATTTTCGAGAGCATACTTTGTGCCGTTTTCTTTGCCTGTGTTAAAGCTGAAATTGGTCTTGTCAGCGTTTTCGTCTGCACCCTCAGCATCAGCATACTTTGAGCCATTTTCCTGACCTGCCACATAGCTGTAATCGGTCTTGTCAGCGTTTTCGTCTGCACCCTCAGCATCAGCATATTTAGTTCCGTTTTCCTGCCCTGTGACGTAGCTGAAATTAGTCTTGTCAGCGTTTTCGTCTGCACCCTCAGCATCAGCATATTTTGAGCCATTTTCCTGACCTGTCACATAACTGTAATTATTCTGTGTCTTGTTTTCAGCTGCAAAAGCTGCGAATGAACCTCCTGCGACTGTCAGAGCGGCAAGTCCTGCCACCATTGCGACGATTTTTTTGTTTCTCATAAAATCAATTCCTTTCTCTGCGGAATTTTTTCCGCTTTTTAGTATGATTATATTATATATTTAGTTTTTGGAATGAATTAGGAAATAATGTGGAATTTGTGTGGAATTTTATTTAATTTGTGATATATCTATTCAAAAGATAAATGCCTGCCTGTAAGGCTGATACAGGACTGTGAAAAAAAGAACATGGCATGAATTGTTATGGAGAATTGCTTTTGACGCTTGTGAACAGTTCATATAGTAACAGATAATACACAGCCACATTCGACACAATTGCATATCAATCAAAAACTGTTGTATTCTGCTATAAAGTACAACCGTTCAGAAGTAATATTTTTTTGTAAAATTATTTGACTTGACTTATTTTTATTTTGGCAGTATAATAAATATTGAGAAAAGTTGATAAAAAGTTGATAATTATTTTGTAAAATAAAAAAAGGGTGACAGTATGTACAAAATTCTGGTAGCAGATGATGAAAAAGATGTAGTCAGTTTACTGAAAGATTATTTTGAAATGAACGATTATCTTGTAATTACGGCATATTCCAGTTCGGAAGCGATTGAAAAAACTGCACAAAATCCTGATATAATTCTGCTTGATGTCAATATGCCTGACGGTGACGGATTAACCGTATGCCGTAAAATCCGTGACAATGTATCATGTCCGATTTTATTTTTGACTGCAAGAATTGAAGACAGTGATAAAATTTCAGGTTTTGCGTCAGGCGGTGACGATTACATTATAAAGCCTTTTTCCATTGATGAACTCGGTGCAAGAGTAGCTGCACATATACGGCGTGACCACAGAATAAAAGCAAAGGCAAATGTACGATATTTCGGAAACTTGACAATTGATTACACTGGCAAAACTGTTGCGTCTGACGGAACAATTCTTGACATTGCAAAGAAAGAATTTCAGATTATTGAATTACTTTCCGTCAATTGTGGGCAAGTTTTCGATAAAGAGCGTATATATGAAAAAATATGGGGCTATGATTCAGATGGAGACAGTGCTGTTATTGCTGAACATATCCGCCGTATCCGTGCAAAATTAGCAAAATTCGGCGAAGAATACCACATAGAAACAGTCTGGGGAATGGGTTACAAATGGAGAAAGTGAAATTGTTTCATTCCCTGAAATGGGCATTGATGAAATATGTACCGATATGTGTTATTTTATCCACTATCGGTACATTGATTATCGGATTCGGGACAAATGAACTGCAAGACTTGTACAGAGAAAAACACGGCGATTTTTCGGAAAATATTACTTATGTCATTAAAGAAAGTCAAGAAAATAGTACATTTGAAATTGAACGAAAACATGACAATTTTGTCCCATTCAATAACAAAACAAAAATGCTGCATATCAGTTACTGGGTGATCAGCTATGCACAATATATTTTGATTCCATTGTGGATATTGATATGTGTATATATACCGGGTATAATTTTTTACAAAAGAGAACTGAAAAAGCCAATAACGATTTTACTTGACGCATCGCAGAAAATTGCAGATAATCAGCTTGATTTCAAGATTGAATACCACAAGGAAGACGAACTCGGCACGCTGTGCAATGCATTTGAAGAAATGCGCTGTCAATTAGATAAAAATAACCGTGAAATGTGGCGTTCTCTTGAGGAGCGAAAACGCCTTAATTCTGCATTTTCACACGATTTGCGAACACCTCTGACTGTGCTTAAAGGCTATGCGGAATTTCTTGAAAAATACGTACCTGACGGGAAAATTTCCGAAGAAAAAATGATGTCTGTTCTTGCAATGATGAACGGACAAATTACCCGGATTGAACATTATACGCAAAAGATGAACGCAGTGCAGAAACTGGAGGATATTACACCTGATATACGGAAATTTCAAACAGAAAAATTATTTTCAATGCTTGATGAAACAGGCAATTTAATTTGCGGTGAGAAATTCAAAATCAATTATTTTTCAGATGAAGAAAAAGTTTTCATTGACACGGAACTTGTTATGCAGGTCTATGAAAATTTAATTTCAAATGCTGTGAGATATGCAGAACAATCCGTTTCAGTTAATGTCAATATTACTGAAAATATCCTGAAAATAGCCGTTTATGATGACGGAAAAGGATTTTCAGAAGAGGCATTGAAAAATGCTGTACAGCCGTTTTACAGAGATGAAAAAGAATCTGACAAGTTTCATTTCGGACTTGGTTTATATATTTGCAAAGTGATTTGCGAAAAATGTGGCGGTACGCTTACAGTGGAAAATCATGAAAACGGCGGAAAAGTTACAGCTGAATTTATATACAGAAAAATTTCAGAAAGTAGATAAAAAGTTGAAAAATAAGATTTATCATATCAGCATAGTCCAAAAGGCTATGCTAATTTTTTTGAAAGGATTTTGTATTATGGTGAACAAAATTGAAATCAGTCATGTTGACAAATTTTACGGCAGAAAAAAGGCTCTGAAAGATGTGACACTTACAATCAATCAGGGAATGTTCGGTTTGCTGGGTCGTAACGGTGCAGGAAAAACAACATTGATGAAATGCCTCGCAACTCTCCACACAATTCAGAATGGCAGTATCAAAATATGCGGTATTCCGATTGAAAACGCAAAAGAAATCCGCAGTATTACAGGCTATCTTCCACAGGATTTTTCAATATATCCGACTATGACAGTGCAGGAAAGCCTTAATTATCTCGGTTTGCTTTCAGAAATTGAAAATTCCCTCTGCAAAAAGCGTATAGAAATGTTGTTGAAACGTGTAAATCTTACAGAACATCAAAACAAAAAAATAAAAGCATTATCAGGCGGAATGAAACGCCGTCTTGGTATTGCACAGGCACTACTGCACAACCCGAAAGTACTGATTGTTGACGAACCAACAGCAGGACTTGACCCCGAAGAAAGAATACGTTTCAGAAATCTGCTTTGTGAAGTTGCTGAAGAAAGAATTGTAATTCTCTCAACGCATATTGTCGGCGATATTGAGGCAACTTGTGAAGATATTGCAATTATGAACAACGGAAAAATTTTATGGCAGGGTACAGTTTCAAAACTCCTTGAAAATGCATATGGGAAAGTTTTCACTGTAAATGTGGATAAAAAATATCTTGCTGAAATAAAAAAGCAATTTATTGTGACAGGAATGCTCGTACAGAATGAATATGCCACAGTGCGGATAATTTCAGAAAATCAGCCTGAAATCGGAGCAAATCTGACTGAACCGAATCTTGAAGATGCGTATATGTATTGCCTTTACAGCAATGACTGTGATATTTCGGGAGGTGTATGAAATGCTGTTTTTCAAAGAGTGCAAAAAGATAATATTTTCGCTGATTTTCGTAATTTATTGCATTGTTCTGTCTGGATTTTATTTCACACAATTTTCAAATGACTGCCAGTATCCTCTTGAAAAACCTCATGAGGGACAAACAGATTATGGCACAATTTCAAAAGAAGTCCCCGAAATTATAATGCCTTCTGCAATTGAAGGACTTGTCAGCGAATATCTTTCAGGGGAATTTTCAGCATATCCCTATGGTTTTTATAAATGTGTGAAACTGAAAGAAAAAGACAAGAAAAAACTTGTGGAAATTATCACGGAATTATCAGGAATTTCTGCCGAAACACTCGAAAATTTTGATAATTATGAACCAAGCGGTTATATTATGGGAGAAGACGGAAATCCCGTTTATACAAACGGAAATATCCCTGAAATAAATATTCCGCCAATGCTTACTTACGATGATTTTCGTGAACTGATGAGAAAAGCAGATAAAATAATTGGCGGTGGTTCAAAATACAGTGATGAAAATATCGTCAGCAATTTTTCACAGATTCCGAAAACTTATGAAGATGCACTTGCGGAGTATGAGCAATTCTGCAAAGATGATAAAATTACGGGAGCTTATGCAAGGCTGTTTTGTGATTATATGGGAATTGACTTGTCGATTTTGCCTGTATTTGTAGCTGTATTTCTTGCGGAACGTGATAAAAAATCAAGAATGGAACAGCTTGTTTATTCAAGGAAAATTTCATCTGCAAAACTGATTTTTACAAGATATATTTCACTTGTTTTTACAATGTTGATACCTGTATTTATTACTGCACTGCTTGCATATGCAAAAGTAAAAAATATTTACCCTGACAACGAACTTGACAAATTTGCAATACTGAAAACAGCGGTTTATTGGCTGATTCCTAATATTATGGCATCTTCTGCCGTGGGAATGTTTGTAACTGAAATCACATCAGGATTGATTTCAATTTTTGTGCAGGGTACATGGTGGTTTGCAAGTATTTTTGCATCTTCTGAACTTACAGGAAGTATCAGAAATTTTACTTTTGTTATGCGTCACAATTCACTTTTGGGATATGATATTTTTCAAAATGAATTGCATACAATTGTATTTAATCGACTGTTTTTTACAATAATTTCTGTACTTGTAATTTTGTTGAATGCTGTTATTTTTGAAATGAAAAGGAGAGGTGTTTTCAATGTCAAATTATTTGAAAATCGCAGCCGTAAATCTGAAACATAACACTGCACCGCATTTATTACTTGCAATTGTCATTGCATTGCTGACGTCTGTCATTTTCGGAATATCTTCACTCAATGAATCGGAATCCGCACAGCCTCTTGAAATGTTTTTGTCATTGACCGGAATCGTGTTGCTTACACCGATTTTTCTGCCCGAACAAAATGAAAATATCCGTGAACTTGTGCGTTCAAAGCGTATTGACTATCTTGCAATATGTTTAATCAGACTGGTGTATTCTGTTATATTTCTTGCCTTTATTTTCGGGATATTTACAATAATAATGCATCATTGTGAAAGTGATGTTACAATACAACATTTTACAGGCGGATTTGCAAGCGGAATATTTCTCGGTGCATTGGGATTTTTCTTTGCAGGTATAACCAATAACAGCATAATCGGTTATATGGTTTCAATAGTATATTACATCGGCAATTTTATGCTGAAAGATAATCTGAAACACTGGTATCTTTTTTCAATGTCATCGGGTAATTTTGATGAAAAATACTGGCTTTTGGGAAGTTCAGCAGTTTTATTTATTATAGCTTTTGTGATAATAAAAAAATTCCGAAAATAAATCAATTTTATCTTTTTATGTTATCAGCACTGAGTAATCAAACTTGGTGCTGTTTTTAATATTCAGCGTGCTATTAAAATTTACAAAATTTAACATTAAGTTTTGTGCAGAAAAATGCTGAATTATAAAATTTTTTAAACAAATTTCTTAAAAATTGTCGTTGAATAAAAGAGCAACACCAAATTGCTCGGACAAGTTTTAAAGAATTATGCGTTCAAATAATGCACTTTGAATCACTATATTTTTCAAGTAATATTTTAAATGGTTTAACAGTCACTGCTTTCCCCCGCCCTTCTATATACATATTATTTTAAAATCAAAAAAGTTTCATAAAAAATGAGTGACTATTTTTAAGCCACTCTATCATAATAATTTACCATATTTTTATATTTAAGGAAATTAGCACAGATACTTGTGTTATAATAATAAAAATGCGTGATCTTGCCGATGTATAACAGAAAATTAAAGAATTTTTCTGTCAAAAACGCAAGCGTAAAAAACGGATTTTGGAGTGACTACATTATCGAAGGATCAGCACCGTACCAAGTTTGAACTTCATTATCTTGTTTCGGGTTATCAATCCAAGCAATTCCAAAAACAAATTTATTTGTATGGGTATTTTTCAAAATTTGATAAGATACTCCATTATCGAAATATTTATTATCATAATCATAATAATTGTTTATTCTTGTTCCATAAGGATAATAACCGGTGTCACCTTCCATTCCAATAGAAAGTTTTATATTATTCTTTATAAAGTTCTTTAGTTCAAGATTTTCGCCTGTGTCGATATAATCATCATCTGTTTTTTCATAACCGTCGATAATACACATGATTTGATGTTCTTTACCATCAGGAGTAAAATCAATGATAATTTTGTATCTCCCACAAACATCTTTACAAGTTATATTCCTTTTAACAGATATAGCATCATAGTTAAGTTGAGTGTCATCAACCAAAATAATAATATTTCCCAATGGCGTTGATAAAATTTTAACCACCCTCCATTTTAATAAGTTGAAAAAGTATTTAATGAAATAAATCAAAATTTATTCTATTTTAGATTCCTTAAACTCACCATAATCATTGATGTAAATAAACCGAATAAAATCTTCATCAATAAGCAAAAGATAATCGCTGAAAAACTCCCAATTATCCATATCATTTATGAAATCATTGTAATTGACATAAATATATATGTTCAATAGCTCCCTCGAACCGCCTAAAAAACACAAGTACATATTTTGATGATGTGAAATATTACACTCCTTCAATTTAATATGAGCGGGGAAAGAAAATTCCAAATTACTGATAAATCTTTCTATTCGTTCAGTTTCCGCTTCACCTGCAAATCTGTATTTTTTATTAAAATCATCTATATTATCAATGATTTGTTTTCTCTGTTTTTCAATTTCAATATTTATGATTTTCTGTTTATTTTCTTCCAATTTCTTTTTTAACAACATCTTTTTATCGGCATTCAAAATTTTCACCTCTGTTAAATTTTGATTTATTGAAAATTCTAAAAACTTCCATATTTGGGCATATTACTTATATCCGTATATGACAAAGACTTGTTCAGTTTCATCGTATTCATATGGAATATTATATTGATGTAAAATTTCCAATATTTCGCCTTTTTTATCGTAAATCTTGATTTTTGGAGATACTAACATACCTATATGCGTATATTCAGTTTTAATGGACTTGATTTTCAGCCATTCAATTTGAGCCAGATTCATGTGTTTAATTTCTTCATCGCCACGCAATTCCCAATATACATCAGGTGATTCATCATCAAAAATCGTCTTATACTGCAAATCAATAGTTGGAATATTCTCATTGATTGCATTAAATAATTCATGCCATTTAGTATTATTCATATAAGATACCAAACCTTTTTGCTCAACTAATAAATGAATTTTTTCTCTTAATGTTTTTTTGTTTCTATACTTCCCATTATCTATCTCATAAATCATTCTTTGCATTTTTTTGAAAAGTTCATTATCAATCTTACTAAACCAATATATTGGTGATATAGCTTGTTGATTTCTCTCAACATAATAATATCCTCCACAACGAAACAATGATTCAATAACTATAAAATGAAAATTGCCTTTCCAAGAAACATCAAAAGTAATTTTCCGGTATTTATCATTTTGTAATGATATTTCCCTTATTTTTCCCCTTTGAGGATTCAATTCTTCACACAATATTTCATAGAGCATAATATCACAATCCTTATTTTATGATATAAAGCACTTATTTGAAAAAAGTATACTTTATATTTATTTTAATGCCAACAATTTGATTATTCTGTCAGAAGCTGATATAACATCGGTTTTACTGTAATCAGGCATTATGCCGTTTACCATATGCTGTTTAAGATATTGTTCACTTTCATCATCAACAAAGTCAAACTGTTCACAAATTATTTTACATACCATTTGTGCTTCATACTCCTTTATATCATGACTGATATATTTTCCATGATACTCAGGTATTTTATTTTGCTCTGTTTTCTTTCCGCCATCAATATGACCACAATATAAGTGTCCGAGTTCATGGAAAATAACAAGTGATTTCTGATGCGGTGTATATGATGAATTTACAACCAACTTAAAATAGGCATCGACAGATACTTCTTCATACTGATGTTTACGATTTCTTTTGATGTAATATGTTTTTAATGGACATTCAAGAGACGCAATAAGTCCGCCTTGACGTTCCCCGAACGGTTTTTCTTCATACAGAATCCCCATTCTGTTTAACCTCTCTCGTATTGAATAGAACGTTTTGTCGCTGATTTCACTTTTAGTTCTGTTTTTAAAAGTCTGTTTCAGCTCTTCAGCTAAATTTTTTATATTGTCTTTTTCTCCGTATGTATCAGAATAGTCATAGACAAGCATCACCGGACCGTTGGGCTGTAAGATAACAAGTGGAGTTGCTTCTGGTTTGATAAAGCGTTTCTCTTGATTCCAACGGCTTTCTGTCTTTACAATAGTTGCCCCCGGCTTTTGCAGAAGTATTAAGGCACTGTTAAAAACAGAATATCCTCGGTTAAAATAATTGAACGCTGCAAAGTCCTCAAAATCGTCCCATTGATTATTTTTCATCAAATGAAAAAATATATCACTCTTACTCATATTTTACTCCTCATAAATTATTTATTTCCAACACATAAAATTTACAAATTTATTATATCACGGAATTGTAAAAAAATCAAGTTTGGAAATAATCAATTTCATGGATTCCGGGTCAAGTGCTCTGCTCTCTTTGCGGATTTCCTCAAAGATGTATGAATTTCCGTTTCGGGATTTGTTTCTGTTACTGTCGATATTTCAGACGATTCAACTGTTGAATCTTATGCAGACGTATTTTCTGATACAGAATTTTCTCCACAGCCTGAAAATTCGCATAATAAACCAATAGCAACAATCAGAAAAAATTTTTTCATACTCACTCTTCCTGATTTACCTCAACAAAAAGACTGTCCACCCATTCCCGCACTGTTTCGTAATTGGCATTTGCTGAAAATTTTCAATAGTTTTAGAACAGGTCTATTGAAAATAAAAGACATCACCGAACAAAATTGTTCAGTGATGATGTTACAATATTATTCATTAAATCAAAATTTATTTATAATTTACTTTTGCTGTTCTAATTCTCTTTTCCTCCAACTTATAAATCCGTAAATATCATTAAAAAAGAATATTGTAAAATTTATTACAACAGGTATATAAGCAGGATTTTCAATTGATGCTGAAATCCAAAGTACAATCAAAATAATATCATTCAAAGCATATCCCAATGCATAATAAGATGAACGCAACATAGTAAGAGATGCAGCAAAAAAACTTGTTGTAATTGAAATTGTACTGAATAAAATATTAGGTGTGTTCAGTATTTGTAAAATATAATAAAATCCTATTGTAATAATAGTGCTGAAAAATATAAGCAAAATCAAATGTTTTCGATGCAATTTTTGAATCGCAACTTCACTGCCATTTTCTTTTGAAGGATTTTTTAGCCATGTGATTGTTGACCAGATTGCCATGGGAAAAGTCATTCCTAAATAGGTAATCATTTCTCCCCAGTAACGAAAACGAAAAGAAATAACACCATAGAGAATACTGAACACAATCATTAAAATTTGCGCCCATACATTGCCTTTTGCGGCAAAAATTAAGGAAGTAACACCAATCATTGTTGCTAACAATGTCAGCCAGTCTAAATCACCTGACAAAACATTTGAAATAAAAACAATGACCAGTGAACCAATCCAAATTATCCTTTCTTTTTTTGATAAATTTTTAATGGGATTATTCATTTTTTCCTCCTTAAATCTAAATTATTTATCAGATTTAAGGAGTGTATAGGGGTCTAATATTGGTATAAGCCTATTATAAATAATCATAAACTTTCTTTCAAAATCCTGATAATTTCATCACGGTCAAGGACTTTGTAACCGCTCTCCATGACAAGTGTTGAATCAGCGATTTTTTCAATCATATCTTCACTTGCTCCAAGTTCAGAAATATTCATAACAAGTCCGAGTTCTTTCATCCAGTTTTCCATTGCACAAAGTCCCTCATTTGCTGCCTGTTCATCAGATTTTCCGGAAGTGTCCACATTCCAGACGTTTTTTGCAAATCTCACAAACTTTTTCAGTCCATACGGCATAATGTAACGATAATAAGGAAGTGAAACCGCAGAAAGTGTCATTCCGTGAGTTGCATCGGTATGTGCCCCGACAGCCTGACCGAGCATATGCACTTCCCAGTCTGTTGATTTTCCTCTTGAAACAAGCGTATTCAAAGCCCATGTTGCTGTCCACATAATGTTGGAACGTGCCTCGTAATTTTGTGGATTTTTATTTGCAATTCTGCTTGATTCAATAAGAGAACGCATAAGTCCCTCACTGATATAATCACTTGTGTTATCGTCTTCACCTGAAAAATACTGTTCACAGATATGATTGAAAATATCATAAATTCCTGCAACCATTTGATAATGTGGCAAAGTGAGAGTATATTTCGGGTTGAGAATTGAAAATTTCGGCATAATATTTTCATCTGCAAAAACATGACCGATTTTCATTTTTGTTTCGTGATTGGTAATTACTGCTCCTGCATTCATTTCCGAACCTGTACCCACCATTGTCAGAACACAGCCTACAGGGATAATTTCACAATCGGGTTCTTCAAAACGTATGTAATACTTTTCCCATGGGTCATCACTGCAATTCACGGATACAGAAACCGCCTTTGTGTAGTCGCAGACCGAACCACCGCCAACAGCAAGCAGAAAATCAGCATGATGATTTCTTGCAATTTCAATGCCCTCATACAGCTTTTCAAGCGTTGGGTTTGGCATAACTCCTGAAATTTCGGCGATATTACAGCCGTTTGCCTTGAGGATTTCCATTACCTCATCATAAATGCCGTTCTTTTTGATTGAACCCGTGCCATAGACCAGAACCACATTTTTGCCGTATTTCGGCAGTTCATCATTCAGGTATTTCAGAGAATCATCTCCGAAATAGAGTTTTGTCGGGTTGCAGTATGCAAAATTTCCTAACATAAAAAATCTTCCTTTCTGTAATAAAATTTACTTTAATTTGTCATATTCCTCATCGCTCACAGCTTCAAGCCATTCATTTGAACCGTTTTCGCCGGGGACTTCAATTGCAAGGTGCGAGAACCAGCTGTCAGGAGCAGCACCGTGCCAGTGTTTCACACCGACGGGAATATTGATACAGTCACCGGGGAGCATTTCAATTGCCTCTTTGCCCCATTCCTGATAGTAGCCACGTCCGCCGACGCAAATTAAAATCTGTCCGCCGCCTTTGTCTGCGTGGTGAATATGCCAGTTGTTACGGCATTTCGGCTCAAATGTCACGTTGAAAATGCCGACCTGATTTGTTGAAACGGGTGCAAGATAGCTCTGTCCCTTAAAATACTGCGCAAAGCCGTCATTCGGTTCGCCAATCGGAAAGAGAATTGTTTTCTGAAATTTCTCTTTTTCGGTTTCAGCGTCAGAATCATCATTCCAGACTTCTTTTGCCATATTGAACACCGCCCACGCTTTAGGCCAGCCTGCATAAAACGCAACGTGCATTACAATTGCTGAAATTTCCGCTCTTGTCACGCCGTGAGCCTTTGCGTTTTCGAGATGATATTTCAGTGATGAATCAGTCACACCCGATGACATCAGTGCAACAACTGTTATTATACAGCGTGTTTTCAGGTCAATATCCTGATTATTCCAG
>CANQVA010000022.1 GCA_947627175.1 uncultured Ruminococcus sp.
ACATCATTGATGTCCTTATTGCCAACAAAATGGCTTACCACCTTGTAAATTGTGCCGTCGATTTCGTATTCATTGACTTGAACAGGACAGTCCTTGTACTGTTCATTCATTTCCTGCATTGTTTTGTTTTTCATAGCGAATTTTTATTGAAAACAAAAAACAGCACTGAACAAAAATGTTCGGTACTGGTGTTGAAAAATTATTTATATTCTTCGGGGAGTTCCATATTAAATACTTCGCACAACAATCTTACATCGTGCATATCATTTTCGTCATAATCATATCCCAAATGAAACATAACCTGACTATAAGGCTCAATACAAGAAACTTCTATTTCTTCAATTTTACCTGTTCCCGAAAAAGTTCCTGACGGGAAACAGTCACCTTCATAAAGAATTTCACCGTTTTTTGCATATTCAAAACAATGTAAATCGATAATTCTTTTCTTCAAATCTTCCCATACTGTATGGTTTGCTGTTGTATATTCCGTCTTTTTTTCATAGAAACCGTTATCTTTGATTATCTGTATGAATTTATAATAATCTTTCCTTTCTACAAATATATCAATATCATTATGTTTTCTTGTTTCATGTCCAACAAGTGCGTCTACACCCCAACCACCGTCAAGAAATACTTTAATTTCCTCGTCTATTGCAAGTCTGATAATTTGTTTTGCATCTGTTACATCAACCATATTTTTCTCCTCAAAATTTCAATTTAATAAAATAATTCAAAAACTTCTCCCATAATTTATTATACAACACTTTTTTGAAAAAGTCAATATTAAATTAAAAAATTCATCAAACTGTACTGAATTAGCAACATAATGTTTCACAACACTTTTCTGAAAAGTGTACAAAATACACCTGCTTGTCAGGGGGAAAATTCCCCCTAATACCCCCAAAAGAAAAAGACCGCCGAAGCGGTCAAATTGAAAAGAAATTTTATGAAAAATGTTCTGTTATTTGTTCTCAGGTATGGGAAAAGAAATCATAATGATTGTGCCTTGTCTACATGACTTTTTGTTAATTTCTTGCTTTTTTCCAATGATTATGATATACTAATAATAAAGAGAGATGCCTGACTATGGGAATTTACTTGAATCCGGGAAATGATTTATTTAAAAAGACTGTAAATTTAAAAATTTATTTAGATAAAACAATGTTGATTGAATTTACGAAAGGCTGTGATTCAAAAGAATTGTTCACAAAATTCAAAATTTCCGAAACACCAGACTTTGAGAAACATCTGAATCAATATAACGTGATTCATGGGGATATTCAAAAATTTCTTAGAAGAACAGAAAACATTCAGAAAATGTTGGAGTTTCTGCAAAAACGAGTGCTGAAAGAACTGAAACGCACTTTTCCATCTGTTGATTCAGAAGAATATAGTTTGATTACCGATTTAGAAAATTTATATCGTATAAAGGAGAATAATACTATGACCGATGATGAATTAAATAAAAATTGTGATGACTTTTGGGCTTTACGTGTTGAACTTAATTGGAGTTGGAATGAAACAGCAGTAAAAATACTAAATTATGATAATTTCGAAATATGAGATGAACTTATATACGAAGGTATGAATTGGATTATTGATTATATTATTTTGTCTTACTGGAATTATTCTGAAGAAGTACTTAATAAACTAAGTAATATTATATCAGCTTTCACCATGTTATCAAAAGCTCAGGATAATATATATTTTAAATCTATAGAGGCTTTTTTCAACAAGAAATATACTCAATGTAAAAAGCTATTAAAAGAATTTATTCAAAAAACAAAGACAATAAAAAACAATAGAATCACATATCATACATTAAAATTAATCCAAAATATCCATATGCAAAGAATAATCTCACATATTTATAATACAAAACAAAACAATTTCAGAAATCCCTTGACTTATACAAAGAGTGCATTGATGAAAAAATAGACTTAGACTTTACTTGCAGTGGATATGCTCTTACCCTCATCTCTGTAGGAAGAATTCAAAATGCTGAGAAATTTATTTCAACCTCTCCGATTAAAATCAGAAGCTATGTATTCAAAAAGCTGGAGACCGCTAAAAATAAAAACATAATTTCAAAATCAAAAGAAGAGAAAACATTAATTGCCTCAATTACACAAAAATACTCTCCTAAAAGTAAACCGGAGCAATTTTCATCAGAAAAGATACTTGAAGATGAATTGGAAAACCGATTGATAAATGGTAGTAATATTTTTGGCATACCATTCAAAATATACAAACGCAAAGGAGAATATGGCAGACAGTTGGTTATGCCGATTGGCAGACTTGATTTACTTGCCGAAGATGCTGAAGGTAACTTATATATTATTGAGTTAAAAAAAGACAGCGACTATGACGATGTCTTCGAACAGATTAAACTTTATATTGATTGGTTCCGTAAATCCAAGTATTGTAAGAAAAATACTAAGGTTTTTGGAATAATCTGTCTTAATAATCCTCCTAAAAAACTAATTGATAAAGTGAAAAAAAGTAAAAATATACGCCTTTTTGAGTATTCAATTTCATATTCTGAAATTAAGTAAATTGTATGTAAATCAAAAAAGTCGCTGCCAGACTTGACTCTAACAGCGACTTTATTATATATCTGTCTTTTTATGTCATATGATTTTCTATATCATATTGTCTAACGAAGCATTTCACTGATACAACAGTTTTTTTGTATTTTGGAATTACTTTTCTTTTATTGTAACAGGCAGTGTTATATCTGCCTCAAAAACATCCCCGTCAATTATTATCTCAAAACTTCCTCCGCAGGCTTCTGTAAAACTTTTTGCAATTGAAAGCCCAAGACCGTTTCCTTCAGTTGTACGTGATTCATCTCCCCTTGTGAAACGTTCGGTAATTTCTTCAGGAGTAAATTTTATTTCATATGATGAGATATTTTTTAATGTAATTACAGCGTTTCCGTTTTCTTTTTTAAGAGTAAGATAAATTCTTGTGTTTTCAAGGGAATATTTGAGTGCGTTGTCAATAAGGTTTTGTAATACTCTGTACAGCTTTTTGCCATCGGCATATATGGGAGCTGTTTCGGCTGAAATTGTCTTGCGTATTTCCCTGCCCGATTTATCTATTCTATCGGTCATATCTGCTAAAACCTGCTCAACAAGAATTACAGCGTCAATCATTTCAAAATTTATGTCAGTACGGCTTGTAGCTTTTGCTATGTCGAAAACGTCCGCAACTATTTCATGAAGTCTTTCTGATTTCTGCTCAAGTATTTTCACATAGTCCCTTGCAACAGGTGAAAGTTCCTCCATAGAGAGAAGATTTATATAACTGATAATTGAAGTCAGCGGAGTTTTCAGGTCGTGTGAAACATTTGTTACAAGGTCTATTTTCATTCTCTCTGACTGAATACGTTTGTCAACTGCTGTCTGAATACCGTCAGAAATATTATTCAGCTTTTCGGTCATGGTGTATGTCGGCGAATCCATATGCACTTCTTTTTCGGAATAGTCACCGTCATAAATATCATTTATCTGCTTTGACAACTCTGTCATAGCTTTTATGTCTTTTAAATTAGAAAATATATATACAACAGATATTATAAATATAATAGACCATATATCAAAATTTGAATTTATTGATGCAAAAAGCAGTATTGCAAAAATAAACAGTCCATGCTTTATCATAAATCTTTTTGCAAAAACATTGTTATTATGCATATCTTTTGAAAATATTGTATCTTTAATTATTGCAGATATTGATTTGATTTTTTTATAGATACGTTTCATTATTTTCACAAATATTTTCCATATACGGCTTGTAAAAGTAGTTTTCCAGAAACTACGGCATTTGAAACGCTTTATAATTGAACTTGCAGTTAATGTAAAAAGTGCGAATATCAGAGTTAATAAAAATGACCCTGCTGCCGCTGAAATTGCCTGTGGATTTGAGTATGAATGTTCTATAACATCATAAAATTCATAAATCAATTCAAAACTGCCTATAAATGCAATGCCCAGTCCAAAAATAACAGCAATAATAATTTCCGCAAAAATTTTGTCCACAGAGTTCATTACAAATTTTTTCTGCTTTACGTCGTAACCGTCCGCTACTACAAAATAACCCATAAGAACAACTACAATTACTATAAACGGAATAAGTCCGAGAAGTGAACGTGTGATATTTTTTTCAGCTTTTTTCATGTCACTTTCAAGTTGCTGATAAATTGGTAATATTTTTTCTGATGGACTGACACATATTTTAAGGGGAATTTCATTTCCTATATTCTTAGTATTTTCTTTAACCTTGACCCATTTATTTTCATCGTTATTATAGAGAATATATGAATTATCATTATCTTTCAGAAGTGAAGCAGGAACTGTTACTTTTTCAATTTCTTCATCTTCCGGCACTTCAACAATGTTTCCGTATCTGTCATAATACGGTTCTTGTTCATTATAATAAACTTCCATACCAAAATTTGAGGAGCATTCTTCCGGATTAGGTACAGGCGTTGAACCGTCTTTTTTATAGTAGATTTTAACGCCGTAATTATCAATATAATAATCAAGTTCAGTTGTGTCATAGTCATATACGGCTGATGCCATAATATTATTTATAGTGTGCGGAAAATCATAATATGTCATGCCATAATCTGTAGTATACCAACTTCCGTCGTAATAATTGGAATATCCTCCCATTGATGAACTGTGTGAAATAGTGTCGTTTAACATAGTAATTGAAAAAACGTCCGATTTATATATTTCGTCATAACTTTTGTTGTCGGTAGAAATAGAGTTTTCTCCCCATGAAACGTAATAATCAAAATTTTCACTTTTGGTTATGGTAATATTTCCCTTTGAATCCATAATTTCAAGTTCTTTGAGTGCTTTTTCAGTTGAATTTTTCAATTCATCTGAACCTGTAAATTTACCGTTTTCATCAAGGTTGCGGAGGTACATATTTCCAACAACCCACAGTTTGGAAAAAATCTCTTCTGCCTCTTCATGACTGCCTGCACTTCTCATATAAAACGAATTGTATTTATCATATATTTTCTTATTTGAAAATATATCACTCAAACCGCTTACCGCACATATCGCAAATATTATACACGCACTGACAAACGCTATAATACGTGTAGATTTTTCTTTCAGAATTTTCATAATTTTCCTCCCGATTTTTCGATTTTGTAGCCTATTCCCCATACTACTTTTAAATAGCGTGGGTCACTGGGGTTTATTTCTATCTTCTCACGGATATGCCTTATATGAACCATGACGGTATTTTCAACGGAATATGAATCTTCATTCCATATGTGCGAATATATTTCTTCTGCTGAAAATACCCTGCCTGCGTTTTCCATAAGCATTTCAGTGATTTTATATTCAGTTGCAGTGAGTTTTACGGGCTCACCGTCAACATAAAGCTGTTTTGCGTCCTTGTCAAGAGTAAGACCGCCGATTTTTATACTTGAATCTAAATGTGTACTGTCAACTGAACCTAAACTTAAATAACGGCGGAGATTAGATTTTACTCTTGCGACAAGTTCCATAGGGTTGTACGGCTTTGTTATATAGTCATCTGCACCCATTGAAAGACCTAAAATTTTATCGCTCTCTTCTGATTTTGCCGAAAGAACAATAATAGGAATGTTTCTTGTTGTGCGTATTTTCATCATGGCGGACAAGCCGTCAAGTTTAGGCATCATAACATCAATTAAAATAAGCTGTATGTCATTCTGCATAAGGCTTTCAATAGCCTCAATGCCGTTATATGCCTTAAAAATTCTGTACCCCTCTTTTTCAAGGAGTTTTGCAATTGCATTTACTATATAGTGGTCATCATCAACAACGAGAATACAAGCATTCTCAAAAGAATCCATATCAAATTTCCCCTTCCTGCTTAATAAGTTTTTTTAAAGAATCCTACTGTAAATAATGCCCTGCTTTTTTATGTCAAGTTTATTATAACAGTAATTTCTTAATGTCTTTGCGACAAAAATCTTATGATTTTCTTAAAAAAAAATCCGGTACTGCTATTTTCAGCAATCCGGACTGCCTGAAATTTTCAGACATAAAAAAAGTCCGGACAACCGGACTTCTTATTTATCATGGTGAGACATGAGGGATTTGAACCCTCGACCCTACGCTTAAAAGGCGTATGCTCTACCGACTGAGCTAATGTCTCTCACAACGATATTTATTATATCACAAACAATATTAAAAGTCAAGCCTATTTTCACACTTTCTACTTTTTTTATATATTTATTACTATATAAATGCTAAAATATGTATATTCTGATGTTTTTTTAATTTTATGCTTGACATTTCAGAAAATATATGATATAATAATTAGGCAATAGGGCAATGTGCTTGTAGCTCAGCTGGATAGAGTGACTGGCTACGAACCAGTAGGTCGGGGGTTCGAATCCCTCCAGGCACGCCAATTTTTCATATTATACGGATTCCTATCATTTTATTTTTGGGAGAAAAGTTCCGGTTATTCGGGACTTTTCTTCTTTTTATGTATTTTTATTGATTATTCAATTCTTCAAAAAATAAACGTTTACATATGTAAACGTTTTAAAAAATTATAATTTTTTACAGAGAATTTTTTATTTTGATTTTATTTGATATAAAAATTATCAATAATATAATAAAAGGCAGGAAATGTATAAAAGAAATATCATTCAAAATGATATTGATACTAAGTAATGCATTAAAACCTACATTTACCATTATTTTTGCACCGAGAAGATAAATTATGATATTGAGTGCAAAAACAGCTGAATTTATAAGAATTGATGTTGTGATATTTCTGCATTTTGAGGAAATCCAAAGTATAATAAGTGAGCATATTATAAGTGCGAGTGTTCGGAGAAAATATAGTATAAGCATATATTGCAGAACAGTTATATTGATTGGAAAATCTGCAAAATCAATTATACTTTTTATGGAAGCATTCAGACCTTTGAGGTCATAATACTGCGAAACTGTCAGAGTATACGGTATCATCCAAATCATAGCAGAAATAATTGCATAAATAACAGAAACAACAATATTTCGGTGAATGTAGCTTTTATTTCCGGAAGTTGTTGAATTTATTATATACATCATTTTATATTTATTATCATTTGAAATCATTGGAGAAATTAAAAATATACACATTAAAATTGACAGCAGTGCATATTTCATATCATCATCATAGCCGTTTATTCCAAAAATCCTTTTATATCCCGTATCATAGAAAATCTCTGCATTGTCAGTATTTTTAATTGTTTCTATACGTTCTTTAAGCGGTTCAAAACCTACACGAGGAAATAATTCTCTGTTGAGTTCATTAAGTTCATATGAATTTGCAACCGGGTCTTCAGCTGATAGTTCATCAATTTTATCCTGTATATCATTGAATCTTTGAGTTTCACTGTCGCAGAAGTCAATAGTTTCCTGTGTGATTTCACCTTCAAGCAACTCTGCATAATATCTGTAATAAACATCAACAAAATCATATTTTTTATAAAAATTCTGATTTACAAAAGCGTTAACGGCTATAAAAATTACTATAACAATAAGCCCTTTCTGCATAATAAGAGATTTATAAAATGTATAATAATATAATGAGTGTATTTTACCTTTACTTTTGATTTTTGATTTGAAACTAACTTTTTTAAATTCCAGATTTCGTTTTTTTGCATATAAATATGCTGAAATAATAACAGATACTAAAAATATAATAATAACTGCTCCGACAGATGTCGGAATAAGCGGAACGGGATATTCCCAGAAATTTATATTTTTGTAATTACAGAAAATTTCATTTATTTTTGTAAATGAAACAAGATTTATATATCTGAAAATACTGTAAATAGATAATGGGTGAATTTTTACATAGGCAATTCCTTCTGCAATAAAAATAACTGCCGATATTCCGTAAAAAGATACAACATTTTTTGTATTTATTGCTATAAGTGTAAGAATTGCTCCTATTACTCCGAATGCAATGAACTTGAAAAACAAGTACAAAAGCAAATATTCTATAACATTTATTTTCAGATTACAACCTATAAATCCGTTGACGGATTGTATAGGTCGGAATAAATCGCCTAATCCGTAAATATGTGAAGTTATTATAAGATTTTCAGTGTAAATAAGAAGTATTATACTAAAAGTCACTGTCATAAGTGCTATGAGTTTCATATATACTAAATAACTTCGTCCTCTTTTCATTGAAAAAAGAAATCCCGCCATTCCCTGTTCACGGTCTGAAATCATTATCAGCAACGTTGCAAATAATACTATGAATCCACAAAAAATATCTGTAAAACTATTGTCAGTAGCTGAAATAATTCCTTTAGATACATCGAAAACCGGCTTAACATCTTGTACATTTTCATAAGCAGGGGGAGTTTTAACAATACTCCTGTAATTGAAAGTATCAGGCTTTGCAAAAATTGAAACATTTATCATAGAACTTGCCTGTGATTTTATGCTTTCAAGATATTCTTTGTAATTTACAACATTATAACATTCTTCCTGCAATTCGTAAATAAGTTTCCAGTTATACTGATGTTGTCCCGAAAAATCATTTGTAAGTCCATTGAACCATTTCAGCTTTTCTTCATCTGAAAGACCGTCTATTTCAGAATATATCCTTTTATAATCTTCGGGAGTTTCTTCTGCGGAATTAGCAGTTCTGAAAACAAGATAAGCATTCAGAACAAAAACAGATGATATTATCAGAAGAAATATTTTATTGCTGAAAAGTTTTTTTAATTCTGTTAATAATACTGTCATTTTTGTATCTCCCCGTAATATTGCATATAAAGATTTTCAAGTGATTTTTCGGGAATTTCTACTTTTTCAATCAATTCGGGAATTGTTCCGCTGTCTATAAGATGACCTTCTTTTATGAAGAGTATTTCCTTAGCGATAGTTTCAATATCAGAAACGATATGCGTTGATACGATTATAATTTTTTCTTCTCCGAGATTGGAAAGAATATTTCTTATTATTACTCTTTGTTTCGGGTCAAGTCCTGCTGTTGGTTCGTCAAGTACGATTAAATCAGGATTTCCTAAAAGTGCGGACGCTATCAGCACTCTTTGTTTCATTCCTCCCGAAAAACCACCCATTTTTTTATCTATACTTTCAGTTAATTCAACACGTTCAATAATTTCTTCAATTTCATTTACGGCAGTTTTTTTGTCAAGACATTTCAAGGCAGAAACGTAATTAAGAAAAGTACGGGCTGTCATGCTTTCATAAAGATTCTGCTGTTGAGGCATAAATCCTAATCGACTGCGGAATTTATCTTTTAAAGCTTTTGTTTCTTCATTATTCCATAGAATTTTTCCGCCGTCCTTATCTGGCAGAAGATTATCTGTAATAATGTTCATCAGCGTTGACTTTCCTGCTCCGTTAGGGCCAAGAAGTCCATAAATTCCATTTGTAAATTCAAATGTAAAATCATACAACGCTTGTTTTTTCCTGCCGTAATGTTTATTGATTTTTTGAAGTTTAAGATTATTCATAATCATTCTCCTTTATCAAGTGCAAGCAATTCTTCTTCTGTTAATTTAATAAATTTACTATTATTTCCCGTAGCAAAAATATAATACTTATCATAAGTTGTTAAAATACTAAAAAATGCATATTCTTCTCCAAGACTATGATGTGAATTATCTTTAACATCATACCATTCATTATTAATAAATAGTTTACCGTTAAAATATTTTCCCATAATACCTGCATCTGCACCTTCAACAATATACTTTTTATCTTTATCAAGTATGGTAGTTGAATTTTCGGGATAATTACTGTAAACATAAAAATCATCACCCATATGAGAACCATCGGGTAATTCGCTTTGCTTTATTTCGTGTGTTTTTAAATCAAATTCAAAATTTAATATTGTAAATTGATCACGTGCATCACCTTCAAATGAATCATCATATTCTTTCATAAAACTATATTGTATGTATAATTTAGAATTATAAAGCCCTTTAAAGTTAGCACCAGCCGACCGTTCCATGCCCGGATATTCTTCACCATTATAAATACTTCCATAATTGGTATATTCTCCTGTATCAAGATTTATAGAGCAAACAGAAAATACACCACCTGCATTTGCATAGTCAACACCACCAAATTCACCTTTTTCAGGATTCATGTCATTACCGCAGAAATAAAGCAGATTTCCGTCAATTACATAATCATTTCCATGACCGTCCGGTTCACAATCTGTAAATTCAGACACCACCTCAATTTCTGAAGTTTCTAACGAAACTTTTTTTAATTTTGAGTCAATAAAAAATTCAGACCCTTCAGGCGTTTCATTAACTCCTTCTTTAGCATCAAAATAATACATATAATTGTTATATATAAAAGAATTTCCTTCAATCATTTTAGCAATACATTCAGAAGTATTATGTGAACAATTTGGCTTGGGACAAAATACTGTACTTTCCATTGTATCAAAATTCATGTATCTGAGAGTATCATTTTGATGATAAATCAATCCGTTTTCATAGATATTGCAATACTCATCAACATAGTATGGTTCTTTGCTATTAGTCGAAACATCTGATTCATCAGTAGAAGTTTTTTTAGTACAGCCTGACAGCACCATAACAGGAATTAAAAGCAATAAAATAATATTTTTTTTCATAAAGTTCCTCCTGACAATATAAACTGTATATATCGTTTTAATATAATTGTAGCACAATAATCGCAATTTATCAAGACATTATGTGCAATCCGTCTATAATTTTTTTGTTAATTTTCTAAAATTTAAAATTATTTACAGTCATTCCCCTTGTCAATTCACCTCTTTCGTTTGCATAACCAACGCCCACCAACAACTTAATATTATACCATATAAAAATACATTTTTGTTGAATTAAGTCTGAATTGTCGTTTTTTATGTCCGAATTGTATATTTTTAAATATGATAACAAAAAAATCTGACTTTGAAGCTGGTTTTTAATAAAATTATCAAATGATTTACTTTTAAATTATAAAAAATAATATATTATCTTTTGAGTTATAATTTTACATAATTATTCAATTATTAACTATTGACAATTTTATTGCTTTTAATTTGTTCAAAAAGTGTATTGACTTTATCAACATAATATGCTAAAATATGTTAAAATTGAGTATTGTTTAATTAAATTTACAGTATAACGGAGGATACTTATATGAAAAAATTATTATCATTTATTGCATCTCTCAGCGTTCTTTTATCTGCATTTTCAGGAATGAATTGCTATTCGGCAGGCACAAGAATATCAGTTCATGACCCGTCAATTATAAAAGAGAATGGCACATATTACGTTTTCGGTTCACATATAGATGCCGGAAAATCAACTGATTTAATTAACTGGAATACATTTACAAATGGATATGCTACTCAAAATAACGTTGAATTTGGCGACTTGTCAAAGAACCTCGAAAAGGCTTTTGCATGGGCTGGTGAAGACCTTGAAGATTGTGAGGGTGGTTTTTCGGTATGGGCTCCCGATGTTATATGGAATCCTGATTACGTCAATACGGACGGTTCAAAAGGTGCATACGTGATGTATTTCTGCACTTCATCAACATATATGCGTTCAGTAATATGCTATGCTGTTTCACAAAATATAGAAGGTCCATACACTTTCGTTGATACGCTGATTTATTCAGGTTTCACCGATAATGACAGTTTTGCAACAAGTTCAACTAAAAATGTAAACTGCAAATATACTTCCACAAATATAGATGAACTTATAGATGCAGGTGAAGTTACCTATAATGACGACTGGTTCAGCAAGCATAATTATAATAATTATCTCTATCCTAACGCTATAGACCCTACAATTTACTATGGTACAGACGGTAAAATGTATATGGTTTACGGTTCATGGTCAGGCGGTATATTTACTCTGGAAATTGACCCCGCAACAGGTAAATGCATTCACCCGAAAACAGGTACAACTTCAGACGGCAGAATAATTGACAGTTATTTCGGTACGAAAATTGCAGGAGGATATTATAAATCAGGTGAGGGGCCTTTTATAGAGTATAATGCGGATACAGGTTATTATTATCTATGGACACTTCCATGCAGTTCATAGACTTTCTGACTTCCTGCAAGCTGGTGCAGACCGTCAATATTCTGCGTTACAACTGCTGAAAGAATACCGCTTTTTTCAAGTTCTGCAAGTTTCAGATGTGCGGAATTAGGTTTTGCGTCAAGATAAAGCATCTTATCACGGTAGAAATCAAAGAATTTTTCTGTATGTTTCATAAAATAGCTGTAACTTAAAATCCGCTCCGGCGGAACATCATATTTCAGATGATACAAGCCGTCTACACTCCTGAAATCGGGTATACCGCTTTCTGTAGAAACGCCGGCTCCGCCAAAGAACACTAATTTTTTCGCATGAGAAATAATCTCCTGTAATTTCTCTGATTGTTCATTCATGACATTTCATTCCTTTCAATTCTGATTTGTTTAAAAATATTTCAATAATTCACTGACTGTAAAAGTCATTTCTGCTTTTGCTTCTTCAGGTATGACTTCAAGAATTTCCTGGATATTATAAGGCACTTTTTCTTTTATGGAAATAAATATAATATCTTCAATATTTTTTACAACAGATTCATATTTTTTGCACCATTCCTGCACTTCTTTCTTTTTCAATTCCTGTTCAATATGTTCTTCGGGACTTTTCTTTTTCCAACTAAAAGCAGCATAGGCTTTCTGCGGTGTCTTGTAGCCGTATCCTTGTGCATCATCAAAAATTTCTCCTGTGTCACTGTTTATAATAACATATCTTGTTTCCGCTGTAAATTCAGCCGGAATTTCAATCGGAATGACCTTGATATTTTCAGGAATTTTTCTTTTATAGCCTGTATATTTTTTCTTCTTTTTCATATTTTTCCTCTCTGTTTTTTATTTATATCGAAAAATCAGGTTAGATATTATTGTTTTAGTCGTCATCATTATAATGAATAGAATCTGTATTTTTTCAGAAGCCGTTTTCTATTTTAAATGACATAATATCTTCCTCCCTGTAAAAAATACATATTTATTATATCATATTTTTCTGCATTTTTCAATGGTATTTTTGTATGAAAATCGTAAGAATAATTGTTTGCTTTAACCAAATATTTTCTTTAATTTGTCGATTCTTCCTGTCAGACCTTTTAATTCTAAAAATCAGTCCCTCATCTTTTTGGTGAGGGACTAATTTCGTATATCTTTATTTAGTTTAATTGCTTAATTATTTTTCAAAATGATTTACCTGTAAGAATAAACTGCTGAAGTTCAACAGCATCTGCAACGTTTACAACGCCGTCTGAATTTACATCAGCGTGAAGTTTCTGATTATCATCGAAAGAATTATCAATCAGACCTTTTCTCATTAAAACCATATCAAATATATCAACTCTGTTGTCGTTGTCAATATCGCCGAGTATAATATCGGAAGCCTTTTCAAAAATCCACTTTTGATTATTTCCGCCATTGTAAGTCCATTCCTGAACATTTGCACCGGATTCTTTTGACTTTGCGGCAACTTCTATACATGAAGCATCATTTGAAATTTTTGTGTATATGGTGTATGAGCCATCATTATTTTCAGTGATTTTGAACTGCTGATTATCTCCGCCATTAAAATTATATATTGCAATGTTTGTGCCGTCATCTGCTTTTTTAGCTGAAACATCTACAGCATATGTTTTACCGTCACCAAGAAGTGACATAAGATAAAAATATCCATTTCCTGCTGATACAACTCTGAATTTATTTTTGTTGCCTTTATCTGCTGTTTGCTGTATATTTGTTCCCTTTTCAGCCACACCGCTGTCTACATCAAGATACATACCGCTGTTGACATTCTTAATAGTATAGATTGTTCCGTCAATTATTTCATTTGTGTTGTCTGAAGGTGTATGTTTGAATTGTGTAGCAAAAAGTTCAGCAAGTTTTGTTGCACCTGCTCTGTTCGGGTGAAGCTGGTCTCCGTCCATATACATAGCTGTTGTTTTGTCAGCTCCTACAGAAATACAATAATCCTGCCATAAATTGAAAAGGTCAACTACCTGACAATTCTGCTCTTCTCCTATCTGGTCAAGCTGTTCGCCGAACCATCTGCCTGTAAGTAAAGGATTTCTTTGTGCATCGCCGTTACGTCCCTGTTGTTTAACAAGTATAACTTCCATTCCCTTAGCCTTTGCACGTTTTGTCATGTCGGTAACAGTTTTGTAATATTCATCTTTATCAGAATAGTTTGTATCATTTATTCCGATTGAAATTATATATACATCTCCCGGTTTACCGTATTTTTCAATAGCATCGAATTGACCTGCATCAACAAATCCTTTTGCATACTGACCACTTGCCGCCATATTGCGTATATTCCAACTTTTATCAACGTAATTTCCGAGCATTTGTCCCCAGCCTGCCTGTGTGCTTGTTTCAAGCGGATAATAATTGCATACTGTGGAATCACCGCATAGCCAAATAGTTGGCGGAAGAACGGCTTCATCTGATATTTTTTCTATTTCAAGAGAACTTATTGTATAAGCATATCCTTCTTTTCCTGCGGCGGCTCTTATATTAAGCTGACCGTCCGTAACAGGAATAAGTATTTCATCAACTGCATTATTTCCCGTCATATTGACTATTTGTAGCATATCTTCCATATATACACTTGTACGTTGAGTATCGCCGAGCGTTACTTTAACTCTGTAAAGACCGTTAGGAACATCTGCGTTGAATGTAGTATTTCCTGTAAACTGAACCGCATCGCTGAGTTCATCTTTTCCAGAGGCTGTAACGTCCTTGACATCATTTCCGGAAAATCCATATCCTTTTGATTTATCATATTTTACAGTTGAACTTACACTTGTAAATCCGTTTTGTGCATTTGCTCCCAAATCAAATTTCATATTGTAAGCAGAAGTATCAGGCTGTTCTACATTTCCACCGTTGCCATTAAGAAGTATCTGCGGTCTTTCAGGGAGTGCAACGTCACTTCCGAGATAGTAACTTGTATGCGGAGGTTGATTGTAACAACTCTGCTGACAGCCGTTTTGCATTCTGTACTGCATATCGTGCATCAATGTTGTAAGGCGTACTTCTGTTGTATCTGTTGTACACCATATGCGGATAGATTTATTGTCATTATTTCTGAGAATAAGCTCTTCACGCCAGTCACCGAACAAATCAGCCGTAATACATGGAACATTTTTTGTACTGTTATTTCCTGAACAGTCATCTGCCGTAAAGATAGTGCTTACTTTATCAGAAGCAGTCATTTTTGAAATTTTGTTGCCGTCGAGAATTTCACGTTCAAGGTCGCCGTCCCAATAGATAAAGAAATTCTGTGCAGGACGTATTGCACCGATACTTTTTCCGGTGGTATCATACATATTTCCGTCTGCTGCACCCCAGAACTCTGCACCTTTATTTCCTGCCCATATATTATCAGCGGCACATCTTCCTGTATCTTTTGCACCTTCTACATGGAATATTATTTCACCCGTCTTTGCATCAACGCAACTTTCGCCATATGGTGCATCTTCGTGACATATCCATAATTCCTGACCTTCTCTGTCGGGAATGAGGTCGCCAAGGTGCATAGCATCGCCGTGAAGCTGACCTGTTGACCATAGCAGTTTGCCGTTGTCATCTATCATAGATGCACCCATACAAATTTCTTGTTTGCCGTCGTTGTCAACATCAGATACCATTACATTATGATTACCGCAACCCCAGCCGGCAGCGTTTTTATCATTTCCTGTATCGTATACCCAACGTTTCACAAGTTTTTTATTCTGTACATCAACGGCTGAAAGAGTAAGGCGTGTATAATAACCTCTGCCATAAACCGCACTCGGATGAACGCCGTCAAGATAAGCAATTGCACCGTTCATACGGTCAACACGGTTTCCGTAATTGTCGCCCCAGTCGGAAACTTTTCCACGTGGAACGGGGAAATCTATTGTATCAAGGTTTTTGCCTGTTGCTCCGTCAAAAAGTGTAAGATATTCCGAACCTTCAAGTATATAACCGTCTGAATTTGCGTAAGATTTGGAACCATCGCCAATTACTGCACCTGTGCCGTCTTTCGTTCCGTCGGCTGTTTTTGTAATAAGTTCAGCTTTTCCGTCACAATCGAAATCTGCAACGCACATCTGAGTATAATGTTGACCCGCACGGATATTTCTACCTAAATCTATACGCCAAAGTTGTTTTCCCGTCAATGTGTAGCAGTCGATATAAACATTATCTGTTACGCCCTTCTTTGAATTATCTTGTGAATTTGAAGGATCCCATTTGAGAAAAATCTCATACTGTCCATCTCCGTCAACATCTCCGACAGAACAGTCATTCGGAGAATATTGAGAACCGGGACTATTAAGTGCAATGTCAAAATAATTACTTCCCGATGTAAATTTACAGCTTTCCGATGACGTTATTTTTCCGCCGTCAAGACAGTCAACACGATATTTTGATGTAGTTTTTCCGTCATTATCCTGATAGCAAGTAGGCTCGCCCGATTTGCTTGTGTAAATCAGTGTATCATCACGATATAGCCTAAATTCAGCATTATCTGAATCATTCGCATTGTAACGCCAACTTACAAACATACCGTTTCCGCTTTTTACTGCATAAATACCTCTGTCAAGATATTCCATGATAGCTTTTCCGTTTCCGCCTACACCATAGGCAGCATTAGCAGATTGCGGCGGCGTGAAGTTTACGGTTGCACTCATACACATTGTGAGGGCAGCAGCAGTGGAAAATAGTTTCTTAATTTTTTTACTCATTTATCATTCCTCCTTGATTTTATTATTATGATTGACATCACAAAATTTTACGGTTTCATTACTGACTAACTTCTTTTAATACAGTTTATCATATTTTTTTATTAGTTGTCAATAGGATAATGTAAATTTTTGAAATTTATTTTCTCCAAAATACGTTGCATTTTGTATAATGTTGTGATATAATAAAAACAGAAAATAAAAGGGAGGTATAAGAAAATGGGAATTTTTCTGAATCCGGACAATACTAATTTCAAAAAATCAATAAACTCAAAGATATATGTAGACAAAACAGAGATGATTCGGCTTACAAATGAAATTATAAACACTGAACAACAATATGTCTGTATCAGCCGTCCACGCCGTTTCGGAAAGTCAATGGCGGCGAATATGCTTGTTGCCTATTATAGCAGAGGTTGTGATTCAAGAGAGTTATTCAAGAATTACAAAATTGCTGATGATGTTTCATTTGAACAACATCTGAATAAATATAATGTCATTCACATCAACATGACAGAATTTGTTAAACAGGGCGATATACAGGAAACTATCAACTATCTTAATCATATTCTTCTCCACGAATTAAAGCATGAAAATACAGATGTTGATTGTTTTGACTGGAATAATCTTGTTTTGGTATTGAAAACAATTTTTTCCGAAAAGGGAATACCATTTATTTTTATAATAGATGAATGGGATTGCGTATTCCGTGAACATAAAAATGATACAGAATCACAAAGAGGGTATCTTAATTTTCTGCGAAATTTGTTGAAAAATCAAAGTTATGTAGCACTGGCATATATGACTGGTATTCTGCCAATAAAAAAATATGGTGAACATTCAGCACTGAATATGTTCACAGAAATCTGCATGACCTATGCTGAACCATTTTCCGAATATACAGGATTTACGGAATCTGAAGTAACAGAACTCTGTAATCTGTATGGTAAAAATTATGATGAAATGAAACGCTGGTATGATGGTTATGATATGGACGGCATTGCAATTTATAACCCGAAATCTGTTGTAGAATCTCTGACAAGAGGAAAATTTCAGAATTTCTGGACAATGACAGAAACTTATAAAGCGTTACAAGATTATATTGTGCTGAATTTTGACGGATTGCAGAATACTATTATCAGACTGCTTGCAGGAGAACGTCATAAAGTTGATATATCTAATTTTGCCAATGATATGGTTACATTTCAATCTGCTGATGATGTACTGACACTTTTAATTCATCTTGGATATTTAACATATGATTTAGAAACAAAAGAAGTTTTTATTCCAAATTATGAAATAAATGAACAATTTGCAAGCACCATACGAAATATGGACTGGTCAGAAGTTACACAGTTATTGAAACGTTCAGACGATTTACTGAAAGCAACACTGCAATGTGATGCAGAAACAGTCGCAGATTTAATTGAACAGTGTCATCAGGATAATACTTCTATTCTAAGTTATAATGATGAAAATTCTTTATCATGCGTAATTTCACTTGCATATTATTCAGCAAGAAAAGATTATTTCATGATTCGTGAATTGCCTACGGGAAAAGGCTATGCAGATATTGTTTTTCTGCCACGAAAAAACCGGAATGTTCCCGCATTAGTCATTGAATTAAAATGGAATCAGAATGCCGACACAGCTATTCAGCAAATCAAACAAAAACAATATACAGAAAGTCTTACAGATTATTCCGGAAATATTCTTCTTGTAGGAATCAATTACGACAAAAAAGAAAAACGTCATACCTGCCTTATTGAAGAAGTACAGAAATAAACAATGACTCTAAACACCGCACAAAATCGTGCGGTGTTGTCATTATTATTTTATTGTGATAACATTTTTTTCATAATACACAAGTCAAAAACATCAAGTCTTTCGTCCTCACATAAATCTCCTGCTTTCCAATCGGCAAGTTGATTGTCAGGCACATTGAGCAGCCATTTCTGCATTAAAACAACGTCTGCAATTGTAAAATCACCGTCTGCATTTACATCGCCTTTTACTTTTGGATTAACTGTTTTTGAATTATACGGTTCAAGGATAAATTTTTGACCTTCTCCGCCCCAGAAATTCCATTCACAAAGATTTGCACCGATTTCAGTACTTATTTCATAAACGTCAACACAAGATTTGCAGTCCGAAACTGCTGTAAGGAGTGAATAACTTCCGTCTTTGTTGCAATTCAGGCGGAATTGCTGTGAAATATCGCCTTTATTTTCAGCAAGCATAATATTTGTACCGTCTTTGCCTGAACCGTTTTCAGCAGTCAAAGCAAGTCCGTCTGCATTTGTGACAGTATACATACCATTTTCAAGTTGTGTGAACGTCCATACTGTACTGTTACCTTGTTCAATATTTTTTGCATTGTAAGCCATATAAAGACCGCTGTTAAGGTTACGCACAGTGTACTTTGAATTTGTCACATGAGGATTAACAGGAGTGATTTTCCAAAGCTGACAGTCATATGAATTATAGGCAAATTGATTTATATTACCGCCGTTTTCGGTTGACCACTCAAAAACATCAAGTGCACTTTTTCCGCCTGAACATTTCGAGATAATGCCATAATACATACCGCTTTTTTCAAGTCTGAAAAGCTGATTTTCTGCACCTGTATATGTTTGAAGTTCAACATTCAAGCCGTCATTTGCTGAATTTTCTGAAACTGCAATACATTTTGATTCATCGCCAACAGAAACAATTCTGAACCATGTATCATCAACTGAAACAAGTCGCCATTGCTGTGCCCATGATTTATTGAAATCCCACTGTTGAATATTTGTATTTTCATCAAGTTTACCGTCTGTTATATCAAGAGAAAGTCCACTGTTTTTATTTGTGATGTAGTAAACAACACCGCTAAGTAAATCAGTATCACTTAAATTTACAACAGAACTTCCGTTCTTAACAGTGTCCCCGGCTGTTACAAGTTCTGCGTTTGTGTTTGTGTAATCGGCAAGACCTGTTCTTTCTGTACCTGTAAACGGTGTATTTTGAACGCCCCATACAGTTTGATTATTATTGCCTACTGCTGTAAACGACATAACTTTTGTACCCTTTTCATTTTCAGCGGCAATAAAATATCCGTTGTAAATCTGCCCGTTGATTTCAAGATTAGCTTCTGCACTGTCATCAGCCTGTTTCCATGTGCCTTTTACATCGCCTGAAATTGTGTGGTCTGCATTTAGTTTTATATTTACATAGTTTATAATTTTACCATCTGTTGCATTGCCGTGATTGATAAATTCATATTCACCAACAATATCATTTTCATCATATCCGCCTTCTGAAATATGGTCACCTGCATATTCAAAAGGAGTTACAACAGGCCAGCCCTCTGAATTAAAGAACATTTCACGTACACGTAGTTGGTGAAATTCAGTTCCATCATCGAAACGTGCATGATTGAACATATACCAATGTCCGTCATCATCACGAAGAACGGAGTTATGACCACAAGCCATATATGCTGTATCAAGTGAACTGAATTTATAATTGCCCATTACTTTAAGTCCGACACTGTCAAGATTTGTTTCGGGAACTAATACTGCCGGATTACCTGCATAATCGTAAAATGGACCTGTAGGACTTGTCGAACGTGATACTCGCATATTATAACCGCCGTCAGATAAAAGTCCGCCGTAAGTTGTCCATAGAAATTACTGTATGGACTGCGGTAAGTTTTTTGATGTAAATTTTATTCTGGAATCAGAAAAAATTCCACGCTGTGACTGTGGCGGAATCGTAAAGCCTGATGTTGTACTTTATGAAGAACCCCTGCCAAACAGAACCGTCGAACAGGCTGTAAAGGCAATTGCAGATGCGGACGTGCTAATCGTTGGCGGAACGTCTCTTAATGTATATCCGGCAGCCGGATTTTTAAGATATTTTCATGGCAAACATCTTGTTATTTTAAATCGTGATGCAACACAGGCTGACAGCATGGCAGAACTTTGTATTCGGGATAATATCGCTGAAGTAATGGAGAAAATCAAAGTCTGTTGATACTAAATAATATCACCACCGAAAAAATTAAAAGAGGTCAAGACGTGATTTTTCATGTCTTAACCTCTTTTTTCATCTGAAAGGAAATTATTCAGATAAAGTATCAAGTTCTGTTGATGTCATAGGGAATGCGTCGGGTGTAATTGTTTTTATTTCAACATACTGAATAGCAAGAGCATCAACGTTTGTGAGACCGTTTCCGTTATCAACAACATCGCCGTTTAATTTGCCTTGTTTTTCAATGTTAAATTCATCGGGATTTGCTATTGACTGCATTATGAGAACGGCATCGGAGATATTTATATCTTTGTCAAGATTAACATCGCCCCATAAAGTTATTTCGGGATTCGTCGGAACGGTTGTTGAATCAGAAACTTCTCCTAAAACTTCAAATTTATAACCATTTTCTTCAGCATAGGCTTGTGCAGTAGAGTTTTCATAACCGTAAATTGTGCAATCATAATTGCCATTTCCATTAGAAATTTCACAGTCTGGATTTTTTATTGCAATAGAAGTCAAACCATCACAAAGATAAAAAGCATAACTGGCTATATATGTTACACTGTTTGGAATGGTAACAGAAGTTAAAGCAGTACAGCCAGAAAAAGAACTACTTCCAATATATGTTACACCATCTGGAATAGTATATGCACCTGAAATTCCAGCAGGGTATTGTAATAATTCTGTTTTATCCTTGTTGAAAAGGACTCCATTTTCACTAACATAAGCAAGGTTATTTTTATCAACATCAATAGAAATCAAACCAGTACAGCCTTCAAAAGTCCCACCTCTAATTTCAGTTACGCTATCTGGAATAGTGATAGAAGTCAAACCAGTACAACGAGAAAAAGCACTCATTCCAATACTGGTTACGCTATCTGGAATAGTGACAGAAGTCAAACCAGTACAATCAGAAAAAGCACTATCTCCAATAATTGTCACACTATCTGGAATAATGATAGAAGTCAAATCAGTACAATCAGAAAAAGCCCACATTCCAATACTGGTCACGCTATCCGGAATAGTGATAGAAGTCAAACCAGTACAACGGGAAAAAGTAGAATCTTCAATACTTGTTACGCTATCTGGAATAGTGATAGAAGTCAAACCAGTACAACGGGAAAAAGTAGAATCTTCAATACTTGTTACGCTGTCTGGAATAGTAACAGAAGTTAAACCAGTACAATCGGAAAAAGCAAATTCTTCAATACTTGTTATGCTGTCTGGAATAGTAACAGAAGTTAAACTGGTACAACCAGAAAAAGCAGAACTTTTAATACTTGTTACGTTGTCTGGAATAGTATATGTACCTGAAATTCCAACAGGACACCGTAATAACTCTGTTTTATCTTTACTGAAAAGGACTCCATTTTCACTACTATAAATGGAACTGTTTTCACTAACATCAATAGAAAGTAAAGAAGAACAACCTGAAAAAGCACGGCTAATATCGGTCACACTATCAGGAATTGTGATAGAGGTTAAACCAGTGCAGCCTGAAAAAGCATTATTTCCAATGTTAGTCACGCTATTTGGAATAGTAACAGAAGTCAAACCAGTACAATCGGAAAAAGCTCCCTCTCCAATATTGGTTACGTTATCTGGAATAGTAACAGAAGTCAAATTTGTACAATAAAAAAACGTATAATCTTCTATACTGGTTACACTATCTGGAATAGTAATAGAAGTTAAATCAGTATTAGAAAAAGCTCCCTCTCCAATATTGGTTACGCTATTTGGAATTGTTACAGAAGTTAAATCATAGCAATAGGAAAAAGCCCTATCCCCAATACTGGTTACACTGTCTGGAATTGTTACAGAAGTCAAATCGTAGCAATAAGCAAAAGCACTACTTCCAATACTGGTTACAGGATAGCCATCAATTTCTGAGGGAATATCTACATCTCCATTTGGAAAATATTGAATGTATTTAGTAATTTCAATTCCTCCATCATCCAAAACAGAATACATAAAAGGAGATAAATCTTCTTCTGTAAACCCACAATGTATTTCCGCATTCAGCAAATTATCATTGCCACTTCCGATTGCAATTGTGTTCCATTGGTCTTCTGTTCCAATGTAATAGACATCTTTTAAATTAGGACATGCAGAAAATGCATTGTCTCCAATGATTTGAATTGTATCTGGAATAACTACTGCTGTAACAGCATCAGCATTTCTAATTGCGGGTTCTGAATCATAGCCAATTTGGGTTACAGTTCCAAAAGTCCAGAAAAAATCATCTGGTACAACTACAATTGTCTCTGATGTACTGGGTACATAATAAGAAGAAACTGCAATTGTTTCATCAGAATAAACTACACATTTATCCCAGCCAGATTCTTTAAACATACTTATAACATCTTTTCCCTGTTCCAGTATTCTAGATTCAAGCACACTAAATTCCAATGCCGAAGCTGGAAGGCTCATCATGCTGATATTCATCATAGCAAGCACCCCCGCAATAATTTTTTTCATAAAACATTCCTCCTGATTTTTTTGTGAATTGTATAAATATCTGTTTCAAATTATATCACATTATTCACACAATTTCAAGAGTTTTGTTGTTATTTTGTATAAATAACTAAAAAAAAAAAAAAAAAATTGGTAAAAATGCACAAATATAACAAAAATGATTATACTAAAAGTATATTAGTTTTTATATACCTATTTTATTAAACTAACGTTAAATATCTTTTTAAATCATGATGTACAAAAATTAAAACTTGTAAAAAAGAGGTCTTTATATGATGTTATAGACATATTCTATTACAAGTTATAGAAAAAATATATTTGATAATTCCTATATGCATGATATAATTAAGAATATAGGAGGATATTGAATGGAATTAACACTACAGCAAATTTCAGCAATGCCTGATGATTCTTATTTATTTGTGGATATGCGGAGCAAAATTGCTTACCGGAACGGACATATTCCGAAAGCCGTTTTATTAAACGAAAATGCTGATAAATTACCAAAAGATAAAAAAATTATTTTATACTGTACAATCGGCAGAGAAAGCATTGAACTTGCTGAAAATTTAAGAGAAAAAGGCTATAATGCATACAGTCTTTCGGGCGGTTATATGGCGTGGCTTGCGGATAATTTTAAGGAGTTCAGCGACGAAGAAATGAAAAGATATGACAGACAGATTATTTTACCGCAGGTAGGCATTGACGGTCAGAAGAAACTAAAAAACGCAAAAGTTTTAATTATCGGAGCAGGCGGACTTGGTTCTCCGGCGGCTCTTTATCTTGCAGGTGCGGGTGTCGGAAAAATCGGCATTATGGACGCTGATTCCGTGAACATTTCCAATCTTCAACGACAGATTATCCACTCAACTGATTTACTTTCTGAAAATAAGGCAATATCGGCAAAAAATCGCATTTATGCATTGAATCCCGAAATTGAAGTAACTGCATATCCCGAAAATCTCACACCCGAAAACGCAGAAGATATAATTAAAAATTACGACTTTATTATAGATGCAGTCGACAATTTTGAATCAAAATTTCTGATAAATGATACTTGCGTATTGCTGGGAAAACCGTTTTGTCATGCAGGAATTTTGCGGTTTGAAGGGCAGGTAATGACATATGTTCCAGGGAAATTTCCCTGTTACAGGTGCATTTTTGAGGATATTCCCGAAGATGTTCCGAATTGCAGTCAGGCGGGAATTATCGGTGCAGTTGCTGGCATAATCGGCAGTATTCAGGCACTTGAAGCAATAAAATATATTTTTGAAATTGGTGAACTGCTTACAGGTAAAATTTTTATCATAGACGGTCTTTCAATGCAGACACGAATTGCTGAATTTCCCACAAAAAATAAAAACTGTAAGGTGTGCGGTGAAAATCCTTTGATAAAAAATATAAAAGATTATGCCGAAAAATATACAATCAACATATGTGAATTTTAATAATCAGAAAGGCGGATATTATGGAAAATGTACAATATTCAGGCGTGCGTGAGAGCAAGCCTGGAAGAATAAACGATTTGGGAACGACAGGAAAAGAAGTTGAAGAAAATTTCAGAAAAGGCTGTCTGAAAAGGGCAGACAGGAGTTTTGCACAAGGACTTCAATGTCAGCAGATCAACAGTATGGCAGCGTTGATGTCGTTGGAAGATTCTGTATTTATATCTCACTCACCGCAGGGTTGTGTCGGATGTTCAATTATGGCTGTTGATATGTACCGTGTAGGGCAGGCTCACAGGGGAATTAAGAATATCAAAAATCCGAGAGTTATTGTAACGAATATTGACCAGAAAAGCGTTGTATTCGGTGGAGAGCAGAAACTCCGTGATTCTGTAAAAAAGGCAGTAGAACGCTATCATCCGAAACTGGCATTTATCTACGCATCATGTGCATCCGGAATTATCGGAGATGACATTGACGCTATTGCAGGAGATTTACAGCAGGAATATCCTGATACGCTTATGGTGCCTATCCATTGCGAGGGTTTCAAATCCAAAATATGTGCATCGGGCTTTGATGCGGCATTTCTTGCAATTAACAAATATATTCTCAAAAAAGAATCTGTACCCAAAGAAGAAGGACTTGTGAATTTGTTCGCCCCGACAACAGTAAGCTATGCGGATCAGAAAGAAATGGAACGTATGCTTTCGCAGATAGGTGCAAGGGCAAACTACATTCCGTTTTACAGTTCACTGGAGAAAATCAGAAAAATTCCTGCTGCACAGGCTTCCACTTCTATCT
This sequence comes from uncultured Ruminococcus sp., assembly GCA_947627175.1. Taxonomy (GTDB): domain Bacteria; phylum Bacillota; class Clostridia; order Oscillospirales; family Ruminococcaceae; genus Ruminococcus. The sequence goes on from CANQVA010000022.1 coordinate 25,535, forward strand.
GTAAAGTTTTCGCTGACGAATTTATGAAAACTCTCCGGGAGGATTACGGAATACCCTATTCTCACACTGTTATGCCCATTGGCATCCGCAATACGGACAAATGGTACCGTGGCATTGCAAAGGTACTCGGCAAGGAAGAGGAAGCAGAGGAAATCATTGCAAAAGAGCACGAGCGTATTGAACCTTTGGTAGCCGATCTGAGAAATCGGCTGAAGGGAAAGAGAGTATTCATCTGCGGCGGAACGGGACGCTCTTTTGCGGCGGCAGCTTTGATCGATGATTTCGGAATGGAACTCGTAGGACTTGAAACACCGACTTATGATGAAGATGCGCAGACAGATATTGAATATCTGAACGGCATACACGAAAATTTTGTTGTGGACATTGCCAATATGCAGCCTTTTGAACAGGCGAATTTACTTAGCAAACTGAAACCTGACGCATTTATCGGAGTGCCTGAATGGGCGGCAAAATTGGGATTCCGACTACCCATGTGCTTGACGGAAAACGTCCGACAATGGGATACGACGGATTGCTGTTTCTGGGAAATAAAATTGCAGACCAGCTTCAGAATTCCGGATTTAATGTCAAACTTGCACAACACGTTAAATTGCCGTATAAAGATTCATGGTATCAGGAAAACGCTTTCAAATACATCACAGGAGGAAATTGAGATGTCACAGATAATGGAAAATCCACGAGGCGGCTGTGTTCTTGCAGGAATAAATTCCGTTCTCGGAGCAATCAGCAGAGTCTGTCCTATTTTACATTCCGGACCGGGCTGCTGTATGCAGACAACGGCGGCTGAACAGGGACAGTCCGGACATAAGTCGTCCTGTTTTGTCAGCGGTGTGTCACTTCCGTCCAGTAATATGCTGGAAAAAGAAGTTGTATTCGGCGGAACAGAAAAATTGCGCACAACGATTCAAGGAGCGATAGGCATTATAGATGCAGATGCCTATTTTGTTCTTACAGGCTGTACGGCAGGAATTATCGGAGATGATATTGTAAGCGTAACACAGGAATTTCAAAATAATGGTCATGCAGTTTATCCGATTGAAACTCCCGGATTTGCAGGAGACAGCAATCTCGGATATGAAATTGTGTGGAATACAATGATCGAACAGGTCATTGAGGAAAATGTTCCGAAAGACGAAAAACTCGTAAATATTTTCGGAATTGTTCCCTATCACGATCCTTTCTGGAGCGGAACTCTTGAAGAGATAGACCGTATTCTTTCCCGTCTCGGACTGAAAGTCAACACATTTTTCACAAAAAATCAAGGTATAGAAGATATTAAGAAATGTTCAGGTGCAGCACTGAATATTATCGTGAATTCGTGGCTTTTCAAAGGACCTGCAAAGAAGTTTGAGGAAAAATTTGGTGTTCCGAGTATAAGAATACCCGGACTGTTTATCGGTGCGACTGATACAACAAAATTTGTGAAGGCAGTCGCAAAGGCTTTGAATTTGGACAATGAATTAGTGGATACGGTCATTCAGTCCGAAGAACAGTACGTTTACAATTATCTGGCACAAGCTGTCGGCGTTGTAAGCTGGAAGCGATTTGCAGTTGTTGCAGATGCAAGCAACGCAGTCGGTATTACAAGATATCTGGCAAATGATTTCAGTTTTACGCCTGTTCTTGTTATCATTTCTGAACCGATTTTCCGTCCCGAAGACAAAGAGAGGATAATTGAACAGATAAACGATATGGAGTATGCAGTACCGCCGAGAGTGGTGTTTACAGCAGACCAATATGAAATAAATCAGGAAATTCTGAACGAGGAAAAAGAGATAACTCTGCTGATTGGCAGCAGTAATGACCGTGAGATCGCTTTGAAAAAGGACATACAGTTTATTCTGGCATCGTTTCCGATGAGCGAAAGATTGATATTCAACCGTACATATGCGGGATACAGAGGAAGTCTTACTTTTACAGAAGACTTATACGATAATTTATAATGAAAGATGAGGTAAAACACAATGGCAGGAAAAGATATTCAGAAATTACATGATTTTTTGACAGAGGCTAAGACATATTATCTCGCAACTTCTGAGGGAGAACAGCCGAGAGTAAGACCGTTTGGAACAGCTCTTCTCTTTGAGGACAAAATTTATATTCTTACAAGCAAAGAAAAATCCGTTTCAAAGCAGATTGACAGCAACCCGAAGTTTGAAATTTCTGCAATGAGTACACCTGATAAATGGATTCGTGTATCGGGCGTGCTGAAAGAAGATAACCGTATTGAGGTTCATAAGGCAATGCTTGAGGCGTATCCGCATTTGAAAAATATGTATACAGCAGGCGGAGAAAATACGCATACGCTTTATTTGGATAATGTAAAAGCCGTGATTTATTCTTTCACAGCTGAGCCGGAAGTTCTTGATATATGAACGGCAAAATCGTAATACGCCACGCTGTTTTGCAGGATTTGGAAATGATTTCAGAACTTGAAAATGCCTGCTTTCCGGAAAGTGAAGCTGCATCGGAAAAAGACCTGTATCATCGCATACAGGTCTTTCCCGAAAATTTCTGGATTGTTGAACTTGGTGGAAGAATTATAAGTATGATAAACGGTATGGTTACAGATATTCAAAATCTGACAGATGAGATGTACGAAAATGCCGATATGCACAATAAAAACGGTGCGTGGCAGATGTTGTTCAGCGTGGTTACTCACCCTGATTTTCAGAAAAACGGATATGCAGAACTTTTGATGAATCGAGTAATTCATGATTCCGTAAAAGCTAACCGCAAGGGAATTGTTCTGACCTGCAAGAAGAAACTTATTGGTTTTTATAAAAAATTCGGGTTTGTAAATGAAGGTATCTCTGATTCCGTACATGGAAACACAATATGGTATCAGATGAGGAAAACTTTTTAAGGGAGTGATGAAAATGCCTAATCATAGAAAAATATCTATAAAAATACGTTCAAAAGACAGAACAGGTCTGATATTTGAAATCACAAAAATTTTTTCTGATATGAATATTTCGATATTGAATCATTCGGCACGAGTTTATAATGACAGAAACAGAGGAATGATTTCAGAGTGCAATTTGATTGTATGCCCTGAAAATGAAGATATAACAATACTGGCAAAACGTCGTCTGCGAAAAATAAAAGGTGTTATCTCTGTAAATGAAAATTAAAGAGGCGATAAAAATGAATCAATTTGAAGATTTCGGAAATATATTGACATTTTTAGCATTATCTGATATAATTTGATGTAATAAAATAATATAAATCGGAATTTACTGGAGGAAAAGTATGAAAAATAAAATCATATACTGCCTGAATTTTCTTTGGACAAGTTTTATCGCATTTTCATTTCCTATTTGTTTTGGTTGGATTTTTCTTGATATAACCGGACATTCTAAAGGTTATAGTTATGATTTAGGTTTAGAAAAAGATGTTTCCATTCTATTAGGGTGTATTGAACTTCTGATATGGATCGCTTTGGCATTACCTTCAAATATCTATATCTTTCTTAAAACTATGAAAAAAGGAAAACTGTATTTACTGTTGCCTATTGCATTATACACAGCTTTTGCCACCATATGTATTTTTATTACAGGCGGTTGGGCTGAATATTCAAAAGGTGTTTTCAATATATAAATTATGATTTACCATAACAGACAATCTGTATAATCATTGTCTAAAAGCAGTAACTCATATCTTTGCGGATTGCCTTGTGAGCCCTTGACGAACCGAACAGAACGCCGTCAGGAATAACAACTTTTGTTTCGCTGTTTTTCTGTATGTATTTTTTTAGTATGCCATTTTCAATTATAAATGACATAATATCTTCCTCTGTATGTGTTAAAATGATATGAACCCAAAAAAATAGAAATTCCAACCGAGATATGGTATAATAAGTTTACCATAAC